>NZ_BAABFV010000002.1:0-600000 GCF_039541235.1 Kangiella marina | reverse complement strand
TGCCGCTACCGAACTGATAACGATAGATATCAGTTTGCGCTTCTGATGCTTTATCGACTCTTGGCTGCATTCGCGTAAAAAATAGCGACTGCCCATCGTGACTAAACTTGGGTTGATTATCATAACCTTCGCGATAAGTGATATGCAGTGGTTCAGCGGCGATGTGATAACTACCGGCATCATCTATAGAGACTGGCAGCACCATAATGTCTTGTGATTCTGCGTGGCTTACCTTCCACAAACTCAGCCCCAATAAAATGACAGCAACACGTTTAACGTACGTCACCATGACTAATCCTCGAGTGCACTTTTCGAACTGTAGCAGACGATAGTATCACCCGCTTGTTTATCACCAACCGCTTTTTTCAGCGCTAAACGATGCTCTGTAAAATTAAAAGGCGCATCAGACTGAATGGCGTAATGTCGAACATTCTCAGACACCAGCACCTGCCCGGAGTCAGCCATGGACTCCAGTCTTGCTGCAAAATTAATCGCATCGCCTTCAATGTCTAATTGTTCGGTAATCTCGTTGTGGGTAATTTTAACTTCGCCAATGTCCAAACCAATGCGCAATGAAAAACCCGCTCCGGCTAACACACGTTGCATCATTGCCGCACAATGGAGTGACTGCTCGACTGACTGGAACGTAGCTCGAAGTGAGTCCCCTTCCATATTGGGGTAACTGGCGTTCCACTTTTTAAGTACCGGTTTTAACAAGCCTCTAAATAAAGAAAGTTTGTCTGTTCGCTCCTCTTCATTCCAATTGGAGAAGCCTTTTAAGTCAGTAAAGAGAACGGCCAAGCGACGTGTTTTCGCATCACTGTCGATCTCAGATAGCTCCAGCAGTTTTGGCCAATACTTATCTTTAATTGCCTGTAACGACTCTCGAATTTCAAACTGCAACTTGCGCTCAGACTGTAAACTGATTTGAATCGATTGAAGTTTATCAGCCTCATGCTGCAAACTGCTTTCGAGCACCGAGGGATTCAGTCCACCGGTGTCTTCCACCACCAGTATGGCGCGAGTATCGCCAGGCTCATTGCGAATATCACGAATTCTCAGTTTACAGCCCCAATAACTCGCCTCTAAGTGCTCGATCAAAAACGGCAAGGTCGCTAGATCCTGGTAGGACAACATGCGTTGGTAGCGCAGTATAAAGGTAATTTTATCCGAGAATAGTTTCTCAAACTGATGTGGCGAATAGTGTGTAAAGTCGCGACCTCGCTGATCCCAGCTGGCATGCGAACACTCGATATTGCGGATAGACCAGCCTTTTGTTTGCACCTGCCACAACTTACTCGAACTCAATTTCGCACCATCTAAATTCGCTTTACATAAGTTCGCACTTCGCAGGTCCGCACCCTGAAAATTAACTTTGGATAGATTAAAGCCCGCAAGATTTTGCGAGGACAAGTTCACATTACTTAAATTAGCACTTTTCAAGGTGACGCCGTCAATATTACAGTTCGACAAATCGACATCCGATAAATCAGCACCGTTCAAATTGGTGTCTCTAAGATTAACGCGCTCCATTTTTGAGCCAATCAACTTAGCCCCGTGCATATCCAAACCTTCAAGGTTTTGCCCACGAAGATCGGCACCACTTAGGTTGGCTTCACGAAGATCTTGACCACGCAGATCATGATCGCGCAAATCCACATTCGACAAATCGGTTCGGTGGCAAATGGCCGTTAAAAGGTTGGCATGAAGTAAATTTGCATGGCTCAGGTTAGCTTGCTTTAGGTTTGCCGCAATCAGCTTCGCATTGGACAGGTTACAGTAGCAGAGATTGGCATCGGTTAAATTACTGGCGATTAACACCGAGTTTTTTAAGTCTGCGTAAGCGATATTGGTTCCAACAAAGCTCGCTTCGGATAAATCACAGTCAGATAGGTCCAGTCCTCTTAGGTCCAAACCATCAAATATAATGTCTTCTTTAGAGTTTTCCTTGCGCCACCGATTCCAAGTATCGGCGCCTTGAACCAATATATTGTAGAGTTTTTCTTTGTTGTCACTCATACGAGCAATTTTCCTCATAGCTCTCCCAGACCACTCCCTTTTATACCATAGATAAGTACTTGAAAACAGAGCACAACTTGGTTTTACTTGTGCTTATAAATCAACTTTGTACAATGACTTTTTTATGTTTTGGATGAATCAATATGTCAGACAATAGCAAACACCCATTTGAGGTATTTAGAGCCGAGCGCGAAGCGGGTAATGAAAAGGCTTTGGATACCGATAGCCTTCTCATTAAACGCTTCTTTGGTTTGGATAAAACGGCTTACGGTGAAGGTCACTTGGACAGTAAAACAAAGGAGTTACTGGGCTTAGTCGCTTCCATGGTTTTACGCTGTAATGATTGTATCGACTATCACCTAGAGCAAGCGGTTAAGCAAGGCTGGAATAAGCAGGAAATTGATGAAGCGATGGGCGTGGCGATGCTGGTTGGTGGTTCAATAGTTATTCCTCACCTCAGACACGCAAAATCCAGTCTTGAGTTTTTGTTTGAAGAAAAAGAAAACGCTTAAAGTTCTAAGACTTGCTTAACGAAAGGAATCGTTAAGCGACGCTGCGCTTGTAATGATGCTTGGTCAAGCGTTTCCAGCATTCCCAACAAGTGTGGTAAGTCTCTTTGTTGACGAGAAAGTAGGAAATTAGCGACCTCATCGCTTAACTCCAGCCCCCTTTCTTTGGCTTTTTTCTGGATCAACAGCCGCTTATCATCATCCGACAATGGTTGAATCGCATGTATCAGCATGGCACTGAGGCGCGACTTGAGATCAGCTAAGGTAAGCTTTAAGGCTTGGGGAGCTTCTGCTCCAGAGATGATCAAGGTTTTGCCTTGCTCTTTAAGTTGGTTATAAAGATTGAATAAAGCTGTTTCCCACGCCTTATCGCCAACACACCGCTCAAAACCATCAATACAGACAGCATCAAAGCCACTTAAACCTTCAACCATATCCGGCACTAATTGACTATTCTCCAGCGGCAAGTAAGCGACTAACGAATGAGGAAGGTTTTCAGAGTAATGCTGAGTAAAAGCTTGTAATAAATGTGAGCGGCCGGTCCCCGGCTCACCATAGAGGTAAATAAAATCTGCCTCGCCCTGAGCCGCCGACTGCAAACGTGACAGCAACTGAGAGTTACCATCACTACCGGTGACAAAGTTATCGAAAGTAGCATCAGCCTTGAGCTCTATATCCAGTGGTAGTTGTTGCATAATCCCTAATATCCGCTGCTAAGAGCTTTTCTCAGCAGTACTTTCAGCCACGTGTCTTTTGTCCTTAGCCTGAGGCTTCAGGGAGCTGCCTTTTCCACGAGAACGGTAGTGGCAAATGCCGAGCCAGATGTAATGAAGGCCACTGATAATACAGGTAATAATGACACCGACTTCAAGGCTACTTAAGAGCTGGGACGGTAACGCAAACCAAGCAAGATCGACCAACACCAACAGAACCAGCAGTATTAATAAAGCAGTATTCCATTTCGAGATTAAGGTCGGTCGCATTTCATAAGGCTCAACCAAGTAATGGTAAGCCGTTGCGCCACCGACAATAAAGAGATCCCGACCTGTAGAAATCCAAAAGAGCGTCCAAGAGAGCTGCCCTTTCATCACCAACAACAAAATGGCTACAAATAAAAGAACCTTATCGGCCAATGGATCCGTAATGGAGCCAAAACGACTTTGCCAGTTAAAGCGCTTCGCCAAAAGCCCGTCGAGACCGTCAGAAAGCCCCGCAATTAAGAATATGACAAGCGCAGGGACATAATCCTGTTGCCACATGAAATATGCGAATGGTGCAATCAGCATCACTCGCAATATCGTAATAATGTTTGGAATCGTACTTAAGCCCATGTTTTTATTAACTTATTTTTATAGTCCAGGTTGTCTCCAGACAAAATGGAAGTCACCTGTAAGTTGCTCGCCAACGTTACTGTAGCCATAACTAGGCTCAGACAGCTGGAGATTATTCCCTAATTTTATCGCTTCGATCAAGCTTTGTGGAGCAGTTAATGACTCAACCTTAAACAAGACTCTGTCTTGAGACACCTCGATCGCACTTGCTGAGCGCACCATGCCAAGCGAGTTTAAGAACTTTTGAACGCTCGCATAAGACTCAAAGTCGATAATGTTTTCCACAGAAATCATGATTTCCTGAGCCTGATCCGATAAAACCACAGCCAATTTGCCCGCTAGAATATCAGCGATTCGGTTAACACCGCCCTGCATCGCTTCATACGAAGTCAAGCCACTGGTAGAAAAGCTTTGTACTTTACCATACAGCTTCACTTTCCAAGTCGCTTGCCATTGGCTCGTTTCCTTGGACATGCTGACAGCGACCCAATAATCATTAGCGTAGCGCTTACTGGCAGCTTCAATCGGCGTTTCCAAACGCGACCAGACATCCGACGTTTCCAGCGCCATCTGATCGTCAATATCCACTAAAGGCAGTGTCACTGGAAGACCGCGACTTTGCGCAGCAATTTCCAGACCCGCAGCCATCAACTGAGTTTGCTCGCTAACAATACGTCGTTCTTGTCCATTATCAAAAGCAATCCAGAACAACCCTGCCGGTCTGTCTTCGCTCCAGATCGGCAATGAAGCAGACTTAAGCAAACTGACGATCGATTGCTTATCAAACGTTGCCTTGAGCAATAAGGGCTTCTCATAAATCATTTGCTCGGACGCAGACAGCCGTTGATATGAATAACGACGCAGGTAAGACTCGGCATCTGCCAGTGCAGACTGAACCGCCGGCGAACGTGCAACATTTCTGCTGCCACTCGCTCGAATGAGCGCTTGCTGCAAACTGTTTCTGATCGCTTGAGCGCGTTCCGATGAAGACTGACTAGCCACCGGCCATGTCGCCGTATATAGATCGGTCAACCGCTCCGCTTTAGCCGCTGAGCTCAAAGCGAAGGCTGTGATAAATGCTACAACCATCAACATCAGCTTGAAACGAGAATCTGTCATATCCGTTACCCTAGCGCTCTGTGTATATTCAAGCCTATGAAAACTGGCTAATTCATTGAATTAGTGAATAAAATAAGCTTAAGACTATAAATTTACCGGCTATTTTATCAGCTTTTGAAATTGACGCTAGGCCATGCCATCCAATCTTTTGATATATTATGCTTTCTAACATTTTAAAAGTAAGCTCATCGCTATATCATGGTGCCTTACTGATCTTAACCGTATAAGTCGTTGCCATTGAACCAATTTACCGAGCCGAGCTTCAACCTCGAGACAGATGCTGAAGTTATTATTAGTCAAAGTCATATTGACCAAGCTATCCAAACATTAGCAGATGAGCTAAACCGTCACTACTCCTCAGCTGAGTATGATGGCTCGCCGATTAAGGTTTACTGCATTATGAATGGTGGTCTCTACTTCACGGGACAGCTACTCCGCTACCTGACTTTTCCTTTACAGCTCAATTATCTGCATGCAACCCGTTATGGCCACCATACGTCGGGCGCAGCCCTCGAGTGGAAATGTCGCCCAGAAACCAAGGATATACGAGGCCATCATATTTTATTGCTCGATGATATTTTTGATGAAGGCTTGACCTTAGAAGCTATTGATAGCAAGTGCCGTCAGTGTCACCCCAAAAGCGTTCACTCCGCTGTACTGACCGACAAGCTCCATAAGCGAAAGCCCACCTCAGGATTTAAGCCTGATTTTATTGGCTTAGCCGTCGAAGACCGTTACCTATTCGGTTGTGGAATGGATTATCAAGGCTTGTATCGTAACTTGCCGGCAATCTACGCTCTAAAAAGCTAACTTCTTGAAATTGTGTAAATTCGGGCCACTCTTTTGTGCTATACGTCACATCTAGCTGGCTATTACTACATAAAATTCACGGGCTATTGATATAGTGTTGCTAATTCAGTTTGCATTCACTTAATCTTTTTATAATGCAATCAAACTTTGGGGAAATATGAGGATATTACCGATGAAAAAATTGACCTCTGTAAAGAAAACATTAGCAACAGCAACTTTAGCAGCACTATTCGCTTCGGGTTGTACAGTACTTGACCCTTATACTGGTGAAGAGAAAACCAGTAAAGCGGTTAAATATGGTGCCGTAGGCGCCGTAGTTTGTGGCCTGATTGGCGCAACAGAAAACAGTAAACATGCTCGTAACGCAGCGTTAGGTTGTGGTGCGATTGGCGCCGGTGTTGGTGCCTATATGGACCACCAAGAAGCCGAGCTTCGTGAAGAACTAGCCGGTACAGGCGTAGGCGTTCAGCGTGATGGCGACAACATTCAGCTCATCATGCCAGGCGATATTACGTTTGATACTGACCGTCACGACGTTAGCGCAAGCTTCTATCCGGTCTTAGACTCAGTAGCAAAAGTGCTTTATAAGTTTGTTGATACTAACTTAGAAGTTGCTGGTTTCACGGACTCAGTAGGTTCTGACGCTTACAACCAAACGCTATCTGAAAAGCGTGCTGCGAGCGTTGCAAGCTACTTGCGTCAACGCGAAATCCAAGCCGGTCGTTTACACGTTAAAGGCTATGGTGAGCGTTACCCTATCGCTTCTAACGAAAACGCAAGCGGCCGCTCTAAGAACCGTCGTGTTGAGTTGACGATTATTCCTCAACAGCCTCGTTAATACAGGACTGTCGAGACAGTAACAACAAGTAAAGCTTACGAAAGTCACTGATCTCCCCCAGACTTTCACCCAAAAGCGGCTTCGGCCGCTTTTTTTATACCCCTTTTTACCTATCTTTCTTGTTATCCGGCTTTCTATAGCAGCCCGCTTCTAGTAAAATTGCGACTTTAATCTTCTAGTCATCAGTTTTAGGATTTTCAATGAGCGACAAAAAGTCACTAAGTTACAAAGATGCGGGCGTTGATATTGACGCTGGAAACGCGTTAGTTGACCGTATCAAAGACGTTTGCAAAAAAACACACCGTCCCGAAGTACTCGGAAATATTGGTGGTTTTGGCGCTCTATTTGATTTGCCACGCGGCTATGAAGAGCCTGCTCTCGTCGCTGGAACTGATGGTGTTGGCACCAAACTACGCTTAGCACTGGACTTAAACAAGCATGATACCGTCGGCATCGATCTAGTTGCTATGTGTGTTAATGATTTGATTGTTCAAGGCGCTGAACCTTTGTTCTTCCTAGACTATTACGCCACTGGCAAGCTTGATGTTGATGTTGCAGCTGATGTTGTTACTGGCATTGCAGAAGGCTGCCAGCAATCTGGTTGCTCCTTAATTGGAGGCGAAACGGCTGAAATGCCCGGTATGTATGAAGGCGATGATTACGATTTAGCTGGATTCTGTGTGGGTATCGTTGATAAAAAGAAAATTATCGATGGCAGCAAAGTTAGATCTGGTGATGTGTTGCTAGGACTTGCGTCAAGCGGCCCTCACTCAAACGGGTATTCATTGATTCGTAAAATCCTAGAAGTCAGTGATGCGGATATCAATGAAGCGTTTGATGACGGCAAGACGTTGGGTGAAACCTTGCTTGAGCCAACCAAAATCTACGTCAAACCCCTCCTTCGCCTGTTCAAAGAAGTCGAAGTTAAAGCACTGTCACACATTACCGGCGGTGGTTTACAAGAGAACTTGCCTCGCGTGTTACCTAAGCAAGCTAAAGCTGTGGTCAATACTAACGCTTGGAGCATGCCAAAAGTATTCCAGTGGCTTCAACAAGAAGGCAACGTTGACCGTCTAGAAATGTACCGAACCTTTAACTGTGGTATTGGCATGGTGCTAGTGGTTGGTAAAGACAATGCCGAAAAAGCCAAAGATATGCTTGAGATGATGGGCGAGAAGGTCTATACCATAGGTCATATTGAAACACGCGAAGACGACGAAGACTCTGTCATCCTTTAACGGGTAATTATCTTTTGTCATCTAATAACACTCGCTCCGTGGCAACGAAACGGATCATTGTCCTCATTTCTGGCAGTGGCTCTAACTTACAAGCATTAATCGATGCTATCGAGCTCGGAGCGATTAACGGTGACATCGTCGCCGTTATCAGTAACAAGCCCGATGTGCTTGGCCTAGAGCGCGCAGAGCGAGCGAACATCCCCACTATCGTCATCGACCATCGACAATTCGATGGTCGTGCCTCATTTGAAGCTGAACTCTCTAAAGCCATTAACGAGCTTAAGCCTGATCTAATCGCGCTGGCTGGCTTTATGCGTATTTTAAATTCAGAGTTTGTTCAGCCTTACGAGGGTAAGATGCTCAATATCCACCCTTCTCTACTACCAAAATATAAAGGCTTGCATACTCATAGGCGAGCATTAGAGAATGGTGATAAGGAACATGGTGTCAGCGTTCACTTTGTTACCGCCGAACTTGATGGTGGTCCAGTGATCGCTCAAAGAATAGTTGAGGTGGAAGACAGTGATACTGAGCAAAGTTTACAGCAAAAAGTTCAACGACAAGAGCACCAGCTCTACCCAGAAGTTGTCGCTCGATTCTGTAACGATCGACTCGATTACCGAGACGGCAAAGCTTTCATCGACGGTAAGCCTATCCAATAAAACGCTATATCTACTCGTTAACACAATACTGCTTGTTATCGCACTATTGATTACGTCACCACTCGCTGCTGAAGAGCAACAATTTTCCGCGCTAAAACCCTACTCTATTACCTACGAAGTGCTTCATGAAGGTGATGACGTTGGTACAGCTTCCAGGCAGCTGACGCAGCTGAGCAACGGCCAGTGGCAAATATCGATGGAGTCTGATATCAGCTATTATTTCTTATCAGACAAGCGCCGAGAAACAAGCCGCTTTATGATTGATGCTGAACACATCTTACCGCTCGTCTATCAGCGCCTTTCCGAAACCAGTCTCCGCTCAGATACGACCCTGCTGCAGAACTTTGACTGGAGCAATCTTACTGAGCAAGGTTCCTACAAAGACGCCAAATGGACACAACCACTGAAGATTGGTTATCTGGATCAGTTGACTCAAGTCACTATGATTCGTGAGCACCTGATGACCCAAAAGCCTATACCACCGATTGATATCAGCTATCGTGGCAGCATTCGACATCACGAATTCAAAGTCATTGGTGAAGAAATCATCAAAACTGGCAAAGGCGACATCAGAACAGCCAAGGTTCAGCTCAATGAAAAAGATCGAGACCGCAAAACTAACTTTTGGTTTGCGTTAGAAGACAACATGCTTCCCGTACAAGTCCAAAGAATTAAAGAGGGTGAAGAGCAAGCCAAGCTTGTTGCCCAGGACTGGTAATTATCATTTAAGGAGAAGGAACAATAATGAAAAAGGCACTACTCACTGCATTGATATCTCTAACGTTTTCCACCGTATCTCACGCCAAAGACTACGAGCGTGATGCACTTACCATCGACAAAAGCGTGAATCAGGATATCGAGTTTCAATTTCCTAATGACGATAACCGTTATCCAGAACTCAGTGACTTTGAGGTCGTCAACTATGTCACCATGAGCAACGAGTATGGTGATCGAAAGGTTGTGGTGACGTTGCGCAATAACTCGTCTGGAAACCGAATTTTTGTGAGCGACCAAATCATGGCTCTCTATGCCAATGGCCAAAGAATATCGCCCTACGAAACAAAAGTTAGCTTCAAAGGTAGAGAAACCCAAACCCTTACCCTCAGCTTTGACTCAAGCAAATTTCCAATATTGACGATATACACCCGCGACTAACCGTTTAACTCAGCATAACTTGGCGGATTCATCGAGTTGAAATCCGCCACATATCCACTTATCATCATTTAGAGTTTATTAGGGACGAATCTAGATGACGATAATAATAACCACTGCCGCCGCACTGATCATTCTATGGGGCTTATTTTCTTACAACAAAATCATAGCGCTTAAAAACCAAGTCAGCTCCGCATGGAGCGATATTGATGTTCAGCTTACGCGACGACATGACTTAATACCTGAGCTGGTCAAAACGGTTAAAGCCTACAAGGATTATGAAAAAGAGACGTTGGAGCTCACAACCCTCATCAGAAGTGCCGAAGAAAGTCACTCACCCACTCAGCAACAGCAGCTTGAAACCAAAATTAACAATCGGCTGGATAAGTTAATACTACTTCAAGAAGCTTATCCCGAGCTCAAAGCCAATAGCTCCTTCCTCCAGTTGATGCAAGCTCTCACTGATACTGAAGATAAGCTTCAGTACGCTCGACGCTACTACAACGGCAGCGTCAAAGTGTATAACACAAAGCTTCAGCAAGTTCCCGATAACCTTATCGCCAACCTTTTTCGCTTCAAAGACGCAGAGTTTTTTGAGTTAGATACCCCTGAGATGGCAAAAGCCATTAAGGTGGACATGAATGACTAAATCATTATTGGCTAGCTTAATTCTTATCATCGCCACTCTTGCTACTTTCCAAGCAAGCGCTGACGAGCGGATCTTAGAGTTTCATAGTGATATCACAATCCACCAAGATTCAAGCCTAACCGTTATTGAAACCATTAATATCAGATCAAAGGGTCGCCTAGTCCGTCGAGGTATCTACAGAGACTTTCCCACAACCTACCAAGACCGACTGGGAAATACCTATCAGGTGGGGTTTGATATTCAAAGCATCACCAAAGATGGCAGGCTAGCGCCGTGGTTTACTCACAACTTAAGAAATGGAGTTAGGATTTATATTGGTGACAAACACCAACTCCTTCGAGATGGCCTGCACACATACACCATTGCCTATAAAACCAGTCATCAGCTTGGGCACTTTGAGGAATATGACGAACTCTATTGGAATGTTACGGGTAACGACTGGAAGCTTCCGATCAATTACGCGACCGTGACTATCCACTTCCCTTCTGACATTTGGCCAAGCGATGTTAAGCATCAAGGCTACACAGGCTATTTCGGTGAAACTGGTAAGAGTTATCGGCTAGTGGAACATACAAAAAAGATGATAAAGTTTGAAACGCTAAGCGAGCTTAAACCAGCCGAAGGCTTTACCATTGGCGTGGGCTGGCCCAAAGGGCATGTCACAGTTCCAACAGCGTTAGAACGCTACCAAACATTACTGGGCCAAAACCTTCATTTAATTATTTTTATCGCAGGACTACTGGTGGTCTTGGCGTATCATATTATTGTCTGGCTAAAAGTAGGCAAAGATCCCAAGTCTGGCGTCATTATCCCGATCTATGATCCGCCTCAAAAAGAATCACCTGCGGCGATGCGGTATATTTTGCGCAATTATTATGATCACAAGACCTTCACTACGGCTTTAATTTCCCTTGCAGTAAAAGGCTATCTGACTATTGATGAGGATAAGTCTGAAGACAAATTCATATTTACTCGAACAGGAAAAAAAGTCGACTTCTCTGCTGGTGAAGAAGCTATTGCCGATAATCTTTTTGCCAATAATGCCTACCAATCGACCGAGGAAGCCGATAACGAGGTTTTTGTTGACGCTCTGTATGCGCATAAAAAATCCCTGGAGAAAGATTACAAGAAGAAATACTTTAACCTTAACGCCAGCTACTTGGTTATTGGTATTCTGCTCTCTGCGGCAAGTGTGTTTCTTGGGGTTATCTTTAAGGATCCTTTTGCTAATATAGCGTTACCAGCGATCATCGTGATTGGACTACATTTAGCTATAAACTTCATTTTTGGACTCTTTATTAAAGCTCCAACAGTTGTTGGTCGGAAGTTCATGGATAAAGCTGAAGGCCTCAAACACTACCTGACCATCGCCGAAACCGATCAATTAAGACAGCAATATCCGCTAACCAAAACTCCAAGCAATTTTGAACGTTATCTTCCTTACGCCTTTGCGCTAGATATCGAAGAAACTTGGGCTGATTATTTCGGTGATCGACTACAAAACCAGTTTATACAACAAGATGGTCCAGCCATGTCAAAACCTACTTGGTTCAACGCTACCAATAATCATATAGGCATTAATACCATGACCTCGCAGCTAAGCACTCAGGTGTTAAGCAGCGTGGTAGCTTCTGCGACACCGCCAGGCTCTACTTCAGGTAGCGGCTTCAGCTCTGGTGGTGGCTTTGGCGGCGGAGGCTTCTCTGGAGGCGGTGGTGGCGGTGGCGGAGGTGGCGGCTGGTAAACGTTACTTTCATCTACGTTACTCACAAGTTCAAGATACAAAAAAAGCAGCCGAAGCTGCTTTTTTTTGAACTCAACATCTACTAGAAGTCGAAACGGGCTTCTAGAGCATAGATATTAACATCGCTTTCAAATTTACCTTCTAAACCTAATGAGAAGTTCTCAGTAAAGTGATAACGACCTTCAAGGTTTACGAATGTCATTGAGTCGTCAAAATCCATGTGTTGAACTGACGCGCCCCACTCGAAGTTGTCCGTAGCCATGCCTCGGAAACCAACTAGCGCATTGGCTGCGCCTTCATCTTCAGAAGCTGTAACACCGCCAAAGCTTGCCTCAACATCAGATCTTGCATAACCCAATTCTGCGATAAAATCAGTATTAGCTGACATTGCCGTATTGAAACCTAAGTTTACTGTTGCCAGATCCATGTCTAAGTCAACACCAGACTCTTCACCACTTTGTCTGGTCGCATCAAGCTTCAGGTACCAGTTGTTGGCAAGGTCAAAAGATAGGCCACCGCTAATACCGTCTAGATCCAAGTCAGAACCACCGTCTACATCAAAAGTCGATTGGCTCCAGCCAATGCTCGCGTTGTTATAAGACACATCTTTTGCTGCGGCACTGCCAGCAAACGTCGCTGCGACTACAGCTGCTAATAATTTAAGTTTCATATTATTTTCTCCATAAATTAACTGAACCATTCAGTAGTTGCTATTATGGCGAAGTTACATGAATGAAAACTGAATTTAGCAATGAGTTTTACGTTTTTGGTAACGTCACTCCGCGCTGGCCTTGGTACTTACCACCTCGATCTTTATACGAGGTTTCACAGACTTCATCCGACTCATAGAACAACATCTGAGCGACACCTTCGTTTGCGTAAATCTTTGCAGGTAATGGTGTGGTGTTTGAGAACTCAAGCGTCACATGCCCTTCCCACTCAGGCTCTAGCGGCGTAACGTTAACGATGATACCGCAACGTGCGTAGGTGGATTTACCTAAACACACCGTTAGCACACTACGTGGAATGCGAAAATACTCGACGGTACTGGCTAGTGCGAAAGAATTCGGTGGAATGATGCAGACATCACTTTTGACATCAACAAAACTATTTTCGTCAAAGTTTTTGGGGTCAACCACGCTCGAATGAACGTTGGTGAAGATTTTAAAATGATCCGAGCAGCGTACATCGTAGCCATAACTCGATGTACCGTAAGACACGATCTTTTGATCATTAATATGACGAACCTGCCCTGGCTCATACGGCTCGATCATCCCCTCATTTTCCGCCATACGACGGATCCACTTATCTGATTTTATGCTCATAATTTATCTACTCTATTATTAATCTTTTTCTATAACTGTATTATTAAAAAAATGTGAATTTTTGCATCTAGAACGCGAAAGCGACGCACGGAGAGCAGGAGTGTATGTGAAATACATGACTGCTCGAGTACGGAAAGCTGACAAAGTTATAGCGCAAAAAGGCCATTTTCTATGTATTTTCTATCGATATGCTGGGAAAACTCGCCTTAAAATCCTTCGCCTCTAGCGAAAGTTTCGCAGCCATACGCTGCGCAATATCCACATATCGCTTAGTCACCTCTGACTCAGGCTTTTTCACCACCGTCGGTTCGCCAGCATCCGTCTGCTCACGGATATTCAGCGATAAAGGCAGACTCCCTAGTAGCTCAACCCCGATCTCTTTTGCCAGCGCGTCACCACCACCTTGCCCAAAGATATGCTCTTCGTGACCACAATTTGAACAGGTATGCATGGCCATATTTTCTACCACACCTAACACCGGAACGGAAACTTTATTGAACATGGTCACGGCTTTACGCGCGTCAGCTAGCGCAATATCTTGTGGCGTGGTCACGACCACCGCTGCGGTCACGGGTATTTTTTGTGCGATCGTCAGCTGAATATCGCCAGTTCCCGGTGGCAAGTCGATAATCAAGTAATCGAGATCTTTCCACTGAGTATCGTTAATCAGCTGTTGCAACGCCCCGCTCGCCATTGGGCCGCGCCAAACCATCGCTTGTTCAGGTTTAACTAGGTAACCGATCGACATGGATTGTAAGCCATGGCTCTCAATCGGTAGTATCGATTTTTTATCGATGGTTTCAGGGTTCTTGCCTTGCATACCCAGCATGATCGGCATACTAGGTCCATAAATATCGGCGTCCAGAATACCCACATTGGCGCCTAAAGCACTCAAAGCTAGAGCCAAATTCACCGATGTGGTCGACTTCCCTACACCACCCTTACCAGATGCCACAGCGATGATGTTCTTCACATTGGGCATAGCCTGTACTTTTGCTGGGTGCACGTGAGCATCCACACGCCAACTGACGTCTAGCTTAAAGGAGACTGTAGGTTCTTTGGCCGCTAAAAACTCACCAAGCTCAGTCGTCAATTGTTGCTCATACTCTCCTAGCGGGAAACCCAGTTTCAAGACAATTTCGACCGTTTTCTCGCCTATCTCTATACTTTTCAGTACTTTAGCATCAACTAGATCCTCTTTTAGGAAAGGGTCTCGATATTCAGAAAGGTATTCGCGGACTTGTTCTTCAGTGACCATAAACTCGAAGTGTTCGATGTTTTAATAAAGTGACTCAAAGTCTAAGTCTTTTGGGTCATAAAACCAAGACTGCTAGGGCTAGTTTATGATTATTTTTCACTTTTGCAGTAGTTTGTTTGGGTTTTATACAAGGCATTGTGTTAGCTGTGTAGCCAACCTACACGCTTAACACAATAACGCCGTAGAAAGGCCAAACAAGCACTGCCCTTTGGGTTCAGCCGCAAACCTACTTGTTATGACAGGTTATTTGCAAGCCATAGCTGTAGATGATGGGTTAACACCTGCCTTCTTGAACAAGAGGGAAAAATAACCATAAACTAGCCCTAATTAGTTAATGAAAAATCGGCTTAAAACCAGTAAGATTCACCGCTATAACTGTAATAAACCACTCGAAACGACGAAGTATTGTTCATGACTGCTGAAAACCAACAGAAGCAACGAAAAATTTTAGTCACAAGCGCCCTGCCGTACGCTAATGGTGATATCCATATCGGGCACTTACTTGAATACGTACAAACCGATATTTGGGTGCGTTTTCAAAAGTCTCGTGGTCATCAGTGTATCTATGTTTGCGCTGATGATACCCACGGTACGCCAGTCATGCTTCGTGCACAAAAAGAAGGCAAAACGCCTGAAGCGTTCATCCAGGAAAGTCACGCAGCTCACGAAAAAGACTTTGCTGATGCGCTGGTTGGTTTTGATAATTACTACACCACACACAGCGAAGAGTCGAAAGAGCTGACTCAGGGCATTTATCTCAAGCTCAAAGAAAAAGGTCATATTAGCTCTAAAACCATTAATCAGCTGTACGATCCTGAAAAGAAGATGTTCTTGCCGGATCGTTTTGTAAAAGGCACCTGCCCTAAGTGTGAGTCAGAAGATCAATACGGTGATAACTGTGATAATTGCGGTGCGACTTACACCCCTGCCGATCTTAAAAACCCTAAATCAGCGGTTTCGGGCGCAACCCCAATCACTAAAGAGTCAGAGCACTTCTTCTTTGACTTAAAAGAATTCGAAAGCTTTTTGCGTGAGTGGCTAAGTACTGGAACACGCGAAGGCGTACCACACGTCCAAGCCGAAGTTCAGAACAAAATGAACGAATGGCTAGACGACTTGCGTCAGTGGGACATTTCTCGCGACGCGCCTTATTTCGGCTGGGAAATTCCTGGTGAAGAAGGAAAGTATTTCTACGTATGGCTCGATGCACCAATCGGTTACATGGCCAGTTTTAAGAATCTATGTAGCAAGCGTGATGACCTTAACTTTGATGATTTCTGGGGTAAGGATAGCGATGCTGAGGTTTACCACTTCATCGGCAAAGACATTATCTACTTCCACACCTTATTCTGGCCTTCGGTCTTGAATGGCGCGGGCTACCGCACACCAAGCGCGGTCTGGGCGCACGGTTTTGTGACGGTTAACGGCAACAAGATGTCTAAATCAAAAGGCACCTTCATTAAGGCCAGAACCTACTTAGAGCATTTCCGCCCTGAGTTTTTGCGTTATTACTATGCTGCGAAGTTATCAAGCCGTATTGATGATTTCGACCTCAATCTTGAAGACTTCGTACAACGAGTAAACTCTGACTTGGTTGGTAAGTTAGTTAACATTGCTAGCCGCTGCTCTGGATTTATCACGAAGCAATTTGATGGCACGTTAAGCAACAGTATTATCGAGCCGGACTTAATGAAAGAGTTTACCGACACTTCCGTAGAGTTGGCTCAACATTACGAAAATCGTGAGTTTGGTCGTGCCATAAAACACATCATGTCATTAGCCGACAAAGCCAACGCTTACATTGCCAACGAAGAGCCTTGGAAACTGGTCAAAAACGACGAGACAAAAGAGCGCGCACACCAAGTATGCAGTCTTGGTATCAATATGTTTAAAGTGCTAGCAACTTATTTAGCGCCAGTATTGCCGGAGCTTGCGGGCAAAGTACAAGACTTCCTCAAAGTGGATAGTCTTGACTGGGCCAGCGCTCAAGACGTACTAACTGGCCATGAAATCAATAAGTTCAAACCAATGATGCAACGTATCGACATGAAGCAGGTTGAAGCAATGATCGAAGACTCTAAAGAAGATTTACAAGAAGAAGCCCAACTTGATGAAAAGCAGGTTGATGAGCCACAGTTAGATGACCCGATTAAAGATGAGATCCAGTTCGGTGATTTCGATAAAATTGATCTGCGTATCGCTAAAATTGCCAAAGCGGAACACGTGGAAGGCGCTGACAAATTATTAAAACTTCAATTAGACCTAGGCAAAGGCGTCACCAAGCAAGTCTTCGCGGGAATTAAATCTGCTTATAACCCTGAAGACTTGGAAGGCAAATTAACCGTGATGGTGGCGAACCTAGCGCCACGCAAAATGCGCTTTGGAATGTCAGAAGGCATGGTCTTAGCAGCAGGCCCAGGTGGTAAAGACCTTTGGATTATGAATCCAGATGATGGTGCTGAGCCGGGAATGCGGGTAAAGTAAGAGAAGTAACAAGCAGCAGAGTACGCCCTGTATTCTGCTGTGTCATGACATGAACCCGTTGAAAAGATAACGAGAACGAAGATAGAAGCCATGATTAATGATTCAAATGAACCAATGCAACTTGAAGCTAATGCTGTTATTACCACCTTTGAAAATTACGGGGCAGCATGGGGACTCTATATTGGTTTAACGTTATTATTGGCGGCGTTAGCATGGTTTACCTTTCGCAAGCAACACTTCTTAATTAAATGGTTTTTAGCTTCGATTATTTTGGCAGGTGCATTATGTTTTGGTCACCCTGCTGAGGATATCGACACTTACTCCCCCCTTATTCTCAACACCATGGTCGAGTTATTTGACGGGAATGTTGAGCAGTTCACCAGTGATATCGCTTTCATAGCAATGGTTTGGGGAATTTTGTTTATTGTTGGTGTTGGTACTTGGCTACTAATTCGCTATCTGCGCAAAGATAAGGGCGACGCTGGAAAAGCTAAAAAATCGCCACAAAAACCAGCTAAATCTAAAAAAGAACAAGTCTCAAAAGATGCTTCTAATAAAGACAAGCCAATGGAGACCGAAGGGAATGCCCGTGGTGCTACGCCTGTCGAGCCAACCATCGGCGATGATGTGTAGTTAATTAATACCCTGCCGCTTCAGCGTTGGGTCGTCTAGGGTCAGCTGATCCATAAATATAGTCTTCAATCTGAATAGATTGGGTCGCACCAATTGTTCCGCTGCGCTTCACTTTATAGCCCATGTTTTGTAACAAATCGACTGTGTCTTGATTAAGTTCTGGCTCGACAAAGAGGACATCAGGCAGCCATTGATGATGGAAACGCGGGGTATGCGTCGCTGACGCAATATTCATATCATGGTCAATGACATTGCTAACAATTTGCAGCACCGCCGTGATAATACGACTTCCGCCTGGACTGCCCGTTAGTAATTTCAATTTTCCATCTTTGAATACCATGACCGGCGTCATGGAGCTGAGTGGACGTTTGTTCGGCTCAATTGTATTTGCTTCACCACCAATCAGGCCGTAGCCATTTGGCGTACCAGGTTTCGCTGAAAAGTCATCCATCTCATTATTCAGTAAAATTCCCGTACCTTCTGCCACCAAGCCCGTTCCAAAGGAGTAGTTTAGAGTATATGTATTGGAAACCGCATTCCCCCACTTATCGACCACGGATATTTGAGTGGTTTCAGGGCTTTCTGGCGCAGCAGGAATGCCTGGCTGAATATCGGTTGAAGCTGTTACTTTGTCCAGACTGATGCTTTTAGCAATGTTGCTGCCATACTTTTTGCTGGTAAGCCACGCCACTGGCGCATCATAAAAGTCACTATCGCCTAAATGTTTACTTCTATCAGCGTAAGCGTATTTCATACTTTCGGCCATCAGGTGGATGGTTTTTGCGGTGTTTGATCCCAGCTCAGCTAGCGGAAAGTGTTCTAGAATGTTGAGCATTTGAATGATGTGTACGCCGCCAGAACTTGGCAAAGGCATCGCGACAATATCATGTCCACGGTAACTTCCTCGAACAACCTTTCTCACGCTGGGTTGGTAAGCCTTAAGATCTTGCTGTGAAATAATGCCACCATGTTTTTTCATCGCGGCAATCAGCTTTTCGCCTACTTCGCCCTGATAAAAAGCTTTTGCCCCGTGTTTTTGAATCTGCTTTAAGGACCATGCTAAATCTTGCTGCACAAATTTATCACCCAGCTTATAAGTCGAACCATCCTCTTTATAAAAGACTTTCTTGGTCGCTTCAGACTGGCTTAAGTGGGTACGACGCGTGTCTAGCTTAGTCGCCAGATCCCAGTTCATGATAAAGCCATCTTCAGCTAACCGAATCGCTGGCTCCACTAAATCTTTCCACGGCAGCTTGCCGTACTTTTTATGGGCTAGTTCAAAACCTGCTACCGTCCCCGGAACGCCGACCGACATATAACTGAATCGAGCTTTTTGGCGATCAACGTTACCCTCAGCATCTAAATACATATCTTTATGAGCTTTGGCGGGTGCTTTTTCACGATAATCGATAGCAATCGTTTCGCCTGATTCAGCATCATGAACCAACATAAAACCACCACCACCAATATTTCCCGCAACAGGTAACACTACCGCTAAGGCAAAACCAGAAGCAATGGTTGCATCTACCGCATTACCGCCTTTTTGCAGAATATCTCGCCCTACTCGGCTCGCTAAATATTGACGAGTCACCACCATGCCATGTTCAGCAACCGTCGGATGATGACTGCTTTTATAGTCAATGATGCTCGGCAAGCCACTACCGGTAGCTGCCTGGGAGCTCAGACCCACTAACAGGGCGCTGCTCAGACTTAACAATAATTTTTTCATAAATAATATTTCAGAGATTTAGCGTGTCCATTAGTCTAACCAGCTCAAGGTTAAAATTCATCCTCATTATAAGGATTATGCTCACGCACCTAGTTGGTAAGTCTTTCACAATTGGAGGATCTTCAGTTGCGGTTGTTTCAAGCGGCGCTATCTAGCATAATATAAGGACTTTAGAGACCTATTTAGATTTTGCAAAAAGTCTAGCAAAAACAAGGCTTTTACTTTTCATGGGCGACTACTTACTGCTCTTTATTGGTACCGTTTTAGTCAACAACTTTGTGTTGGTAAAGTTTTTAGGACTCTGCCCTTTTATGGGTGTGTCTGGGAAGCTTGAGACCGCTATTGGCATGTCTGTCGCTACCACTTTTGTTTTAACCCTCGCTTCAGCACTCAGTTATATCGTCAATACCTACATTCTCGCGCCCATGGGAATGGAATATTTACAAACTCTCTCCTTTATTTTGGTCATTGCTGTGATGGTGCAGCTGACGGAAATGATCATCCATAAAACCAGCCCCATTTTGTACCGCTTACTGGGCATCTTCTTGCCATTGATTACCACTAACTGTGCCGTGTTAGGCGTCGCCTTGCTCAACATTAACGAGCAGCATAATTTTGTACAGTCTGTAGTGTATGGCTTTGGTGCTGCGGTCGGCTTTTCGCTAGTTCTGATCCTATTCGCTGCGATGCGTGAGCGTTTAGCTGCGGCAGACGTGCCAATTCCTTTTAAAGGTGCTTCTATCGCCATGATTACTGCTGGACTAATGTCACTAGCCTTTATGGGCTTTTCCGGCTTGGTTAAGTTGTAGGGCTGGCCATGGACTTAATTACCGCGGTTATCATTCTCGCAGTACTCGGCCTTGTCTTTGGCGGATTACTCGGCTTTGCCTCCATTAAATTCAAAGTCGAAGGCGATCCGATAGTTGAACAAATCGATGAAATCCTACCACAAACCCAGTGCGGCCAATGTGGCTACCCGGGGTGTAAACCTTACGCCGAAGCGATTGCCAATGGCGATGAAATCAATAAGTGCCCACCAGGCGGGGAAGCTGGCGTCAAAGCTTTGGCGGAGCTTCTTGGGCGCGAAGTCATTCCGCTGGATGAAGAGCGTGGCGAAGAAAAACCTCCTAGCGTTGCCTATATTCGTGAGGACGAGTGTATCGGTTGTACCAAGTGTATTCAGGCCTGTCCTGTGGATGCCATACTGGGCGCCCCCAAATTAATGCACACGGTGATTATTGATGAATGCACGGGCTGTGATCTATGCGTTGAACCCTGCCCTGTAGACTGCATTGATATGATTGAACTGCCGCAGACGATTTCTAGCTGGAAATGGCAACAACCTGATCAAATGATCCCAGTCAAGCAAGTGGAGGCAAACTAATGGAGCGCTCCAGCCCTACGCCTAAAAGTCGTGCCTCTGAAATACCGATTTATGAAATCCCAGGTGGGATTCACCCAGAAGAACACAAACTTCGCTCTAGTCAGCCAGAAATCAAGCGACTGCCACTGGCGAGTGAATTCATTATCAACTTAAAAGGGCAAGCCGGTAATCGCTCGCTACCCATTGTGGAGGTTGGTGATACGGTTCTCAAGGGCCAAGTGATTGCAGAGTGCGATGGTATTTTTAGTGCCTATCAGCATGCACCAACATCCGGTGAGGTGGTCGCGATTGAAAAACGAACCATTGCCCACCCTTCAGGCTTGGACGATCTCTGTATTGTGATAAAAGCGGATGGTGAGGATCGGTGGTGTGAGTTAACTCCTACTCATAGCTTAGATGACATGGACAGAGAGGCGGTACTCGCACAAATCTTTGAAAAAGGGGTTGTCGGTTTAGGTGGCGCGTCTTTCCCGAGCCATATTAAGCTTAAACAACATGAAGGCATTCACACTCTCATCATCAACGCAGCTGAATGTGAGCCCTATATTACTTGTGACGATAAGCTGATGCAGGAGCATGCTAAAGAAGTACTGCTCGGCGCTGAGATTATCAGTAAGCTGTATCAGGATATCGATATTGTTATTGGTATCGAAGATAACAAGCCTCAAGCCATTGATGCGATTCAACAGGCTCGCGAAGCACTCAAGCTGTCCAACATAAAGCTGGGGGTGGTCCCGACAAAGTACCCCAGCGGTGGCGAGAAACAATTGATTCAGCTGCTTACGGGCAAAGAAGTACCACATGGCAAGCTACCTGCTGACTTGGGGCTGGTGATGCATAATGTTGGAACCTGCTACGCTATTCAGCAGGCCCTAAACGAAGGTAAACCTTTGGTTGAGCGCTTGGTAACACTCACCGGTGATAGTTGCAATACTCCGGGAAACTATTGGGTTCCATTCGGTACTCCCGTCAATCATTTAGTACAAGCAACCAAGTCTGAGACACCGAAAAGGTTGATCATGGGCGGCCCGATGATGGGGTATCAATTGCCCAGTGCTGATGTCGGCATTGTCAAAGCCACAAACTGCATCATCATGGCTGCGGATGGCGAACTGGGTCTGGATCAAACTGCTCTGCCCTGCATTCGCTGTGGCGCTTGTATGGATGCCTGCCCAGCATCATTACTACCTCAACAATTGTTCTGGCATGCGCAAGCAGATGAATTCGACAAAGCAGAAGAGTATGACCTATTTGATTGCATAGAATGCGGCGCTTGTGCGTATGTCTGCCCTAGCCACATTCCGCTGGTACAACATTACCGTTATGCCAAATCAACCATTCGCAACAAACGAGTCGAAAAGATCAAAGCAGAAAAAGCTCGTGAACGGTATGAGGCTCGCCAAGAACGTCTTGAGCGCGTGAAGCGCGAAAAAGCTGAACGGCATCGCAAAGCAGCGGAAGCCCGCAAAAAAGCCGCACAAGAAGCAGGTAAAAAAGACGAAAAGAAAGCAGCGGTGCAAGCAGCTTTAGCCCGAGTACAGGCCAAAAAGAAAGCGCAGCAGGCCGAGGGTTCTGATAACAGCGAACCTTCGTCCGACAAGGACAACTCTGACAAGAACAACTCTGAAGGAAATAACTGATGGCATTACTTTCGTCACCTTTTGCCAAAAAGACCAACTCAGTCACCCAGATGATGTTATGGGTCGTGGCGGCGACTCTGCCCGGATTATTTGTTCTGATGTACTTTTTTGGCATTGGTGTTTTAGTCAACCTGATCATTGCTTGCAGCACTGCACTGTTCGCTGAAGCTTTGATACTCAAGCTAAGAAACCGCCCAGTTTTGCCGATTTTGTGGGATGGAAGCGCTTTTGTGACAGCTTGGTTATTAGCGCTAGCGCTGCCGCCACTGCTTCCTTGGTGGATGACTGTTTTGGGAACGGCCTTTGCCATCGTCTTCGCTAAACATGTTTATGGCGGCCTTGGAAATAATATTTTTAACCCAGCCATGGTTGGCTATGTTCTACTCTTAATTTCTTTTCCACTAGAGATGACGACGTGGTTACCACCACAGTCTTTGGCGGAAAATCCCGTCGGTGTTGTCGACGCTATTAGTATCATATTGTCTGGCTCAGCGTCTGATGAAGCCACCGTAAATATGCTCAAGCAAGGCGTTGACGGCTACACTATGGCCACACCGCTCGACCACATTAAAACTGAACTTGCGCAAGGTTATAGAATTCCCGAAGCCGAAGCATCCCCGATCATCAATGGCTTATCAGGTGTTGGCTGGCAGTGGGTTAATTTGGCTTTCTTAGCCGGTGGCTTACTGTTGATGTTCAAAAAAATTATTGGCTGGCAAATCCCTATCGCCTTGCTATTGGGCATGGGCGTTATTTCCTTGCCTCTATTTTTTGTAAACAGTGATCATTATCTATTCCCAATGTTCCATGGCTTTGCCGGCGCCACGATGCTGGGGGCTTTCTTCATCGCTACCGATCCTGTCACCGCATCGACCACGATCAAGGGGCGTTGGATTTTTGGCTTAGGCATCGGCATTATCACGGTGCTTATTCGCACTTTTGGCGGTTACCCGGATGCTATCGCCTTTGCTGTGTTGTTAATGAATATGGCGGTGCCGATGATTGATTACTACACCAAGCCACGAACCTACGGTCATAATAAGCGCCCGACTAAAGATTCTAAAGCGACCAGAGGAGGCTCTGATGCTCAATAAAGTCATCAGTAAAAATGCCTTAATCCTTGCCGCTTTCGCTGCTGTCTGTGTCGGCTTAATTGCGGCAACTTACTTTATTACTCGTGACACTATCGCTGGCGAGATGAAAGCTGCATTAGCAAGAACTCTCGATCAATTGGTGCCAGCCGATCAGTACAACAATGATGTACATCATGATTGCACGCTTATCCCAGCTAACTCAGACCTTGGTAACACCAATCCTCGTCAAGTGTACCGCATGTTTCAAGATCAAGAGCCTGTGGCACTGGTCATGGAAACCGTTGCCCCCAATGGCTATAGTGGCAAAATTAATATGGTATTAGGCATCTATTATGATGGTTCCATCGCAGGGCTTCGAGTTACCGACCATAAAGAGACCCCGGGCCTTGGTGATAAAGTTGATATCAATAAAAGTGACTGGGTAACCACATTCGAAGGCAAGTCTTTAGATAACCCAGGGGTTGCACAATGGAAAGTCAAAAAGGATGGCGGTACGTTCGATGCCTTCACAGGCGCAACTATCACCCCTCGCGCTGTCGTCGCACAAGTTGCAAAAGCCTTAAGCTACTTTAACGAGCACAAAGATTCCCTTTTTATGGCGCCGAGAAATTGCGCCAGTAAAGCCCCCCAACCTGCAGGTGAGTCATGAGCGATACTGATAACAAAACGATCGTCAAGAACGGCTTATGGGACAATAACCCAGCGCTGGTCCAACTCCTAGGTTTATGCCCGCTGCTTGCAGTCAGTAACACTTTCATCAATGGCTTGGGCTTAGGTCTAGCGACGTTGCTGGTACTCGCTGGTTCCAACGCATCGGTTTCACTGGTTCGTAACTATATTCCAAAAGATATTCGCATCCCAATTTTTGTCATGATGATCGCCAGCTTCGTGACCAATATTGGCTTGCTAATGAATGC
This sequence comes from Kangiella marina, assembly GCF_039541235.1. NCBI lineage: Bacteria > Pseudomonadati > Pseudomonadota > Gammaproteobacteria > Kangiellales > Kangiellaceae > Kangiella > Kangiella marina. The sequence goes on along the minus strand of NZ_BAABFV010000002.1, from coordinate 575,465 downwards.
ATTCACCTATGATTTATACTTAACTTTAGGCATTTTTATACCGTTGATCGTGACTAATTGCGCGATTATTGGGCGAGCTGAAGCTTTTGCATCGAAAAACCGGTTCTTACCCTCTTTACTGGACGGTATTATGCAGGGACTTGGCTTCACGGCTGTGCTCTGTACACTCGGCGCTTTAAGAGAAATGATTGGCCAAGGAACCCTTTTCTCAGGAGCCGAGCAATTACTCGGAGGCTGGGCCAGCAATCTAGAAATTTCATTTTACTTAACAGATGCCAAGTTTCTCTTTGCCATATTGCCTCCAGGAGCTTTTGTCGCTCTAGGGATTTTAATTGCAGTTAAAAATGTTATTGATAATAAAGCCGCAGAAAAAGTAAAGCATAGAACCAATAATCAAAATATCAGTGGGGAAACCGTCACTAATGAATAAAGCTAAGCGCCAAGTAATTTTTGAGCGACTAAGAGAACAGAACCCAAACCCTGAAACCGAACTTGAATACAGCTCAACTTTTGAGCTACTCATTGCTGTCATCCTCTCAGCACAGGCTACCGATGTCGGCGTCAACAAAGCCACTCGTAAGCTATACCCTGTCGCTAACACACCTGAGTCTATTTATGCGCTGGGCGAAGAAGGTCTAAAGGAATACATCAAAACCATCGGCTTATTTAATAGCAAAGCTAAAAACGTCATCTCCTGCTGTAAAGATCTGATTGAAAAACATGACTCTGTTGTTCCAGATAACCGGCCAGATCTTGAGGCATTAGCTGGCGTAGGCCGTAAAACGGCTAACGTTGTTTTAAACACAGCGTTCCGCCAACCTGCAATGGCTGTCGATACGCATATTTTCCGCGTATCCAACCGGACCAATATCGCTCCGGGCAAGACTGTTCGAAAAGTCGAAGACGCTTTATTAAAATTTGTGCCCAAAGAATTTTTGTTGGATGCTCACCACTGGTTGATACTCCATGGCCGCTATACTTGCGTCGCTAGGAAGCCCCGATGCGGCTCTTGCATTATTGAAGATTTGTGCGAATTTAAGGATAAAACCTCCGATTAGTGCTCAAAATGAGCACAACTGCTCTTATCAGATGCTTATTTTTTAATCAACAAGTGATCTTTGCTTCACTTTTGTTATACTCAGACGCTGTATGTGAGAGATGTCACATTAATTGATGGCACATTGCGGTCGAAAATAGTCTAAAAACACTAGTGAAAACAACACCCCGCAGAGTCATATCAATAAGTAATAAACACATTCAAAGTACAGGAAATCAAGAAATGAATAGATTGCTACTAGGGGTAGGCTTTCTGGCATGGAGCTCGGGAGCGTTAGCAGGAAAACCTTACATTGAGCATGAATACCAATACTTACAGCCGAATGGCGATGTCGTAACCATATACCTTAATGGTCATGATTACTTTGGCGAGCAACACAGCAAAACTGGCGTACTGGTCATCTACGATGAAACCGTCGGCGGCTTGGTCTATGCAACAGTTAATGAAGATAGAACGGCTTTAGTATCCACAGGCGAATTAGTCAGTTCGAGTGACTTTGATCCTTTCACGAACCGATATGTGCGTCGTGGAGGCCTAGGGTCTGGTGAAAAAGAGGAAGGCACCGAAGAAAATAAAGAAGAAAAACTAGGCGAAGAAACCTCTCAGCAGCAAATCACTCTAAAAACTCGCGAGCAGAAACTTAAGGAGCGCGCACAGTTTGCTTCTGGGAATGTACGTGGCTTAACTCTGTTAATTGAGTTTCCGGATGAAACTTCTGAGCTTAGTCAGCAACACATTGAAAACTTTTTAAATGCTGCGAACTACAGTGAGTTCGGAAACAGTGCATCGGTTAATGGTTACTTTAGTGATGTTTCACACGGTAACCTAAACTATACCAACACTGTCACTCGCTTCTATACTGCAAAGAATCACAAAGCTTACTACACTGATGATAATCATAGCTCAACAGTGCGTTCTAGAGAGTTAATTACTGAAGCTTTGACATGGTTAGAAAACACCGAAGGGTTTGATTTTTCAACATTGAGCACTGACGCCAACAACCAAATTATGGGGCTCAATGTATTCTACGCTGGCGACACTGATGGTTCTTGGTCAAGAGGTTTATGGCCTCATATGGGTAAACTCATCCCAGCATTCTGTGCTGATGGCGTTTGTACTGACCGTTACCAAATCACCAACATTGGTAGTGAATTAGAGTTGGGGCCCTTTGTCCATGAAACGGCACACCTGCTTTTCCGCTGGCCGGACTTATTTGACTATGATGAGTCTTCTTTTGGCTCAGTGGCGGATTTTGGTTTAATGGCGCTTGGTGGCGCAAAGTCCGATACGAAGCACAACCCCGTGTCTCCAAATGCATATTTCCGTTATCTAGCGGGCTGGGTAGAAGCGCAAGAGCTTAATCCAGATGTCAATCCTGAGTCGAGCCAAGGACAACAAAGTCTTTCTTCCGATAGTCGCGTAATCTATCGCTGGTCAAACCCTAATCGTCAAGGTGAAGCCTTTTATATTGAGACTATCCATCAGTCAGGCCACAACCAGTTTCAGCCAGATTCAGGTTTAGCGGTATGGCATATCGATCCCGATGGCAGTAACAATAATGAACTGTTGCCTTTTGTGCAAATGGAGCACGCTGACGGAAATCGCGACCCTGAAAATGCGATGAATCAAGGCGACGACACTGACTTATATGCAGGCAGTGACTTTAATTACAATATCCCGCAAAGCGGTGACGGCCAAACCAACTCATTATGGTCTGATGGCACTGAGTCAGGACTCCATATTCATAACGTGAGCCTGGCGTCTGCGGTAATGGACTTTACAGTAGGCCAGGAAGAAGCCGGCCAAGCAGAACCAACAGCGAGTCATTACTTTTCTAATTACTTGTACCATAATGAACTCAGAGTAGAGCCTCATGGTGGCTGGTTCTATACCGAAGGCGGCACTTTCACATTCACACTGGAAGGCCCAACAAACGCCGACTTTGATCTTTACCTACAGGAATGGAATGGCAATAAGTGGGTCTATGTGGCTGCATCTCAGTCTTACAGTTCATCTGAATCAATCCAGTACGCCACTCAACACGGTTACTATCGTGTGATTGTGCACTCTTATTATGGTTCAGGATATTATGAACTCAGGGTTTACTAAACTACTGTTTATAAGACCAAAAAAGGCTCCTCTTGGAGTCATTTTTGTCAATTCAATACAACTATCATTGACGTGGCTATAACCAACAAAAAGTCATAATAAGTACTTGAGTCCATCAAAGTTTGTGGTAGAATTCCCGCACTTAAAGAAGTCGCGTAGCTCAGTTGGTTAGAGCACCACCTTGACATGGTGGGGGTCGGTGGTTCGAATCCACTCGCGACTACCAAATTAAAAAGATGCCACGTTATGTGGCATTTTTTATAGCAGGATGATGTGGATGAGGACCACCGAAGGTGGTTTGACAAAAGACGAAGTCTTTTGAACAGACTTTAGTCTGGCCCTTCAGGGCAAGGGCATTAGCCCGCAGTAATCCACTCGCGACTACCAAATTAAAAAGATGCCACTTTATGTGGCATTTTTTATGTCCGCATTATTAGCGTTTTTTTGTTTTAAGTCTCATGAATAAAAAAGCCACTGCATTGCAGCTTTTTATATTACTGACATCTATTTTTTAACAAAACCTTTGTCCACCAAATAATCAACAACCTCTTGGGCTAGCACTTCCACTGGCTTGTCACCTGCTTTCAAGTGTACGTCAGGCTCAAGAGGAGACTCATATGGTGAATCAAGCCCTGTAAAATCCTTTATGTCACCTGCCCTGGCTTTTTTATACAGCCCCTTTGGGTCACGTTGCTCACAAACCTCGAGAGGAGTATCAACAAAAACTTCTATAAACTGGCCACTCGGTAATAAATCTTTCACCTGCTGTCTATCAGAGCGGAAGGGAGAAATAAACGCTGATAAAACGATAAGGCCCGAATCTGCAAATAACTTCGACACTTCACCAATACGGCGAATATTCTCCACCCTGTCTTCATCACTAAAGTTCAAATCCTTATTGAGCCCATGTCTTACATTATCTCCATCCAGCAAGTAGCTGTGATTCTGATTTTGAAACAACAAGCTTTCGACCGCATTAGCCACCGTCGATTTACCAGAGCCGGATAGGCCTGTGAACCATAGAACACAGGGTCTTTGTGACTTTTGTTTACAACGATCATCATGGCTCACTTGATGTTGATGCCAAACAACGTTATCGCTCATGACTACCTCACACTCTCATCTAATTAAAAGGAAAAACTATCGGAATCATGACTATCGCCACGATACTAAAACTCATCGATACTAACCAACCCGCTTTTGCAAAATCCGTAAACTTTAAGTTACCGGCATTCATCACCATCAAGTTGGTTTGATACCCAAATGGGCTAATAAAACTTGCAGAGGCACCGTAAGCTACGGCCATTACAAAAGGCATGTAATTAACCCCAAGCGATTCAGCCAAGCCAAATGCCATTGGGAACATTAAGGCTGCTGCTGCATTATTGGTCACCACCTCGGTGATTAACCACGTTAGCAAGTAGCAAACAATAAAAGCCCAATATACACCGATATAATCATTACCGGAATCAACAGATAACAACGCCTGCACTACGCTGGCCAAAAGCTCCGCAGCACCAACCTGGTTAAAAACATCTGCGATTGCTAGCGCAGAAGCTACGACAAGCCATATTTCAAAAGGTAAACGTCTTCTGACTTCTGTCGGTGTTAGAACACGAAATACAAATAATGACATTAAATAAAGAAATAAGCCTGACAGCAGAGTCATAACACCTGCGGCCGCCATGCCAACCACAGCCAAAAAGCCAGTTTCAGCGGCTACTTCTTGGTGTTTAGCCAGTGGCGGGTGGAGTTCTTTTTTATCCAGCAAAATAAAATTACGATCAATATTAGGTCGCTTGTAGAAATCTAGACCGATTGCTAAAACCAGCTTGTCGCCAGCTCTTATTTCCGTATTTGCGATGGTTCCAGACAATCTTGAGCCATTCCGTCCGATAGCCACTACAGCTGCGTCAAAGTGTGCCCTAAAGCTACTTTGTTTTAAAGATCTCCCTACTAGCGTTGAGTTAGGGCTGACGATGACTTCGGTTAAATACTTATCAAGCAACCCTGTATTCTCAGCAAATACGCTTAAACCATTAATTGCAGCTAACTGTTTAGCCTGCGAGACATCGCCCGCGAAAATGAGTTGGTCATCCGCTTTTAAAAGCTCATCAGAATCAGGCATTGAAATAACATGGTCTTCCCTAATTAACTCAACAAGCGTTAAACCAGATAAGCCTGCGAGTCCTGACTGCTGTAGAGTTTGCCCAACAATAGCGCTACCAGACTCAATGCTGGCCTCTAAATAATAGTCTTTGCTGATTTCTTTCGGTAACACTGAGCCCGTAATCCAGTAGCTACTAATGATCACAGCCGTGCCAGCCACCAATAAAATACTGAGGCCCACCGATAGAAAGTCAAAAAAGTTAAGACTAGGCTCACCGTAATCAACCAAGAAACTGTTAACAATTAAGTTGGTAGAGGTACCGATAAGGGTTAGTGTTCCACCAAGGATGGCGAAATACGATAGCGGAATAAGAAGCCGCTTTGAAGGATGCGATGTATTTTTCCTAACAGCACTCATCAATGAAGCAACGACAGCGGTATTATTCAATAGCGCTGAGCTGAATGCGACCAGCCCACCCATCCGTAAAAGCGTTAACAGCTGGCTTTTCGCGAATAACCGTTTACTTATCCAGCTCAACAAGCGAGTTCGCTCAAGAGCTAATGAACTAATCAGTAATAAAATAAGAGTCAGAACAGCTGGGTTCACGGCATGACTAAACATCCTTTCAGGCTCAACAAACCCAGGGAAGTAGAGTATTAAGGCGGCTAATGAAAAAAGCCATGCAGGGCGAGCAATATTCATTATTAGCCCACCAAGCATGGCTACTATCACCGCTACAACATAGAGTTGCGCGAAATCCATTTAATTAGCTCTTAGTAATGTCTTTGGCTCCCCAATGTGGGAAATGTTTGCGCACAAGTTGATTAAACTCAAACTCAAACTCGCTGTAGTTATGCTCGGTAACATCATCACCAGAGTCAGTCAGTGCCGTTTCTATCATCCCAGCCCCAACAGTCACATTGGTTAAACGATCAATGATGATAAACGCCCCTGTTTTGTGGTTACTTCGATAATCGTCGAACATCACTTTTTCATTGACCGACAAGTCCACAACACCGATTTCATTTAACTCCAACTGGCCAGCATCATGTTCAGCCATCGTATTCACATCTATACGGTGATGAACCTCGTCAAACTCACCGGTAGTTAACTTACTATTAAACTTAATGTAATACTCACGATGTGTGGTCAGTGCAGTCTCGTGCATCCAAACAACTTTTGCTCGCATACGGTTTGACACATTGGGAAGGTTATCCTTCTTAACAATCATGTCGCCACGGCTGATATCAATTTCATCGTTAAGCGTTAAAGTCACAGCCATTGGCGCCGAGGCCTCTTCCAGCTCTCCATCGAAAGTTACGATGGATTTAATTTTTGCCAGCTTACCGGAAGGCAATGCTCTAATAGTATCGCCTTTAGCAATAGTACCTGAGACGATAGTTCCGGCAAACCCTCGAAAGTCCAAGTGCGGCCTATTGACGTATTGCACAGGAAATCTAAAGTCGACCAAATTAATATCACTAGCGATCTCAGTGGTTTCAAGATAGTGCATCAAAGGCGAACCACGAAACCAGGTCATGTTCTCGCTGGGGTTAACAACATTATCACCATCGAGCGCTGAAATCGGTACAAATCGAATATCCGGGATATCCAAAGAGCCAGCAAGTTCTAAGTACTGTGCTTGAATTTCTTTGTATCGCTCCTGAGAGTAATCAACCAAGTCCATTTTATTGACAGCCACGATGACATGCTTAATGCCTAATAAAGAACATAAAAAGCTGTGTCGACGTGTCTGGGTTTGAACACCATGTCTAGCGTCCACCAAAATAATAGCTAAGTCACACGTTGATGCGCCCGTTGCCATATTGCGAGTATACTGCTCGTGCCCCGGAGTATCCGCTATAATAAATTTGCGCTTATCCGTTGAAAAGTAACGATAGGCAACATCAATCGTAATCCCCTGCTCACGCTCAGACTGTAATCCATCAACTAGCAGCGCTAAATCAACCTTATCGCCTGTCGTGCCTGACTTTTTGCTATCTTCAGTGACCGCAGCTAACTGATCTTCAAAGATCATTTTACTGTCATGTAACAAGCGACCAATTAGTGTACTTTTACCATCATCAACGCTACCGCAGGTAATAAAACGTAATAACTCTTTATTTTCATGCTGCTCAAGGTAAGCAAGAATATCGTTTTCAATTAAAGGAGATGCATGTGACATTAGAAGTACCCCTCAATCTTTTTCTTTTCCATAGAACCTGCGCTATCACGGTCAATCACTCGACCTTGGCGTTCCGAAGTTTTTGTCAGTAACATTTCCTGAATGATTGCTGGAAGTGTATCAGCATCGGACTCTACGGCTCCTGTTAGCGGATAACAGCCTAGCGTACGGAAACGTACTTTTTTCATCATGGGCTTCTCACCTTCTTCCAAAGGCATGCGGTCATCATCCACCATGATTAAGGTGCCATCTCGCTCTACTACAGGGCGCTCCTTGGCGAAATAGAGGTCTGGAATCGGTATTTTCTCAAGGTAGATATACTGCCAAATATCCAGCTCGGTCCAGTTAGACAGAGGGAAAACACGAATGCTCTCTCCCTTGTGAACTTTACCATTGAAAATATTCCAAAGCTCTGGGCGCTGATTTTTAGGGTCCCAACGATGCTTCTTATCGCGGAAAGAGTAGACACGCTCTTTGGCTCGTGTTTTTTCCTCATCACGACGAGCACCACCAAAAGCAGCATCGAACTGATGCTCATTCAAAGCTTGCTTAAGCCCTTGAGTTTTCATGATATCCGTATGAGTTGCGCTACCATGACTAAAAGGACCCACATTCATCGCCAACCCATCAGGGTTCTGATGAACTAACAGTTCAAAACCATAGTCCTTAGCCATTTGGTCACGGAAGGCAATCATCTCTTTGAACTTCCACGTCGTATCAACATGAAGTAGTGGAAATGGCAGCTTCGCCGGCGCAAATGCTTTGCGCGCCAGATGAAGAAGTACAGATGAGTCCTTGCCTACGGAATAAAGCATTACTGGTTTATCAAACTCAGCAATGACTTCACGCATGATCTGGATGGACTCATACTCAAGTTGACGAAGATGTGTTAGAGAAATGACCATAATGACTGCCCGGCTCCTCAGAGCACCGTTACCACCATGCCCTGAAGTCAGGGCACTAAACAATCATTAAAGTATAGGAATAGAAGTTATATAGGTTAAATAACTAGAAAAGATAAAGGTGTGATAGAAAGAAATATGGGCATTAATTAGATTTTTTGAGTAGGAATAATAATTCTTGTGCTTCTATTTCATATGTTTTGCAATTTATTGTGAGTTTCGGTGGGTTTACACACTGGTAAACTAATTACTACTTTCTCAATTTAAGATAGCATGCTGGAAAAGTAGCTTAATCACTTTTTCGATTCCGTAGCCCCTTTGCAATAGCTAGATAAGATAAGTAATAAAATATTTAAGTATAATTTTTATAGTGTTACGACTTAAGCTTTATTATTTTTGAATCTGTCGAAGAAGACTTTTCTCTACTCTTCCATAAATAATCTTCAATGACAGCATTTGGATTATAATCAGCCGGAGCCTCTAGGAGTATATCTCGAATACCTTGGATATCATCGATTAAGCAACAAGCCTCAAGTTTTTCAATAATAGCAGACATTTCATTCCACAACAGAAACTCTTCATTTGCTGTCATAATTCTTGGATGAGCGGTGCCTTCTACATTATTACCGATTAGTAACTCTTCAAATAACTTTTCTCCTGGCCTTAAGCCCGAATAGACTATCTCTATATCGCCATGTGGGTTTTCAGCACTCTTAGGTTCAAGGCCCATTAATGTAATCAATTTCTTAGCTAGCTCAACAATTTTTACTTGTTCCCCCATATCTAAAACAAAAACATCTCCTCCTTTTGCCATTGCTCCAGCTTGTATAACAAGCTGTGCAGCCTCTGGAATGGTCATAAAGTATCTGATGATATCTGGATGGGTAACTGTTACTGGGCCTCCATTTCTAATCTGGTTTTTAAATGCAGGAATCACGGAACCTGATGAACCTAGAACGTTTCCAAATCTAACCATGCTGAAGCAAGTTTTGGCATTATTTGTCGCTATAGATTGACAAACTAGTTCAGAAAATCGTTTTGTTGCACCCATTACATTTGTTGGTCTCACAGCTTTATCAGTTGAAATAAGAACAAAACTTTCGACACCAGCTTCTTCCGATGAGATAGCAACATTAAGAGTACCGAAAACGTTATTTTTTATACCCTCAATCACATTGTGTTCTACCATAGGTACATGCTTATAGGCAGCAGCATGGTATACGGTTTGAACATCAAAACTCTTTATAACTTTGCTAATTTTTTTCTTATCTAAAACAGTTCCAAGAATTGGCTTAATTAAAACATTAAGATTTTCACTTGCTTTCTTTTCATTCAGTTCTTTATCTATTTGGTACAATGCAAATTCAGATACATCAAACAGAATTAAAGCTTTAGGTTTCAGCATTAAAATCTGTCTGCATAACTCGGAACCAATAGAACCTCCAGCTCCAGTGACAAGTATCACTTTATTAGAAATATTCTTTTTAAATAGCTTTTTAACTGGGGGAACAGGGTCACGTCCCAAAAGATCTTCAATTTCAACATCTTGAAACTCATCAATCTTCATTTTCCCAGCAACTATATCAGCCATACCAGGTATAGTTTGAACCGCGACACCAGCTTTTTCCACCCTACCAATAATAAGTTTTCGTTGAGCTCTTGAAATACTCGGTAATGCCAGTAATACTTTTTCTGCACTGTTCAGTTTAACTACATTTTTCAAATTATTCGGGCTGTAAACTCTTATTCCTTGAATTATCACACCGTCAAGCGAGGTTTCATCATCTATAAAGGCTACTGGATAGTATTCATTACCGGCGATTAAAGACGTAGCTAATTGGCGTCCAGCAGAACCGGCTCCATAAATAACCACCTTCTTCTTTTGAGTATTAAATCGCATACTAAAATAAGAACGAACTAGTAAGCGAGAACCACCCAACAAAATACAAAGTACTGCACCATATATAACAGTCGAAGATCCAACAACAAATGGAATACTCAAGCTGTTGCCAATAAAGTAATAGGCAAAACTTGATAAGGAAGAACCTAAAGCTACAACCAACAATATTTTAAAGCTTACAAAACGATTAACAGCTCTATAAAAGCCCAAAATAGCCAACAAGAATATTGAACTCACTATGGATGTAGTTGCATGAATGAAGTAAACATTACTAGTCTCGTTAATGCTTAAACTTTGAAATGTTAAGTACAACGCTAATATATAGGCGAAAATATGAATGCCTAAATCAACGATGTAAGTTATACTTCGCTTTACTGCTCTTGGGGCCGATAACAGTTTTTCTAATATATAGGCCATTTTCATATATCCATTAGATTATAATCATCTTTATCTTGCTAATAACTATCTCAGTCATACTTTAAACGTACTTAGCTATAAAGGAATTATTTAACTCTATCACCCGCACCCCTGCCAACAAGTTCATAAAAATATATTTAAAGTAACCTTTTAGGGTTAAAGAGTTAAGCATTACAGCATCAGTCTCGGCTAACAATTCAGGTGTAGACATATCGATCTGATTAACTTGTGCTAAACCCGTTATACCAGGACGAGAATTAAACACTCCGTACTTCTCTCTGGCATCAGTTAGCTCTTGATGGTTAAATAATCCAGGTCTAGGTCCAACTAAGCTCATTTCACCTTTTAACACATTCCACAATTGCGGAAGCTCATCCAGCTTTGTTTTGCGCAAAAGGCCTCCAAAAGTAGTAATGGCACTGGAGGCTGCTAAGTGGCTTGCTACACTAGCTGTATCGACTTTCATTGTTCTAAATTTTACCAGCGTAAATGGCTTTTTATAGCGCCCAACTCGTACTTGGCGAAAAATCGGTGATCCTGTATCAAGAAATCCGATAAGAGTTAAAGTTACTAGAATTGGTAAACCAAATACCAAACCAAATAAGGCAAAAATAATGTCTATAAAACGAATTAGCATAATTCCTCTTTAATAAAACAGCGCTTGATCCCCTCTTCAACCGTTATCGGAGGTGTCCAATTCAATGTATGCTTGGTATGGCTGATATCAACCTGCAAGTTACCACAAAGACGGTCAATAATCGTCTGTTTTCTGGTTAATATGCCAATGACTTTTAATATAGTTACTGGCACTGCTAACAACTTAGTTTTTTTCCCCGAAGCTATTATCATCATTTTAAGTAAATCAGTGGTAGAAATATCCTGATCATCACTGACTAAAAATGTCTGGTTAGCGGCTTTTGAATGATCAATGCATGTAATAATTAAGTCTATCAAATTATCTAAAGCTACTAAACTACGTTTATTGTAGATTGCACCCAAAGGCAAAGGGAGGTTTTTGTTTGTTAGTTCTCTCAACTTGCAAAAGTTTCCCGGAGCTTTTGCACCGTATACCAATGGAGGTCGAATAATAACGACTTCCATACCTGTTTCAGAAGCGACTCGTTTGAGCTCATTTTCTGCTTCAAATTTTGAAATAGCGTATGCCTCCACCGGGCAAGGTGTATCAGAAACTGTAAACGGTTTGTTATTACCAAGACCATTAACACCTATAGAGCTTAAAAATACAAAACGCTTTACCCCTTGTTTAGCAGCTGACTTCGCAATAGCCAATGTTGCTTCGGTGTTGATCTGTCTATATTTATCTAATGATTCTCCTGCAGCATGTGCTTTCGCAGCCGCGTGAATCACTATGTCAATGTTGGAAAAGTGCTGAGATTGATTTGCTAAATCTGCAAGATCCGCAACAATTGGATAATGAACATTAGGTAATGACATTGTGATATGCTTTCTTACCGGTGCGATTATATGATGCTCTCTATTTAAGAGCGTCATAAGTCTCGTCCCGACAAAGCCAGAAGACCCTGTAACTAAAATTTTAGCCATTGCTCAAACTCCCAAGTCCTCATTTCAATATAAAGTTTAAATATCTTAGATGAGTGCCTCACCGTTGTTCTTCTAAAGGTTAGCAACACTATGTAATCCAAAACATAAAGTTTTATATAAGAACATAGTTTTTACAAAAAAAAATTTTTTATAAAAGATTGCCTCATTCATCTCCATTAAAACAACTTTATTACAACTTATTAAGATCATATTTGTCACTCGCTGACTCTAATCAGAGCAATGATAATAGTTCTTCTGTTTTTTCATCTAAAAGAGCTCTATTACCTCTTGCTTCAACATTTAATCGAACGACAGGTTCAGTATTTGACCTTCTAAGATTAAATCTCCAGCTCTCAAACTCCAGACTGATACCATCGGTGGTATCTATTAGTTTTGCTTCACTCTGAAACTCATGTTTAATTTGCTGGATCGCCTTATCTGGATTATCAATAGCTTTATTAATCTCACCAGATGAAGGAAACTTATTAATACGCTCCTCAACTAGCGATGAAAGTAAGGTGCCTTTTTGGGATAATAATTCAGCGACAAGTAGCCACGGAATCATGCCACTATCACAATAACCAAAATCCCTGAAGTAATGATGTGCTGACATTTCACCACCATAGACGGCATCATGTTCACGCATAACGTCTTTAATAAAGGCATGCCCACATTTTGACTGAATAGGTATACCACCATTTGCTTTTACAATATCAATCGTATTCCAGGTTAAACGCGGATCATGAACAATCTTACTTCCAGGATTTTTCTTAAGAAATGCTTCGGCCAAAAGACCTACGATATAGTAGCCCTCTATAAATTGTCCTTTTTCATCGAAAAGGAAGCAGCGATCAAAATCACCGTCCCAAGCAATTCCCATATCAGCTTGGTGCTCAAGGACAGCACTAGATGTTACAGCCCGGTTTTCTGTAAGGATTGGGTTAGGTATTCCATTCGGGAAAGTTCCATCTGGCTCATGATGTATCTTAATGAACTCTACAGGAATCCCTAGCTCTTCAAACTTTAACTCTATTGCATCAATTATATGCCCAGCAGCTCCATTACCACTGTTCATCACTATCTTCATTGGCATTAAAGAATTAAGGGTGATGTAGCCTAAAAGATGCTCAACAAATTCTGCGGTCACATTTTGCTTACTGAGATTGCCTTTATCTTTCGAAATCTCAGAATTAATCAATCCACTATAAACCAAGGATTCTATATCCTTTAAGCCAGTATCGGCACTAATTGGACGAGCGTTCTGTTTAACCAGCTTTAACCCATTATAATCGATAGGATTATGGCTGGCAGTCACTTCAATACCTCCATCAACCCCAAGGTATTGAGTCGCAAAATACACTTCTTCCGTTCCAGTCATGCCAAGGTCTATAACGTTGACCCCTTCATCCATAAGACCACTAGCAGTTGCTTGCTTTAACTCTTCTGATGTTAATCGTATGTCCGCCCCAATAACAACTGATTCTGGCGATAGCTCTCTAGCAAATGCTCTGCCAATTCTATAAGCGATATCAGTATTTAGTTCTTCTTCTAATTTGCCTCTAATATCATAGGCTTTAAAGCATGACTTCATAGCAAAACCTTTTTAATCATTTCTTTTCTGACCGCGGCCAACAGCAAAGTATTGGAATCCAAACTCAATTAATTCCCCTGGGTCATATATATTACGACCATCAAAGATAATTGGTTTGTTCATTCGTTGCCTGAGTAAGATAAAGTCAGGCTCAAAGAATTCCTTCCAATCAGTAACAATAAATAGTGCATCAGAATCTTCTGCAGCCTCATATTTATTATCAAAAAGTTGGATATTAAGATATTCACTATATTGTATAGAAAGTGCAGTTGTTGAAGCAGGATCGTAAATATTGATCTCACAGCCTTGAGCCGTTAAAGCTTCTATTAATTCGTGAATAGGTGAGTTGTCTATTGAGCTGGAGTTAGGCTTGAAGCTCGCCCCCCAAATGGTAACTCTTAACTCAGAGATATTAGCTTTGTTATAAGACCAAAATTTTCGGAATAAAACTTCCTTTTGGTTTCGATTTGTTTCAGATACTGCCTTTAACATCTCCGAGCCCGAGCTTGTTCGAGAAAACTGTAATAATAAGTTATCCACTTCCTGAGGGAGGGTTAGCCCTCCAAACCCACAACCAGGCTGTAAGTAAGAATTCCCAACCCGACTATCTGCTCCGATGCCTTCAATCACTGTATTAATATCGATATTAAATTCTTCTGCAAGGCTTGCAAGTTCATTGATTAAACTTAAACGTGTGGCCAACATAGTACAAATTGAAGTTTTTATAAGTTCTGCTTCAGAACCCGAGACAAACATTACCTTAGTGGCATTTTCAATAACTTGTGACAGTAAAGTTGATAGCATTGAGATCAGATAATTGTCGTCAGTACCTATTAGAAGTAACTCTGGACTTTCAAAATCACTAAAGGCATTACCCTCTCTAATGAAAGGGGGCAGCGTGCCAAGCCTTAATTGACCTTCCTGGATATAGCTTTTGAATTGATTAGATATGGAATTGAAAGTTCCTATACCAAGAGTTGTACTTATTACGAGTGATATTGTTTCTCCGGAACTAAGCAGGTTGCTAACAAGCTTAAAGAGCTCTCCTGACTTTTTATCCTTATAAAAGATCCAATGAATATCAGCGCTACTAAACTTTGAAGTATCTGAAAGCTCTAAATTATTACTGATGGCAGTTCTTTCAAGTTTGGACTTCAGACCTGGCTCATTTTTTAGGAAAGGTTGTTCATCGATTTCTGAATGAAATGATTTTGTGTGCTGTATTACAGAGTTTCCATACAAACTTAAGGATATGGCTGCGATATATGCCTCAAGAGTATTTCCGTATATAGAAACTTTCATTACATTACGCCTTTGCTTTAATGATATCTAACAATGAGTTAGTCGAAATATCTGACTTTAAATTATTATGATCAGATTGTATTGCTTGGAGTATTTCATCTGCAATTACCTTACCAAGCTCTACTCCCCATTGATCAAAAGGGTTTATTCCCCAGATCATCGCCATAACATAGACCTTGTGCTCATACATGGCAATGAGTCCGCCTAACGAGCGAGGATTAAGTTCATCAATCAGTATAGTTGTTGATGGCTGATTACCATTATAAAATTTATGGGCAGGTAACTCATCATTACTCGAAACTACTTTGTTACCAAAGGCTAGAACCCTTGATTGTGCAAGGCAATTAGCTAAAGAGAGTTGATGTTGTTTTATTAAGTACTCATCAGTACCACTACCATTTTTTGTATTATGGTAACGCTTTATTGGCGCAATAAAGTCGCAAGAAACTTTTTGTGTGCCTTGATGAAGTAACTGATAAAAAGCGTGCTGAGCATTGGGACCAATATCACCCCACAAAATTGGACATGTTTTAAACTTAACTGTATCCCCTTTCTCGGTGACTGCCTTACCATTACTTTCCATCTCAAGCTGGGTCAAATAATTAGGCAAGTATTGCAAGCGACCATCATAGGGAAGCACTGTATGTGCGTTGATACTTAAGAAGGTTGCATTCCAAATCCCAACTAACCCTAATATAACTGGAAGATTTTTCTCTAAAGGAGTCTTGGCAAAGTGCTTATCCATTTCATGAGCCCCGGCCAAGAGTTCCTTAAAATTATCCATGCCGATGGATAATGCTATTGGTAACCCTATTGCCGACCAAAGAGAAAAACGCCCACCAACCCATTCCCAAAATAGCAACTGATTTTGTTCTGGTATTCCCCAGAATTTCATTTTCTCTGGGCAAGCCGATATGCCTACGAAATGTTGCTTAAGAACGAGCTTTTTATTAGAACAGGCTCCCAACATCCATTCCATTGCGGTATTCGCATTATAAAAAGTATCAACTGTAGTAAAGGATTTTGACGATATAATGAAAAGGCAAGTTTCTGGGTTAAGCTGATCTAGAAGTTTAAATATCTGTGTACCATCCATGCTTGAGACAAAGTGAAAGTCTAAATCAACCTTGCAACTTGTCTTAAAGTCTTTCAAAGCATTAGTGACCATGAAAGGACCAAGATCTGAGCCGCCAACTCCAATATTGATGATATCTGTGATAGCCCTCCCTGAATACCCACGCCACTGTCCCTTGTGAACCTTACTCACTATCCTTTCAACTTCATTCAATGTCTGGTGTACATCCTTTACCAGATTTCTTCCGTTTACCATTAAGCTATCACTTTCTGGTAACCGCAGTGCTGAATGTAACGCTGGGCGTCCTTCAGAGATGTTAACTGACGAACCGGTAACCAAAGATGAAATTTTATCTTCAAGGTCGGACTGTTCAGCTAACTCTAATAAACCCTCAAATATATCCTGATTAATTAACTGTTTGGTGAAATCCAGGTGGTAGATTGAGTGGTTTAGTAAAAATCGGCTCGCTCGCTCTGGCTCTTTTTCAAATAGATCAAATATTGAGCTTTGTTCGACTGAGCGAGCTAGGCAATTAAGCTTTTTCCAAATCTTATTATTATCTGAGGTCATTAGCTATACACAGTTTTGTCATGTATTTCAAAATCTGGGGTCTAATTGAGCGAACTCTAGAAAGGTTGAGACATAACCCGTTTTATTACCACAGTCATGACTCTTTCCTGTAATATGGAAAGCTTCTACTTTTTCTGTTTCAATCAACTTATCTATAGCATCCGTTAGCTGTATTTCCCCTCCAGCACCGGGTTTCGTCTTTTCTAATAATGCCCATATGGATGGTGGTAAAACATATCGGCCTACAACTGCATAATTAGATGGGGCTTGTTCCTTCGAGGGTTTTTCTAAGAACGAAGATACCACACAACTATTCCCTGGTAACAAACTCTTACCATCCAAATCAGCAATGCCGTACTTCTCAATATCATCATCTTGAACGGGTTCAACCATAACTTGCCCAACTGATGTATTTTCAAAACGCTTAATCATTGCAGCAAGATTTTCTTCTGCTAGATTAGAAAGATAGTGGTTAATCAGTACATCGGGGAGCAATACGACAAAATCATTGCTACCAACAATATCTTGAGCGCACAATATAGCATGTCCAAGGCCTAAACCTCTTGATTGGCGGACAGCGCAAATATTAAGGTCATTAGGGCACACTGAACGTACTGAATTTAAAACTTCGTTTTTGTCCTTTGCTTCAAGCTGCCATTCTAACTCAAAATTAGTATCAAAATGGTTTTCTATTGACGATTTACTAGCATGTGTTACCAGTACTACCTTTCTGATTCCAGCGCTATATGCTTCTTCCACCACATATTGTATAAGTGGCTTATCTAGTAGCGTAAGCATTTCTTTGGGGATGGATTTTGAGGCTGGCAACATTCTAGTTCCAAAACCTGCCACAGGAATTATTGCTACCATTGAGTTAAACTGATTTCGACTCAAACATTACTCCTAGCTAATATTCATGTTTATAGTGTTATGACGGCTCACTTTTTTACCATATAAATCAGAGAATTACGAATTGAGACTTTCGAATAATATCTGTTAAAGCTAGTTCTAACTTTCATACAATCTCCATGAGGAGGGGTGTTAATAAAGGGAGCCCGTGTATTTTCAATCGGAACTTACTTTTAACTATCGTATATCCATTAATTCTACACTATTAAAACAGCCAAGCGCATTTTGTTCTTACGCGCTTTAAAAATAAGTTGAAATTAAAATTTTCGATGCTTTAAATAACCACGGATAGAATAACTAATAAATACTTTTAATGTTACAAAAATATTAAGATTTTCATGACTACGAAGCTGCTTCCAAACTTTTTTTGCAGACTTAAATTTGTTACCGGAAACCGATTCTTTGCCAGAAACCCTATAGCGTGTTAGATCGTCGTTCAAGCCATAACTTTTCGCCCCCCTTCTAAGCAATTCCAACCAGCAAGCAAAATCATCATAATACACATTAGCCATCATGGCCTTACCAATACTTTTGGTGTCATAAACAACTGTGGATGTGGTGATTGCAGTGTTTGAAAGCAATTTTTTATAGGTCATTGTAGAAGGCACTTTAATAAGTCTTCCCTCTTCGGTATTTTTGGCATTTACTCTTCTATACGCTGTATAGATCAAATCTACTGCTTGCTCATTCATAGCTTGAAGACTGTAAAGCAACTTATTAGGAAGCCAGAAATCATCGCTATCCAAGAAAGCAATGTACCGACCTTCAGCAGCTTTGATCCCTTCATTTCTAGCCAAGGCAGGTCCTACGTTATTCTTTAATGATAGTACTTTGATTCTAGAGTCTTCTGAGGCCATGCCCTTTATAATCTCTAAAGTACTATCCTTAGAACAATCGTCAATAATAAACAACTCCCAATTTTCATAGGTCTGCCCTATGACGGAACGAATACTTTGTTCAATATAGTCCTTTGCATAATAAGCAGGCATTATAATTGAAACTAAATTATTATTAGACATACTTACCTTTTACTAGCTAATTTCTGTAGCAAAATAACTAATGGCCATTCTTAAGCCATCTTCCAACTGCACTTTTGGTGACCAGCTCAATTCATTTTTAATTTTTTCAATCGCTGGTTGTCTCTGTTTGGGATCATCTTTTGGCAAAGGTTTCATTACCAGCTTTGAATTAGAGGACGTCAACTGAAGAACTTTCTCCGCCAATTCAATCATTGTAAATTCGTTTGGGTTACCCAAGTTGTAAGGTGTCGCAACCTTACCTGCATTCATCACAGATATGATCCCGTCGATCAAATCATCAACGTAGCAAAAACTTCTTGTTTGCTTACCATCGCCATAAACCGTGATGTCCTCTCCTTTGAGTGCTTGAACTATAAAATTACTAACGACCCTACCGTCATCAGACCTCATTTTGGGCCCGTAAGTATTGAATATTCTAACTAACTTGGCAGCAACACCATATTGCTGAGAGTAATCAAAAATCATCGTCTCAGCAGCTCTTTTCCCTTCATCGTAACAAGATCTAATGCCCATAGGATTAACATTGCCCCAATAAGACTCCGGCTGTGGATGTACCAATGGGTCGCCATAAATTTCACTTGTTGATGCGTGTAAGACCTTGGCTGAAGTCTTTCTGGCAAGTTGTAAAACATTTCTCACCCCTAGTACAGATGTTTCAAATGTATACACCGGATCTTGCTGATAATGAGGAGGGGAAGCAGGGCAGGCCAAATTATAAATTTCGTCAATTTTTAGACTAGAATCCAATTCAATTTCATCGCGGATGTCATGATTAATCAATTCAAATCTGTCATTATCAAGTAAATTTGAAATATTACTCTCCCTACCAGTATAAAAGTTATCAATACAGATAACATTACTTCCTTCATCTAATAACTTTTGGCATAGGTTCGAGCCTAGAAAACCAGCGCCACCCGTTACAACTACATTGCTACTCACATTTTCTCCTTAATTCTGATTCTTAATACATAGTGTAGGATAATTGTTGAAAATATTACTATTGGGGCATGCATAAAATCGATTGCAAATAAGAACGGTGAAAATAATAATGTTATGAATAAAGTATCTCTAAAGAGCTGAAGTAAAATCGAATGTCTAAATGCCCTAGTTAGCGTGTTACTCAGCCCTGCAACAAAGCCCGTAAAGAAACTAATAATTATCATACCCCAAACTCCAAACTGATAATAAAGAGCACCAGGGAGTGATGGAAAGCGTCCAGCCAATGGCCACTCTCCATTAGGTGCAGCTACAATATTAAATTTTGCTAATTGCTGAAGAGGCATAAGGAACAAAATAGTCTCTCCGTGGTTTTCAGCGTTAATCAAACCCGAGAAAGTAGCGAAGCTGTGTGTAATATAAGAAGCTGTAAGTACTAGCAAACCAAGCAATAATCCAAATGGACCCGAGTTAATAAATGCCTCAAACCAAGGATAGATTTCTAAACCGAGATAGCCCAACATTTTTCCAATATAGTGACTTGGTTTAATATCACTTAGCATTGCCCTTGATACAAATATGTAACTGATATAGTAAAGAAAACCAATTCCAGCAAAAGTACTCACAAGAATCAGCTTGACTTTTTTAGTTTTAACATTTTGTTTGTTTGGGATTGCTGAGTATGTATTCCAGCTAGCAATTGCATATCCTATTGTGAGTAATATGACGCTACGCCCACCTGTTAAAATTGCATTAAACAATGCTAATAATATAATTAATATAATTGCAGACCTTAAATTTTTTGCCCCATTTTCTTTCATACGAAACAAAATAATCATTGCGGGTATAAATAGAACAGCAAGTGGATAGCCCAGCAATGTATAAAATGAGGATACGCCAGAACTATTTTCTTCAGAATGCCTCCATTCATTACCAGCTGCTAATAACCCTTTAGAGTAATCTAGTCCCTTCACAAGCAACTTATCGAGAAACAAAAATATTGTCCCTATTACAGCTAAGGCTAATAGGTAATATATAACTTGTGAGTTAGGCTGGTATATTTTATTTACGTAACTTGAAGGACGAACATTTATTATTTTGGACAAGGTATAGCCGAATAATATCATACATAGGAACAACAGTTGAAAAGTGAAAGTGGCGATAGCTTGAGCATAAATTGAGTAAACAGGTAATAGTAAAACACCTGACCAGTACAGTATCCATGCTGACAAAAACCATTTAATCACATTAATACCTTGTGATACATTTAGTTATCTTCATAAACATCTCTTGTGAAGACTTTATCATTAACATCAGCAATCTCCTCTGAAACACGGTTTGCGACAATCAAATCACAATCATTTTTAAATTTAGTTAAATTGTTTTCGATTATTGACTTACCATCCCATTCACTAATGCTAGGCTCATATATTCTCACATCAATGTCATTATTTTCTAGTTTGTGAATTACATCTAAAATTGCAGAAGAGCGATAATTATCGGAACCAGACTTCATTATAAGTCTGTAAATTCCTACCGTTTTAGATTTTTGGTCTATTATCGATTGAGTAATAAATTGCTTTCTTGTTTCATTCGACTCAACAACGGCACTTATAAGATTGTTCGGAATACCTTTAAAGTTAGCAACCATTTGCTTAGTATCCTTGGGGAAGCAATAACCTCCATACCCAAAAGATGGATTATTATAATTTGAGCCTATTCGGGGATCCAACACTACACCATCTATAATTTCTTTTGCATTTAAGTTATTACCATAAGCAAAACTATCAAGTTCATTGAAGTATGCTACTCGCATAGCTAAATATGTATTAGAAAATAACTTGACGGCTTCTGCTTCTGTCGCCCCCATAAAAAGAACTGGAGTATTACTTGATAGGGCCGCATCTGATACCAACTGAGCATAAGCTCTTGCTGCTTCTGATTTACACCCTAAAATGATTCTTGAGGGATATAAATTATCTTCTAATGCTCTTCCTTCTCTTAAGAACTCAGGTGAGAATATGATACGGTTAGTGTTATATTGCTTTCTAAGAGATTCGGTATATCCGACCGGAATTGTCGACTTTATAATGATAGAGCACCGCGTATTTTCTTTCAGAACCTGCTCAATTACACTCTCAATACTTTGGGTATTAAAGTAATTTGTATCGGGATCATAATCTGTTGGTGTTGCGATCACAATGTAATCAGCCTCACTGAAAATTCCTTCGCGGCTTAATTTTGCTTGTAGGTTGAGGCTTTTTGTTAAAAGGTAATCTTTAATACCTTCTTCATCAATTGGTGATTTTTTGTTTTGAAGTAAATCTACTTTGCTTTTATCAATATCTACAATTGTAACATTATTTCTTTGTGCTAACAGAACTGCATTTGATAGCCCAACATAGCCTGAGCCTACAACAATAATATTCATCAAATCCTCTTAAAATCTGGTTGTAACATTAATTAACGATCGCCT
The DNA here is from genome assembly GCF_039541235.1 of Kangiella marina. Classification (NCBI taxonomy): domain Bacteria; kingdom Pseudomonadati; phylum Pseudomonadota; class Gammaproteobacteria; order Kangiellales; family Kangiellaceae; genus Kangiella; species Kangiella marina. The sequence goes on along the minus strand of NZ_BAABFV010000002.1, from coordinate 553,323 downwards.
CTTTTTAGGTGATCTCTTAAACCATCTATTAATTTAAAACCACCTCTTCTAGATATTTTAAGACGATGACCAAGGTTTGAGTTCATACTTTTTGGGGAAACCAACTCCCTCCAGCGCTTTTCAATTATCTTCTTGATTACTTCTAATTCATCTTCATCGGTTTGTTCAAAACTCTTATCATATGCTTCGACTTGGTTCGACTTAAACATTCTAATTAGTACATCCGGATCAGCGCCAGAGTAATACTCATATCTAGTGGTTGTTCTTGCTTTAACATTATCAATATACTGAGGGAACCTTCTCGCCCTTAAATAGACATAACGCAAAGTTGATTGAATAATTTCAACAGGACTAATATCTACTATTTTTTCGGAGTCGTACAATTCTTCCTTTCTTTGGAAGCATCGAACAAAACGGCAATTCATATAAGGGGATGGACCTAAGCAAATAACTTCTTTTCCACAGGCTCCGGCCTCAACTGCGGAAGAACCCCCATTCATAATGACAATATCGGCTTGCTGAATTAGATCATAGGTACTTAATTTGCTATCACTAGAAACAACATGTACGCCCTTAGCATTAGCCCATTCCGAATAATGATAAATAGACTTCTCGCCTTTAACTGCGCCTATATTTTCGGCCCAATTTGGATGAAACCTTATAACCATTTGTTGTGGGTTAATATTAAATGCTTGCATGTAATCATTTAAAGCATCTGTATTAGATTTCCATGTACTTTTCCATTCATCGTGCCCGGCAAATTCATTTTTACTACTCGGAATAACTAACACTTTCTTTCCTTGAGTATTGATAGGCCATTTCGCAGGTTCTGGATTAGCATTATATAGACGCCACTCAAGTGTATTGCTTTGAAGAAAGCGTTGCGCTATATGATTACCGGCTAAAAGAGCTTGTTCCTTGGTTAATGGCTTAGAGTCAAACTCTTGGACCAATTTATCGACATGCTTAATGGACAAACAGTTAGATCCTGGGTTTAACCTAAGCCCATCACCAAACCAAGTCCTTTCATGTGTGATAAAGGGTACATTCTCTATTTCACAAGCGTAGGTAATAGCTCTTGTAACATCCATTCGACCATTAAAAACTACAACACCATCTAACTGATTATTTCTAATCCAATTGGTAGCTGAGTTATATGTCTTTGCTATGGAGGGAATGAGCTTTTCGACAGTTTTTTCAACTTCTGCTAAATGATGATCATCATCACTCTCGGTTCTATTTAAAGTGCAAGCACTTGAGAGTGCTATATTCCGAAGTTCATCTTCTGTTATATGATGCTGAGTTTTCTTCTTTATACTTGTTACATTGCCAACAGGATAACTTCTTATACCACCAATAATACATTTGGAACATTCACTAAGTTTAGATGTATCTTTTAAAGATCTAGGGTAACAATCTGACAGAGCGGCATCACAAGTGAGAAAGTGTGTATTATGACCTGCATCCTCAAGAGTTTTCGCCAAAAAATATAAATGCTCCATATGAGGCCTGAAGGCATAGATATTTACTAAACCAATATTCATATATTTAATCTTCTATTTTAAGTTGTACTAATTTTATTTTAGTCAATATCTCTTCAGAAAAGCGAAAAGTAAGTAGCTCAGAAACTAAGTAGTTTGGTATATCATCCCATATAATTATGTTCCGACCAGGTTCCAATTTTTTTTCCAAGCCATATAGTGAAATAATATTTGAAGCCGTATTACTTAACAGCTCTATTTCTAATTCGACTTTAGAAAAAGAAGAAATTACTTCAAACTGAAAGACTTCAGATTTAAGTTTAAACGAAAGTTCCCCAGAAACTAGTGAATTAACATCATAATTTATTTTTGATTTTATATGAGGGAGAGTCTCCGGATCATAAAAGTCATATACTGATTTTGATGATAATTGGAATCTGTTAGAAATAAGCTTAGCCGGCATTCCTGCGTAAACTGAGTAAGCAGTAGTATCCTTTGTTACAACAGAGTTTGCACCAATTACACATCCCTTTGCAATTTTAACCCCAGGCATAACTACCACATTAATACCCAACCAAACATCATCCTCAATTAGTATTGGTTTGTTAGGTAGTACTGAGCATATTTTTTCCTGCACTCTTATAGGTAAATGAGGCTGGTGACTATAAAGATGTGAGCCAGATGATAAAAAAACGTTGGGAGCTATAATTACATCTGTGCCAATTGACACATCACCATTAATAGTAACATTTTTTTGTATCGTTGTTCTTTCGCCAATATCAATTAAATTGTTTGCGTTGATTTCACAATGTTTATTAATCCAAACATTATTGCCTAAAATTATCTTCCCCTTTCCAGCATTAAGAACATACCCATTTTTTACTCTAACATTATTACCGATATTGAAAGAAGATATTGGGCTAGTTATTTTGCCAAACATTGACAAATAACTACCTCTAGTCGTTGACTTGATTATAATAATAATACTTTTAACTTTATATATTAATAAGCTCAATAGTTTAGTAATCATCATTTTTTGACTCTCTTATAGAGAATTAATGCAAGCAGTATTAAACTAAGTAATGTAGTAATGATTGCTACAATATAAATAGTAAGATTAGTGCTCATACCAATATCTAAATTGTTTGCTAAGAATGCCGCAATGACAAATGTAATCAATCCTAGAAGAAAAATGCGGACTTGATATCTCTCACACTTGAATATCAACCCCATATTAGAAATAAAGTCAGAAGCTCTAATGATCATTAGAACATAAACTAAAACCACAAATATCTCTACATTCTCACTATATTCGACAAACCATTTATTTATTGTAAAGCAAGTAAGATAAAAACCAATTGGACTAAGTAAAAGTAAAGCTAAAGCTAAAAAGAGTGAAAATTTAACAATTTTTTTGTAAGCAAGTATTTCGTTATTTTTTGCGAGAAGAGTAGCTTCAGTAAAGATTCGTATATTTAATACTTGCTGCAAATTAAGCCCTATGCTGATCATTATCCAATAAAAAGAATATATTCCAAATTCTTCAGCATTTAAAAGAATAGCTGCAACCCACTTATCTCCATGAATAAAACTTGTTGATAAAAGTGTTAGAAATATAAGCTGTTTATTTTTGAAAGCTCTCTGAATTGACTTTTTAACCTCTCCAATTTTTAAAGGTGTTTTAAAGCGGTTTATCAAGTAGCTGACTTGAAGCAGGAGCAGTATAAGACACTCTGCGACTAAGATAGATATAGCAGACTTATAAAACGATAAAGCCAATAATCCTGCAATCGTTATTGCTAGCGTTCTTAATAACAATCTCTTGCCATATTCTTTAAAATGCAACTTTGATTTTATTAACAACAAATCTTGGAAAAACAAACCAGTAAATATGCCGTGAACAACACCTAAAACTATTAAGTTGTAACTTTGCCCACTTATTAAACTAATACTTAACGTTAGTAGAACTAGAAATACTCCGTTAAAGAAGATCGTGTTTTTGGTAGCATTATTTAAAACTACAATATCAGCCAGTTTTCCATTAACAAATAGAGATGGCACTTCTCTGTGAGCAATGGATGTCAAACCTAAGCTTGCTACGAGAGCAAAAACAGATGAAATTACATATGCTTTTGAAAAATATCCAAACTCAAGCGGTCCAATATAGAAAGAGTAAAGTGCTATTTTTGTTATAGAAAATAAAGAGCTTAAAAGCACTAAAGCAATATAAAAAAATTTTTTTTCTCTCACGGTAACTATTTAATCTTTTATAATGAGTTCTAATTTATCTATAGTGTCGTTTTGTACACCATAATCAAATAGAGCAAACTGTATTTGAAAAATTAAACGCGGGCTAGATATTGGAGTCGAGCCTTTATGGAATCCATAAGTATCTTCAATTATCACATCACCTGAATTTCCAAGCATTTCAATAATACTTTGTTCCCCATAAAGCTCTACAATCTCTGAATCTTCATATCGCCTATTCCTAAAAAGATTTTTCCACTTATTTTCTTTGCATCTATTATGTGATCCTTTTACAAACACGTGCGGCCCACTACTTTCATCAACATCCGTTATGTAGAAAAAAAATTTTATGAATTTAAAATCATCAACATCTCTATGAAAATAATGAGCATGTTTCTTACGATCTTCTTCAGATGCTCTCGTAGGAAATGTCCACCATAAATTACATCCTACAAATTTATAACGATTTCCTAAATATTGTTGTGTTATCGCATGAATTACTGGTGACCTAATTACTTTGTCTAGTATTGGAAGCTCATCTTGTGCATTAAAGTATTGTGCTAGTAATATATTTTTTCCAATTGCTTCCTCAGCCAATTTTAAATCTTTCAAATAAAACCCCCAACGAGGATTCCTTAATGCATAGCAAGGTTGAGTATTACAGAAGTAAAAAATTTCGTTAACTACAGCTGGTGATAATTTTAGATCTACACTATATCCATCTTGTTTCACTTGTTTGGCTATATCTTTTAAATTTGATTTTTTTAATTGTATTAATTCTTCTCGTGCCAGATCAGACCTTTCAAAGTTACCTCTTGTAATCTTCACTAGGCTTGCTATCACTTTCCTTACAAAGGATATATTTGCCAGTACTCGTATTAATCTGAATTTTATATTTTTTGTCATTATCTTTTACAAGCCAATCATTTCTTCTGTAACAGGTGTGCCCGCTTTTATATCTTTTTTAGATGTTAAACCAATAATTTCTTTTAAATATTTCGGCTTAACCCCATATCCTGGCCTTATACTCCTTACATTCACCTGCGTAAAAAGCTCTCCTTTTGCTATATCTTTTACAACATATAGTGAGCGACGAAATATCATATTGTTTTTTTCACTTTCTTTGCGCTCATAGTTCACTTTCCCCATAGCTTGCCAAGCTATTTTACTATCGCGGCATAGTTGAATAAGTTCTGGTTTTTCTAGTGAGAAGCTGTCGTCAGGCCCTCCTCCATTACGGTCAAGAGTTACGTGCTTCTCGATCATACAAGCTCCCAATGCAACAGAGGCAATGGCCGTGGTGTTATCTATAGTGTGATCAGAAAGGCCGGTTAATACATCAAAGCGCTGGGCCATATCAGGAATAGTCGCTAAATTGTAGTCTTCAGCAGGAGCCGGATAGCCGCTAACACAGTGTAGCACTACCAATTCATTACAGCCTCCGTTTCTGGCGGCATCAACGGCTTCCTGAATTTCCTCTTCATCCGCCATACCGGTCGAAATGATCATCGGCTTACCGGTTTTAGCTACATATTCAATCAAAGGAATATCGATCGCTTCAAAGGACGCTATTTTATAGGCTGGAGCACCCAGCTCTTCCAACAGGTCTACCGCTGTAAAGTCAAATGGAGAGCTAAAGATTGTAATACCTAATTCGTTAGCCTTTTTGAATAAAGGCTCATGCCACTCCCAAGGCATATGGGCTTCTGTATAAAGGTCATAAAGCGTCCTGTTGTCCCACAGCCCGCCTTTGATTTTGAAGTCATCTTTATCACAATCAATTGTCAAGGTGTCTTGGGTATAGGTCTGAATTTTAATCGCATCTGCGCCACATTCTTTTGCCATCTTCAAAATATCAAAAGCACGATTAATATCCCCGTTATGATTCGCCGAAAGCTCAGCAATAATATAAGGTGGGTTTCCATGACCAATTTTTCTGCCATCTATTTCTATATAATTAGTTTTCATCATACTTCTCTATAAACAACTTGTATTTCTGTCCATTTAATTCGAAAAATGCAGGATATCTATTTGGATCGCAAACTCTTAATAGATTAAATTGCTCTTTAATGCTTTTATTTACATCAACTTCACTATCGTTCGGTGTTCTCTTGCGGTAATAACTAGTTTCACCATCCTCTTGCGGAGTCGGTTCTACTGTAAAAACATTCTTGCAAGCCCATGAGATAAGCTCAATTTCAGCTTCAAAAAGCAGCGTATTAATTTCATAGTACAACTCCGAGCCTTTAAGCTTGATATGCTTCTTCTTCCAAATGTCACCAGTATCAACACTGTCTTCGGCATTAATCAAAGACAGAGTCAACTCATCTTTGCCTGACAATACATCCCAAGTATGCGGGCTCCAGCCACGCCCTTGCGGCAGATCACTTGCGTGTAACACCAAAGTATGTGAGAACATATCACGGATCTGAACTTTTACAATTTCCGAACATGAAATCAGGAATAAAATATCACCAGGTTCATTTATTTCACTAACTTTGCTGACAATTGAAATACTGTAATTATCTTTATTTGCATTTTTCCAAGCACTAAGATATTGATAAACTGGATGATTTAAGTCCGAACATAGTAAAGTTACCTTCATACTAAAACCACCCTAACATGCGCATTTTCTCGACTACTCGACTACATCCCTTACCATCGCATAGGCTCAGGTTGTTGTGCCGCATCGCTTCAAAGTTATGTAGCAATTTATCCAGCTTAGGGTTTAACTGCGCTGGAACTTCACCCAAAGATAAAGACATGGCCGCATCTTCCTTAACCAGATTTTGACATATTTGTAGTTGATTTTCGGCTAGCGGAATCAAAATACTAGGTAACCCAAGACACGCCCTTTCCCACGATGTTGACCCGGGTGCGCCTATAGCTATAGTGTGTTCCAACATTAGTGTCGCCATGTCTTCACAAAATGGTATATGTCTAAGCCAATCACTGTTGCTTTCACAAAATGAAGCGACACTGTCAAAGTGCGGAGCATTGTAACTGAGCAACACCGTGGTCTTAATTGCAGTTTCTCGTTGCGAAAGTGCGTTCAATACTTGAAGTGTTGCGTTCGGGTTGTCTACTCCCCCCATGGTCAACAACAACCGGTGAACTTGCTTATCTATTTCTTTCGCTAATGCAACTGAGTGCAAAAGGGAAAACTGCTCCTTAAGAAGAGCAAATTTAGTTCCCGACAGTACATGACTGCCTGGGGAAGTTACGTGGTACTCGCTTACTTTCCTGGCTAATGTTTGATCTATGATCATGTCGGAATTATGAGCACGTACCAAATCATCGATAGCGATCAAATTGCACAAGGTGGTAGACTTCACAAGGGTCTCCCAATGCACATTTATTCCGTAATGGTCAATTACAACTAGGTCTGCATCTTCTGCAACTGCCAAGAAATCCTCTGCGTCTTCCGTTTCTGAGACCTGAAGCCAGGCATGATAATCAGTGGTGCTTTCCGGGTTTATCAATTCATCCGGTTGCGCTAACTGTTCAACCTTAAAGCCACGTTTTTTTGTATAGTCACACAAATCACCGGGCTGTACGCGCATGACAAAAACCACATCACTTCCTAGCTTTTGCAACGCATCTGCCAAAGATAAACAACGCATAACATGCCCGCTACCAATATGCACAGAGGCATCTACCCGAAAGTAAACCTTCATTTGCTTAGTGCCGTATACATCACTTCGGCAATTTCCCAGTCTTCAAGCGTGTCGATATCTTGAACTCGCTTTCTGGGCAGCAAAACTGGTTTACTGTGGGGAGCGAAAAACGCAAGTCCGGCTTTAAACGCAGAAACTTTCCCCCAATAAAACTGACCCGCATCATGATACGCCTCAATCAGATCTTGTGAACGCGTGTTTATGTGCTCTGGCTGGAACATATTTACATGTTCATTCTCATCAAGATAGAAGGCTCTTTGAATTGGAAACGCATAAGAGGTCGCAGAAAACGCATATTTTATGTCTGACTCTGCCAACAGGGTTAAACCACATTTGATATCCGTGGCCTGAACAAATGGTGCCGTTGCATAAATGCAGCAAACGTTATCAATCTTCCAGCCTTGGTTCTCGCACCACTCGATTGCATGTTGAATAACATCCATGGTTGTTGCGTAGTCGTCAGAGATGTTATCTGGCCTGAAAAAGGGTGTTTCAGCCCCCCATAACTTTGCAACCTCGGCTATTTCGGCATCATCAGTTGAGACAATAACCCGGTCAAAGCAGCCAGATTCCTTCGCTGCTTCAATTGAATAAGCTATCATTGGCTTACCATGAAACTCTTTGATGTTTTTTCGAGGGATACGCTTGCTTCCCCCTCTGGCCGGAATAATACAAAGGTTCATTTATTTTAAACTAATACTTCCTTGAGAGTTGCAACAACCTTATCTTGTTGTTCAACACTCATACCATGAAACATAGGAATAGAGATAGCTTCCTGGTAGTACTTTTCCGCTTCAGGGAAATCGCCCCAGTTAAAACCCATTGCCTTGTAATAGGGTTGTGTATGAACCGGGATATAGTGCAGATTCACACCAACACCTTTTTCTCTTAGCTCGTCAAATACTTGTTTATGCGTTTTGTTAATCTCTTCCAATTGCAGCCTAATTACGTATAAGTGCAACCCTGAATAAGTATTTTCGAGCTGAAATGGCAGGGTGATTGGCAGATCTTTTAGATTTTCATTATATCTACGAGCTAGCGCATGACGCGCAACTATAAATTCTTCCAAGCGTTGCATTTGAGAAACACCTAAAGCTGCTTGCAATTCTGTCATACGGTAATTATAACCAAGCTCTATTTGTTCGTAATACCAACCACCATGAGACTCCCCTTTCATCATGTTCTCGTCGCGAGTAACTCCGTGACTTCGGAGGAGGTTCATTTTATCAAACAACCCCTGATTATTGGTTACAGCCAAACCGCCTTCAGCGGTTGTAACAATTTTTACTGGATGAAAACTAAACACGGTTATATCAGAATAAGCGCAAGATCCAATTTTTGTATTCTGATAACTTCCACCAATAGCATGCGAGGCGTCTTCAATAATTTTGAAACCATATCGTTTAGATAGCTCATGAATTCTCTTCATATCGCATGGTTGACCACACAAATGCACAGCAACTAAGACTTTAGGTAGCTTACCTGTTTCTTCAGCCTGGATAAGTTTTCGCTCTAATTTTTCGGGGCACAAGTTGTAGGTTCGAGAATCAATATCAACAAAATCAACGTTAGCCCCGCAATATAAACCACAGTTTGATGATGCAACAAAGGTAACTGGCGTTGTCCATAGAATATCGCCATTACCCAAACCTAGAGCAAGGCATGCGATATGTAAAGCGGAAGTCGCACTGTTAACAGCGCAACCAAACTTACTTCCGGTGAACTCAGTAACTACTTTTTCGAATGCTGGAACCTGGGGGCCCTGAGTCAAAAAGTCGGATTTAAGAACACTAAAAATAGCATCAATGTCTTGTTGATTAATATCCTGTTTTCCATAGGGAATCATAGTCTTATAAAACCTTGAATGTTGGATCAACATGATCTTTTATCAAAGACCTTAATGATTCGACTGTTTCCCAATCAGTATTAGTACCTGAATTATATTTAAAACCAAATGGTACTTTCTTAGCTTTATGGTGTTTAATAAAATTTTCTTCGGTATTCATAAATGAAACCGAAGGCAAAATCGCATATTTGTCACCAAGGTCTATTGTATTGATTGAGTCTGTTTCTGTTAACATCTCTTCGTGTAACTTCTCGCCAGGACGAATCCCTACAACTTCAGTTTCGCAATCTGGAGCAACAGCCTTTGCAACATCCAAAATTTTGTATGACGGGATTTTGGGAATAAATATTTCACCACCTAAGTGATGCTCTATAGCAAACATAACCAAGTCCACACCATCTTGAAGAGAAATATTAAAACGAGTCATTTCCGGATGGGTGATAGGAAGAACACCTTCACTTCGTTTCTTTAAGAAAAATGGAATTACAGAACCACGAGAGCCCATTACATTTCCATATCGGACAACACTAAACTTGGTGTCTTTAGACCCCCGAATATTATTTGCAGCCGCAAATAATTTATCTGAAGCTAGCTTTGTTGCACCATATAGATTAATTGGAGCGCAGGCTTTATCTGTTGACAGAGCCACTACATCTTTAACACCACATTCAAGAGCTGCATGAATGACATTCTCGGCACCATCAACATTCGTTCGGATACATTCAGTAGGATTGTATTCAGCGGTATCAACTTGTTTTATGGCTGCTGCATGGATTATCACATCAACCCCTTCACACGCTCGCTTAATGCGGTCTTTATCTCTTACATCGCCAATAAAAAACCTTAACTGAGGGAACTCTTGATGTGGATATTTCAATCTTAGCTCAGACTGTTTTAGCTCATCACGTGAATAGATAATAATTTTCTTCACTGCAGGATAACGAGATAATATAGTCTCGATAAACTTCTTACCAAAAGAACCTGTTCCGCCTGTGATTAATACGCTTTTATTATTTAACACCACTCAACCCTCAAAATTTATTTTTTTGTAATATAGCTGTTTGTCAAAATATATATATAACGCTAAGTATTAAGCCTAACAAAAATCCTAAAATGCAAATAATCAACCTATTTGGTTTGTTTTTCTCTTCGGGAACTTTCGCCCGGCTTATCGTTTTAAATATATACTCATCTGACACCTGCGCCAGCATCTTAGTTTTATGTTGCTCTTGAATGAGTTCGCCAAATACCGTTCTAATCTCTGCAACAGATGTTTGGTTTATTTGTTGCTCGAGGTACTGAATACTTTCATTTGCTTCTTTTAAAGCCCGATCTTTCATGTATTGGTTGATTTCTTGCACCAATAAATCTGTCCATCGCTTTGCGATATTCGGGGAATAATAGGTAACGGAAATACTTATCAAACCAGTTTCTTTATCTTGGCTAACAGAAACGCTTTCTTTAAACTCCTTGTAAAGCTCCCAGCTTGTTGGCTCTATAGTTTTGCCTTTAGGTGGCTCGCGAACCCAATTTTTGGTTTGTGTGTTGTAAAGCTCTCCATCAATAACTAATTCATTTGAGCTTTGGCTCCACCCTTTCGCTGCGAATAATGGTACAGCCAAGCTGTGTCTTTCTATGAACTTTTCTGCGAACCCCCAGCTTTTCATTATCTCCATAGCAATGATGGCATCTGAAGACTCACCACCACCTATGTTGATACCAGCAAGCGATGCTAGACCACCAAACTGACCAGCTAGTTGGCTTAATTTTCCGCCACTTCCACTCTCATTTGGCTGAACGATTGCTGTAGCTTTATATTCGTTCGGCAAATACAAAGCGTAAGCAACTGAAGCGATAGTAAATAAAAAAATTACCCCAACAATGATCCACTTGCCCTTCCATAAAATAGAGAACAATTCACGCAAGTCAATTTCATCTTCTCTATAGGTTGTCTCATTTTCTTGTGTATTTTGAGTACTCATAGTTTCTATTTTTTTGTTAAGAATTCATGTCTAACAGGAGGACTTTGTTTGCAGTCATTATGCACCTCTTTCTTAGACTTATAGTTCCTTTTTCCATGATAAACCTACATTAAGTTTATCTTCTGCTCCTAATAAGCCTTCAAAAGCCTTGTCTTGATAGGTCATATTTAATGACAATAGACCTTGGCTTAACGGTTTTTCGAAACTAATTTCGGCTTTATAGAAGCTAGTTTGGTTGCTAGAAATAGTGTGATTATCTCCAGTACCATCTTTATTCATATCAACACTAGATACTGATACTTTATAGCGTTGCCCGCCTTTTGTTGAGGCAAGCAGACCTATAGTAATACTTTCGGTATCTGCATCGTAAGTCGAACCAATACTTCGTCCTTCGGTTCTATAACCCGTTTGATATATTGAATGTTCATATGTTACGTTTTTAGCGTATTCATTTTCGGTGTCTGCATACTCAATATAACTAGTTATTAAGCTATCACCGTAACTAAAACTATTTTTATACCCTAATTGGTAAAATTTTCTTGAGGGCGCATAACCCGCTTCATCTTCTCCAACTAACTGGCCGTAAACTGAGCCATAGTTTTTTTTTGTAGGAAGTCTCCAATTAAAATCAACTCCCGCCAACTGATTTCCTGCTTCACTTGAGTTCAGTCGGTCATCACAACCATCTTCAATTTCATCACAGTTTGTTCGTCCAATTGCTAAATCTATTAAGCTCGATAAAGACTCTGGTCTTCCTTCTCCACCCCATTGCGCTGTCCGCCTTAACCCTATTTCTAACGAGTCAAATGGTTTAAATGTGACCGACATACCTAGCAGCTTAGCGTGAGGAACAAAACGCCTATCTTCTAACTGCCCTGCAAAAGCAGTAACAGACCAAGGTCCAATCCATGAAAGCCAGTCACTTTCAAAGGGGTCTGCATAGTTACGTTGAATAGACAAAGCTGGAACGGGGCGAGCATTATTACTTAAAATTAACGAGCTATCCCAACCGGGGCCGTACCAGCGCTCCTGAGCACCCGCAGAAAAAATCCAATTGCCCCAAATTGCCGCGACATAACTGTTGTCCAAACGCTGATCTTCACCATCATGAGGTTCAAAAGCTCTTGTTGCTTCAATATTCCATGCAAAACTTTTAGTCATGCCGGTTGTACGTGAGCTAACCTCCGCCTTTTCCCTTCTAGAGTCACCAAAGTGGCGTAGCACCTTGCCTTCATTTCCGCCACGTAAGGTAAACTCTGTACGTGATTCCTTCGAGGTCTCTATTCGAGCTTTTCTTTTTAATCTCATCAAAGCTGGCATTAGTACATCAGGCACGTCGTCTAAGTTTGCATTGTCTATTTCCTTAACCACCCTAGCCCAAGGTAGGGGCCAAGTTGTTATTGGGGTATTGATAACACCATGAGCAGATAAAGCTTCGACATCAGCCCTCAGCCAAGCATCTCTGGTATCCAGCCAAGGCTCGGCTCTTGCCCCACTAGCTCCCAAAAGAAAAGAGCTGACTAATAATATAGAAGCTAAAAATTTCATTAGAAGCTATTTACCGCTGCAGCACCTAGAGCTAGTTGATATACAATTTGTGTAACTTTAGACCAGAGCTCTAAGTTATCGACTCTAGCCGTATCTAATGGCACAACTATAGTATCACCCGGCTCTATATCCGCTGACTTATGAGTTAGCCACGAGGACTCATTTGGTAATATGACTGAGCCGTCAGCCTTTACGATATAAACCGCGTCGCTATTCGCCGTTTCTTTTTCACCGCCACTACGCTCAATATAATCTTCAAAATCAAAATTAGGGTTAAATAAATGCGAAGTTGCTACTTGTACCTCTCCAACAACGGTAATCTCTTGCCTAAAGCTCGGTACTATCAGCTTATCACCGTCTTTCAATATTATGTCTTGTGAGGTGCCTGCTAACACTGAGTCCATATCAACAATAAGTCGACCAGTTGCTTCAGCTGTATCAAGTACATCTAAAAGTGATTGGGCTGTGCCAACGTCGGCTGATTTTCCAATATTGGCATCTTCAAGCTCTGATATTGCAATATCTTGTCGAATCCTAACTTGTAGTTCATCAAGCTTTTTCTGCTCGTGCTCCCGTAAAGCCTTTCTAGAGAATACAGTCGCTTTTGGATGCGCAAACTGGCTAAAGCCACCTACACGCTCCATCAACTGCTTCAAAGTTTCACCTCGAGCAATCTTATAACGGCCAGGGAACTTAACCTCACCTTGCACTTCTACATAGACATCCTCTCTAAAGTCTGGAGTAATTCTAACGTTTAGTTCATCAAAAGATGTTAGCTCGACACCGGTCCCACCTAAAAACTCACTTTTCAGATCAATCCTTAGATGATTTATTTCAATTGAGCCTTCAGAATTAAATTCTTGACGAGTTAATTCGGCTTCTATCGCATAAGCAGATTCTGATAACCCTCCAGCGAGTTGAATAAGGTCAAGTGGAGTCATACCCTTTGTTAAGGGGTACTCATCAGGAAATTTAACAGCACCACTCACCTTGACAATCTGAGAGCGCTCATTATTTGTTGACTGTTGCTTTAACTTTTCTACAATTTCTATAATTTCTTTGTTTCTAAGCTCAAGCTTGATCTGCTTTAATTCTAACAATTCCGCTTCAGCTTGCTCGTCTTCACCTAGCTCTTTTTCCAGCCAAGCAGATTTTTTATTTTGCTTTATCTTTTCTAGTACATTTTGCTCTTGCACAAATACACTGTTCTCTCCTCCTATTGCCCTTTGTAACTCGGCAATTTCTAGATCTTTAGTTAGTCCTTCGATCTTCTGCTCCCTCTTCTCTTCATGATATGCTTCTATTTGTTCTTGAGAAATCATATTACTTAACACATAAACTTCATCGCGAGGTTTAAGAAAGAATGGAGCCCTTGAAGACCACTGTTCTCTTAAACTAACCTTTATCGGATACACAACACCAAGTTCGTTCTTTTGCCTTAAAATGAGTACAGCATCAATATTAGCGTGGGGCTTAAGATGAACCTGACTTTTAATAACATCAGTTAACTTAAGACCTTCAGCCCACTTAAACGAGCCCGGACGATAAACATGTCCTATTAATTCAACAACATTCTCTTTTCGCTCAACCGCAGGATACACCTTCGCAATATCACCACTTTTAATCTTTGTTCTTTTGCCTGAAGCTGTTGCTAAATCAACATCTACAACTGTCCGTTGACCAGAGTCACTATAACGCTCCACTCTCACGTCGCTCTTATAAGCGCTAGGCAGTAAGCCACCTGCTAACTTAATAAGCTCACCAATAGTACTTTCATTTTTCAGCTCATAAATTGCCGGTCGAACTACTTCTCCAGCGACTGAAGCGGTTTTCTTAGCTGAAGGGATATAAATGACATCACCTGAACGAAGGCGCTGATCATCACTAGTGTCACCCTTGAGCAATAGATCGTAAAGGTCGATAGTTGTGACAAGGTTACCATTTCGTTTTAGCTGGATATTTCTTAGCGATCCAATATCGGTAAGACCGCCACTAGCGTAGAGTGCATTCATCACTGTTGAGAGTGAGGAGACCGTATAAGCACCGGGCTTGAAAGACTCACCTAAAACAAAAACTTGGATAGAGCGTAACTCGCCTAAGCTAATGTTAGATTGGACGCCAATATACTGCTCACTAACTTTCTGAGTTAACGCCTCTTTAAGTTCAGAGTAAGATAAGCCAGCAACGTTAACTGGGCCTAACTCAGGAAATTGAATAGAGCCATCACGTTCAACGGCAAGCTCATAGCTGTTATTTTCCTTGCCATAAAGTTGCACTTTAACGACATCACCAGGACCAATAATATAATTCGATGGAACAGGAATATTGTTGACAGGGGTATAAGTAGTTGGAACTCCAGCAAACAAATCATAACCAAATTTTTTCAGTTCGCGCTCAACTCTTGGCAGCTTTTCTTGTTCGATTTCTTTTTGGTCTTTTGATTTCTGCTCTCTTTTCTTTGGGAAGTCTGCAAGCTCTCTTGGTAGAACAGACGAGCCTGACTGTTCCTCAGAAGAAGACGCACTGCCTTGCTGCTTCAAAGATGCACACATTGAGTCCACATCATAACCTGCAGCTCTTGCCATCTGTCGCTGTTGCTCAGTAGCGTTTTCACATAGCTGCTTAGCTTGAGACATCTCATTTGCAGCACTAATGTTTAAAGAAAAAAGAGAAAAAGCTCCAATAACCAAGCCAAGTGTATTCTTCATCATAATTTCGGGCCTTGCGCTATGAAATAAGGGTTTAATAATGATTCTTTTGAGTTATAGGTTAATTCTCGCTCAGTATCATACAGAATACAGCGACCACCTGCAGCTTTTAACACTGCATGAGCTGCTGCAGTATCCCACTCTGAAGTAGGACCGAGTCTTGGGTAAATATCTGCTTTTCCTTCAGCCACAAGACAAATTTTTAACGAGCTCCCCATGGGTACCAACTCGTAATCATCAAATCTTTCGAGGTACGTCTTCATGTCTTCTGACTGATGCGAGCGGCTACCAACCACAGTCACAGGAGTAGCGGTAGACTCGGATACTGAAATAGATGTCGTGCTAGTGGCTGCTCTTTTCCAGGCACCGATACTTTCTCCACCAAAATATAACTCATCTAAAACCGGGGCATATACGACACCAAATATAGGTTCTCCACCTGAAATTAAAGCGATATTAATCGTAAACTCACCATTCTTTTTGATGAATTCTTTGGTTCCATCTAACGGATCGATAAGCCAATAGTCATGCCATTGTGAGCGTTCAGCCCAGTCAATATCAGCCGACTCCTCAGAAAGGATGGGTATATTGGGAGTTATCGTAGAAAGTGATTCGACAATACAATGATGCGAAGCTAAATCAGCTTCTGTTAGAGGCGAGTTATCAGACTTTTCTTGAATATCAAAGTCTCTCTCGTAAATAGACATGACCTTTCGGCCTGCATCAATGGCTATATCATTGATTTTTGAAACAAAGTCTTTGTTTATTAATTCTAAGTTCATCCAATATTCCATTCAACTATAGTTCGGTACCACTGCCTTAGACACGCTACCGCCCGTGGGTTATGGCCCCCAAAGTGCCTATCCTTCTGTTTTTTATTGTAATTTTTATATATCCGCACTTTTCCAAGCGAGCGCTATTATATAGGTTTAAGAATCTAGTCGAAACCAGAAATAGCTAATAATTAAAAAATCTAGTTTAGGTTTTCTCAATGTCTTTATTTAAAAGCTCAAGCTTACTTTCTTTTCCTAAGATATTGAGTAAGACTATTGATCGACGCTCACCATCGGCCATCTGAAACACACCTTCTAAATCTTTGAAAGGGCCTCTTAAAATTCTTACTCGATCACCTTCTTTAGGCGTACCCACGTCAGTGTTTGTGACAAGATTAGTTTCAAGCACTTTCAACTGCTCTAGCAGTTCTAGCGAAATTCGAGCAGGTTTCCCCCCAAAACGAACGAAATCTCGAATACCTCTGGTTGAGCGTATTTTGGCCCATAACTCACCACTAAGTGGAAGCTCGACGAACAAATAGCCCGGAAACATCACTTCTTCAACCATCTGCCTTTTTCCTCGAACCACTTTATCTATAGACATTAACGGTAAAAAGCTGTTAATCGATTGATTTTCAAGGTTTTCTTCAGCTCTTAGCTCCTGACGAGGCTTACAGTGCACTAAGTACCAAGCTGTAGCTTCACTTTTGTCTTTGTCACTCATTACCGATTGTCGCTACTGTTTGATTGAATTCTTGATTCTTTTCATTTAAGGACCGAACGACACCAGCAGCGCCTTTCGAGTCAAAAGTGCTTCTGAACAAGCTTCGCTTCATGTTAACAAAGCTAATCCCTTGAAAACTAAAGTCATAGATCGTCCATTGTTCATTTTCATTGTAGATCTTCAGGTCTACGGGTAATGTTGGCAAAGAAGGGCTTTCGATATTAACTCGCAACCAGCCTTTATTGCCTCGGTCATTCAACCGAACGTCCTTTACCGTCGCTACTTGCTGATCGTATTGATCTAGTAGTTCAAATAAGTAGCGCCTAATGGTCTGCTCATAAGCGCGAGTGAGCTCAAGAACCTCATCCTGTGATAGCTGCTTCCAGCGTGATGGACCGAGCAAAGCACGCATGGTATTTCTAGCCGACCACACCTCTAACAGTTCACTGTCCACAAATTGAATTATTTTTTCAGGATTCTGACGAGCTTTTTGATGATTATTGGTAAGGAAGCTATTGATTTTATTAACTTTTTTATCAAAAAAATCAACCACACCAGAGTTGGCTAACACTGATGCACTAAAGAAGGCTAGAAATATAAAAAGCAACAAGCTCGTCAATCGTTTCATTATTATTGTTCCTCGCCCCAAAATTTGATAACCAGATAATATGTAAGCCTTGCTTAATATAAGCTTAATCCTTTACATAGTGGTTAACCGGAGCTACTTAGATGATGACCACCGAATTTTATCATCAGAGCGGTTTCTTACCAATTAATTCCTTGGTTTTATTTATTTTGTGACCTACGCAATACTTCGCTCTCGAATTTTCTCAATTCTGTCTCGAATTTCAGCTGCTTTCTCAAACTCAAGGTTTTTAGCTTTCTCAAGCATCTCTTTCTCTAGTTTTTCTATCATTTCAACACTATCGGCCAGGCTTCGAACGTCGTAAGCACCTTTTTTCTCAGCTACTCGTTTCTTGCCTCTTCCTGAGCCACCGGTATCCATAACGTCGTTAATTTTCTTCTTAATTCCTTGTGGCGTGATGCCGTGCTCTTTGTTAAAGGCTAACTGGATTGCACGACGACGCTCGGTTTCATCAATGGCGCGCTTCATCGAGCCAGTAATGCGGTCGCCGTAAAGAATTGCTTTGCCATTCAGATTTCGAGCAGCTCGTCCTATGGTTTGGATCAGGGAGCGTTCGGAACGCAAAAAGCCTTCTTTATCCGCGTCCAAAATTGCCACTAGAGATACTTCCGGCATGTCTAGCCCCTCTCGAAGCAAGTTAATACCGACCAAAACATCAAATTCACCCAGCCTCAAGTCTCGAATAATTTCCATTCTTTCAACGGTATCGATATCCGAATGCAGGTAACGGACTCGTGTACCATGCTCGGCAAGGTAGTCCGTCAGATCTTCAGACATTTTCTTGGTCAAGGTAGTCACCAACACCCTCTCATTCACAGCAACACGCTTATTGATTTCTGAGAGTAAATCATCCACTTGTGTCCCAACTGGACGAACCTCGATATCAGGGTCAACTAAACCCGTAGGACGAACCACTTGCTCGACTACTTGTCCTGAGTGCTCTGCTTCATAATTTCCTGGTGTCGCAGAAATGAAAATTGTTTGTGGCACAATTCGCTCAAACTCATCGAACTTGAGTGGTCGGTTATCTAGCGCTGAAGGAAGCCGAAAACCAAACTCTACCAAGGTTTCTTTACGTGAGCGGTCACCTTTGTACATAGCTCCGATTTGAGAAACCGTCACATGTGACTCATCAATGATCATCAAGGCATCTGGCGGCAAATAATCCAGCAAGCACGGCGGCGGCTCACCCGGTTGAGCGCCTGATAAATACCGTGAATAGTTTTCAATCCCTGAGCAATACCCCAGCTCCTGCATCATCTCAATATCGAATTTAACGCGTTGCTCAAGGCGTTGAGCCTCAACCAACTTATTCATGTCATATAACTGCGCAAGACGCTCTTTCAACTCTTCTTTAATTTGCTCAATCGCGTCCAAGATAGTCTGGCGAGAGGTAACATAGTGGCTTTTAGGAAAAATAGTTGCTCGGGTAAGGTTTTTTAGAACTTCCCCCGTCAAAGGGTCAAATGTTTGAATCGTTTCTACTTCGTCATCAAACAGCTCAATCCGTATGGCGTTCTTGTCGGACTCAGCGGGATAAATATCAATCAAGTCGCCTCGTACACGGTAAGTCGCACGCTGTAACTCCATATCATTACGCGTATACTGCAGCTCCGCTAAACGTCTTAAAATGTAACGCTGGTCGATCGCATCTCCGACTTTAAGATGCATCACCATGCTGTGGAAAGCCTTAGGATCACCCAAGCCATATATTGCCGATACCGACGCTACAATGATGGCATCACGGCGTTCGAGCAGCGCTCTAGTCGCTGACAAGCGCATCTGCTCAATGTGCTCATTAATCGACGCATCTTTCTCAATAAACGTATCCGAGGCTGGTACATAAGCTTCTGGTTGATAATAGTCGTAGTAAGACACGAAATACTCCACCGCATTATTAGGAAAGAATTCCTTCATCTCACCGTATAATTGCGCAGCCAACGTTTTATTGTGGGCCATAATAATAGCCGGACGTCCACTTTGGGCGATAACGTTCGCCATGGTGTAAGTTTTCCCTGACCCCGTCACACCCAGAAGTGTTTGATGTGACAAACCATCATCCAACCCTTCAAGCAAGCGTTCAATTGCTTTCGGCTGATCTCCAGCAGGCTGAAACTGAGACTTCATGTCAAAAATTTGGTTCATAGACTTATATCTTTTGGTTACTTTCGTTAACTTACGGTCGCCAGAACTGCTTGGGTAGCGATATAACTTGGAGTATGATTGACGCTTATTGTCTCATACTTTGTAAAAAAATCGAGGGATCACGGTGACAATCGAACTATCCAAAAGAGTACAGCTGATCAAGCCATCGCCAACACTGGCGGTTGCAGCGAAAGCAAAAGAACTAAAAGCCCAAGGCCGTGATATTGTCGGCTTAGGAACCGGTGAACCGGACTTTGATACACCCGACCATATCAAGCAAGCGGCGATTCAAGCCATCAATGATGGCGCGACTAAATATACTGCCGTAGACGGCACCCCAGAGCTTAAGCAAGCAGTGATCAATAAGTTCCAGCGGGACAATGGTCTTAACTATGAGCCTAACCAAATATTGGTCTCATCCGGTGGCAAGCAAAGTTTTTATAACTTGTGCCAAGCGCTATTAAATCCAGGCGATGAAGTGATCATCCCGGCACCTTACTGGGTATCCTACCCAGATATGGCACTCTTAGCAGAGGCGCAGCCTGTTATCATCGAAACCGATATTGAGCAGCACCTGAAAATCACGCCAGAACAGCTCAAAAATGCTATTTCAGAGCGCACTCGCCTTTTTGTCATTAACAGTCCAAGCAACCCAACCGGCGTTGCTTACTCTAAAGACGAACTGAAGGCCCTCGGTGAGGTTCTGAAAGACTACCCGAATATCATTATCGCCACCGATGACATGTACGAACATATCTTGTGGGAAGAAGGCTCGTTTACCAACATATTGAATGCTTGCCCAGAGCTTTTTGATCGCACCATTGTTCTCAATGGCGTCTCAAAAGCATATTCAATGACAGGTTGGCGTATCGGTTATGCTGGCGGCCCTGCAAACCTGATTGCAGCCATGAAAAAAATACAGTCGCAAAGCACATCAAACCCTGCAGCACCGAGCCAAGCAGCCGCAACCGAAGCACTAAACGGTGATCAAAGTTGCATTAAACCCATGCTAGACGCATTTAAAAAGCGTCATGATTATTTGCTTAAAGAATTGAATGCTATCGAAGGTATTACTTGTTTACCAAGCGACGGTACATTTTACGCCTTCCCTAATGTTCAAGGGCTAATCGATAAGCATGGCTGTGACTCTGACTTGGATTTAGCAGAGCTTCTAATTGAGAAAGTTGATTTGGCTTTAGTACCAGGCTCAGCGTTCGGAGCACCAGGTCATATGCGGCTATCTTATGCAGCCAGTATGGAAACTCTTGAAAAAGCGATAGAAAGGCTCAAAAAAGTAGCAAATTAAAATTTTTTTCACCTAAGGTGTTGACCAAGAGGCGAAATATGTCTATTATCTCGCCCCGTTCAGCACACAACGTTGAACGAACAATTCCCCCTTAGTTCAGTCGGTAGAACGGTGGACTGTTAATCCATATGTCGCTGGTTCGAATCCAGCAGGGGGAGCCATATTTTAAAGGCCTTGCAGCGATGCGAGGCCTTTTTTATATCTGCGAAAAAGCTTGACGCTTTCCGACTCTACCTATGAACCATCAGCTCATGATCGCCAGTAATAATCCGTTTATTCTTTCAAAGGAAAATACTCCCAGGTAGAATTGTTCGAATACTGAAAAACATGACTGTTACTCCTCAGTTACTACGATTGTTGGGCAGTAATGAGCACGTTAAATTCGATGTTAACTGATTAGGTTGTAAGTCAGTATTAACTTAGTAATACATCAAAAGTGACTCACATTTGGCGGATTAGCAAGAAAAGTCTTACCCTGTGACAACAATGCCTATGTCCTTGAAAAGCGTAGAATTACTTTTTGATAGGCAAAAAAAAGCCGAGAAATGATTCTCGGCCAAATCCCACCATATAGCTGAAGGAAAACTGTATCAGACATTGTCTGATTTTTACTTTAAACTTAGTAGCTTACGATTTTTTTCAAGTTTGCTTTATTTGTTAGCAAGACTGTGATAAAACTAAACTAGTAGATTAAAGTACATCTTGGATATATATTAATGCATTAATGCATTGAAATCAAGTCAAAATTGCATTGTTGGAATACAATATGAGTGAAATAATTGATCAACTAAAGCAACTGATGAATAATTTTGGTGAAACTGATTATTCAATGCAGCGCAAGTCAAATATAAGCCAATCCACTATTTACCGGATCCTTGAACGAAAGACCACAGATCCTGGCGTTCACAAAATTGATACACTAGCTCGAGCTCTTGGTTTCAGACTCACACTGGTACCCATCAATGAGACCACGAACCAAATAGACTACTCTTCTGAAGTTGATACACTAAAGCGTATAATCACTCTGGTAGAGTCGTTAGCAAATGCTAGAGGCATTGAACTGACTCCTGAAGAAAAAGCTGAGATGATATTGTCTAATTACAGGGCCAACAGCTCCAAAGAAGAGCTTGGAATGCGTATTGTAAATTTGAAATAGAATCCTTAACTACGTACTAAGCAGCGCCCATCGGCGCTGTTTTTGTTTATATCACCTCAGTTACCACTATTAGCCCACTCCCCAACATACAAAGTCTTTATTTGAGAGTAATAATATTCATTGTAAATTACTGACAAACAAGACTTATCTGGTGAAATACCAAAGATAGGATTTTATAAGTGAGGCGCTATAACTTAGGGGATTCTTCTTCTTTTCCTTCTG
Source organism: Kangiella marina (assembly GCF_039541235.1). Taxonomy (NCBI): domain Bacteria; kingdom Pseudomonadati; phylum Pseudomonadota; class Gammaproteobacteria; order Kangiellales; family Kangiellaceae; genus Kangiella; species Kangiella marina. The sequence continues at coordinate 530,862 of NZ_BAABFV010000002.1, read as the reverse complement.
GAAAAGTTTTTTGAGTTCGATACTGATGAGTTGTTGTTCACGCTACTGACGCTGAAGCGCAAACCAAATAGAGTTATGCCGTTGATCTGCTTGCCAGCGACTACAACCAATTGCTTGGCTATTGGAGCAAATAAAATGAGAAGAATACAAACATTCACAGCTGTGTATGCGTAGGCTTGAGTGTCTTTTATGACGGTAAGCTCTGAATAGTGCCTTTCTATAAATCTGCTGATATGAAAGATAATAGCTATAAGAGTGAAGCAGCTAATAGCTAACTCTTCCTTCGTAACAGTACCTTTGAACACAGCCCGATAACCTACAAAGAAAAGAATAGAGAGATCGGTAACCATCCATGTGATATACCATAGGTATTTTGCATGCTCGTGAGCATATACCCAGGGACTGAGTTGCAAATTAATAAATTGTAAAACGACCAGAAAAGCGCAAAAGCTCACTAAGCTTTTTTGCTTAGTGAGCAAAAGGTGGAAACCTAGACAGCTAGCTAAACCTAATGTAAACCAGTTGTTTAGTAGATCCTCAAGGTTTAACTCGAGTACAAAGTTGCTAATAATTAATCTCTCTCTTCTTTATCCGGATCCTCCTCTGGCTCACCACCGTGAGTTCCAGTGTATACCTCGACCTCTTTATGGGGTGGCACGAACAGAGGTTGTTGAATTTCTTGAGGCTGTACCATAGATAAATAGCAGATCATTGCGATAGATTCAAACATAATAATTGTCTCCAACAGTTGTGATTACACGTAAAAAATTGAATTAAACAAAATAATTAATGGGTTACGAAGTGCGCACCCGCCAAATGAGTACCATAACTAATTGTTTTGAAACGATATTATTAGTGTAAAGAGCAAGCGTTATGGGTTTAACTGTATAAATATTAATCAATATAATTAAATAAAAACGTGAAGTAAATTTTACATTTGATAAATTTTACTTATTAAAATATTCGGGTGATAGGACAAGTTAAATGATTGAATTGTCATGTCTTTTATGCATTAAAAGCAATGCAAGATTGACTTAAACCTATTCTTTTTATTAATCTATTTTTAGTTATAAAAAAAGCGCCTAAAAAGGCGCTTCTGTTGTCGTTCGTACGATGACTATATCCGAGTTAGGGGAGTGACCGTTGAGCTCTTTGAGCTCGCTTGGACCGGCCTTAAAAAGCCACGAGATTGAATGATCTTACGATTCTTTCGCTCAAAATCTTCTAGCTTTTGGTTCCACACTAAAATTTCTCTCAACTTATCTTTCTCCGATAAGTTGCTCGTCCTATCTGAGAGTACTCTTGCAGTAGGCGTAGGGCTACAATATCCGCTCGGCGATAGGCCGACAGATCAACGATGTTCTCTTCTTCACCGAAGAGTCCCTGCTCCGAAAACCCGGCTTCAAAGGATTCTGCGTTTTTGCTTCGATATGCCCTTAGGATCAGCCAGAACAGCATTGCTGCGAATGCTGCTAACACTAAACCGTAGGCCAAAAATAGTAATGCCATTTAACTCTTTCCCAGCTATGAACACCAATTGTTTGATTACCGGTAAAGCCAGCACAACAACAATACAGATATTGACTGATTGTAGGGCGTAGGCTTGTATGCTTCCGATAAAATCAAACTCAGTAAAATGTCTTTCAATGAAACGTCCTAAACTAAAACTTATCGCCACTACCGTTAGAACAGAAATCGCAAACTCTTCTTTGAGTACTTTTCCGGATAAAACGGCTCTTGTAGCAACGTATGCAAGAATAAGTATGTCGGTAATCATCCAGGTGATATACCAAATATATATAGCAATCTCGTGCGAACGGAGAGCAGGGCTTATTGCCCAGTTTAAAAACTGCACGACAACCAGCAACATGCAAAAGCTCACTAGACGGCTTTCTTTAGTAAAAAGCAGATGTAAGAACAGGCAAGCCACTAAGGATAATGTGAAAATATCCTTAAGTGGTTGCCATAAATTTAGCTCTAATACAAAGTTAAACAACGAGTTCTACCCTCTTCTTACGCCTTCACCTAAATACTAGCCTTAGCCAGATTAATTACTTGTAAGTGTGATGAGCCTTAGAAGCTTAGTTTAACTAAAACTAAATGACAAAATGGTTTTAAAAAATCTCGTCACTTACTTTACTTGCTTATAGAGACTAATCACGCTCTTCCTCGGTAGGATCCTCTTCTGGCTCCCCACCACCGTTACCTGTATACACCTCTAAAGCCGTTTCTTTAGGCTCGAACAGAGGTTGTTGAATTTCTTGAGGCTGTACCATAGATAAATAGCAGATCATTGCGATAGATTCAAACATAATAATTGTCTCCAACAGTTGTGATTACACGTAAAAAATTGAATTAAACAAAATAATTAATGGGTTACGAAGTGCGCACCCGCCAAATGAGTACCATAACTAATTGTTTTGAAACGATATTATTAGTGTAAAGAGCAAGCGTTATGGGTTTAACTGTATAAATATTAATCAATATAATTAAATAAAAACGTGAAGTAAATTTTACATTTGATAAATTTTACTTATTAAAATATTCGGGTGATAGGACAAGTTAAATGATTGAATTGTCATGTCTTTTATGCATTAAAAGCAATGCAAGATTGACTTAAACCTATTCTTTTTATTAATCTATTTTTAGTTATAAAAAAAGCGCCTAAAAAGGCGCTTCTGTTGTCGTTCGTACGATCACTATATCCGAGTTAGGGGAGTGACCGTTGAGCTCTTTGAGCTCGCTTGGACCGGCCTTAAAAAGCCACGAGATTGAATGATCTTACGATTCTTTCGCTCAAAATCTTCTAGCTTTTGGTTCCACACTAAAATTTCTCTCAACTTATCTTTCTCCGATAAGTTGCTCGTCTCTATCTGAGAGTACTCTTGCAGTAGGCGTAGGGCTACAATATCCGCTCGGCGATAGGCCGACAGATCAACGATGTTCTCTTCTTCACCGAAGAGTCCCTGCTCCGAAAACCCGGCTTCAAAGGATTCTGCGTTTTTGCTTCGATATGCCCTTAGGATCAGCCAGAACAGCATTGCTGCGAATGCTGCTAACACTAAACCGTAGGCCAAAAATAGTAATGCCATTCAAATGTTTCCCTGATATCAGTACTAACTCTTTCAACACTGGCGTTAGTAAAACTAGTAATATACATATATTCACAGACGGAAGTGCATAGCCCTGCGCACCTTTTATAAAACTAAATTCTGTAAAGTGGCGTTCAATATAACGGCCTATATAAAAGAATATAGCTATCGTCGTAAACACACTGACCGCAAGTTCTTCTTTAGTAACCGACTTTTTGATCACCGCTCGGTAGGCAACGTATAATAGAATTGCAATGTCAGTTATCATCCATGTTAAATACCATAGGTACTTTGCGTGCTCGTGCCCGTAAAGCCAAGGGCTAAGTTGCCAGTTAATAAATTGTACCACCACCAAAAACATACAGAAATTCACCAAGCTTTTACGCTTGGTGAATAACAAGTGAAGAACTAGACAAAGAACCAGACCAACAGTAAACCAGTCGGTAAATAAACTATCTAAGTTCAATTCAATAATTAAGTTCTGCAATATTAATTTCTTTCCTTTTCTTCAGGATCCTCTTCAGGCTCCCCACCATTACTTCCAGTATATACTCCAAGAGCAACTTCCTTCGGATCAAACAAAGGTTGTTGAATTTCTTGAGGCTGTACCATAGATAAATAGCAGATCATTGCGATAGATTCAAACATAATTAAATTCCTCTAACAGTAGTTATTGATAAAAAAATAGGATATAAAACAAAATAAATAATGGATGACGAAATACGCATCCGCCGAGTAATTACCATAACTTATTGCTTTTAAACGATATTATTATTGTAAAGAACCTGTGTTATGGGTTTTTGTGTATAAATTTTAATCAATATAATTAAATAAAAGCGTGAAGTAAATTTTACATTTGATAAATACTACTTATGTCACGAACTTTACAGAAATATGCTATCCCTTTGATATTAAGTCATATTTGCATTATTCTCATATTTGCATCCCCCAAGCTAAACTTATGGCTGGCTTATGACCGGCTAGCTGTCAATGATGGCGAGTTTTGGCGCTTTCTGACCCCCAATTTTGTCCATTTGGGCTTATGGCACACCCTGCTCAACTTAGCTGGCCTCTGGTTCACTATGCTTCTGTTCATTAACCTTATAAAAAACTCGGACTGGCTCATCTGGTTCGCATTACTTTTTATTGGCAATATTGTGGGACTGCATCTCTGGGTGCCTTCTTTAGAGCATTATGTTGGTATGTCTGGGGCACTTTATGGACTTATTGCAGCCGCAGCGGTAGGCGAACTAAGGCTAGGCGTTAAACTTAGCGGTCTATTGTTGGTGATAGTTGGTTTGAAAATCTTTTTGCCGCAGCTATTGGGCTCAGAAACAGAATACAACGAATGGCTAGGCGGTAATGTGATTGAGGAGGCTCACATTATTGGGTTTATTCAGGGGTTGATTTTAGGCTTATCCTGGCCAAAACATCGTTTGCGTAAACCCAAGGATGCAAAGGCCAAGATCTAACCTGGGATACTAAATAGAAATTTTTGCTCTATTCTTTTGTAGCGTCTTACTACCAATTCCTTTCACGGCAGTCAGCTCATCGACCGACTTGAAAGGTCCAAATTTGTTACGGTAATCAATTATCGCCTGAGCCTTTTTTAAGCCAACACCTTTCAAGGTCGCAGCTAGCTGGCTACTTGATGCAGTATTGATGTTAACTTTAGACAATGTTTGTTGAGTTTGGTTGGGCTTAGAGGGACGATCGACTTTATCTTGTGCTGTAACAGTTTGAGTTAAAAAACAGCTGATGACTATCGCAAGAGATGCGAAAAATTTCATGAGTAATCTCCTTATATGGTATGTAATTTCCTTGTTAACGGGCAAAGTCACCAATTAACAAGGAGGAGATTAATGCAACAGCTATTAGGTTACAAGTGGCTTACGATAGAATCAGAAATATCGCACAAGCTTTGGTAAGGGTCGTCCGCTTTGGTAATAGGTCTGCCAATCACAAGAAAGTCTGACCCCGCCTTCAAAGCCTCAGCTGGAGTCATAATTCGACTTTGATCACCCTTGTCGCTTCCTTCTGGCCGTATTCCAGGCGTAACAAGTCTAAACTGGCTTCCACACTCTTGTTTTAGTCGCTCAGCTTCCCAGGATGAACAAACAACACCATCCAGTCCAGAGTCTAGTGTCATTTTTGCTAATAGACTCACCTGAGCGGCAAGATCTCTTTCGTAACCAAGCTCGCTAAAAGCATGCTCGTCCATACTGGTCAACATAGTCACAGCAATCAGCATAGGCTTATTATCACACTTCTGTATAGCTTCCCGCGCCTTCTCCATCATGACACGACCACCCGACGCATGGACATTAACCATCCAAACGCCTAAGTCAGCGGCTGCCTGGCAAGCTTTCGCTACCGTGTTTGGTATGTCATGAAATTTTAGATCAAGAAAGACATTGTAGTCTTTGGCTACAAGCTCTTTCACAAACTCAGGGCCGAATAAGGTGAACATCTCTTTGCCAACTTTAAGTCCGCAAAGTTTAGGGGTTAACTGCTCGACCAGTGCGAGCGCTTGATTTTTATCGTTGTAGTCTAGGGCGACTAAAATTTTAGGATCTGACATGACTTACCTTACATATTGAAAATTACTCGCCTTCAATCCCTTTAATAGGCTTAACAGAGCTCCATTCTTTACAACTTGGACACTGCCAATAAATAGCTTTCGCCTCAAAGCCACAATTATGACAAGCATAGCGAGGCTTTCTTGATATGAGTTTCTCTACAATGCCATCCAGCAACTCTAAGCTTGGCTTGGCAGAATCCTGAGCATGCTCGATATGCAATGCAATCAACCGCTGCAAGCCCTTAAGCGACGGTCTCTCCTGCAAAAAGTCACCGATGAGTGCGGCCGCTGCTCGGTCATTTTTGTCATCTTGAACGATTTTAGAAAGCTCGACCAAGACAGACACTCCCGCGCCACGCTCCAAGCTTTTATCCAGAAACGCTTTATAACCGGTTTTATCTTTGCTGTTATCGTAAGCGTCTGCAATTTTGGGTAAAGCCTCAGGTAAAAAAGCGATATCTTGCTGTAAAATTCTTTGATAGGACTTAATGGCTTGTTTGTAGTTTTCTTGCTGTAGGTGAATGTCACCTTGCAGCAAACTTGCTCGTACAGAGTCTGGATTAATCGCAAGCGCTTTCTTAACATTGGAGAGCGCAGACTTAACATCGCCTTCTTGTCTATTTTGCTGTGCTAACTCACAATAAAAGTGGGCAATAGGCTTACTCTGCTCTACCCCCAGGCTCGATTGTAATTCTTCAGCGACCTTCGCAGCATCATCCCAATCGCGGGTTAGCTGGTGAATATTGAGAAGTTGGACTAAAGACTCGTTCTTATGCACAGGATCCGCTAAAAGCTCTTTAAACAGCTTTTCTGAGCGGTCATACATGCCAACAGCATTGTAATCCAGCCCAAGCTGAAATAAGGCGGTGTTGCGGTCTTCCGAAGATAACTGTGGCCGAGCGATAAGATTTTGGTGCAATCGTATGGAGCGATCCACTTCACCACGTTTGCGGAATAAGTTACCTAACGCGAGGTGAGTTTCGACGGTATCGGTATCTACTGTTAGTAGATCAATGAAAGTATCTACCGCTTTATCTGGCTGTTCATTCAGTAAGTAGTTTAATCCCTTGATATAATTGCTTGATAAGCTGCTATCCTGCTTGCCTTTTCGATGCTTCCGCCCCATTAAGAAACCTGATAAAGCCGCTAGGGGTAAAAGCGATAAGACCCCATAGAGAAGCCACTGTTCCATTTAAAAAGGGTCCTTGCTCGATACAGGCTGTTGTCGAAGGTGGTTGAGTTCTTTTTCTAGTTTGGCTATTTGCTTTTTTTGTCTACTGACGCGGTGACGATACTTATACACCGCAATAAGCATGCCTAAAATCCCCAGAGCGAGCCCCGATAACCCCGACCAAAACACAATCATTGAAAGGGATAGGTTTGTGCTGCCAAATAGGTAATTAACAGCAGTCTCTTGGTTATTATTCAGTGCAAAGACAGTGCTTATAATCAACACAACCACAAATAAGATGATGGCGATAATTTTACGCAAACTTGCTCCAAGATATTTCAGGTGCCTGTTAGTGCCCTTCAATCAGCACCACAAGCAGCTAGAGTGAATGGCTAAGGCTTAATCGGTTGATCCTTCCCATCATCAACTCTTTCACGCAGCTCTTTACCAGGTTTGAAGTGTGGAACATGCTTGCCCTGCAAAGTGACAGATTCACCTGTTTTTGGGTTTCTGCCCACACGCGGCGCTCTGTAGTGTAACGAGAAGCTACCAAAGCCACGAATTTCGATTCGACCACCATCAGACAAGGTATCTGACATTTGATCAATCAGCGACTTAACAACAAGCTCTACGTCGCGAACCGATAACTGAGGATTTTTATCCACTAGACACTCAATCAATTGTGATTTTGTCATTGGCCTAGACCTCCATTTGAATGAATACCCAATAGTATGGAGTATTTCGGTGCAAAAATCATCTAACTATTTTAATTATATGGTATTTTTTACAAATTTGCATCTTTCAGGAAAGCAAAAAAAAGCCCAGCTGATGCCGGGCTTTTATGATTTTAAGAAAAATCAGTGGTGAATTACTCGTCGTCACCTAACTGTTCTTTCAATAAATCACCTAGAGTCGCAGGAGAGTTAGAGCCTTGCTCATTGCTGAACTCTTTAATTGCTTCTGCTTCTTCAGCTGCGTCTTTCGCTTTGATAGACAAAGTCAAATTACGGTTTTTCTTGTCTACGCCAACGAATTTAGCTTCGATATCGTCGCCAACACTCAAGTGCTTGCTCGCATCTTCGATACGCTCAGGAGCGATATCAGAAGCACGAACGTAACCTTCGATATTCTCAGCTAGCTCAACCGTTGCGCCTTTAGCGTCAACATCGATGATTTTGCCTTTAACCACAGAACCTTTCGGATGCTCGCTTAAGTACTCAGCAAATGGATCTGAATCAACTTGCTTGATACCAAGTGAGATACGTTCACGCTCAGCGTCTACAGATAATACAACCGCTTCAACTTCATCGCCTTTCTTGAAGTCACGTACGGCTTCTTCGCCAGATACCGTCCAAGAAATGTCAGAAAGGTGTACAAGACCGTCAATACCGCCGTCTAGACCGATAAAGATACCGAAGTCAGTGATTGACTTGATTTTGCCTGAAACTTTGTCGTTCTTGTTGTGAGTCGCTGCAAATTCGTTCCAAGGGTTAGGCACACACTGCTTAATACCAAGAGAAATACGACGACGCTCTTCATCAATATCGAGAACCATAACTTCAACTTCATCACCCAAGTTAACCACTTTAGATGGGTGAATGTTTTTGTTAGTCCAATCCATTTCAGAAACGTGTACAAGACCTTCAACGCCGTCTTCAATTTCAACGAAACAACCATAATCAGTAAGGTTAGTTACGCGACCTTGTAGACGAGCACCTTCAGGGTAACGATCGTTGATATCAACCCAAGGATCAGAACCAAGTTGCTTGATACCTAGCGATACGCGGTTACGCTCACGGTCAAACTTCAATACTTTAACGTCGATTTCGTCGCCTACTTGTACCACTTCACTTGGGTGCTTAATACGCTTCCACGCCATATCTGTGATATGTAGAAGACCATCAACACCACCCAAATCAACGAATGCACCGTAATCAGTAAGGTTCTTAACGATACCTTTAAGCTCTGAACCTTCCTCAAGGTTAGCCAGAAGCTCTTCACGCTCTGCACTGTTCTCAGACTCGATAACAGCACGACGAGAAACCACTACGTTGTTACGTTTTTGGTCAAGCTTGATAACTTTAAATTCAAGATCAACACCTTCAAGGTGTGATGTGTCACGTACCGGACGAACGTCAACTAATGAACCAGGTAGGAAAGCACGGATAGATTGTACTTCCACAGTGAAACCACCCTTAACTTTACCAGTGATAACACCTGTAATCGTTTCTTCTGCTTCGTGAGCTGCTTCAAGCACACCCCAAGCAGCGAAGCGCTTAGCACGCTCACGTGATAGACGAGTTTCACCGAAACCGTCTTCAACTGCGTCTAGTGCAACTTCAACTTCGTCGCCAACGTTAACTTCTAGCTCACCCTTGTCGCTCATAAACTGGCTACGTGGGATAACGCCTTCAGACTTTAAGCCTGCGTTAACAACAACAACTTCATTATCAATATCAACAACCGTACCGGTGATGATAGCGCCTGGACGCATTTCTACGTTCTGTAGGCTCTGTTCAAATAGTTCTGCGAAATTCTCGCTCATTCGTTAGTACCTGATACACCCTGCTAAGAAAACCTTAGTCAGAGACTTAGTTAAAATCACCATGCGACGATCCCGTTGCCATGGGTCAATGAGTTTTATCGATTCATCATCCGTGCGAATCAACTTTTCCAATTTATTGTTCAGAAAAACCTATAAAATCAAGGATTTGCTGAACCACTTCATCAATCGTTAAATCTGAGCTATCAATAACAAAAGCACCCTCTGCTGGCACCAAAGGGGCCACAGTACGAGTGCGATCACGCTCATCTCTTTCGATGATGCTTTTTAGAAGGTGCGAAATATTAGCATCAACGCCCTTTTCGATCAACTGTTTGTGGCGTCTTTCTGCCCGTATTTCGGGGCTTGCAGTCAAAAACACCTTATGTTCAGCATCGGGGAAAACTACCGTTCCCATATCACGACCATCCGCCACCAAACCTGGGGTTTGTCTGAACTGCTTTTGACGAATCAATAACGCTTCACGCACTTCTGGGATCGCCGCCACTTTTGAGGCCATGGCGCTGGTCTCGTCCAAACGCAACTGGACACCAACATCTTCACCATTCAGCAACACCCTCTGCTCACCGTCAGCCTGAGGTTCAAAAACCACATCAAGATCGAGCGCAGCCTTGGATATCGCGCTTGTATCATTGATATCCAACTTATTTTTAATCACTGCCAACGCCGTTAGGCGGTAAAGCGCACCGCTATCAAGCAAATGATAATTCAGTGTCGTTGCCAGAATTTGGCTGATAGTGCCTTTGCCTGAACCACTTGGACCATCGACGGTCACCACTGGAGCTTGTATCGCGTCATTCACAGCCATGCCCTACTTCGTCATCTCACGTAATACTTTAATGAACTTAGCATTTTCTTCTTCTAAGCCAATACTGACGCGCAGATGATTAGGCATTTCATAATTAGCCACAGGGCGAACAATAACGCCTTGCTCTAGCATGTGTTGATAAATAGATCCGGCTGGCTTGCCCATATCCACGGTTATAAAGTTGGTGACCGATGGAATATAGTCATAGTTAAGCTCTTTAAAGACAGCTTCAAGTTGTTGCATACCAGACTTGTTAACATCCAGAGCTTTTTGTAGGTAAGCATGATCATCCAATACCGCCTCAGCAGCGGAAAGTGCTAATGAGTTCATGTTAAACGGCTGTCGTGGACGGTTAATTAAACCCGTAATCTCTTCATTCGCGACCGCATAGCCCGCACGAACACCAGCTAAGCCGTAAGCTTTCGAGAAAGTACGAGTCACGATTAGGTTTGGATAGTCTTTAATCCAAGGAATCGTCTGCGGATAATCTTTATCTTCGACGTATTCGTAATAAGCCTCATCCAAAATCACCAATACATTTTCTGGGACCTTGTCCATGAAGGCCTTAAGCTCAGCAGACTTTACCCAAGTTCCAGTCGGATTATTGGGGTTAGCAATAAAAATCATGCGCGTGTTTGGCGTAATCGCTTGAGCCGTTGCTTCCAAGTCATGTCCCCACTCTTTCGCAGGAATCACCACCTTCTTAGCGCCAATCGCTTGAGTTACGATAGGGTAAACCACAAAGGCATGCTGCGAGAAAATGACCTCATGCTCGGGAGCCACAAAAACACGTGCAATCAACTCTAAGACATCGTTAGAGCCGTTTCCAAGGGTGATTTGATTAAGTTCGACACCGACACGTTCAGCGATTTTAGCTTTAAGATAGTAACCGTTCGCATCAGGATAACGTGCTAAGTCAGAAAACTCTTTCTCCATAGCTGCCTGGGCTTTTGCGCTAATACCGATCGGATTTTCATTACTCGCAAGCTTCACAATATTGCTGATACCAAGCTCTCGCTCCAGCTCAGAAATTGGTTTACCTGGCTGATATGGGTGCAACTCTTGCACGCCTGGGTTCGCTAACTGAATAAAATCACAACTCATAAGAGACTCCGTTACTATTCTCTTAACCTAAAAAAGGCTATTTAAATTTGCGCCACATTATCCAAGAAACAGCCGCAACTTTCACCCCATATCGCCAACAATCTCCAACAAATCATTAAAGTGTGGGGATAATCGCTTAACTGCTAGCGATAGCTACCATGACATCCATGATTGATTTGTCGGGGAGGAGCCTGCATTTTCCCTTCCCAACAACAAGTTAGCTCAGTGCAAAATTTTCGCTAACATTGCTAAATGCAATAGGACTTAAGAACGGTTAATCGGGACGGTGTTAATATTTAATGTGCGGAAACAGGGAAAATACTGGTATTACAGTGTTTTTACGGAAAATGTTTTTAAGGTTTACAACCTGATCTATCCTGCTGATAGAGTGGTATAAAACTCAATCAGCAGGTAGAAACGGCTTCAAAGTCTCGAATAACCTTATGTAACGTTACGTTCGAATTGTTCCATGAAACGGATAAGGCTTTTTACACCATCTAAGCTCATTGCGTTATAAATGCTGGCTCGCAAACCTCCAAAGGTTTTGTGGCCTTTAAGTGCTATCAGGTGATTTTCACGAGCCTCATGCAAAAAACGCTCTTCATGGGTTCTGTCTTTCATCTGAATAGCAACATTCATAAACGAACGAGAGCCTTTAGCGACTGGCGAATGATAAAAGTTCGACTGATCAACATAGTCATACAACAAATGGGCTTTTTCTAGATTGCGCTTATACATTTGCTCAACCCCTCCGTTTTCCAAAAGCCACTCAAACACCATCCCAGCAAAGTAAATCCCAAAGCTTGGTGGCGTATTCGGCATCGAGCCTTTTTCTGATACGTAAGGGTATTGGAATAAACTCGGCACACGCTCAGTATGGAAACTCTCAAACAAATCTTCTCGGACAATAACGACGGTCATGCCTGATGGCCCAATGTTTTTTTGAGCACCCGCATAGATTAAAGCGTACTTTTCTATATCAATAGGACGAGACAAAATGTCAGAGCACATATCACTGACTAACTTACCTGAAAAGGTATGCGGATCTTCTTGGAACTGAACACCAACAATAGTTTCGTTTGACGTAAAGTGTAAATACTTGCCCTTCTCATCAAGCTGCCATTCATTTTCTGGCACTAGCTCCATCAGACCCTCAGAGTTGGTTCGTATGCCTTGCTGGAGGTGGATATTGCCAAAGCGTTGTGCTTCTTTAATACACATCCTAGACCAGTGATCCATTTCCAGGTAGTTCGCCGTTTCCTCTGGCGCCAAAAAGTTCATCGGGACCATTGAAAATTGATGCGAAGCACCACCGTGCATGAACAGCACTTTATAGGTGTCGGGAATTTTAAGGAGCTTGCGTAAATTAGCTTCCGTTTTATCGAGTATACCCTGAAAGTCTGGAGTGCGGTGGCCCAGTTCCATGACCGAACAGCCGTACCCATTCCAGTTCAAAAGCTCTTTTTGTGCTCGCTCTAATACTTCTGTCGGTATTGCAGCAGGCCCGGCACTAAAATTAAATGCGCGAGTCATGTCTAATCCCATCCTAATAACCTAGTACACATTATTGATATGACCAAAGGCTAACGAATTGTTAGCCCCAGGTCTAATAGCTTATTCTTCTATCGAATCGTCATCTGATTCTGAAGAAACGTCTGCTACCTCACCGTCATCTAATTCGTCATCATCAACATCAAGCTCTACAATTCGCTGCAAGCCGACCAATGTTTCACCGTCATCGAGACGAATAAGACGAACACCTTGCGTGTTACGGCCCATAATTCGGATATCATCAACACCGGTACGAATCAAGGTTCCACCCTTGCTGATCAACATCACCTCATCGCCTTCAATGACCGGTACAGCCGATACGACTTGACCATTACGCTCACTCATCTGAATCGAGATCACGCCCTGACCACCGCGGCCACGTAAAGGATGGTCTTCAACAGTTGTTCTTTTACCGTAACCATTTTCAGTAGCAGTTAGAACCGAACAGTCATCTTCAGCAACCAGCATTTGAATAACTTTTGCATCGTCAGGCAACTTCATACCGCGAACACCGCGTGCGGTACGGCCCATGGCACGTACGGCATCTTCACCGAATCGAATCACTTTACCAGCATCACTAAAGAGCATGATTTCATCTTCGCCTGAAGTTTCAGCCACACCGATTAACTCATCATCATCAGCAATGGTTAATGCAATAATACCGTTGGCACGTGGGCGCGAAAATTGCTCAAGCGAGGTTTTCTTAACCGTACCATTTGCTGTCGCCATAAACACAAAACGGTCCTCTGAGAACTCGCGAATTGGCAAAATAGCGCTAATTTTTTCATCTTTTTCTAACGGTAAAACATTCACAATCGGTTTACCGCGAGAGCCGCGCCCAGCATTCGGTAACTCGAATACTTTGAGCCAGTAAACTTTACCGCGAGACGAGAAACATAAAATCATGTCGTGCGTCGAAGCCACCAATAGGCGGTCGATAAAGTCCTCGTCCTTCATTTTGGTCGCAGATTTACCACGACCGCCACGACGTTGTGCTTTGTAATCTGATAACGATTGATACTTCACATAGCCTTCATGAGACAGTGTCACAACCACATCTTCTTCAGTGATTAAATCAGCAATCGTAAGGTCTAACTTACTTTCTAGAATCTCTGAGCGACGCTCGTCACCAAAGATTTCCTTCACTTCTTCTAACTCTTCACGAATCACTTCAAGCAGACGTTCTTTGCTCATCAGGATGTGAAGCAACTCTTCGATCAAGCCTAGCAAGTCTTTGTATTCACTGATGATTTTGTCGTGCTCAAGACCTGTTAATTTGTGTAGGCGTAATTCAAGAATCGCTTTCGCTTGCTCTTCAGATAACTTGTAATAGCCATCATGGAAACCAAACTCAGCCGCCAAATGTTCCGGGCGGCAAGCTTCAGTGCCGGCTCGCGCCAACATGTCCGCAACTTGTCCAGGCGCCCACTGACGGTCCATCAATTCTTCTTTTGCATCCTTTGGCGTTGGCGACTTTTTAATAAGCTCAATGACTTCATCAATATTGGCCAAAGCAATCGCTAAACCTTCTAAGACGTGAGCTTTTTCACGCGCCTTGCGCAGATCAAAAATCGTACGACGTGTCACCACTTCACGACGGTGAGTAACGAATGCATCCAGCGCATCTTTTAAATTAAATAAGCGCGGCTGACCGTTATCCAGAGCGACCATGTTGATGCCAAAGACATTTTGCATCTGAGACTGCGCATAAAGATTATTCAAGACCACTTCTGGTACTTCACCCTTACGCAACTCAATAACCATGCGCATACCATCTTTATCAGACTCGTCGCGCAGGCCGGTAATGCCTTCTATTTTTTTGTCTTTAACTAACTCTGCTATTTTCTCAATAAGGCGTGCTTTGTTAACCTGATAAGGTAGCTCAGTAACGACAATCGAGTCTTTACCATTCTTTTCATCAGTTTCAATGTGGCTACGAGCACGAAGGTAAATCTTACCGCGGCCCGTGTTGTAAGCATCGATGATACCAGCACGACCATTAATGATCGCAGCGGTTGGGAAATCAGGCCCCGTCACATATTCCATCAACTCTGAAATAGTGATGTCAGGGTTTTCAATAAGGGCTAAACAGCCATCAATAACTTCATTAAGGTTGTGTGGCGGTATATTCGTCGCCATACCAACTGCGATGCCCGAAGAGCCATTGACCAATAAATTGGGAACTCGAGTCGGTAGTACCGTCGGCTCAGATTCAGAACCGTCATAGTTATCTTCAAAATCTACGGTTTCTTTATCAAGATCGGCTAAAAGCTGATGCGCCAATTTCATCATACGGACTTCCGTATAACGCATCGCAGCCGCCGAGTCGCCATCAATGGAACCGAAGTTACCTTGACCATCGACCAACATGTAGCGTAAGGAGAATGGTTGCGCCATACGAACAATGGTGTCGTAAACAGCAGAATCACCGTGAGGGTGGTATTTACCAATTACATCACCGACCACACGCGCAGATTTTTTATAAGGCTTATTAAAATCATTACCCAATACATTCATCGCGTAAAGAACACGTCTATGTACAGGCTTTAATCCATCCCTGACATCCGGGAGTGCACGACCAACGATAACGCTCATAGCGTAGTCCAAATAGGACGTTTTTAACTCATCTTCGATGTTGACCGGCAGGATCTCTTTGGCAAGTTCACCCATTCTGAAAAACCCTTTAAATTCTGATAGTTATAGTTAGAAAGTCAAAGACATTATGCTTCGATTTAAGCAGATAATTCTAACACAGGCCTCTTTTTTACGCTAATTTTTATCTTCCTATCCGTATGTTTTTTGTACGATTTCTCAATATATTTTTGTTCGGTTAGGAATTCGACTTTTGTTGGGTATAATAACGCCAGTTAACCCCTTGAAATAACAAGTGAGAGTGCTTTGAGCAACAGCGTCGAGCAAATCATCAGTCCTGAGTGGATTATCCCAGTTAGCCACAACGGTAAACGCCAGTTAGAGCCTTTGCAGGACTATTCTGTCGCGATTGATAAGCACAAGATTGTGGCTATCAAGCCGACCAAAATTCTACTTCAAGAGTATCAGTCAGAAAGCCACCTATCGTTACCCGGACAAGCGCTAATTCCAGGCTTCGTAAACTGCCACACTCATGCCGCTATGAGCTTGTTTAAAGGGCTTTCCGACGACTTGCCGCTTATGATGTGGCTCGAAAACCATATTTGGCCTGCCGAAAAAAAGTGGGTTGACGATAAGTTTTGTGAAGATGGCGTTACCTTAGCCATTGCCGAGATGTTGCTTTCAGGCACCACCTGCTTCAATGATATGTACTTTCAGCCCAATATGACGGCGAAAGTGGCGCAAACGGTAGGCATGAGAGCCATGGTTGGGATGCTGGTTTTCGACTTCCCATCCGTTTGGGGTTCTGGCTGGGAAGCTTATCTCAAAAAAGGCTTAAGTCTTAGAGATGATTACAAACACAGCGATTTACTCAGTTTTGCCTTTGCTCCACATGCGCCGTATACCGTGTCTGACGAGCCACTGAGTAAGATTGCAACATTGAGTAACGAGCTGTCGATCCCTGTTCATATGCACATCCATGAGACAGCCCATGAAGTAAAAGAAAGTTTATCTGAGTACGGCAAACGTCCACTGAAACGCTTGCAAGAGCTGGGGCTAGTTAACCCCAATCTTATCGCTGTTCATATGACGCAACTACAACGCAATGAAATCGAAATGATTGCCAGCCATGGCGTCTCTGTTGTCCACTGTCCTCAATCCAATATGAAGTTAGCCAGTGGAATCAGTCCAATTCAAGACCTGTTAACAGCTGAGGTCAACGTAGCTCTTGGCACCGATGGCAACGCCAGCAACAACGATCTCAATATGTTCTCAGAAATGAAGACGGCGTCATTGCTCAGCAAAGTTTACACTGGCTCAGCACAAGCTTGTTCCGCCAAGGAAACACTCTACGCAGCGACCATGGGCGGTGCTAGAGCGCTAGGACTTGAAGAGACTTGCGGTTCAATTGAAGTCGGCAAAGCAGCCGACTTAACGGCAATCAATTTAGACACGTTACAGGCCCAACCGATGTATGATCCTGTGTCACAAATCGTTTATACTGCCGGGCGTGAGCAAGTTAGTCATGTCTGGGTTAATGGCAAACTGCAAGTTGCCGAAGGCAAGCTGACCACTATGGAGCACCAAAAGCTGCTCCACATGGCGAAATCTTGGCGCAATAAAATTCAAACCTCTTAAGGCCGATCCTATGTCACAAACAGAACATCAAGACGCACCTAAAGCAAACGTTGATCCCCATGAGATCAATAAATTTGAGCAGATGGCTTCTCGCTGGTGGGACAAAGAAGGTGACTTTAAACCGTTACACGACATTAACCCGCTTAGACTAAAGTTCATCATGGATCGTGTCGGTACCTTACACGGCAAAAAAATTCTCGATGTTGGTTGTGGCGGTGGTATCTTGTCTGAGTCACTAGCTAAAGAAGGCGCCATCGTTACCGGTATTGATATGGGCGAAATGCCGCTGCAAGTTGCCAAACTTCATAAGCTAGAGTCTGGCGTAGAAGTCAATTACTTGCAGACAACCGCGGAAGAGTTCGCTGAACAGCATGCGGGAGAGTTTGATCTAGTCACTTGTTTAGAAATGCTTGAGCATGTTCCTGACCCAAGTTCAATTATTCAAGCATGCCGCAAACTGGTTAAAGATGATGGCGATGTGTTCTTCTCTACCATTAATCGCAACCCTAAAAGTTTCTTATTCGCGATTGTTGGCGCTGAGTACTTATTGCAAATGTTACCGAAAGGGACTCACGACTTTAAAAAATTCATCCGCCCTTCTGAACTTGAAGCCTGGAGCCGACCTCAAGGTTTAGAGTTCAAAAGTATTGAGGGTATGCACTACAATCCACTGACTAAAAAATACTGGATGAGTGATAACGTGGATGTTAACTATATCGTTCATACCGAGCCAAAACTACAACCATGAAGCCACTGATTAAAGGGGTGCTGTTTGATCTTGATGGCACGCTTCTGGATACGGCTCCAGACATGGCGCTGGCGCTTAATATTCAAAGAGAGCTTCATAACTTAAAGCCGCTCGCATTTTCAGACGTTAGACCTTTCGTTTCTCATGGCGCTTTGGCCATGCTAAAGATTGGCTTTGGTATCATTCCTTCCGATAAAAACTTTGATGCGATGCGCGAGCAGTACCTTCATATTTACAGTGAAAACCTCGCTGTCAAAACAACTTTGTTTGACGGTTTGGAAGCGTTTCTAAAGCAGCTGAAAGCGCAGTCTATAAAATGGGGGATTGTGACCAATAAACCGGCCTTTCTGACTCAACCATTGGTTCAGGCATTAAAGCTCGATCAGTCAGCTTCCAGCGTTATCAGTGGCGATACCATAGAGCCGAGAAAACCCAACCCCGCCCCGCTCTTTGCAGCCTGCAAAGAAGCAGGTTTAGTTCCCGCACAGTGTATTTATATCGGTGATGCCGAGCGAGACATTGCCGCTGGGCGTGCAGCAGGTATGAAGACTATCTTGGCAAACTGGGGTTATATTACTCCGCAAGACTCGCCCGAAAAGTGGCAAGCAGATACCAGTATTGAAAACTCAACGGAGCTGGCTGACTACTTTTGGCAGAACTTCAGTTATTGACCCGACTCATGAGTCGGCATCTTTCAATGCTTTGAGATCAATATAGCCCTGCTCAATAACTGGCTTGAGCGTTTCCGCCGTAACAGGACGGCTGAAAAGGTAACCTTGAGCCAAATCACAGTCAAACTCTTTGAGTAACTCAAGCTGCTCAACGGTTTCCACCCCTTCAACCAATGAGGTCAGATGAAAGCTTCTCGCTAAACGAATAATATTTTGGATAATCAATCGACTATCATGCTTTGCATCTTGAGGACGCTTATCAAACTGTCGAATAAACGACTGATCAATTTTAACGATATCAACGGGCAATGAGGTTAAGTGGCTTATTGACGAATAACCTGTTCCAAAGTCGTCTAAGCTAACAGACATGCCCATCTCTTTAACTGATTGTAGTAGCGATATCGACTGCTCAGTATTGACCATTGCAGCGCTTTCGGTAATCTCTAAGTCGAGTAGCGTTGCATCAACATGATAACGGCTCAATGTATCCGAAACTTTTTGCTGCAAATCATTACGCATCAAATCTTTTACCGATAAGTTGATGGAAACTTTAATCTCTAAACCTTCTTCACGCCATTGCGCAATTTGCTTTACCGCCTGAGTCACAACCCAATCCGTAAGACGATATATCAAATTGCTCTCTTCAGCGATGCTAATCGCAAGTTGCGGCGAGACAGGCCCCTTATGAGGGTGATTCCAGCGTAAGAGCGCCTCTAAAGAGTCTATCCTACCACTTGCCACTTCAACCTTAGGTTGATAATGCAGCTCCAAAGAGTCGCTCTGAATAGCGTTTACTAAGTCTTTTTCGAGCAATAACTTATCTCTAGCAGCTCGTGTATCGGTCTCTTGATAAAAAGCAAACTGAGTAGCAATCGATTTTACGTGTCTTGTGGTAATTTCAGCTTTGTTAATCAACTCTTCGGCATTATTACCATCTTCCGGATATCTGACGATTCCTGCACGGATCGAAATTTTCACTTCAGCGTCGCCAAAACGTATCAGTGAATCGAATTTTTCGACAATACTTTCAACAAGCTTTGTGGCCTCAAACGAATCTTTTTGATTCAAAACTACCGCAAACTCATCATCGCCGGTTCTGGCAATAAAATCGAACTCTTCAGTATGACGTTGCAACTGCTCGACAATATAAAGCAAAACCTTGTCGCCAATTGAGTGCCCCCAGGCATTATTAATTAAGTTGAGCTGTGTTACGTCAAAATAAATTAATGTTAAGAAACCTTGGAAAGCCTTAGCTTGTGATATGTAACGACGTAATTGCTTTTTTAGGAAACCCCGATTTGGCAGTTCCGTTAAACTGTCGTAATTGGAGATGCGGTATAGTGATTGCTCTGATGACTTTCGTTGACCAATGTCTCTAAAGTTACTGATAATTCCCGCAACATTCCTATCGTCGAGTAAGTTAATAAAGGTGTTTTCTACCCAGATAGACTCACCCGTTTTGGTTAACAATCTATAATCTGGAATACGGTACACTTCCCCCGGGTGCTCAAGTAGCCAGCGCCAGGCATTGATCGCTAGGTCCGCATCCTCTTTATGCACAAAATCCAGACCGTGCATTGTTAAGACTTCCTCTTCGGTATAACCCAGAAGTTTTGAAGCACTGCCTGAACAAAACGTGACACAGCCTTCGGCATCATAAAGCGCAATACCATCAAACGCATTCTCGACCAGTGCTCTATAGTAGTTTTCACGTCGAGCTAGCTTGCTTTTTAATCGGTTTTGTTCGGTAATGTCACGAAGCGAACCTAGCTTTGACACTGGACTTTGGTCTGGGTTTCTCTGAAAAATCAAACTACGGCTTTGTATCCATCGATAATCACCATCGACATGCTTGAGTCTAGCCTCAACTATATGCAGACGTCCTTCCTGACACTTAAAGACATCATCCACATGCTTTTTTATGGCTGCGACATCGTCAGGGTGGGCTAGCTTCGCGAAGTCTTCAAATGAGTCAAACTGCTCATCTTCATTGTCATAGCCGAGCAGTTGCGAGAGACGCGCTCGACCAATCATCAGCTTGCCTTTTAGAAAGTCATAGGCATAGATGACGTCTGGTGACGTTTTAATGACTTCTTGTAAGAATTTCTGACTGTCCTCAAGCTCCTTAAGAACGGTTCTCCTCGCCGAAATATCGCGTGCTACCGCAATGATATTATCGTCTTCCAAGCAAGCCATCTTAATTTCAACGAAGAAACGCGAGCCATCCTTTCGAGTATGGATACCTTCAATAATTAAAGGGTCATTGTACTTTATGGTTCTGTAGATCAGCGCTGAGTTCTCTGCATTGATTATTTGCTCAAACTTCTGGGCTCTATGTCCGATAAGCTCGCTCTTAGCATAGCCTAACGATAATACCGCACTTTGATTAAGGTCTATGACTTTTCCTGACGGGCTTAAAATAAATACGGGGTCACCCAGTTGCTCAAGAACCTTAGAAAAATATGAATCTTTGCTTTTAGCGCGCTCTTCAGAGTAATCAACCTGTTCCAGTCTAAATAATCGGTGTTCACTTAAAATCTGTTGCTCTAAAAACTTGCCGACCAATAAGGCGACTTCTTCAATGCAGTGTTGCGCTTCTTCGCTGAAAAACCCTTCTCTATCATCTTCAAGATCTATAACGCCAATTAACTCGCCATCCACCACTACCGGTACTGTTAGCTCAGATGTATTAGATTCATTATACTCAAGCCAGTAGTCACACTCTTCTTTACGAGTAATGCGCTGAGTCTCTTGTTGCTCTGCAGCATGGCCAACAACACCGACGCCAATCTCTATAGGTCTTAACTTAAACGAGCTCAAACCTTGTGCTTCTCGACTGGCATAAGAAATACAAATCAGCTGGTTATGTGAAGGTTCAAAGCGAAAGAAAGCACAATCAAAGCTTTTTATATGTGAGTATAAAGCTTTGACGATAATATCAGCCGTCTGCTCAACGTTTTCGCTTTTTAATAAGTTTCGCGAAATATCAAACAGCAACTCTTGAGATGATGAGACGTAATTTACTTTATCCATTAAGCGTTCCTCACACCATCATAGTTGAGTTGGCTCAATCGGTAAAATATTTATTTTTCCAGCTAATAACAATACTGACTCCACCCTGATCATTATGATTCTTTGCAACGATGTGCCCATTATGGAAGTTAGCAATAAGCTTTGCTAAATATAAACCCAAGCCTAGATGCCCCCCTGAATTTTTTCGACTTGAATGCATCAAACTAAAAACTGATTTAAGTGCCTTATGCTCAATCGGAGTACCTCGATTACTGACCTCAAACAGCAACCGCCCCTCCTCCAAGGCAAGTTTAAGTCGAATCGGTTGCGATTGATCATCAAAGTCAACAGCATTGGTAATCAACTTATCAACCATCTGGACAAATAAATCGCGAGACCCTTTCAATTCTACCTCATCAACATTCGTCTCAAACTCAAACTGGTGTTCAGGCCAATTAGTAGCATAAGCGCGCGTCAAATCTCTAAGCACCACGACAACATCAAAGTTATGTTTATCAGCGCTTTTTATGGCTTGCTCCAAGCGGGTTGCTTCGCTCAAACGACTTAACGTCTGACTCATCCTACTCGCACCTGACTGAGCCGTATGCAGCATTTGCGCATCGAGCTCGGATAAGTTTTCAACGCTTAAATTATCCAGAGAACTTCGAATAATCGCGATGGGCGTGCGTAACTCATGATTCAGTCTCGCTACCAGCTTTTCTTGATAGTCATGGTGCTGTTTTAATCGAGTCGTTAGGTGTGAAAAAGTATTGGTTAAATCTGCAACTTCATCATCATAATACTCTTCTCGCTGTATGACATGACGAATTTGTCCCTGCTCAGAGACAGCCTCTTCCGTAATATCACGTAACTCAACAATGCGTCGGCTATAATCTTTACTGGAACGGTATAGCCACCACACCATTAAGACCCAAAACAGTAGCATCAATAGCAACATACGGAGCCAAAAGTCACGCAAGTAAAGTTTTTGATTAATCGCTGACGACTCAATAATCAAAGCACCAACTACTTGCTCTCCGTCATACAAAGGTTCCAAAATTCTTGAGTAGGCGGTTAACAGTCCTTCGTCAACCAACTGTTCTTGAGCTTTACCTATCAAGGTTTGATCTAGCTCATCACTAGAGAGGCTGACTTTACTGCCGCGGGTTTGAATCGGGCTCAAATCACTCAACCAGAGTCGATTCCGCCAGTGGCCCTTGATGTCTTGGTGAGGCTGACCATATCCATAAACAATATCACCACTTAGATTGGTGATCATCACACGGTAATCATCTGCGCTAAGTCTCGACAAGGCTCCGACACTGAGCATGCTGTTTAGAGCGACTTGCTCAAAGTTGGTGAATGAGTATAGCCCTTGCAGCACAGGAGCTGAATTTACATTCTTATCAACATCATGAATCTCGGCGCTGAATAGAGTACCAATTTGATTACGCGGTATACGTATTTCGAGCTGGTATCCTTCTGTTAACTCCTGCCATACGGCATAAACTGAAGCGACCTCTCGAAAACCATTACTGGTTTGTCGCAATGCGGCCACTCTGCCCGGAGCCAGTGGTGCAAACTGTAACCGATATCCATCCAGTTGTAACTCAACCTTATCGGACATGCCTGTCATATCGAGATTTTGTCGATAAGCAATATCATCATCCTCAACCGTCACCAGTAAAAACATATGTTTTTGGTCTTCAACTAAGCTGAGCTCAGCCGTTTGTCCGAAGTTTTGAATGCGCTTGGTAAAACCATGGTAGGGATACCATTCATCAGAAAACCCATCAACCAAGATCCCTGTTTCACGCAGTGCAACTTGCAGCGTGGGTTTAACACCGTTGGTATCCAATTTCTGTCTAAAGTTATTATCGTGCTGAATGAGCTGCTCAAAAAAGCTGCGAAGATTGTTTGCTTGCTGAACCGTTTGCTGGAAGTTATCACGCTCTAAATCACTTTCAAATTTACTATCAATCAACCAACTTGCGAGTGGAATGAGCAAAAACACGCAGCTGATCAGAAGAATTCGCCATTTGAGTGATAACGACTTCATAGCGGTTTACTAAGCCTGATTCCAGCGATAACCCATACCATAAACCGTTTCAATAGAATCAAACGTTTGATCAATACGCTGGAATTTTTGACGTATCCGCTTAATATGTGACGTAATGGTGCTGTCATCAACCACAGCTTTTACCGCCTGCATCAGTTGCTCCCGGTTTTTAACATGGCCTGGACGGGACACTAAAGCATTCACAATCCAGAATTCACTGACGGTTAAATCGACTAATTGACCATTCCACTTGACGCTCAAACGCTCATTGTCAATTTCTAGCGAACCCACTTCATGGATAGCGTTTGCGTTAGGCGACGTTTGTAAGGAATCTAAACGTCTGAATAATGCAGAAATCCGCGCTAATAAATGCGGCAAGCTGATATCCTTGGTTAAATAATCATCAGCGCCAAGCCTGAGACCGGAAATAATATCCAGATCACTGTCTAAAGCTGTTAAGAAAATAATCGGCAGCTGGGTCGACTTCTGGCGCAAGCTACGACAAATTTCAAACCCCGCTTCCTGCTCATTTCCTAGGCCAATATCAAGTAACACCAGATCGGGTAAGCGATTAGCAAAGGCTTTTTCCGCCTCTTGCTTGGTTTCATAAACCACAACTTCATAACCAGATTTTTTTAGTGCCATGCTGTAGTTTTGTTGCAATAGTGGCTCATCTTCTACAACTGCGATTCGCTTGCCCATGAATTGTCCTATTGTTATTTATTGACTCATTAACCAATTTGCTAATTACCTCCACCTCAATAGGCTTTCGAGGTACTTTGGCCAAAACCTGGCCGAAGGAAATAGCGATTTTCTTGCTAAAATCAATAGCGCGGTATAAAGTTGCCTGAATCTACTTTTTATAAGTAGATTGGGTATACGCCCTAAGTAAGGTAAAATATCTTTACTGAATAATCCAACCATTTTAAGACTTTTTTGATGCAAAACTACCAACCAAACGATAATTTTCTTAACGATAAAATCATTCTAGTGACCGGTGCAACCGACGGTATAGGCAAAGAAGTGGCGTTAGAGTACGCAAAATATGGCGCTACCGTGGTTTTATTATCCCGCGACACTCGCAAGTTGGAGAAGGTCTACGATGAAATAGAAGCACTGGGTTACCCTCAACCAGCACTTTTACCGGTCAACTTGCAGGATAATAACCCAGAGACCTATCAGCGCGTCGCAGACGTTATTGAGGAAGAGTTCGGTCGTTTAGATGGTCTCTTGCACAATGCTGGGGACTTAGGCTTGCTAAGCCCTTATGAGCACTTTGATGATGAGACTTGGTTCCGAGTCATGCAGATCAATGTTAACGCACCGTTTTTACTCACAAAATACTGCATTCCTCTACTCAAAAAGTCACAAAGCTCATCGCTCGTATTTACCTCTTCAGGCGTAGGACGACAAGGTCGTGCCTATTGGGGCGCTTATGCCGCATCAAAATTCGCTAACGAAGGTATGATGCAAACACTCGCTGATGAACTGGAAAACAGTGTTATCCGAGTAAACAGTATTAACCCCGGTGCAACTCGCACTAAGATGCGTGCTAACGCTTATCCTGGAGAAGATCCTGAAACCTTACCAGCGCCTAAAGACCTGCTGCCCGCATACTTATGGTTGATGGACTCAGCGTCTAAAGAAACCAATGGGCAAGCGCTTAATGCTAGAGATTTTATACAACAATCTTAAGTCATACCACCAAGGATTCGTGCTTGAAGAACCTCAAATCAACTAACGTCGCAGCCATGGGTTCCCAGACCTCGGAACCGATGACTCCGGTTCAATTTGCTGCGATTGATTTAGGTTCTAACAGCTTTCATCTTGCCATTGCGGAGTTCGATGGCCATACGCTTAGAGTAATTGGTCGTTTAAAGGAAAAAGTTCAGCTAGCAGCAGGCCTTGACAACAACGATGTCTTATCTGAGGAAGCTATCCAAAGAGGACTCAACTGTCTACAACTGTTCGCAGAAAGAATCCAAGATATTGATCATCAATTCGTAACTGTCGTTGCTACCTACACCCTACGTAAAGCGGTCAACGCCTCAGACTTTGTCAAAAAAGCTGAAAAAATCCTCAATCATGCTATTGATATTTTACCTGGCCGTGAGGAAGCACGTCTTATTTATGATGGTGTCTCCCATAATCACCCCGACTTACAGAGAGCCTTAGTCATTGATATCGGCGGTGGTAGTACTGAAGTTATTCTTGGCGAAAAGTTTGAGCCAGAAGTACTCGATAGTTTATCGATAGGCTGCGTCACGACAAAAAAGTTTTTCCCTGATAACAAAATTACTGAAGAATTTTTTAACCAAGCCGTCATCAATACATCGATTGAAGTTTCTGAAGTTAAAAAGTTCTATCGTGCTGGTAACTGGGAACACTGCTTGGGATCTTCCGGTAGTATTGAATCGATTTATAAAGTACTGTCGAATCTCAATTTAGCGCAAGGCTGTATAACTTTCGAGCACTTAAAGTTCCTCAAACAAAAGCTTATCGATATTGGTGACTTTGAGGGAGTAAATTTTTCAGGGCTAAGTGATAGTCGAAAGAGTACTTTTACTTGTGGTGTCGCGATTTTGTACGGTCTATTTGAGACATTAAACATTGAGAAAATGCACATCGCAGACGCATCGTTACGCGAAGGCATTTTACTGGAGCTCGCTGAAGAACTTAAAGGTAATGACATTCGCCATCAAACCTCGGTGAGTTTGATGAAACGTTTTAACGTTGATTTTGATCACGCTCAACAAGTTCAACTCAGTGCGCAATCCATTTTTGATCAAACTGCTGATAAATGGGGAATCTATGATCCAATTTATAAAAACTACTTGGATTGGGCTTGCCAGCTCCATGAAGTGGGCTTATCCATTAGCTTCTCTAAACTCAGAATGCACAGCGCTTATATAGTGCAATATGGTGATATGCCAGGGTTTAGCCAGCAAACCAAAGATTCGCTTGCAGCTATCATTGCCAATCAAAAAAAGAAATTGTTTATCGAACAGCTCGATAATAAATATGACCCACAGGCAGCGCTCTTATCAATTGTACAAATTTTACGGTTAGCTATTCTGTTTAACGTCAAAAGAGACCCACACAATATTGAGCCTCTGACATTCACCGTTCTTAAAGGACATGACTTGAAGGTTTCTATTCCCAAAGAGTGGGCCAACGAGCATCAACTCATCCTCGCTGAATTACAACGTGAAGCGGCCTATCTGGACTATCATGGAATCAAGCTCGAAGTTGAGCTTGTTTAAAGCTTAAGAGTTAAAGCTTAAAGGTGTCATTACCGCGAAAGGCGGTCCAATAAAAGCTGCTGTACTTTCTGCTTAGGCTTAGCGCTAGATTGAATTTGATACTCTCCGTTCGGCTGCAAGATCCAACTTTGCTCGGTGTCTTCCAGCATCATGTTCAACTCTTTAAGCATTCTCGCCTTTAGGTCGTTTTGCAAAATAGGAAAGCATGTTTCAACTCGATGATACAAGTTCCGTTCCATCCAGTCAGCCGAAGCAGCATACAACTTTTCATCGCCATCATTATAAAAATAATACACTCTAGAGTGCTCTAGGAAACGACCAATAATGGAACGAACTCGAATATTTTCCGATACACCCTCGACGCCTGGAGACAAGCAACAAACACCGCGCACGATTAAATCAATACTGACTCCAGCAATTGACGCACGATACAGTGCCTCGATTAAAGACTGATCGGTAAGTGAATTCAGTTTAATGATCATACGAGCTTTTTTGCCGGCTAAAGCATTCTTAGTTTCGCGATCGACGGCTTTGAGTAAATTTTTGTGTAAGGTAAAAGGTGCATGCCACAACTGATTGAGTTCATACACTTTCCCCATTCCTGTAAGCTGCTGAAAAACCTTATGCACATCTTCACAGATTTCTTGGTTAGCCGTTAGCAAGCTATAGTCAGTGTACAAGCGGGCATTTCCCGCATGGTAATTTCCCGTCCCAAGATGCACAAAGCGCATCAGTTTTTTGCTTTTTTCTTCTTTACGAACGACCAGTGTCATCTTGGCGTGTGTTTTATAGCCGACCACACCGTACACCACTAAAACCCCAGCCTCCTGAAGTTTTTGTGCTAACTCAATATTATCCGCCTCATCAAATCGTGCTCGCAGCTCAACCACGGTCGTGACTTCTTTTCCGGCGTGAGACGCCTCAATCAAGGCCTCTACAATAGCCGAATGACTCCCCGACCGATAAAGGGTTTGTTTGATCGCCATCACAGCAGGATCTGCCGCAGCTTGTCTAATCAAGTCTACAACAGGCTGGAAGCTTTGATACGGATGATGGAGCAAAACATCCTTTTCACTGATAACTTCAAAAATCCCTCGACGAACCATATCCGCAGGGACTTTAGGCGTAAAACCACTGAACTTCAGATCCGGCCGCTCGACCAGCTCAGGCAACGACATTAAGCGATTTAGATTGACCGGGCCATCAACGCGATACAACTCATCAGCGGTTAAATTACATTTTTGTAGTAGGAAGTTTACAATCTTATTGGGGCAAGACTTCCCAACCTCTAATCGAACCGCTGCTCCAAAATTACGAGACTGCAGTTCACGCTTAAGCGCGCTGGCTAAATCTTCAATCGAGTTTTCTTCGAGCAGCAAATCACTATCTCGAGTCAGGCGAAACTGATAACAACCGTGGATTTCCATCCCCGGAAACAAGTCTTCGGCAAACTCCGAAATCACCGATGATAAATAGACAAAATTATGCGCTTTAGTGCCACCGACATTGTCTGGTAACTCAATGATTCGAGGCAATGAGCGAGGCATATGAAGCACTGCATACTCTAAATCACGGCCAAAAGCGTCATTGCCATGGAGATGCAAAAGAAAGTGCAAACTTTTGTTTACCAACCGCGGAAATGGATGCGTTAAATCAAGGCTGATAGGACTAATTACTGGCATCACTTGATGCTTAAAATACTTTTTTAGCCACTTATACTGATCATCGTTCCATTCATGAGACGGCAAAAACTGAATCGACTCTTGGGCTAACTTGGGCAACAGCTCTTCGTTGAAAATCCGGTACTGCTCGTCTACTAGCTCATGCGCTCGAATATTAATCTCACGTAATACTTGTTCAGTAGAAGCACCATTAAGGCTGGGCTTTGTATCGCCGCGCGCTAAATTGTGGCGCAAGCCTGCGACACGAACTTCAAAGAACTCGTCGAGGTTGTTGCTACAAATAAAGATAAAGCGAATCCGTTCCAGTAAAGGAATGCTCGGATCGAGAGCTTGCTGTAACACACGCCAGTTGAATGCCAATAGGCTCAGCTCTCGATTGAGATAGTGCGTAGGATTAGTCAGATTCATCCCCGTAAGCTTATCAAACGTTAATTCCCTGCTCTTAGCCGGTATAGCTTGCTGTGAAGGTCGTGCTAAAGCTTTATTCATCGAGATCTGCCGCTTCAAAAATGACTTATGAATATAGCAAATCTGCATTACAGCCACGTCTAGCTAATGTGACAGTTTTGTGACTTTAGCCTCTACCCCTTTTTCCAAATATTTTTGCGTTTGCTGCTACTTGGCTTTGGTTGGGCTTTTCTCGGCTTAACTTCTAATTGCACCAAGTCAGCAACTTTCTTTATCTGCTCTTCATTCAAATCCATCCAACGGCCTCGGCTCAGACTCTTAGGAAGCTCCACGGGGCCGTACTCGATCCGAATGAGGCGAGAAACATCAACCTCTTGCGACTGCCACAATTTTCTGACCTCGCGATTCTTACCTTCGGACAGACCAACTTCATACCACTGGTTAGCGCCTTCACCACCGCCCGGTTGAATGTAATTGAATTGGCACATATCACCATCAATCAAAACACCGTCTTTCAAGTTCTTAAGCATTTCATCGGTGACTTCACCATGAATTCTCACGGCATATTTACGCTCCACTTGGTAGGACGGATGCATCAGTCGATGAGCCAGCTCGCCATTGTTGGTAAATAGCAGCAATCCCGTGGTGTTAATATCAAGACGGCCAATACTAATCCAGCGGCCAAAGCTGGTTCGTGGTAATTTATCAAATACTGTCGGCCTGCCCTCAGGATCTTTCTGAGTAGACACTTCGCCCAGAGGTTTGTGATACGCAATCACTCGAGTATAAACCTCCTCCGATGGCATAATCTTAATCACCCGGCCGTCTACGCGGATCGTGTCTTTGTCAGTGGCGCGTTCACCCAATTGAACAATCGAACCATTAACACTCACGCGGCCATCAGCAATCCACTTTTCAATTTCACGACGTGAACCGAGTCCCGCATTGGCTAGGATTTTTTGTAACTTTTCTGACTTGTCATTTTTGCGCTGTGAGTCAGCTCTCTGTTTAGACATAACGGCCTTAAAACATGAATATTGGTACAATTTTAGGGGTTTAGAGACGTGCAGTCGAGTATAACTGCACTTATTTTGGTGTTTAACTAAGAGGCTAGGCGTCGAATGCGCTTATCCAAGCCAATAAAATTTTCTAATCGATGGAACACTTCATAGCGCGAGAAAGGTTTTTTCATAAAATCATCGGCACCAATACGTTCCGCATAATACTTTTCTGTCGCTAGAACGTTACCGCTGATCATGATAACCGGAATATTCTTAGTTCTATTATCCTTGCGCAGCTCTCTTAAAACCTGGAAGCCATTGATTCCAGGAAGCACGATGTCTAGGAAAATCAAGTCCGGCTGATGCTCTAAAGCCAGTTTTAGTCCCGTTTCACCATCAAGCGCGACTCCGACTTCATATCGATTCTGAATCAGCATTTTCTTCAGCAAAGTACAGATCGTTTTAGAGTCATCAATGATCAGCATCTTTGTGCCTGGACGGGCATTAATACGCTTATTTCTTCGGCGCTCTCTTGTAACTTCATCTTGCTCCGCTTCATCATCGACACGAGATGTCGACAAGGATGAGCGGATTTTATCAAATATACTCAAGCCAACCCCCATAGTTACATCTTAGGTAATATCGTTATTATCGATTAATTATATAAAAATCAGTAAATCAATACCTAGATGGGCTTTGCAAATATGTTCTTTTTTATAGGTTTTACTAATGAAGCTCTGTAGGCTTTAAGCTAGACTCGCTTTCTTCCTCGCCTTCAGAAGAGCCCGTTTCCTGCTCATCAGTATCAGCCGGAAACTGCTCTGGCTGCTCAGCTGCCTCGGATTCTAATTCGGCTTTATCGTCGCTAGTTAATTCTTCTGCCTCACTAGACTCTTCACTAGCATCAGCTCCATCTGCATCGCTGTCTTCTTCGACAGAAGCAGACTCCTGCTCTGAATTTTGTTCAGGTACTTCTACGCCATCTTGAGCGGCTGAACTTTCATCGTCAGCAGTCTTATTCTCTTCAACAGTATCTTCATCACCATCAAACTTAAGCTCAGGATTTAAGTTGTCTAAATCTTTAATTTCAGCCAAAGACGGCAATTCATCCAAGCTCTTTAAACCAAAGTAATCTAGGAAGTATTTGGTGGTAGCGTAAAGCGCTGGCTTGCCCGGAACATCACGATGCCCAACCACCCGAATCCACTCACGCTCAAGAAGCGTTTTAACAATCGAGGAGCTAACGCCAACACCGCGCACCTGTTCAATATCACTACGAGTCGTCGGCTGGCGATAGGCAATCAATGATAAGGTCTCAAGCAAGGCCCGTGAATAGCGTGATGGGCGCTCTTCCCATAATCTGGCTATCCACTCGGCGTAATCTTGTCTCGCTTGATACCTGAAGCCGGTAGCAACCTCAACCAACTCTACACCACGCCCAGCAGTTTCCTGCTCTAACATCTCTAAAGCTTTGGTGATATCAGCGGTCTTCACTTTTTCTTCTTCCGCAAACAACTCCACCATTCGATCTTTCGATAAGGTACTACCTGCGGCTAACAAAGCAGCTTCAATGATGCATTTGATCTTGTCTATATTCATACTCATGCTTGATCACTTGTGGTTTCAACTTCAGCCAACACGTCCTCGATATCCTCTTCACCTTCGAGACTTCCGCTAGTTTTCGCTCTAACATGGATAGGACCATAATTGTCGCTTTGAATGATTTCTAGCAACGACTCTTTTGCCAACTCCATAATGGCCAAAAAGGTCACCACCACGCCTGCTCTCCCCTCTTCCGGGTCAAATAGCTTAGCGAAATCAGTAAACGTTTGTGCCGAAATTCGGTCGAGCACCTTACCCATACGCTCACGCACAGACAAAGCTTCAAATTTAACCTGATGGCTTGAAAACATTTCAGCACGCTTAAGCACATCTCTCAATGCAAGCAGAAGCTCTTTCATCTCAACTTCAGGCTCAGGCTTGATGATGTTCATATCAGGTTTTTTGGCACTAACCTGATAAGTGTCGCGCCCCATTCTAGGTAATTCGTCAATATCCTCAGCAGCTTGTTTGAACTGCTCATACTCTTGGAGGCGGCGAATCAAATCCGCACGAGGATCATCTTCTTCCTCTTCATTAGAAGGCGGTCTCGGTAACAAGACGCGACTTTTAATCTCCGCCAACATGGCAGCCATCACCAAATACTCTGCTGCAAGCTCAAGGTGTAACGCCTTCATCAACTCGACGTACTCCATGTATTGCTCAGTAATATGAGCAATAGGAATATCACGAATATCGACATTCTGGCGCTTGATTAAATACAGAAGTAAGTCCAAAGGCCCTTCAAATGCCTCTAGAAACACCTCCAACGCATCGGGCGGGATATAAAGATCCTGAGGAAAATCTTCAACTTGCTCACCGTCAACTAAAGCAAACGGCATCTCCTCCTGAACATGGTCAGCACTAGGATGCTGCTCTTGCTCAGTCGTTTTAACCTGTTCTTGGCTTTCGCCGTTTTGCTCAGTCATTATCGGTTCTCAATATGTAGAATTACTTGTACGAAAGCCCCATGGCTTGGCGGACATCATCCATCGTCTCGCGAGCCACATCACGGGCTTTATCACAGCCCTCCGAGACAATATTGCGAATAATCTCTGGGCTCTCTTCATATTCTTTTGCACGCTCTAGGAATTGCTGCTGCTCTGCACAAACG
Organism: Kangiella marina; assembly: GCF_039541235.1. Classification (NCBI taxonomy): domain Bacteria; kingdom Pseudomonadati; phylum Pseudomonadota; class Gammaproteobacteria; order Kangiellales; family Kangiellaceae; genus Kangiella; species Kangiella marina. Next base: position 498,205 of record NZ_BAABFV010000002.1, on the reverse strand, counting down.
CCATCAATCACAGGTTGTTTACACTCAACACAACCAATGCCCGCAGAAGTGCAGCCTTTTTTCACCCACTCTTTCACTTCGTCAGAAGAATAGATTTTATGGAACTCCCACACAGGACACTTCTCAGGATCACCCGGATCATCGCGGCGAACACGTGCCGGATCGGTTGGCATCGTACGAATTTTCTTTTCCACAGACTCTCTTGGTTCGCGCATTGAAATAGCGTTGCCGTAAGACTTCGACATTTTCTGTCCATCGAGCCCTGGCATTTTCGATACTGGTGTTAGCAGAGCTTTCGGCTCAGGCAATATAACTTTTCCTGCGCCATCTAAATAGCCATACAGGCGCTCACGATCGTTCAACGAAATATTGGCCTGACTTTCCACTAAAGCTTGAGCAGTTTCTAAAGAAGACTGATCGCCTTCCTCTTGGAATTTCTTGCGTAAGCTTTTGTATAACTTAGCATTTTTCTTGCCCATTTTCTTGATGGCTTCGATGACCTTTTCTTCAAAGCCCGGCTCTTTACCAAAGAAATGATTAAACCGGCGAGCTGCTTCACGCGTCATTTCAACGTGCGGCACTTGATCAGCCCCTACTGGAACATTGCCAGCGCGATAAACCAAGATATCAGCCGCTTGTAATAATGGGTAGCCAAGGAAGCCATAAGTCGATAAGTCTTTATTTTGAAGCTTTTCCTGCTGCTCTTTGTAAGTCGGAACTCGCTCTAACCAGCCCAAAGGAGTCGTCATCGACATGAGCAGATGCAGCTCAGCATGCTCCGGCACCTTCGACTGCACGAAAATAGTCGATGCACTCGGATTAATCCCCGCCGCCAGCCAATCAATCACTGTGTCCCAGACATAGCCTTCAATTTTCGACGTATCATCGTAATTGGTGGTCAAGGCATGCCAATCAGCAACCATGAAAAAGCACTCATACTCATGCTGCATTTGTGCCCAATTCTTTAAAACCCCATGGTAATGCCCTAAATGTAATGGTCCCGTAGGACGCATGCCGGATAGAACGCGCTTTTGGCCAACAGATATAGAACTCAATGGATATCCTTTGAAGTAACTTTTTATATAAATTTATAAGACTGTCCATTATAACGAGAACATTCCAAAACGCTATATTTCTGTATTTCAACAGGTTTAAATTCAACTAAACGTCAACCTGATTGCAAATATTGATTATAAAACAATCAATTCTTGACATAAGCAGATGCGTGTATATACACTTAAAAAATGAATAGTCCCTCTAATCCCGAAATGCCTAAGTTTTATGAAACGAAGGATTGCTACTGCTTAGAAGCTCGACGACAAGCTAGAGCCATTACACGCTTGTATGAAGAAAAGTTAAGGCCTCACGGTCTTCGAGCAACACAGTTTTCAGTGCTGGCGACGTTAAAGCTTAAGGGTCCAACACCAGTCACTGAGTTGGCGGACTTTCTGGTTCTGGAGCGTACCACGATGACGCGAGGAGCCGCTGTTATGGAAAAGAAAGGCTGGATTGAGCCAGCGGCCACAGACGACGCAAGGGTCAGGGCGTGGCAGCTTACGCAGTTAGGCAAAAACAAGTTGGAGGAAGCGTATCCTTCTTGGAAAGAGGTACAGCAATCCCTCAAAAACCCTGGGACAGTGCAAACAGACAAGGAGACACCATGAAACTGTATTACGAACAAACCGCAAATTGCTACAAAACCTGTGCCGTGGCTAAATACCTACAGTTGCCCGTTGAATTTATCCGAGTTGATCTCGGTCAAGGAGAGCATAAAAAGCCTGAGTTCTTAGGTAAGAATCCGAACGGTAAAGTACCGCTATTAGAAACTGATGATGGCTTTCTTTGGGAATCCATAGCCATCATGTGTTACTTCGCTCGGCAGGCTAATTCTGAATTGTGGCCCACTGATGAGCGTCAAGTCGAAGTGTTACGCTGGCTCAGCTGGGATATGGCTCACTTCTTACCGGCAACTGGCGTTTACTACTTTGAAAATATCATCAAGCCTAAATACGGTCTCGGAGAGCCCGATGCCCAAGCTATCCAAAACGCAGGAAAAGATTTTAAATACTACGCCACCATTCTTAATGACCATTTACACGATAAAGAATACCTTGTCGGTAATGCATTAACATTGGCTGACTTTTCGGTGGCAGCGTTACTTCCCCTCGCTGACCAAGCACAAATCCCACTTGATGATTTCCATGAGATCCAACGTTGGCACAACACTATGATGCAACTGCCAGCGTGGCAAGAACCTTTCCCCAAAACGTAAACAAAAGGAGTACTACTATGTCACTTTATATTGATGGATATGTTTTACCAGTCCCCAAAGATAAGCTCGACGAGTATATCGAAATGGCGCAACGTGCCGGAAAAGTCTGGAAAGAATACGGGGCATTAAAAGTTGTCGAAGCAAAAGCCGACGATGTTCCTGATGGAAAAGTCACATCATTCGGTCAAAGCGTTCAACTCAAAGACAACGAAATCGTCATCTTCTCATACATTCTTTATGAATCTCGCGAAGCGCGTGATGAAATAAATGAAAAAGTCATGAAAGATCCTCGGCTCGCTGACATGATGGATCCCAAGAATTTGCCGTTCGATGGGATGCGTATGTTCTGGGGCGGCTTTACTCCAATCGTTGACATGTAAGGAGTGAGTGATGAGTGATGAAAAAATTGAGTTAAAGGCTCCGATCGCGCACCTTGTTTGCGATCCATGTTCAGAAGCTATCGAGTTTTATACAAAAGCTTTCGGAGCTGAAGAGTTACAAAGAGTTCCGGGGCCTAATGGCGAAAAAATCATGCATGCCTGTTTGAAAATTGATGATGGCTACATCTTCTTAGTCGACGATTTCCCAGAGTTTAACCCTGACGGAAAATCACTCTCACCAAAATCATTAGGCGGCAGCCCGGTGACCATCCATCGTTATGTTGAAAACTGTGATGATGCGTTTAAGCAAGCGATTGATGCCGGCGCGATCTCTAAAATGGAGCCACAAGATACGTTTTGGGGTGATCGCTACGCAGCTTTTGAGGATCCTTTCGGTCATAACTGGTCAATCGCACACCGCGTAAAAAATGTGAGCGATGAAAACCTTAAGAAAGCCATGAAAAATGAGTTCAACGGCGAGAAATGTTAAGCCAGTGATACCGCGGGTTAACTGCGGTATCCGGCTTTTCAAGTATTACTCAAAAACTTCAGTGTCTCCAGCACCATCACGAACCACTTCGGGGTATCCTGAAGTTAAATCAATTACGGTGGTCGGCTCGTGGCCGCAATATCCACCATCAATGACTACGTCCACACGCCCATTGAGTAATTCATGTATTTCGTAGGGCTCAAGAATCTCACCATCTTCCTGCTGTGGCAAAATCAAACTCGAACTCATCAAAGGCTCGCCCAAGTCTTCTAGCAATGCCTGTGTAATAGGCGTTTCGGGGACCCGGATACCAATGGTTTTCTTTTTAGGATGCTTTAAACGATTCGGCACCTCGTTAGTCGCACGTAAAATAAACGTATAAGGCCCAGGGGTATTGTTTTTAATTAAGCGAAATGCCGCGTTATCCACGCGCGCGTAGGTGGCTAACTCCGATAGATCACGGCAGACTAACGTAAAGTTGTGAGACTTATCTAAGTTGCGGATACGTCGAATACGATCTAGGGCGTTTTTGTCACCAATATGGCAGCCCAACGCATAGCCAGAGTCCGTTGGATAAGCAATCAATGCCCCTTGACGGATCTTTGCTACTACCTGACTAATCAGTCTTGGTTGTGGCGTTTCATTATGAATTTCAATCAGTTGTGTCATATTTTTATTTTATCCGTTATGCATGATTTAACCTGCACTCGACTTCCAAGCAGTCGACTCCCACACAGGGGTGACTCGCTCTGGTAGTGGCGCAAATTTACCGAGAAGTGCCCACGGCTTGTTTGTCGAGTGAAAATCCGATCCCTGAGAAGCATACAGCTCATAGCGGTTACACCAATCCAATAATAAATTCCGCTGCCCAGGGTGGATATTGGGGTAGCTGGCCTCTAGACTCAAGCCACCCGCTTCTTTGAACTCTTCTATCAATTGCTGCAGTTTATTAGACCCCATACCGTAACGGGTCGGGTGCGCCAACACAGCTATACCACCGGCTTGTCGAATTATCGCTATAGCATCTTCCATCTCAAACCACTGGTCTTTAACGTAAGCCTTACCGCCCTTGGCTAGGTATTTTTTAAAGGCATCACCAAAGTTTTTGACCACACCCCGCTCCAAAAGATACTGTGCTAGGTGCGTACGGCAAACCATTGGCTGACTGTCGACTAGGTACTCAATATCAGGCTGCGCCCCTTTAACACCAGCCTGCTCTAATCGCTCTCCCATCGCTAACGCGCGCTCTTTACGTCGGCTTTGAATCACGCCAAGAAAACGTTGTAAGCTTTCCTGCTCAGGGTTGACCTGCAACCCCACGATATGCACCGTATCCTGCTTCTTATTCGGAACGGTGGCGGAGATTTCAACGCCAGGGATTAGCTTCACGCCATAATCTCCAGCGACTTTGCTGGCTTCTCTAAGAGAATCGATTGAATCATGGTCAGTAATCGCCAACTCATCAACGCCACGCTCTGAAGCCAGTTTTAATAGCTCAGATACGGTCAAATCACCGTCTGAGGCGATTGTGTGGCTGTGCAAATCTCTCAACATTGGACGAGTCTATCTTTTATCGAAATATTCATTACTGCTAGTTTGCCTACCTTTTGCGATAAGGTAAACTTAGCGGGCACTTAAATAGGTATATTTATGACATTTTTGAAAGAAAACTACCCTATCGTAGGGTTTATCGCAGCTTACTTAATTACTAAAAACCTGATTTTGGCCGCAGCGATATGGAGTGGCTTAACGCTGGTGCAAATGGTACTTCATTACTTTACCAAAAAAGAAATCAAGAAAAGCCATGTAGCCCTGTTTTTCGTCGGCTTGGCGCTAGTCGCCCTTGCTTATTATTTCGATGACGATGACTTCATCAAATGGAAAACCAGCATCGCAGTATGGGCTGGTGCGATATTCATCCTCATTCGTCAATTAGCGTCTAAGAAATACGTTATTCAAGATTTAACCAAGTCGAGCGGTCTAATAAAAGACTCAGCGCCTCAGCCACTACTGGCCAGAGTCAATTGGCTTTGGATCATCAGCCTAGCGCTTTACGGCGGACTCAACCTCTATATTGCGTTTAACTTTAGCACCGACTTTTGGTTTTACTTTAAACTTATCAGTATGTTTGTCATGCTATTTGGACTGCTTATCATCAGTATTGTGATGCTTAAAGAGCATATCCATCTAGAGGATGATCAACCAAAGCCATAACCCTTACCGGTATGGAAAACTAGGAAAACTTATGCTTTACATGATTTACTCAGAAGACGTTAAAGAATCGCTTCCATTAAGGGCAAAAGCTCGACCAGCACATATCGAACGCTTACAAACGCTTAAGAGTGAAGGACGACTCATTATGGCAGGTCCTCTTCCCGCAATTGATGCCGATGATCCAGGAGAAGCTGGCTTCACCGGAAGTTTGATTGTGGCTGAATTTGAATCGTTAGACGCTGCGAAACAGTGGGCTGATGACGATCCTTACATTGAAGCTGGCGTCTACCACAACGTCACCGTAAAGCCCTACAAAAAAGTATTACCATAAGCTGGACAAAACGAAATTGGACAAGAGAATGACACAACAAGCACCTGACAACTCAGCGCGAATCGAAAGAATGCAGCAATTGATTTCTGACGCGCTACAACCCGAGCAATTAGACATCATCGACGACAGCCATAAACATATTGGCCACGCCGGTGCCAAAGGCGGCCTAGGTCACTTCACCGTTATAATCAAAAGTGAAGCCCTCGAAGGCAAACGTATGATCCAACAACATCGCATGATCTATGACGCCCTTGGCGACATGATGCAAACGGATATTCATGCGCTAGCGATAAAAGTTATAAAATAATAAACAAAAGAAAGGACTCTAATGAAAAGATCGTTCATAAAACTTAAAAACATCAAGTATCTATTGATAGTTTCTTGGCTATCTTTATGCCTGTATTCGCTACTTCACCTTTACTTTAATATCAACAATAATGAAGCACCGCTGTTATTTTTCCTCTCAATGATAATTCTTACATATCCAATCGGATATTTACTCACCTTCCTAACTTCCTTATTAGATGTTTTATTCGGTATATCGATCCCTGAAAACCAATTTACATACCCTTTTTTCTAGATAGCCTTTGTCTCTCTTGGATACTACCAATGGTTTGTTTTAGCCCCAACACTCTTCCAGTGGCTGAAAGCTAGGTGGTAATACGATTCTAAAAAGCCCAACCTATTGGGCTCCTTCAAACTCACACTCTTGGCAGCCTAACAAATACTCTTTGTCGCCGCAGATTAAACCCGCTGTAGAGCCCGCCCAGATCGTAAATTCACAAGAAGACGCTTTATAGCTGACAGTCCCTTTAACAAAACAATCCAAGTGCTCATATTCGTTGTGATACTGGTTCGCGCTTAGCTCCTCTGCGTTACTGAAGAACGCATGAGCTTGCTCAGACGTTAAGTTGAAGTCACTGCACCACTCACTGCCTTCCTCATAGCCATGACTTTTTACTACCACAGCGTCAAACTTTGAATCTGCGCCAGCTCCACAAGCTGAAACAAACATTCCAAGGACTAATAAACCACTTATTTTATTAAACATATTCTTTACCATTTGGCTGAACTCGCTTCTGATGATTGTTTATAAGACACCTCTGGGTGGCGATACACATCATTATCCTCGAGGCATAAAAGTTTATTTAACTGAGCCACTAACCACTCCAAGGATGTGTTTTGTAGAGCATTAACGGTTTCATAACCGTTTTTAGTCGAATGGTCACCTACAATTTCGATCCCTATAGACTCTGTATTTGAGGGGTATCTATCAGGGTAATTCTTGCCAAGCTCATGCTTGTGAAGTTTTTTCACTCTTATGCCATACGACTCGCCTTTCTTTAAATAAATAGCATTCGCTTTTGCTAGCTCAGCTTTAGAGCAGTCATTTGTTTCAATGCAGCGCGAACGCAATTTTCCTACATGGTAAGTGTATTTATTGATAAGCGCTGTTTGGTAAATTTTACCTGTTTTGCTAATGAGGAAATGAGCACCATGGGGAGAGGATGTATATGAGTTAAAAGTGTGTTGCGCGGTAGCGGCGCCGGTTTGATGAACGACAATTGCTTTTGGTGAGTTCATATCTCCTTTGTGGAGGCCTTTATATACCTTATGTTCGACTTTAGAGTGGAGCAATTTTCCTGATTCGATTTTGGCATCGTTTTGATCAACCATTAAACATGTCCTTATAAGATTTAATACAAGGACAAAATACTATAAATCAATCTTAAATATAACCCAGAACCAAAAGGCTTTATCGAATAATGATACCTTGCTCACATTAACTGATATTAGCGTTTCGGCAGATACCGCAACGGATCCACAGGCTTACCCTTAAATCGAATTTCGAAGTGAAGTTTTGGAATTTCAGAGTCAGAACTACCGACTTCTGCAATCTTTTGACCGGCTTTGATGATTTCGTTTTCTTTTACCAGTAAACGCTTGTTGTGAGCGTAAGCACTGATGAAGTCGTTATTGTGCTTTACGATGATCAAATTGCCGTAGCCACGCAATCCTCGTCCAGAATAAACCACGAGGCCCGGAGCTGCGGCTCTAACTGGCTCACCCATATTGCCCGCGATATCAATACCACGCGATCCTTTGCCGCCTGAGAAGCGAGTGATAATTTTGCCCATATTTGGCCACATCCAGTATTTTACCGGACGACTCGTAAAGCTCTCGGTTGTCGCGGCTTTTGCTACAGGCTTCTTTTTAACGGCCTCAACCTTTTTGGGCTGAGAAACAGGCTTTTTAGGTTTAGGCTGGGGCTTTTTGCTTTCAGTCGGTTTGCTCTTAGCCACTGGTTGATGACGACTTCTATTGTCGCTAGTGTCTACTTTTGCAACAGGGGTAGAAGTCGTAGGACGCTCAACCGTGGTTACTGCCGTTCGACTGACCTCCTGCACGCCTCTTCGGCTACTGATAGGATTATTCTCTGGCTCTCGCTGCGCAACTCGAGAAGTATCTACTTCATGGCGTTGCTCGTATTGGCGAGTCTTCTCTAAATCTAACTTTTGTCCCGGAAAGATGGTGAATGTAGCATCGATATCATTGGCCTGCGCTAGCACTTTATAGTCAAAACCATAGCGAAAAGCGATGGAGTATAGGGTGTCGGCAGGTTTAACGATGTAAAACTGCTGGCTATTATCGACTTCTGTCGGGGGGTAAAAACTGTGTAAGCTCGCGCCATTACCTGTGGCCTTACGTTCTTCCACTGGCGCCAATCGCGGATTACCACAGCCTTGCAATAAATACAGACCTAAGACAATCGCAACGATCCATAAGGAACGAATCGCGGAGCGTTTCAAGATGTCTTTAGTTTCTTTTTGCATTAATCGGCTAATCCCTATCGCAACAAGCTTAACTCAACCTTTTGAAAAGTAAGACTATTTAGCCATCAATTGGCTATATTGTAAATAACGTAAGCTAAAACGCCTAAAATAAGCACGCCCCAGCCAATCCACTCTACATATTGACGCAGTTTATGCTCCATTTGTTCCCCACCCCACTTCACTAATCCACCGATGAGGAAAAATTGAGCGCTTCGGGCAATGATTGAAGCTATCAAGAAAGGGACAAATGCCATGCCTAAAGCACCAGCGGTTAACGTAAACATTTTATAAGGCACTGGCGAAAAACCGGCGACCAGAACGACCCAGACACCATATTCAGCAAACCAATCTAGCGCTCGCTTGTAAGTTTCTTCGTAACCCAGCTCGACTATCCAGGGTAAAACCCATGACTCAAAAGCGACGGCACCAATAACATAAGCCACCACACCACCAAGAACCGATGTCACTGTGGCTACAAAAGCCAGCCACAAAGCTCTATTTGGCTTTGCCAGCGCCATCGGCGCCAACATCACGGCAGTTGGAATTGGGAAAAAGATCGACTCAATAAAACTGATAAAACCTAAGATATAAACGGCATACTGATGACGCGCCCAACGCAGGCAAGCATCATACATTTTGGTAAAGATTTTCATCGAGCGACACCGTTCACTAATGGCACAAACTTCACTTTCTCAATAAAGGTTTCTTCTATCTTAGTGCCCTTACGCTGAACAAGAACTAAATCTTGCGATGTTTCTGTCGAACCCACCGGTATCATCATGCGACCACCATCTGCCAACTGGCTCACCAGCTTCTCTGGTATACTCGGCGGCGCTGCCGTGACGATGATGCCGTCAAACGGTGCATACTGATGCCAGCCATTAAAGCCATCAGCAAATAAATACTGGATGTTATGTTGACCAATCCCGGTCAAAGTCTTGCGAGCCTGCATGTGAAGCGCGCGAATACGTTCAACGGTAAATACGGTTTTAGCGACTTTAGCTAAAATGGAGGTTTGATAGCCACAACCAGTACCGATTTCCAGCACCTTATTCATGCTACCCGTTTCCATCAACATTTCGGTCATTCGAGCGACGATATAGGGCTGCGAAATGGTTTGCCCCATACCGATTGGCAAAGCCGTGTCTTCATAAGCCCGATGTGACAAACCTTCATCAATGAACAAATGGCGAGGCGTTAACGCGATGATTTTTAATAGTTCTTCGTTCTTGATGCCTTCGGCTCTTAACCGCTCCACAAGGCGAGTGCGCGTTCGCGCAGATGTCATGCCAATTCCCGAAATGTGTGTTGCATTCATATATTTATTATCTGTATTAGTTATCGATAGTTTTCAAAAAACCCTCGAGCTCATCAAAACTGTTGTATGCCGTTAAATCGACATTGATCGGGGTCACAGAGACATAACCATTTAAAACCGCATGAAAATCAGTGCCTTCCCCTATATCTTGGCCTTCAGGCAGCGGTCCCAACCAATAAACAGGACGACCTTTTGGATCTTTATCGGGAATTATAGTATCAGCACGGTGGCGATTTCCCAAGCGCGTTAATTTAATTCCTTTCAATTCGTCATAAGGAAGATCAGGCACATTAATGTTCAGCACCCGGTTTTTCTCCATCGGATGGTCTTTGAGCCCTTTAATTATCTCAACCGCCACTTTAGCTGCGGTCACATAATGCTCGCAATTATGCCCCACCAACGACACAGCAACTGCCGGGTAGCCAAGCGCTCGACCTTCCATCGCTGCAGCAACCGTTCCCGAGTAGAGCGTGTCATCGCCAAGATTCGCGCCAGTATTAATCCCAGCCACAACCATATCGGGCGGCTCTGGCATCAAGTGGTGCGTACCGAGATGGACACAATCGGTCGGTGTGCCTGTTACGGAGTAAAAGCCTCGCTCCGTTTCATTAACGCGGATAGGCCTATCTAGAGTAAGTGAGTTACTGGCGCCGCTACGATTTCTATCGGGAGCGACCGTAGTGACTTCGGCTATTTTGGATAGGTAGTCAAATAGCGTGCTAATTCCTGGGGCAAAGTGTCCGTCATCGTTACTTAATAATATTTTCATACGACTCATTTAGTAATTTATGTATTGAAAGGCGTCTTATTCTCGACCAACGAAACAATCTCACGTAAAAAACTGGTCGCAAAAGCGCCTTTTGGCAAATCAAAAGATAAGGTTAACTCAGTGTCATTATGCCAGTTTGAAGTGACATTTTGGGGAAAACACATTGCAGCTCGCCGTTCTTCGTTGAAGCGTTTATTTGAAAGCTTTTCTATCAGCACTTGGTAGTCAGACAATACCTCGCTCTCAAAAGACTGCGCTTCATGTTTCGACTGAGACCTTGAGCCTGCCAGTGGCGCTGTCAGCAAGATATCTTTTTGCTCAAAGCGCTCTTGTTCAGCGATTAAGTCTTCCACCACAAATCCTTTCTCAGAACCACTTAACATCATATAATCGCCCTCAAGCAATTGTGATGATAAGCCTTTTTCGATCCGGCAGGAAACGACATGGTTAAAAAGGTACGATCTCACGGCTGAGAATAACAGGCCTTGCAGATTACGATTTTTGAGCTTTTTGTTATTGATCAATAAATCAATACCACGAGTTAGGTTCGCTCCCTCATTGCCAAACCGCTGCTCACCAAAATAATTCGGGAAACCTGACGTTACAACCGTATCGAGTCTTTGCTCAAAGCTGTCTTTATTCGTATTAAGATCTTTTAATCGAACCTTAAAGTGGTTCGATTTAACAGCACCAATTCTTAACTTTTTATCGTGGCGACTAGTCTCTAGCACAGTAACTTCATCGTCGTTAAACTCAGACCAATCAATAGTCCTTAATAACGGTAACTGCACACTAAACCACTGCCGAGCGATAGCAAATCGGTCTTTTTTACCCGCATACCCAATATCAGTGGACTTCACATCGGCAAAGCGTCTGAGTTTTTGAACCACGATATCCGTGTTCACGTTTTGCTTTTGGATATATAGAAAATGATGAGCACCTTCGCCAGATAATTCAAAGCGAAGCGACTCTTCTACCACGAAATCACTCATTTGCGACTTGAAGGTGGCGGTGGATAGTGGCCCACCATGCAAGCGCTTCCACTCATAGCACTGAGTTGCCGCTAACCCGACACTCTCTGAGTTACTCATGAGGCTTTCTGCAACAAACAGACTGCATGAACCGCAATACCTTCTTTGCGACCAACAAACCCGAGCTTTTCTGTGGTGGTCGCTTTTAGGTTTATCTGCTCAAAATCAGCATCACACACAGCACAAATGACGCCTTTCATGCCTTCGATCTTATCCGCCATTTTTGGCTCTTGAGCAACAATGGTCACATCAAGATTTCCGATTGAGAATCCGTCTTTTTTGACCAGTTGCATCACTGTCTTTAATAATTCTTTGCTATCCACACCAGCAAACTCGTCGCTGCTATCGGGAAAATGATGACCAATATCGCCTTTAGCAATAGCGCCAAGTAGCGCATCACAGACGGCGTGCAGTACAACATCGCCATCCGAGTGCGCAAGCAAGCCTTGCTCGCCCTCAAACAAGACGCCGCCTAAGATTAAAGGCTTATCACCACCAAATTTATGGACATCGTATCCGTGACCAATTCGAAACATAGCAAAACCCAGTTATTCAATTAACTGGATCTTACCGTCATACTCTTCTGATGCCAAACCAATTGCTCCGCTTCGGCAATTTTCTGACCAATATCTGAAAGCTTCTGCCGACCTATCTCACTCACCGCTTGCACCGATTGAACTTTGAGAAAACTCAACACACTTAAACCACTAGAGCGGTTGGCTGTGCCCATAGTAGGTAACGTGTGGTTAGGACCTGAGCAATAGTCACCATAGGCGACAGCGCTGTTTTCACCAATAAACAGTGAACCGAAATTGATTAAAAGATCTTGGTTGATTCGCTGATCAGCCAATAGCAGGTGCTCAGGCGCATAACGGTTACTAAACTCAATCATTTGCGCCGTTGAATCTGCTAGCAGCAAGATAATTTGTTTATCTTCTAGCAGTTTAGCCAGCTCGTCATCTGCCGCTAAGGCCATTTCTACAGACTCTAAAAGCTCAAGGCTATCGCTAATCAGTAAGCTTTGTGCCTGCGGATCATGCTCAGCTTGTGCTGCCATATCGGCAATAACCCACTCTTGATTGATGTTGGCATCCGCTAAAATCAACAACTCGCTAGGCCCCGCCGCCGCATCAATTTGTACCTGCTGACTTAGCCCTTGCTTTGCAGCATTAACGTACTGGTTACCCGGGCCTACGACCATCTGAACCGGCTCAAGCTCTTTATAGCCATAGGCCAAAGCAGCTATCGCTTGAACACCACCGATTTTGAGGAAACCGGTTGCTCCTGCAAAACTCGCTGCGGCTAAGACCGCGGGATGATCTGACGGCGAACAAGCAATACGCGACTGGCACCCTGCAAGCTTTGCTGGAATCAAGGTCATCAGTGCCGTTGAAATCAACGGAAAACGTCCGCCTGGAATATAAGCACCAATCCGCTCAATCGCTTGATAACGAAACCCAAACTCACCGCAATCATCAAGATAGGTACTGTCGGTAAGCTTGTCTCTCTGGAACTGAGAAAATGCTTCAATGCGCTCACCCGCAGAAGTAATCGCATCAACCAATGACGCCTCTAAACCGTATTCATCATAAGGTTTCAGTTTAATCCATTGCGGCGAAAAACCATCAAACTCTTGGCTCAGCTGCTCAATCTTTTCGTCGCCCTGCTGTGCGATTTCTGCCAAAAGTTGACGTACCTTAGGCTCAACATCAGACTGACTGTTACTCGACTCTCTTTGCCACTGAGAGCACTGAGTAATTTGTGAATCGTTTTTAGTCTGCATTACGCGCCCCCAGTTCACTGATAATTTCGTTTGCCGACACCCCTTTCGCTTTGGCATTAACTAGCGCAAAGAAAATCAAGTCCGCAGCTTCCCAGCGAACCTCGTCATTATCGCGCGCTTCGATCAATTCTTGGCACTCTTCATTAAGCTTTTCGATTTGCAAATCTTCGCTCGCGAATAGCTTTTGAGTAAAGGACTTTCCGTTGACACCACTCGATAAATCCTCTAGTCGCTGCTCGAAAACACGATCTAAAACGTTCAGATCGAACCCGCGATTTTGTGTCGCAAAACAACTATAGCGCTCGAAGTGGCAAGCATTTCCAGACTGCTTCACCTTAAACAGTAACGTATCACCGTCACAGTCATAATCAATATTGACGAGCTCTTGGATGTTACCGCTGGTTAAGCCTTTCTGCCACAACTCCTGACGTGAGCGACTATAATAAATCCCTGCTTTTTTGATCATAGCTTGCTGTAAAGATTCTTTGGTTGAGTACGCCAGCATCAACACTTGATCCGTTTCCGCATCCTGCACAATGGTCGGCATTAGTGGCGCTTTATCGAAATCAACACAGCTTAATAACGCATCGTCTAACTTTAAGCGACCGGTATACACCGACATTCCTATTTGGCTATTCGACCCCAGTTTATTGATGAACTGAATGTCGTCCAATGTGGTGATGCCACCAGCAACGGTGACGGGAATTTTGGAAGTCTTGACCACCTGCTGAATTCTTTTTTCATCAATACCACCCAGCATGCCCTCTTTTTGCACCTGCGTGTACAAAAACTCGGAACAGTTGCCTTGAATCTCTTGAATGAGATCGAGTACTTTCACCGTATCTGTTGATTGCCAACCATGCGTCACCCAGTCATCACCTTTTGCATCAATCGCAAATATCAGCTGCGAACTTGGAAGCTTTTTCACAAAGTCAGAACGACACGAAGTACCCAAAATCACTTTCTTTGCGCCAGCCGACAGATACTCGCGTGCGGTATCATAATCACGGATACCACCGCCAACTCGGCACGGATATTTTTTGATGAGTTGCTTGATCAGCTGTTTATTGCTGCCTCGTCCCAATGCGGCATCTAAATCAATGATAGCCACCTCACCAAAAAGCGAAAAACGTTCAAGTAAGCCAAAAACATCGGCTTCTTCAACAATCTTTCTATCAGGATTGCCCTGCTCCAACTGCACAGCTTTACCGTCTAATAAATCAATACTTGGAATTAACATCTCACTTCACTCCTAAGACTCGCCTCAGCGAGTTAATATATTCTGTTTCTTGAGCGCTTGCTTTACGTCATCAACACAGTACTCACCACGATGAAACATACCTGCCGCTAAAGCTGCATCACTGCCCGCCTGATAAGTATCGACAAAATGTTCGGCATTGGATGCACCACCCGAGGCGATAACTTGAATGTTGCGCTCTTTTGCCACACGAGCCATCAGCTCATTATCAAAGCCGATGCCAGTGCCATCCCGGTGCATTGCCGTCAATAAAATTTCTCCAGCGCCTCGCTGCTCAACCTCGGCAAACCAGTCAAAAGCATTGGTTTCTGTTTTAACATGGCCGCCGTTAACGTATACCGCATAATCATCGACCTCGTCTTTATTCACATCGATCGCCACCACCACACACTGAGAACCGAAGCCATCGGCTATTTGATTAATCAGTGAAGGATTTTTCACAGCGGCAGAATTTAGCGCCACCTTGTCAGCCCCAGCATTTAAAAACTGTGCAACGTCGTCATAATTATTCAACCCGCCACCTACGGTAAAAGGTATGGATAAATTTTGTGCCACACGAGTGACGGTTTCGAGGGCATTGGCACGATTTTCCAAAGTTGCTTTAATGTCTAAAAAGACGATTTCATCAGCGCCCTGTTCTTGGTAACGTAAAGCCAGCTCTACAGGATCGCCCATATCAGCCAACCCTTTAAAGTTAACCCCCTTGACGACACGGCCATTGGCAACATCGAGACATACAATCACTCGAGGTATCAGTCCGACTTGTTGATTTAACGTAGACATTGCTTAATCATCTCCTCGCCAATTGGCCCCGACTTTTCGGGATGAAATTGAAAGGCCCATAAATTGCCTTGATTAATGGCGGCAACAAACTCTTCCCCATAAGTCACCGTAGCCACAGCTACAGGGGATGACTTAACGCCATAACTATTTACGAAGTAAACAATCTGATTCTTAAATCTTGCTTCTTGTGAATCGAGTTGGCACCAACCAACCATCGGCTGCTTAGGACTTTGCAGTCGCGTCACTTTTCCTTCAAACAAAGCTAACCCTTCAACACCAGGGTCTTCGTCAGATTGCTCAAACATGACTTGTAAGCCAACACAAATTCCCAATAAAGGCTTTCCCTGCTGGCTCCACATTTGAATCGCTTGGTCCAGCTTGGTGGCCTTTAACTGTTTCATCACCTGACCAAAACGTCCCTGCCCCGGGATCACCAGAGCACATAATTCATTAAGCTCGAGGTCTTGCGTGGTGTTCACGGTAATTGGCTCAAAACCTATTCGTCGCAAGCAAGCAAATAAACTAAAAAGGTTCCCCGCTTTGGTATTGACCACGCCCACCTTTTTTATGCCCAACGCTGAACTCATAACACACCCTTGGTACTATTATTACGCTCACTGACTTGAAGCGCCTCACGCAAAGCAAACGCCAAGCCTTTAAAACTCGCCTCCACTAAGTGGTGATTATTGTCAAAGTACTCGGTTTTAATGTGCAGCGTTATGGCGCTATTGATGGCGAAAGTGTAGAAAAAGTGCTTCCACATTTCCGTTCCAATGCCGCCCAAACTTTCACGCGAAAAAGGTAAGTCAGTTATCGCATAAGCACGACCACACACATCAACAGCAACCATTAACAAGCTAGCGTCCATTGGTAATAAACGCTGACCATAGCGCACGATGTTTCCTTGCTGTCGCCACGCTTGATTAAAGGCTTGGCCTAAACAAATCGCCACATCTTCTATTAGGTGATGATCATCAACCTCTAAATCGCCTTTAGACTTTAACTTCAAATCCCAGCCAGCGTGCGTCGCTAATTGATTTAACATGTGATCAAAAAAGGGTAACCCTGTATCTATTGATACCTGCTGCTGGCCATTAATGTTAAGCGCCAGCTCAATCGTGGTTTCCTTGGTTTCACGACTTAAAGTGATGGTATTACTCATAGCAACTCCTCCAATTGATTCACAGACTCTAGCACTAAATCAGCACCGTACTGGTATAAGCTATCGTGACCAATGCCTATAGCCATAGCTCCGGCGCCATTGGCCGCAGCCATATCATCAGGCGTATCTCCTAACATCCAGCAGAGTTCTTTGCCATAAAACTGCTTCGCTTTGAGTACTCCCTCTGGATTTGGCTTTGACTGCTCAACGTCATTATCACTAATGACTAAAGTGTTTCGCGCACCAATAAATTGTGAACCTTCAACCGCCTCATCTTTTGGTCTTCCAGTCACAATTGCCGTCTTTAACGTTCTTGAGCGTGTAATAAAAAGAGTCTTAAGGAGATCATTGTTGATGAGTGGCTTCTCTAATGTTTTAAACCCTTTCTTCTCCTCGGTGCCTTGGTAAAAATCCTGAAACGTTTCCGTAACACTCTCTAAATCAATATCTTTACCTAGCTCACGGATTAATGCCTGCGTTAATACCCAATCATTATTAAAGCCGCCTTGACTGCGTAAACGCTCGATATCTGTTTGCGCGATGCTTGTATCGGTAAAACGTCTCACGGTTGATGTTATCGCGGCATCGTAGCTTTTACGGGTATCAATCAAGACACCGTCCATATCAAAACAAATCAGCTCAGGCTGTAATGCCAAACGCAGGGCTGTTAACAATGATTTGATATAAAAAGGAATGGTTATCCGAATAGCTTCAATATCATCCCGCGCCGCAGAAAGACCCGATAACTGTGTTTTAATGGTGATATTGCGTTTTTGACAAGCTGCTTTTATCAAGCGTAGTTTAGCCGAACTTCCTTGAACAAAAACAAAGTTCGCGCTGCTATCAACTAAGTCTAACCCTGATGAAATCAACAGTTCTGAAATCTGTTCGCGATTCTGGGCGATGACCTGCGCGTAATTAGACACCTCCAGCTTGGCACTCTCAGTAAAGGCTTGCTTTGCAATTTCTATGGTTGGCGATGGCAGATTAAAAGGCATCGCCAGTTGTTGAAACTGCCTAATCATAACTTGCTGCCCTAATAAATAACCACAACGAATTCCTGCTAAACCAAAAGCTTTAGACAGCGTTCTTAGGATCACCACATTATCGAACTGACTGATTAACCCTAAGCTTTGAGAATCATCGCCCGCGAATTCAATATAGGCTTCATCCAAAAATACAGACGCGCCTACTGCGTTGGCCTTTTTACATGCGCTCACTAAGTCATCGTAAGGTATGAGCTCACCAGTAGGGTTATTGGGGCTGGTTAAAATCAAGATAGAATTGGATGCTAACGCTGCGAGTGCTGATTGCAAGTCAATACGCATATCCTCTAAAGGCTCTATCAAATCGATGTCGCTGCCCCAATTATCTTTGCCCACTATATACTGGCTAAAAGCAGGTAACGGCAGTATCAACTTCTTTTGACGCAAACATGCTAACTTGAATAGTAATTCGATAGACTCGTCACCACCGTTGGTTAACATAACCTGCTCAGGATCAAGCTGATAAAAGTCTGCTGCCTGTTGCTGTAAACCGCTTTTATCCGGATACTGCCATAAACAGTCGGTTGAAATTCCTAGCTCCGCCAGCCACAAAGGTCGGCTATCTGAACGCTCATTAAAGTCTAGCTTTAATGGCTTAACCGAGCTTCCGCCCGCAGCGTCTAAATCTAGATTATTTTGATACATGGGCTTCATAGTGCTTTCCGAATAGGTGTTTCAAGAATGTCCGTCGCGCCAGCGCTGATAAGTTTAGGCAACAAATCTTTGATGAGTTTTCGCTCAATCGCTGCTTTAATGGCAAAACCGTCGGCGTTATATAGCTCACTAACCGTTGGTGCTCGCATCGCTGGTAACAAGTTGACCACTTGCTCAATGGTGTCCTTTCCGCAATTCATTTCAAGTAAAACACGCTTACGTCCATTCATAACACCGCGCATCAACAGTAGTAGATTATCAATTTGTTCTTTCTTCGCTGGGTCCTTTAATATCTCTTTGTTAGCAATAAACTGTGTCGAGCTTTCAATCACTGTATCAACAATCTTCAGACGGTTCGCGCGGATTGTCGATCCTGTACTGGTATTATCAATGATCATATCGGCGTCTTCAGGCGGAAAGACTTCTGTCGCACCGTAAGCACGCAATAACTTAAATGGCACTCCAAGCTTCGTTAAGTAATCATTCGCAATTTTTTTATATTCTGACGCAACGATAATCTTTCGCTGTTTAACGTCCTCCCAGTCCCACTCTTCTGGAATACAGGATACTAGCTTTACAGGGTTGAAGCCCAAGTCCTCTAAGACTTCGACATCCGCTTCCTGCTCAAGAATCCAATCCATACCCGCAAAACCAATATCGTGTTGTCCTAACGCCACCATTTCTGGAATATTCTGGCTTTTCAATAGCTTAACCTCAATGTCACAGCCGTATAGTTTCGGTCGATAATTTCGGCTATCCCCTATTAGGGTTAAACCCACTTCCGATAATAGCTCCGCCACCTTGTCGTAAAGCTTGCCCTTTGGAATTACCATTTTCAAAGTCATTGTCTTTCTCCTAAGTATCAATATTTAAAAAATTTAAAGCCTAAAAACGAAAAAACCCGCTGTCCTTTCGGAGCAACGGGTTTGGAATTCTTTGTTGAGAGTTATTTAGCCATGTACAACTCATCCCACCGTCGCTCGCGAAGTGTATGATGGTGATGATGTAATTGACTGATTAAATTCATAGTTCTTACTCTATCTCGACTCTTTCACTTAATGGTTGATTTGCTGTATTAGTAAAAGGCAAAAAAAAAGCCCCGCTCAATGGCGGGGCTTTACAAAATTCTTTAATGATATCTACATTATTAAAGACACTAGCTCACCGCCAACACGTTTGTGTGATGGTGATGATGGTGCAATGTGTTTAATAATGTTTTCATAGACTGTATTAAAACCTGATTCTCACACTCTGTCAACCGAGCTTTATGACAATTTGGTTATATACCCCGATTAAGCCAAATAGAGGCTAACATTAGATCTTCCGGCTCAGTCACCTTAAGATTTTGCCTAGAACCAATAACAAGGGCTGGATGATAGCCTGCCACCTCCATTGCTGAAGCTTCATCAGTCACTGTCGCCTCACTGTCCAGAGCCACGCGGATAGCTTTACGTAATGTCTCGAGTGGGAAAAACTGTGGTGTTTGGGCCAACCAAACGGTTTCCCTATCAATAGTGGCCTCAATTGACTGATGGTTATTCGCAATCTTAACGGTATCTACAGCGCCTATTGCCAGTATTGCACCATCGGGGGAAGTCGCTTTGCTTTCGACTAAGTCATCAATATGGCGCGGATTGAGGCACGGCCTAGCCGCATCATGAACCATAACCCAGTCATGCTCAGTACCCTCAAACTGACGTATCTGATCCAACCCCGACAAAACAGAGTCCACACGATTCTCACCACCTTTGGTGGTAATGACTCGCGAGTTCTCTTGATAAGGCAAGTCTTGCCAATTTTTATCGTTCGGGTTAAGTGCCACCACCACTTTATGCACTTTAGAGTGTTCAAGAAAGCGGTTTATGGTGTACTCAAGGATGGTTTTATCTTCGATCTTAATGTATTGCTTTGGGGTACCCGAGTTCATACGAGAGCCGATACCCGCTGCTGGAATAACCACCCAAATACGTTCAGAACTCATGTTCATTGCTCAACTAATGGCTATCCAAAATTCGAATAAAGACTTCACCCTCTTTTATCATTCCAAGTTGATAACGGGCTCGTTCCTCAATAGCATCTCTGCCATCCCTTAAGTCGGTAATCTCAGCGACAATTTTCTGGTTTCTAAGCTCCAACTCTTTATTCTCTTGTCGGATATTGTCACCTCGCTCCTGCTGTAGCTTTATTTCACGAAAAGAAGACTCCCCGAACCAAATTCGGTATTGAAGCGTCGTTAAAATCACGACCAATGTTAGAGCCACCCATTTCATAAAATAAACAATGCCAGAAATTTATCCGTTAATAAAGCCTCAGCGTCATTCCCGCGAAAGCGGGAATCTCTGGAGACCAGTCAATAGAACGTAGATTCCCGCTTTCGCGGGAATGACATATTCTTATTTTTTAAACTTAAATGCGCCAGAACCAGGATAAGGCGCTGAACCATTTAACTCACCTTCGATTCTTAGTAGTTGATTGTATTTAGCTACACGGTCTGAACGACACAATGATCCCGTTTTGATTTGTCCCGCCGCAGTTGCCACCGCCAAATCCGCAATAGTCGTATCTTCTGTCTCACCACTACGGTGTGAAATAACCGCTGTGTAGCCAGCTTTATGCGCCATATCAATCGCCGCGAGTGTCTCTGTCAAAGTGCCGATTTGGTTCACTTTAATCAAAATAGAGTTAGCGATACCTTTATCAATACCTTCTTGTAGGATCTTAGTGTTGGTTACAAACAAATCATCGCCAACTAGCTGACACTTGTCACCAACTTTATCCGTTAGTGCTTTCCAGCCATCCCAGTCGCCTTCATCCATACCGTCTTCAATAGAAACGATGGGATAACGCTCAACCCAGTCCGCTAAATAATCAGCAAACTCTTCTGAGCTTAAGATTTTATTTTCAGAAGCTAAATGATACTTACCGTCTTTATAGAATTCGCTCGACGCGATATCTAGCGCTAGAGCAACATCATCACCTAGCTTATAGCCAGCCTTGTCGACTGCTTCAACAATAGCCTGAATTGCTTCTTCATTAGAACCTAAGTCTGGGGCAAATCCACCTTCGTCACCAACCGCAGTGTTTAAGCCTTTTGCTTGAAGTACTTTGCGTAGGCTGTGGAAAATTTCTGCGCCCATACGCAAACCTTCTGAAAAAGTCGGAGCGCCAACTGGCATAACCATGAACTCTTGAATATCAACGTTATTGTCGGCGTGCTCACCACCATTGATAATGTTCATCATCGGTACTGGCATGGAGTATTTGCCATCACGGTTAATGTGCGCATAAAGCGATTTACCAGAAGCTTGTGCCGCTGCTTTCGCGTTTGCTAGCGATACCGCCAAGATAGAGTTGGCACCAAGCTTTTCTTTGTTCTCAGTACCATCCAAATCAAGCATCACCTGATCGATAGCAGCTTGATCGGAAGCGTCTTTGCCCACTAGAGCATTTTTAATGTCATTGTTGACGAACTTAACAGCTTTCAATACGCCTTTACCTAAGTAACGCGACACATCACCGTCACGAAGCTCTAAGGCTTCACGAGAACCTGTAGAAGCACCTGATGGGGAACAAGCAATGGCCTTAACCCCATTCTCCAAAACGACTTCTGCTTCTACCGTTGGGTTACCACGAGAATCTAGAACTTCACGTCCAATAACATTTTTGATCTTCAAAATCACACCCTCTATCTTCAAAGTAAATAGTGTTCAAATACAATTAAACTACAAATAACTTAAAACAGTTACAGCAAGTCACCGCTGCCAAAGTCAGTAATAGAGTCTTCGGCAAAACCTGCTTTTTTAACAATGGTATCCAGCTCTTTCATGACCTTTAAGGTTTCTTCGATGCGGTACATTGGGAAAGAGTTTGGTCCATCACACTTGGCTATGCTTGGATCTGGATGACTTTCCATAAAGACCCCCGAAACACCTGCTGCAATCGCAGCACGCGCTAAGACTGGAATCACTTCGCGTAAGCCACCGGATGACTCACCTTGCCCACCAGGTAACTGAGCGGAGTGAGTGGCATCGTAAACAACTGGGCACCCGGTTTGACGCATAATGGATAACGAGCGCATATCCGAAACCAGGTTGTTATAACCAAACGACGCTCCACGCTCACAGACCATGATGTTGTTGTTGCCCGTTTCACGAGCCTTTTCAACCACATTATTCATGTCCCATGGCGACAAAAACTGACCTTTCTTGATATTAACGGGAATACCGGGTTCACATACTTTGCGTATAAAGTTAGTCTGACGCGATAAAAATGCGGGCGTTTGCATCACATCAACCACAGCAGCAACTTCTTTAATCGGCGTATCTTCGTGGACATCGGTCAACACAGGCACACCAACCTGATCTTTTACTTTCTGTAAGATTTCTAGGCCTTTCTCTAGACCTGGTCCTCTAAAGCTTTTACTCGATGAACGATTCGCTTTATCAAAAGAGGACTTATAAATAAACGGGATGTCTAAACGCTCCGTCATTTCCTTCAGGTATCCTGCGGTATCGATAGCAAGTTGTTCGCTTTCAATAACGCACGGACCACAGATCAAGAAAAACGGCTGATCAATACCTACTTCCCAATTTAATAACTTCATATAACTACCTTTGGCTTATGCCAATGTTGCACCGCAGCTTAAGCGTTACTTTTTTCAGCGTGATAATCTTTTGCTGCAGCAATGAATGCACTAAATAGTGGATGACCATCACGTGGCGTAGAGCGGAATTCTGGGTGGAACTGACACGCCACAAACCAACGATGATCTTTTAACTCAATCATCTCTACTAATTTTTTCTCGCTTGAAGTACATGATACCACAAGGCCTGCTTCTTCAAGCTTTGGTAGTAAGTTATTGTTAACTTCATAACGGTGACGATGACGCTCATTAATCACATCAGTTTGATAAATATCATGCGCTTTAGTTCCTGACTTTACATTGGCAGGTTGTGCGCCAAGTCTCATGGTACCGCCCAGGTCAGAATCATCCGTACGCTCTTCGGTTGAACCATCACGGTTAATCCACTCAGTAATTAAACCAACTACAGGATTCGGCGTAGCGCCATCAAACTCAGAACTATTCGCATTCTCTAATCCGGCTTTATGACGAGCATATTCGATCACCGCAACCTGCATACCTAAACAAATACCCAAATACGGAATATCGTTTTCACGCGCGTACTTAGCAGTTGCAATTTTCCCTTCAACACCACGCTCGCCGAAGCCGCCAGGGATCAAGATAGCATCCATATCTTTAAGCATGTCTGTGCCACGTTTTTCGACATCCTGTGAATCCACATAATGGATATTCACTTGTTGACGATTGTGTAAGCCAGCGTGCTTTAGCGCTTCGGTTAATGATTTGTAGGCTTCCGTTAAATCCATGTACTTGCCGACCATGGCGACATTCACTTCACCATTAGGGTTTGCTTCACGGTATAAAACTTCTTCCCACTCAGCCAAGTCAGCTTTAGGCGCATCAATCTTGAAACGCTCACAAATTAACTGATCGACACCTTGGTTCAATAAGATAGATGGGATTCGGTAAATACTGTCAACGTCTTGCAGCGAAACTACCGCGCGCTCTTTAACGTTAGTGAATAAAGCCACTTTCGCCTTCTCACTAGCAGGAATCGCGCGATCAGAGCGACAAATCAACATGTCTGGCTGAATACCGATAGAACGTAATTCTTTTACCGAGTGCTGCGTCGGTTTCGTTTTTAACTCACCAGCAACCGCGATATAAGGTAGAAGCGTCAAGTGCACGAACATGGCGTTTTCTTTGCCAACTTCAAAACGCAGCTGACGAATCGCTTCCATAAACGGTAGCGACTCAATATCACCAACCGTACCGCCAACTTCAACCATGGCGACGTCGGCGCCTTTTGCGCCTTCTCTGACCTTATGTTTAATTTCATCCGTAATATGAGGAATCACCTGAACGGTGCCACCCAAATAGTCGCCACGACGTTCTTTGCGCAGCACATCAGAATAAACTCGACCTGTGGTAAAGTTATTGCGCTGGCTCATGCTATTACGCACAAAACGCTCATAGTGGCCCAAGTCCAAATCAGTCTCTGCGCCATCATCGGTCACAAACACCTCACCATGCTGGAAAGGGCTCATAGTGCCAGGGTCAACGTTAATGTATGGATCAAGCTTCATCATAGTAACGTTAAGGCCACGAGACTCGAGAAGAGCCGCCATAGAGGCCGCCGCGATACCTTTACCTAAAGAAGAAACAACACCACCGGTTACAAATACATACTTGGTCATAAGCCTAATCCAACTGCTGAACTTTATGAAAACTGCTATTAAATACAACAAATCGCAAAATACTTGCCTATGGTTAACGCCATACAAGCTATTTTACGATTGATGAAACCTAATTCTTTGAAAATCAATGCTTTAATTTAACTTTTCGCGTAAAAATAAAGCATACTGCCACTGCTAAAGTGACTAAATTACATACGTATGTCTTAGAGAAGAAAGGACTCCCAGGACGGGAAAACAGTATATCAAAAAGGTCCGATGATTGGCGAGGAGTTTTTTATATTAAATTACCCAAACACAAGGACATCACAGCAACAATTCTATATGATCCTAATCAATCGTTCCTATCTAAGAAAGCACCATGAAAATTTGGGTTGATGCAGACGCATGTCCAGTGGTCATCAAGGACATTTTATTTCGAGCAGCGCAAAGAGCTGAGATCCACACCTGTCTCTTTGCAAACCAGTATATTAAAGTACCCCCCTCACCTTTTATCAAGTCAGTACAGGTCGAGTCAGGCTTTGACGTTGCGGACAATGAAATTGTTCGTCGCGCCAACTCAGGAGACTTGGTTATCACAGCCGATATTCCTCTGGCTGATGAAGTCATTGATAAAGGTTGTACCGCGCTAAGCCCACGAGGCGAACTGTTTACCAAGGAAAATATCAAAGGCCGCCTGACGATGCGTGACTTTATGGAAACCTTGCGCTCCAGCGGCATTCAAAGCGGTGGCCCACAGCCATTAGACCATGGAGACCGAATGAAATTTGCGAATCATCTCGATAGAATTATCGCCAAAGCTCCTAAAAACTAGTACTTTAAGCGCTTGGCTTTCTGCCAAGCCGTTTCAAGTTCCTCTAAGCTTGCAGTCTCTACATTCATACCGTCACTACTAATAATGGCTTCTAGAGTTCGAAATCGCTGCTCAAATTTACGACAACTTTTTCTTAACGTAGCTTCGGGATCAAGTTTTAAGTGACGAGACAAATTAACGCAACTAAATAGCAGATCGCCCAACTCTTCTTCAATATGAGCTTTATCGTCGTTGTTTATAGCTTCCTTTAACTCAGCAACTTCTTCCTCAAGTTTTTCTATCACCCCATTAATTTCTGGCCAGTCAAAACCATGTCGCCCTACTCTTTTTTGCATTTTTTGTGCCAGCGATAATGCGGGAAAGTAACGGGGCAAATCGTCTAAAAGGCTCGTGTTTTCATGGTTTTTAGACTGACGCTCCTGTTGCTTAAGCTTTTCCCAATTTTGCTTAATCGCTTCGTCCGACTCCAAAGAGGTATCCGAGAATACATGCGGATGACGTCGCACCAACTTGTCACACATTGCTTCGGCAATCGACTCAAAATCAAATAAATTCTGCTCTTGTCCTAATTGCGCATAAAACACTACCTGAAACAACAGGTCTCCAAGTTCGCCTTGAAGCTCTGCCATATCGCCGTTTTCAATGGCATCAGCGACTTCATACGCCTCCTCTAGGGTATGAGGGACGATCGTTTCAAAGGTTTGCTTCTTATCCCAAGGGCAGCCTTGATCAGGATCCCGCAGTGTCTGCATGATCTCTAATAAACGTTCGGTATGCTTCATCATTAGTTCGTCTTCCGCTCCACCGAAAAGATATTCGGCAGTTGCTTGATTAATGTCATGACACGATTTAAGTCATCAATCTGACTGAGCTCTACCTCTATCCGCAGTTCGACTTGCTCATTTCGCTTGTGCGTTGATAAGTCGGTGATACTCGCCTGCTCGTTAGCTAGGATAGTGGTAATGTCTTTCAGTAGTGATTTACGATCCATAGCCACAATATGCAAATCTACCGCGTAAGCATTGGTCGCCTCACCTTCCCAGCTCACAGGAATTAACCTTTCTGGACGATCTTTATGAGCTTTTTTAACATGGGTACAACTTTGTCGATGAATAACAATACCGCGGCCTTGAGTGATGTAGCCGACAATCTCCTCACCGGGCACGGGTTTACAGCATTTCGCAATCTGCGTCAGCAGATCGCCAACGCCTGAAACAGAAATATCACTGTAAGACTGGCGCTTAGTTTTCTGTCGCAATGTAGGCTTAATATCACGACGCGGCTTTTGAGTTTCTTTGAATTCCTTGGCACGATTAAGCGCTTGGGTGATACTCAGATCACCGGAGCCAATCTTAATATAAAGTTCCTGCTCACTCGCCAAGTGCAACCGCTGGGCTAACTCACGGTGCTCGACATCGGATAAGTGGGCGCGACTTAGTTCTCTTTCGAGCAAAGTTTTGCCCGCATTGGCGTTATCTTCTTTATCCAGCTTATTAAAAAACTGGCTGATTTTGTGGCGCGTTCTAGCGCTGCTGATGTACTCGTTGTAAGGAATCAACCAGTCTCGACTCGGCAACTCCTCACTTTTGGTCATTATCTCTACGACTTCACCCGTACTCAGTTTATGGGTCAAAGGCACAATACGCCCACGAACTTTGGCACCGATACAGCGGTGACCGACAGAGGTATGAATCCGATAAGCAAAATCAATCGGCGTACTACCCGCGGGCAAGTCAATGACTTTACCTTGCGGAGTGAACACGAAAATTCGATCTTCCGATACCGAACTTTGGAACTCCTGCAACAAATCATCACTCGCCGTATCCGCCAGCTCACTCTGCCACTCAAGAAGTTGACGCATCCACTCAATCTTATCGTCGACGCCAACACGGTGAAGGTTTGTTCCTTCTTTGTAGGCCCAGTGAGCCGCAATCCCTTTCTCCGCCTCTTCGTGCATCTGATGGGTGCGTATTTGAACTTCAAGAACCTTGCCTTCAGGCCCCACCACCGCAGTGTGAATCGAGCGATAACCATTTTCTTTCGGTGTCGCCACATAGTCATCAAACTCTTTAGGGATATGCTGCCAACTGCCATGCACAATGCCTAAGGTGGCATAACAATCCTGGACTTTATCCACTAAAATTCGCACCGCGCGAACGTCATAAATCTCTTCGAAAGTAACCTTTTTACGAGTCATCTTCTTCCAAATGGAGTAAATATGTTTTACGCGCCCTGTGACATCAGCTTTGATCGACTCTTGAGCCAGTTTATTATTCAGTAACTCAAGGACATCGCTAATATACTGCTCGCGGGCCACCCGTTTCTCACGCAGGTTTTTTGCTATATTTTTATAGGCTTTCGGCTCTAAATACCGAAAAGCTAAATCTTCCAACTCCCACTTTAACTGACCAATCCCTAAACGGTTCGCCAATGGTGCGAAGATATCCTTGGTTTCTTTGGCAAAGACGATTTGTAACTCACGCTCAGCATCTTTGATGTGACGCAAAGTCACCACGCGATCAGCCAATTTAAGCAATACAACACGAGCATCATTAACCATCGCCAACAACATCTTGCGTAAGCTCTCAACCTGCTGCTCATCATTCTCAGCGCCCGATGACTGCTGTAGCGAACGCATCGCTTCCATCTGGCCTGCACCATTAACCAATTCTGTAATGTTGGTTCCGAAGTGCTTCTTCAACGAATCTGAATCAATAGACTGACTGATCACTGCCGGTAGTAAAATAGCTGCGGTTAACGTTTCGTTATCGGCATTGAAATGTGTCAACACTTCTGCCAACTCAAGTCCAGCTGCTAAAGTATTTAAACGAATAATGGGTGTGATAGAGGCATGTTTTTCGGCCAGCTTAACGGCTTTTTCCATTTTCGCTTTCGCTTTATCCGCCAGAGTTAGCTCATTCAGATCTAACCATTGGTCAAAGTCAAAGTGACCGGACTTCACTATATCAAATATATCGTGCTCTTTCCGTTTCATGCTAGCTGGTCTTTAATTTTTTAATCGTTATTAATCTAAAGCCTCGTTAAAGCTGACTTTATAATCCATGAAAAGACCATATTAGCAGTATCAAAAAAATTTGGAAGGTCGTTTCAGGGAATTAAGCCACAAACCAGAATTTGTCATATTTCAATGACTAAGAAACAACCTGAGGCTCATCACAGAGCTCATCCCGACTCTAGTAAGTCGGTATCCATAATCTAAAAAAACAACTACCTTCATAGAGCATTTCTATAAGTAGAATCATCACGAAGTAATTGAAAAAAGGTGTGCTATAGTAAATTTTTATTCAAATGCTTAGCGGTTAAACGCTTAATCCATAAGCTCCGAAGTAAGCATGAATACTTAGATAAGGAGATACTCATGTCTGACAAAAAGTGTCCAGTAATGCATGGTGCAGTCACTAAGAACAGTAATTCGAATACTGACTGGTGGCCCAACAGCCTAAACCTTAATATCTTGCACCAGCACGATGATAAAACAAATCCCATGGCTTCAGACTTCAATTATCGTGAAGCGGTCAAAACTCTCGACTTTGATGCCTTAAAGAAAGACTTAACAGCATTAATGACTGAAAGCCAAGACTGGTGGCCTGCCGACTGGTGTCATTACGGTGGCTTAATGATCAGACTGACGTGGCACGCGGCCGGCTCCTATCGTATCGCCGACGGTCGTGGTGGCGCATCGACAGGAAATATTCGCTTCGCCCCTCTTAACTCATGGCCTGATAATGCAAACCTAGACAAGGCTCGTCGCCTTCTTTGGCCTATTAAGAAAAAGTAC
Source organism: Kangiella marina (assembly GCF_039541235.1). NCBI lineage: Bacteria > Pseudomonadati > Pseudomonadota > Gammaproteobacteria > Kangiellales > Kangiellaceae > Kangiella > Kangiella marina. The sequence goes on along the minus strand of NZ_BAABFV010000002.1, from coordinate 468,991 downwards.
GGCAATAAAATCAGCTGGGCAGATTTATTGGCTTATGCTGGCACTATCGCTTATGAATCCATGGGGCTTAAGACTTATGGTTTTGCCTTTGGTCGAGAAGATATTTGGCATCCAGAGATCGACACTTACTGGGGTTCTGAAAAAGAGTGGTTAGCCCCAAGCACCAACGAACATAGCCGTTACTCAGGCGAGCGCGAACTCGAAAACCCTCTTGCAGCGGTCATGATGGGCTTAATCTATGTTAACCCTGAAGGCGTTGATGGAAACCCTGATCCGCTACGCACGGCCCATGATGTGCGTGAGACATTTAAGCGCATGGCGATGAACGATGAAGAAACCGTCGCGTTAACTGCTGGCGGACATACTGTAGGTAAATGTCATGGTAATGGCGATGCAGACCTATTAGGAGCAGAGCCTGAAGCGGCTGACATTGAAGAGCAAGGCTTAGGTTGGAACAACAAAACCAAGCGCGGGATTGGTCGAGACGCCGTGACAAGTGGTCTCGAAGGCGCTTGGACGACTCACCCTACTCAGTGGGACAACGGCTATTTTCATATGCTACTCAACCATGAGTGGGAATCGAAGAAAAGCCCTGCAGGTGCATGGCAATGGGAGCCGGTAGATATTGCCGAAAACGATAAACCTGTTGATGTCGAAGATCCATCAAAACAGGGCAATATCATTATGACCGATGCCGATATGGCGATGAAAATGGATCCTGAGTATCGAAAAATATCCGAACGCTTTTACAAAGATCCCGAGTATTTTTCAGAAGTCTTTGCTCGCGCCTGGTTTAAACTAACCCACCGCGATATGGGGCCAAAACAGCGCTACATTGGCCCTGATGCACCACAGGATGATCTCATCTGGCAAGACCCTGTTCCTAAAGGCCCTACCGACTACAGTATTGATGCAGTCAAAAATGCCATCAAAGACAGTGGATTATCCGTTAGCGACATGGTTACGACGGCATGGGATAGCGCGAGAACCTTCAGAGGCTCAGACCTTCGCGGCGGCGCCAATGGAGCGCGTATTCGATTAGCCCCGCAAAAAGACTGGGAAGCTAATGAGCCACAGCGTCTGTCAAAAGTACTGACCACATTAGAGTCTATTTCAAAAGAGTCGGGCGCAAGCCTGGCCGATACCATCGTACTCGCTGGTAACGTCGGTATTGAGTTAGCTGCGGAAAAAGCTGGCGTTAAGGTTGAGGTTTCATTTACTCCAGGACGCGGTGATGCCACTGATGACATGACCGACATCGAGTCATTCGAGCCGCTCGAACCCTTGCATGACGGTTACCGTAACTGGCTGAAAAAAGACTACGCGGTTAGTGCCGAAGAAATGTTACTGGATCGGACACAGCTGATGGGGCTTACAGCACCAGAAATGACAGCTTTAATCGGCGGGATGCGAGTTCTTGGTACAAATCATGGCGGAAGCAAACATGGTGTTTTCACAGACAATGAAGGCGTACTCAGCAATGACTTCTTTGTGAACCTTACCGACATGAATTATTCATGGAAACCCGCGGGTAACAATCTGTATGAAGTTCGTGATCGCAAAACCGACGCCGTCAAATGGACCGCTACGCGTGTGGACTTGGTCTTCGGCTCCAACTCGATTCTACGAGCCTACGCCGAAGTCTATGCTCAAGACGACAACAAAGAAAAGTTCGTTAACGACTTTGTTGCCGCTTGGACCAAAGTCATGAATGCCGATCGATTCGATTTGGAGTAATGATATAACGTTTAATCAAACTTGCTGGATCCCGCGGTCACTATATGATGTCATTCCCGCGAAAGCGGGAATCTCGTCATCAATAGTATAATGCCTTACTTCGATTGTACTTAATGGTAAGCCCTAATTCTTTTACTGCTTCTTATCGTCATTTACCGGGGGCAGTGGCTTAAATATTTTGGTTACTTTTCTTGGGCACACAAGAAAAGTAACCAAAAGAAAGGCACCCCGGACGTTAGGTGCTTCGCACTCCCCTCTCTCACCAAAGTTACTCACGCGCCGCTAAACGAAACCTCCATGTTTCATCTTAGCTAAATTAGGCTCCATGCCTAATTTACGCTATAACTTTACCTCACTCGGCTAACTTTGAGGGGTAATTGGAGCAAGCTTGAAAATCCGCACATTGCAATCTAAGCCTAAGAAAAGTTAAGTTCTGGCTTTAAAGCAAGCGTAGCCTCGAAGGAATAAAGTGACTTCGAGGTTTGAGCCTATAAACAACTTAACGATTATTTCATGTAATGTGACCAGTATATTAGACGAAGAACTGCATTTCCTTAATAATCATAAAGGCTAAAAGATAGCGGGAAATATTACTATGAAAACCTTTATCTGTTTTATGATGTCAGCGGTACTGCTCAATGCCGCAAGCACAAGCATGGCTAACTCTATACAGCAGCCAACTAAAACCAATCTCAACATTAAAACGGACTCAGTCATTGAGAAGAAACAAATCCAGCCTTTAAGTAAAACTTATATAAATAAGACAAAGCTAACCCGTTGGAACACCAACCTAAACAACGTTTACTCGATAGTCGACAAAGATAAGCTTAGTAAGAAGAAATATGCTCATATCAAAAGAGACATACAGAGAAGCGATTATTTAATAAAAAAGGTTTATAGATTACAAAGTGAATCGAAGTCGCAAAGACCAAAACTCTTAAAAGCCGCCGCCGACTTAGAGAAATATTCAGAACGCCTCGAAAAGGCACTATCAGAGCTAGAAAATGATAGTGAAATGATGCAAATCAACTTACAGTCTGCAAATCAACAACGACAACAAATGATGACACTTATCACGGCCATGACAAAGGTGATGCACGATACCAATAAAGCTATCATTAAAAATATCAAATAATTTAGAAAACCGACTGAATGCCTATGAACAACAAGAGCCTCCTTCTTGTATCGGTGGGCACTTTACGGTTCCATAAGAACAATATACGCAACAATCACCTTTCAACGGTTTAATTAGAGTATTGCAAGATTCACACTCATAAAACCATTGGCAAGCATCCGTTGGCATTTCTTCAGTTTTGTTATGCCCACACTTCGGGCATGTAATTGTCGACTTTAATTCTATATTTTGCATGATGGCTCCTTAACGGGTTTAATAATATCAAGAACCGACATGATAACCATTAGCAGTATCCCGCAATAAAATAGATAACTACTCCAACCATAAGCCCACAAAGGGTACAAAGTAAGTAAGACAGCTAAAGGCCCTAAAATACTGAAAAACCCTCGAAAAAGATTTTTATATTTATACCAATTATAGATATTGGCCAACAATGCAATTGATGCAAAAATTGGTAGCAATATATTAATAGCAATACCTTCAAACGTGGATAAAAAACCTAAACCAAGCGCTGAAGCTAATGAACCAAGAGCTGGAAAACAAGCCGTGCAGCTTAGAGCAGCTAACCAAACACCACCCGAACCTACTTTATCTGCAACTTTTGTGATCATAAATGAACCTTACAAATCGAGTTTAAACTACTCGACAGTATAGAGGCAGTACTATGGTACCGAGTCAAGAGTTGCTTAAAGATTCAATGATTGGACAAGATGTAGCGTCTTGATTATTTTGACAATTCTCGGTCAAGCGCTTAATTACAGTTTCTAACTTCCTCAAATCATTGATTTTTTCCTGTATAACTGCCAGTTTTTTTAAGCCTATACGCTCAACTTCCTTACAATCATTGCTTAACCTTAATAGCGATGAGATTTCATTTAATGTAAACCCCAACGTCTTAGCTTTCAAAATAAACTCTATCCTTTGTGTGATAGTGTGATCATAAACTCGATACCCACTTTCTGGCTTAACGGGTTGTTTTATTAAGCCCTTTCGCTCATAGAACTTAATTGTTTCAACGCTGATTCCTAACTCTTTTGCAACGAAACCAATGGTTCTCATACTAAACCTTAAAGTAATGGCAACTATAAAGAAGTTTAACGCTTTCTAATTTTAGAGCAAACTATCAAAAAACCGGCATACAGAGATAGAATCATAAAACTGCTTTAAGTGAACAAGCGTAGCCTCGGAGCAATGACACGCCTTCGAGGTTTTATTAAAACTTTTATAAAGTCACTGGGTTAAACGTCTTTATCACTTCTCTTGTGCCACCGGCAATTACTATGGCCTCTCACCGCACAAACCTGAATATCCAACTTGTCATTCAGTACTGCGACTATGAGGAATACCTTCAGGTAATACGGAATCCAGTGTCTTCAGCACACTACCTATTATTAATGCAAAAAAACCATTCTTAACGTTCATTTTTTGTACGAGCAAAAAACGAACCAAAAAACTCGCCCCAGACGTTAGGTGCTCCGCACTCCCCTCGCTCACCAAAGTTACTCACGCGCCGCTAAACGAAACCTCCATGTTTCGTCTTAGCTAAATTAGGCGTCCTGCCTAATTTACGCTATAACTTTGTCTCTCTCGGCTAACTTTAAGGGGTAATTGGCGCAAGCAAACAGTTAAGGTAAGCCCATATTAATTATTAACTATCGGGTAACTTGTATAAAAAGTCTCACAATATTAAAGTGTTACATACTAAATCGGATAATATATCTAATTATAAATAAATGGAGAGCTTATGAAATTAACTTACACAATATTCTTTGCAGTTCTTTCACTAACTTTCTTATCTTGTACGGACGGCAGCACTAAGTCACCCAACACTAACTCAACAACAAAACCAGAGGGTGAGTTAATACCTAGAAGTAGCCAAGAAAGCGCCAAGTATTACCTTATTTCTGTAGAAGCAGATGGTGAATTTTTACGCTCAACACATAGCCGCGTAAGCTCTATGAGTCACGGGTATTCGATTACACGAATTGATTGTAAGGCTAAACGGTATCAAGATTTAGGTTACGGAGAAAACAAGCAATCTAATATTAAAATATACAAGAAAACTCAGTGGGCGAACTTAGTTAATGGCTCAAGTAAATATGACTTGGTTTCGTTTGTTTGCTCTAGAAATAATCAATAGCAAGCGTAGCCTCGAAGAAGTAAAACGCCTTCGAGGTTTTCCTCTCACATTGAGCTAAGCAATGACACTGGATTATGAAATACATCCCCCAAAGGGGATTCCTTTCATTCACCTAACAATTAAGTTATAACTGAGCCTCACTAGTATAATTTAAAGTGGCAAGTAAACCATAGTCAGGTATATAGTATTAAAATTTAGAAACTACGTACGTTAACCTCAATAAACTGGGAGACATGCAATGAAAAACATTAGCTTCTTAGGCATCTTATGCGCTATTGCTTTACCAGCAATGGGACAAACCACTCTTTTTGACCCTTCAATCAAACACCAGCCGAAAGACAACGTGGTAAAACTCTATGGCGCAGGGGGGCCTCATACTGCATTTAGAAAAGTTGCCGAGGTTTGGGAAAAAGAAACCGGGACTAAAGTGGAAATAATCGCAGGGCCAGAAAGTAGATGGTCTGCGAAGGCCCAAGCAGACGCCGATGTATTATGGGGAACCTCAGAGCAATCAATGACTGCATTCCTAGAAACTTATAAGACTTTTGATCATCAGAAAGTTACCCCAATTTATATCAGACCAACAATCATAGCTGTAAAAAAAGGGAATCCAAAAAATATTAAAGGATTCGATGCACTCCTAGTGGAAGGTATGAAGATTGTCGTGACCGAAGGTAAGGGGGTTTACAATACATCAGGAACTGGAACTTGGGAGGATGTTGCTGGACGCGCTGGCTCACTAACTGACATTGCTTTATTTCGAAAAAACATAATATCCTACTCTCTAGGATCTGGAGCTAGTTTTAAAGCATTTAAGGAGTTAGAAGCTGATGCTTGGATCACTTGGCCAAATTGGCCCATTTCACACCCCGATGAACTGGAACTCGTCCCGTTAGGAGCAGAGCGTACAATCTGGCGTGATGTCAATGTAGTCATATCACCAGGAGCGGACCCAGAGGCACAAAAGTTTCTTGATTTCCTAATTACAGAAAGAGCGCAAAAAATCATGGCAACTGAAGGTTGGCAAAGATAGAACAAGCTTAGCCTCGAAGAAGTGAAACGTCTCCGAGGTTATGTTTTCCCTTTAGAAAGACACTGGATTATGAAATACATCTTCGTATTTAACCAAAGGTCAGCTTAGCTGTTCAAAATCGCTCCCCGCGATTTTAATCCGCAGTCATCGCCGCGGGATGACAGTAGGTTATCAGAAAGGGATATAAAATTGCTTTGAGACTACTTTTTATCTCCCCGACATGGTTTTAAAGCAGGATTTTTCATTCAAGACAAGGCATAAAGTGATTTTAGAAGCTTTCAAAACCCAGAAAGAAATAAAATGCTTAATTTCGAGGCAAAGAGTCGCGCAAAAGCGGAGGTGACCTAAAAGGTCATTGAGCATTTTAAGCGACTCTTTAACAAAGAAATTAAGTATTTTAGACTTTCTGGAAAAGAGCGATAGATTCCGTGTGCGCCGTATGCGGAAACATATCCATCACTCCCGCTTTAACCAACTTATACCCTCTTTCCTTTAATTCGCCACTGTCTCTGGCCAGTGTCGCTGGGTTGCAGGAGACGTAGACGATGCGTTCAGGATTGAAGCGTGCAATGTTTTGTACCACGTCTAATGCGCCACTTCTTGGCGGGTCGATGAGGATTTTATTAAAGCCTTCTTGCGCCCACTCTTCTTGTGTGAAGTCGGCTTGTAAATCGGTGGCGTAGAATTTTACGTTGTCGAGGTTGTTGTGTTTGGCGTTCATACCACCACGCTCGACCATGTCTTCGCTACCTTCGACGCCAACGACGTTGTGAACTTGTGTCGCGAGCGGGATGGTGAAGTTCCCAAGACCACAAAATAGATCAAGAATTCGGTCATCTTTGCTCGGTTCTAACCAGTCGATAGCGCGTTTCACCATTTGCTGATTGATGCTGGCATTGACTTGGGTGAAATCCATCGGATGGAATAACAGCTCAACACCAAACTCGTCCAGCTGGTAGCTAAGCCAATCACGCTCGTCTGGGCCATAAATTTTGTGTACCGTTTTTGGGCCTTTCGGTTGTAGATAAATATACAGCCCATGCTCTTTACCGAACTCAACCCACATCTCGTGATCTTTGTCAGTCAGAGGCTCTAAATGGCGCACCACTAAGGCCACTTGGTCATCGCCCATGGCAACTTCTAATTGCGCCGTTTTGTTATTCGTATCCAGCTCTGAGATCATATTTTTCAGCGGCGTAATCAATTGACCAACACGCGGGTCTAACACTTCACAGGAGTCGATCGTCGCTAAAAAGCTGCTGCGTTTTTCGCGAAACCCAACCAACGCACCGCCCTTTTTAGGCACAAACTTAACACCAAGGCGTGCTTTACGACGATAACCGAGTACTTCTGCCTGCATCGGCTCAACCAGCTCGTAATCGCTATCGGATAAGTCATAACCGCCAAAATGCTTAAGCTGTTCAATCATGACGGATTCTTTATGCGTAATTTGCGCAGAATTGCTCATATGCTGCAAGCTACAACCACCACAAATATCGGCATGAACACAAGGAGGCGTTACTCGATCGTCAGAGGCGCGATGAATCTCTTCGGCGACACCTTCGTCGAATTTGCCACGCTTTTCGGTGTAGATAAAGGATACATCTTCACCCAATAGTGCGTTATCAATAAATACCGTTTTACCTTCGACGGAGGCAATACCTCGGCCTTCATGTGAAAAAGCATGCACTTCTGCTCTGACAGGATCTTTGGGTAATGCTTTTCTACGTCTTCTTCTCGCCATTAAATTCGGTCTCTGTTTGCTAAATTGTCGCTAAATATGACTTTAATAAAGGAAAGGCCCGACTATTGGCCGCCCCAAACCTCTAAAAATTCGTTAAAGTGTGGTTGGTTTTCTTCTTTCAGGTACTGCTTTAAGAACGTTTCTTCCGCCTCAAGCTCTTCTGCGGTTAAATTGCCACGCATAACTTCAAAGCGTAAATACACTAAGTAAGTATTCAACACGTCGGTTTCACAGTAATCACGAATGGCTTTGAGGTTACCCTCATGATAAGTTTCCCAGACTTTAGCACCGCTCATGCCCATTTTACCGGGGTAGCCTAACATTGAAGCGATTTTATCCAAAGGCGCGTTTGCACGAGGGTTATATAAAGCCAGTAAATCCATTAAGTCGATATGGCGATTATGGTAACGGCTGATGTAGTTGTTCCACTTAAACTGGTTATCGATTTCACCCGTGTCCCAGTATTTCTGAGCAACCACGTTATTCTTCATGGCGCGGTAATGCAGCACTGGCAAATCAAAACCAGAACCATTCCATGAAACGATCGTCGGCGCAAAGCGTTCTATGCCATCAAAAAATCGTTGGACTATCTCTTTTTCATCAGCATCTTCTTCACCAAGCGACCATACTTTAACTTTATCGCCATGACGAAAAACGGCCGAAATAGCCACAATCTTATGCAAATATAGCGGTTGAAACGTGGTGCCAGATTGCTGTACGCGGAGGTGCTCCATGGCTGAAACAACGTCTTCATCACTAAGTCCTTGAAAATCATTCAGTAAGCGCCCTGCTTCGACATCCGGAATTGTTTCAATATCAAATACAAATAAATTCATATAACCGCTATCTCACCACCCTATTGTCAATGTCCTTAATCAGACCCAGTGTTCGTTTTGCCTTAATCCATCCGATAAAACTCACTCTTGCCACAACCACTGAGGCAAGGTAGATTAGGCTACAAAAGACCCCGTAGTATAACGATTTTGTTACCAAAAAGCTTGGAGAATTCGCTGTTGAATCAACTGCAAAAACATTGCCTGTCGAATGCAGTACTCAGCCTTTTTTTGCTGATAGCATTAACGCTGCCTATGATCAGCCAAGCCGAGCACGAAGACGATCCCGTAACGATAAAGGTCAATGTCCTAAGCGCGTTCTCGACGCCACAAGAGCGCGAACTGCTCTATTCATTTCGGCAAAAGCTCGCCGAAAAATACAATATGAAGGTGGTTGAGCAACTCATTTTTTGGGAAAGACAAAATAACTGGGAAGAATACCTCGAAAAAAACCAACCCGATGTCCTGATCGTTATCGGTAATCGCTCATATCAAAAAATTCAAACCATGAATCTCGCTACTCCGGTCCTAGCCGTCATGCTTGATAAAACGATGCTGAGCGCACTCCAAAAGTCGCCCAGAGACAATGTATATGCCATTACCCATACTCAGCCGACAGAGCGTTTTGTACAATTAGCCAAAAGCCTCAATGTGTATCACGCTCAAATTGGTAGCTTTATCTCTCCTCAGACAAAGCACAACATCCAAACCTTTGAAAAGTTAGCAGAATTTTACGACTTATCCTACAACCCAGTGATAGTCGAACCCAAGCTCAATGGCCGTGATGCTTTAAGGCAATTGACCCAGTGCTGCTCAGTAATCATCCTTGAAAGTGACGATGTATTTAGGCCTGGCAAGATAAGAAAGTCAATTATGGTCAACGCCTACCGGGAAAGAATCATTATTGTGGCTCACTCTGAAAGTGTACTAAAGGAAGGAGCAATGCTAACATTGTTTACCCAGCCGCATGATATAGGGGAGCAAGCAGCGGACCTTTTTCATTCGCTAGCGAAGGGCTCTGTAGCAACGCCCTATCAATACCCCGAAAAGTTTGCGATTGGTATCAATCGAAAAATTGCAAGACTACTTGGTTATAACGATCTAACGGTTGGCGGCTTGATGCAAAAAATAGAAACTTTGGACTTCATACAAAGCGCAATGGGTAATGGGAACTCACAAAAACCATGAAAAACTGGGGTATTAGTCGACGAATTTTAACTTTGGCGCTGACGCCAACGTTTCTGGCTTGCCTGCTTTTAGGCTTCTTCTTCATCAATAATCATAATAAAGATAGCGAAGAGTCGCTTATAGCGCGCGGTAAAACCATTGCAACCCACCTTGCACTTGCCAGCGAATACGGCATTATCACCCTAGATAACTCCACACTCCAAGAAATGGCTCAAGCAGCAAGAGATAATGATAAAGAGCTTCTGGCCGTTGCCATTTATGATCAAAACAACCGCATTTTAACTTCTGTTGGAGCCGCAGAATACATTTCAGATATTGGCGTCAAAAACCCACACGACTTAACCCAGATTGGCGCGCAAACTAGCTTGATGCGTTATGCTCATATGGAAAAAATTGTCCACGGCGTGGTTTTTCATGCACCTATTTTGTCTAAGTTCCCTAACGATCACGAGTCGTGGCGGACGAATGTGCAAAGCAATACTGAGGTTTTAGGCTACGTTGCTGTACTAATGTCCCAAGACTTTTCTCTGCTGAGCCGCTACAGCACCATCATTACGACTATTTTCATTAGTCTTATCGGTTTATTAATCGGCGGTTTCTTAGCACGCCGAATGTCTTCTAGCGTCACCGAGCCCATCGTTAGCATGGCAAAAGGTGTCGATAAGATTAAAGACGGTAAACTAGAGACCAGAATTAGCTCTGACGCCAGCGCCGAACTTAAAACGCTTCAAGATGGTATTAACTTGATGGCGGAAAGCATGGAGCACAACCAAGAAGAAATGCAGCAGGCTGTTGATCAGGCGACCGAAGATTTGAGAGAAACGCTGGAAACGCTGGAAGTTAACAACCTTGAATTAGATATTGCACGACGTCAAGCGGTCGAAGCAAGCCGTATCAAAACTGAGTTTTTGGCTAATATGAGTCATGAAATTCGTACCCCTATGAACGGTGTTATTGGCTTTACCGATCTGTTATTGAAAACCGAGTTGAACAATAAGCAGAAAGACTTTTTGTTTGATATTAAACGTTCGGCTTCTGGTTTATTGTCAATTATTGATGATATTTTGGACTACTCAAAAATTGAAGCCGGTAAAATGTCGTTTGAACGTTACCCTTTCGATTTAAGAGAGTGTGTCGATGATGTCTTCAAAATTCTAGGCCCTAACGCCTCACAGAAAGGCATCGAATTAGTGTCCCTCATTTACTCCGACGTACCAAAGGCTTTGCTCGGCGATCCTATCCGTATTAAACAGATCATCACCAACTTATTAAACAACGCCGTCAAGTTTACCAAGTCAGGCAGCGTCGAGCTTTACGCAGAAGTTGAGTCCGAAGGCAAACAAGGCTTGAAGTTAAAAATTCAGGTTAAAGACTCAGGTATTGGCCTTACTAAAGATCAGCAGAACAACTTATTTAAGGCCTTCAGCCAAGCGGATAGTAGCACAACCCGTGAATTTGGCGGCACAGGCTTGGGTTTGGTTATTTCGAAGTCGCTGGTTGAAAAAATGGGCGGTAATATTGGCGTCGAAAGTAATGAGGGTGATGGTTCAACTTTCTGGTTTACGTTGCAGTGTGAGCGTGCAGAATCCTTGCCTGAAGATGGTTTAACCGGTGAATTCCTAGCCGCTAAGTCTGTGCTTGTGTTTGACCCGCACCCAGCAACACGCTTGTCGCTCACTCAAATGTTGGAAGACTGGCAGATGCAGGTTCGAAGTTTTGAGAAAATGGATGATCTCATGACCGAAGTCGACCTCTATTCTCAAAGCGGTAAAAACGTCGATCTCATCATCATAGGCGGTCAACGTTTCCGCCGACACATGCAGCGCATTGAGCATATTTGCGATACCGTTAATAATCAACTGAACTGCCCGGTTATTACCTTTAGCACATCCAGCGATGTTGACTTCTTAGAGCGTTTGTCAGAGCTTGGCGTATCCCGAGCCATGGAAAAACCAATCACTTATCGAGCGCTTTATAATTCTTTAATTGAGTTGCTTCGCTCTAATAAGTCTTCAAGCTCGAAACGACAGAAACAAACCGTTACTACTCCAGTCGATGCTTCTAAGCTCAAAGGCAGTTATGTCTTAGCTGTTGATGACAACCCCGCTAACCTGCGACTTGTCACCACACTACTGGAAGACCTTAATATCAAAGTCGACACTGCCGACAGCGGCATGCAGGCGGTCGCTTTAAGCAAAGATAAAGTCTATGACGCCATTTTAATGGATATTCAAATGCCTGAAATGAATGGCCTTGAAGCCACGCGTACTATTCGCGCTAATGCCACCAATCAGAATACGCCGGTGATTGCCTTAACCGCGCATGCGATGGCAAATGAACGAGAAATACTGCTCGACTCGGGGATGGATGACTACATGACCAAGCCTGTTTCAGAGCAGGATTTGATTAATATTTTATTAAAGTGGACCCAGGCTGACAGCGCTCTAAATAATGCTACTCAGTCATCAGAGACAACAAGTACTGATAAAGAAAAAACCCTCGACTGGGAGCTAAGTTTGAAGCTGGCAAATGGAAAGCCGGACTTGGCTCAAGATATGCTGAAAATGATGGTCGAATCGAACCATGAGACTGGACGTATTATCCATGCCGCCTATCAAGCTCAAGATTTTGATGAGCTCTTACAGCACATTCATAAGCTCCATGGCGCTAGCTGTTACGTCGGCACTCCACGCTTGAAAAGCCTCAGCAGTCAATATGAAACCAAGCTAAAAAAACAACAATATAACTTGTTAGAAGATCTTCATAATGAATTAGTTGCTGAACTTAAAGTGATCAATGATCTGGCGCAGCCTTACATTGCGGACGACCTAACCACCGAGTCTTAAAGTTGAGTGATTTGAATGTGATTACTCAACTCAGCTTCTGCATCCGGTATTTCGTCTACAATTTCGCCCATTAAGCACCCTTGCTCGTCATCCACTGCTATTAGCTTGGTGTTTAGAATCAATCGTTCAGGACTTTTCCCTTTAGCTACATCCACAGCCACTTTGTGATAATTCGGTGTATAACCGTGATATCGCTGGCTACCATCATCGTTAATTTGATTGGAACTTTCCCAAAGAATCGGTACCGTTTGATCGATCTGAGCCTCAAGCTCCTCAGCTTTTAGTCTCGCAGCGAGTTCGTGCAAGCGTCGGCTTCGCTCTTTCTTGACGTCTTTACTGATTTTATTCGGTAATCGAGCGGCTTTTGTGCCCTCTCGATCAGAATACGTAAAGATATGAATATGCCCAAAGCCAACCTTCTCAATATATTCCATGGTTTGCTCAAACTCTTCATCCGTCTCGCCTGGAAAGCCAACGATTACATCCGTCGTTACGTTAAAACCAGGAACTTGGGTGCGAGCCTCCTTCACCAACTGCTCAAAGTCTTCGGTACGACAACGACGTGACATACGGCGTAATACACTATCGGCACCACTTTGGATGGGCAAATGCATATGTGCCATCAAACGCTGATTAGCAAATAACTTAAAGAAGTTGTCACCTAAATCCCATGGCTCGACTGAAGCAAACCGAATACGAGGCATCTCAGTGCGCTCGAGGACATTTTCCACCAGCTCATACAGGCTGGAGTCAATATCAGAGCCATAGCCCCCGACATGAACCCCTGCTAGCACAATTTCCTGAACACCCTCAGCATATAGTTTGTTAATTTCGTCAATCAGATCATCGATTGTGCGGCTCTTCTCTTCACCACGAGCCACCGTCACGATGCAATAGGTACAACGATAGCGACAACCATCCTGAATCTTGATGAAAGCACGCTCGCGATTACGGGCAAATAAAGCACTTTCACCCGGCTCAGTCGCAAACTCAGGCATGACCGGAATATCCAGCACCTCTTTCACCTTATCTACTAAAACATCCTTATCCGAGTTGTCGACCACTAAGTCAACGCCCATAATTTGTTCTAGCTTTTGCGGCTCCAAGGAAGCATAACAGCCCGTGACCACCATGCGAGCTTCTGGATTGGAGCGATGAAAGCGGCGCACTGTCTGACGAGATTTTCGAGCAGCTTCCGCAGTAACTGCGCAAGTATTTAACACGATTAAGTCAGCCACTTCAGGTGTGGCAGCCAAAGAGTAACCCACTTTTTGAAATGAAGTTGCCCAATTTTGTAATTCAGCTTCATTGAGTCGACAACCTAAGGCGCTTAAATGTACTTGCATAAATCTCTTTCTCTAGCGTATCGCAGTCTTAAAAAGGCTTTTTAGCCGCAACGTCCGTCACGGTAAAACGGGCGCTAATTGTACAGATTATAGCCATTATAATCACCTATTTTAGCTTAAAAACTCACATTCAAGGCACAAAAAAAGGCGCTAACAGCGCCTTTTTTTTGGACATCAAATGCTTAAGAAAATTACTCAACTTGATGCAAGTGAACATCTCTTTGTGGGAATGGAATCGAGATACCATTGGCATCAAGAGCTTTCTTGAAGGCCTCCAGGTTATCCCAATAAACGCCCCAGTAGTCGCCACTATCAACCCAAACTCGTAGGGTGAAGTTGACTGAGCTATCCGCCAATTCTGCAACGGCAATAAACGGTGCAGGATCTTTATGGACACGCTCGTCTGCCGAAATAACGTCTAATATCACTTTTTTCGCTTGGTCAATATCATCTTCGTAACCAATCCCCAAAGTAAAATCAACGCGTCGCTTAGGCTCAGTGCTGTAATTAACCAGCGAGTCCGTCGAAATCGGCGAGTTAGGAATAATGATGGTTTTGTTATCCGGTGTTTTCAGAATCGTATTAAAAATTTGAATTTCTTTGACCGTGCCTGAATACCCTTGCATCTCTACCCAGTCACCCACTTTGTAGTGACGGAAAATGAGTAGCATCACACCACCAGCGAAGTTTTGTAAGGTTCCCGACAGCGCCATACCAATCGCTAAACCCGCAGCACCTAACAGCGCCACGAAGGTCGTCATTTGAACGCCCATAGTACTGATGACGGTAATACCCAGAATAATTTTTAGCAATATTCCAGTGAAACTCAGCAGGAAGTTTTCTAACGTTTTATCAAAGCCTTTGACTTTGAAGAGTTTTTTCATACCACCCAGTAAGATCTTAATTAAGATCAAACCGATGATTAGGATAACTAAGGCAACGGCTAATTTTGGTAAATAAATTTCCGCGTATTCCATAGCGACTTCAGCCCAACCAGAGAGTTGTTCAGTACTGATCCCTAAGCTCTCTGCTGCTTGTGAAGCTGATTCTTTTGCCGCTTCAGTGGCATTGTTCGTAGACATATCGTTCCCCGTAGTGAAAAATGATGAATGCAGACATTCTATTAACTGCTTCTCAGAGTAACAAGCGTATTATTAAAATCAAGGAGTTACTTTTACAAATTTTAACGACAAGTTATTTCGAATCTGTTAATTTGATAGTTAAACTGTCTAAATTTCGGCCAATTAAGTTTTCAAGGAGTCTTCATGAGACTATTTCAACTGCTCACCATCACCACAGTAACAGCGATAACTGCCGGTTGTGCCAGTATCAAGCCCGCAGAAATCGACTCCAAACTCAACGCATGGCAAGGAAGCAATATAAATACCGTTATCCAGACTTGGGGCGTTCCTACGGCTGACCGTGAAATTAACAATCAAAAATATGCCGAATGGAATACACGAGAAATTAAAAACCGACCTTCTTTTAACGTCGGGGTTGGCGGCTTTGGCGGCAACTTCTTTGGGAGTATTGGAACCACCCTATTTGGTGGTAAAAAAGATTTATACTGTACCGTGCAAGTCGGTTATAACGACCAAGGCATCGTCACCCACGCCAACTGGAGCGGGGACCCCGACGCTTGTGATTCTGCAATACCTGAGCGCACTGAAGCATAGTAAGACCTAGAGCGCTTCTAGGTGACTGATGATAAGTTGTAGCTCTTCTTGGTAATAGTCATTGATGTCAGGCCGGAAAACTGCCCGAATATGGGATACCGGCTGAGACCACTTTTGAGGGTCTACTCTAAAGGCTATTGCTGAGATTGTACTTGAGCAACCTTCTTTTTGTAGCGTCAGCTTTAGATGGTTCTGACCAACAATCCTTTGATTCACAACAGCAAACTCATCATCAAATGCAGGCTCAGAAAAGCCCTGGCCAAAAGGGCCAGCGTTGGCTAACAGCTTAGCGCTTTCTAAATGATACTCATCGGCCATTAAACAGCCGTCAGTTTCAACCACATCCTCCATCACCTTACCGTTTAGTAACTGTTTCACGGCTGCTTCGAACGCCAACTTAAAGGCCTCAACGTTACTTTTATTCAACGACAGCCCTGCCGCCATGGCATGACCACCAAACTTATCAATGAGGTTCGGGTTCTGAGCATCAACTAACGCTAGCGCATCACGGATATGCACTTCTTTTACAGAGCGACCCGAGCCTTTCACTGTGTCATCGTCCGCATCGGCGAATACGATACATGGTCGATAGGTTTTTTCCTTTAAACGAGAGGCAACCAGCCCGACAACGCCTTGATGCCAGTGCGGCTCGTAAAGGCATAAGCTCACCACGGACTCGGTATTATCTAAAGGCATTTTTTCAATCTGGGCCAAAGCCTCATCCTGCATCTCTTGCTCAACCTGCTGGCGATCAGCGTTTAAACCATGAAGCAATTGAGCCAGTTCTTGGGCTTTTGCAGATGATTCGGTTAACAAGCACTCAATCCCCAACCCCATATCATCAAGACGACCAGCGGCATTCAGTCGTGGCCCGACGGCAAAGCCTAAGTCGCTAGATTTAATTTTTTTAGGCTCACGTTTAGCCACTCGAAGTAATTCAATAATTCCCGGGCGGCACTTGCTCGCTTTAATTAACTTCAGTCCATGATGAACTAATATACGGTTATTTTTATCCAGAGGAACCACATCAGCAACCGTTCCTAAAGCGACCAAATCAAGATAGTGGGCTAAATTCACATCCTCCACACCTGAAGCTTCAAACCAGCCCTGTTCACGCAAGTGGGCTCTAAGCGCTAGTAGCACATAAAAAACCACACCGACGCCGGCTAAATTTTTACTCGGGAACGGGTCTTCTGGTTGGTTAGGATTAACGATAGCATCCGCTTTAGGTAACGCATCGCCAGCAAGATGATGATCCGTTATCAAGACTTTTATTCCTGCCTCTTGAGCCGCCTCGACACCCGCAATGCTAGAAATACCGTTATCGACCGTAATAATCAGATCGGGGTTCATCGTTTTCGCCACTTCAACCAACTCTGGTGACAAGCCATAACCATAGTCAAACCGGTTTGGCACCAAGTAATCAGCATCCATACCTAACCGTGTAAGAACCAGTTTTGTTAATGCGCTACTGGTTGCGCCGTCTGCATCAAAATCACCGACTATTAGAACTTTTTTATGGTTGTTAAGGCTATCTACTAATAGCGCCACAGCCTCATCAATGCCCTTTAAGCTATGGAACGGTTCGAGCTCGGAGAGTTTATAATTAAGCTCATCAGAGTCGGTAACCCCTCGATTGGAATAGATTCGATTCAATAAATTCGATTGTGTAAAGTCTTTGACGACGGCTGTTTCACGACGACGAATTTTTAGCGACATAATAATATTCTGTTACACTGTAAGCTGCTCAACGTTATACTGGAAATAGCCGCAAGGTGCAAAGCCGCCGCGCCTATCATCAACCTTAAAACTGTATAAACTTATGGATATTTCGCTCGATAAAAGTTCTGGTCATTATCACATTAAATCCTATGACAACCACAGGATTTGTATTAACGATAAAGAGTATACAAATCCCCTGACGGTTAGCTTAGATGAGATCACTCAGGACACACTGCCGCGTCAAGCTACGGATATCAATGCAGAAACGTTGAAACAGTTAAATGTAGATAGTTATGAGGCCGTTCTGTTAGGAACGGGGCCTAACCTAACTCAACCGAGCTGGGACGTTATTGAAGCGGCTCAAATGATGGGAGCGCCTTTGGAAGTCATGTCTACGGGAGCTGCCTGTCGAACCTTCACCGTTCTTGCTAGCGAAGGCCGACACGTCTTAGCCATTTTATACCCGTAACAGAGTATTGAATGTTGGCTATGGCTGTAGCTGAATTTATTTATTCGCAACCTTGCCCGACTCGTTGGTAAGCTCATTTAAGCGACGGCTTAGAACTTGAGCGGGTAAATAGCCACCAATTAAGTCTCCATTCTCCAAAATGATGCCTGGAGTTCCATTCAGGCCAAACTTACGAACCAAAGCCATATGCTCTTGGAATGGTGTTTGACAGTTTCCTGTTCGATACTTATTTTGAATTTTAGCTTCTGTCATGGCTAGCTGTTGATCACTCGAACACCAGATGCCACGCAACTTATCCGCTGACTTTGAATCAAGGCCAGCGCGAGGAAATGCCAAATAACGAATAGTGATCCCTAAATCTAAATAATCTTGACGTTCGCGATGCAGTTTCTGACAGAACCCACAATCGACATCCGTGAAGATCGTAATGACATGCTTCTCGCTTGGCGCCTTGTAAACCACCATGTCTTTCTCATCAAGCTTATTAATTTCAGACATGCGCATTGGCGACTCTTGCTTTTGAATCTCAGCCATACGCTCAGAAGATACGTTACGCACTTTTGGCGTCGAAATATCAAGCATTTGACCTTTAATGAGGTACTTACCGTTGTTTGAAATGTAATACAAATCGCCCTGAAGCACGAAGGAGTACAAGCCTTCAATTTCAGATGGGGCTATATGCTGGATGCTGGCTGATGGAAATTTTGACTGCAACAACTGTCGAATTTGATCAGCATCTAAGTTCGACGCTTGAGTCAGCTTTTCAACATTTGGTGTTGGCTTAACTTCTTTTACTGCCGCTTTCGCACCGAAAGCAATAAGTAACGAGCTCAGTAAACCAATAAACAGTAATTTGCTGTAATTATGCATAAGCTTGGAGTTTCTTCTTTGAAAGGTTAATTACCATAGCATGTGATCCCTAAAACCTCTAATCAATCACTTCTATCCCACATCGTATTTTAGCCATGCCAATACCGAGAAAGTAAGTTGATTTACAAAGATTTACATGCCTTTTAACTAGCCCCGAGGATGATGTTTCGAATGCAGTTGCTTTAAACGCTCTTTTGCAACATAGGTATATATCTGGGTTGTGGACAGGTCACTATGCCCCAGTAGCATCTGCAAAGTCCTCAAATCGGCACCATGGTTCAATAAATGGGTGGCAAAAGCATGCCGTAGGGTGTGCGGTGATAAGTGAGTCTTGATACCCGCCGTTTTAGCGTAATGCTTAATGCGATACCAAAAGGTTTGTCGAGTCATTTTGGAGCCGCGCGTACTTAAAAATAAGTAGTCATTAGTGTCTTGGCTCGCGAGTTCCGGTCGCCCATACTTCAAATATTGCTGTATTGACGATAGCGCTTCTTCACCAATCGGAACCAACCTTTCCTTATTACCTTTACCGATCACCCGCATCACGCCTTGCACGAAACCAATTTGATTGACTTCAATACTAATCAGTTCAGTGATTCGCAGTCCACTGCTGTATAACAACTCTAACATCGCCCTGTCACGCAAACCCAATGCAGTATCGAGATCAGGCTGTTCAATAAGTCGCTCAACGTCCTTCTCGCTTAATGACTTTGGGACGGGTGGTTGGATTTTGGGGTTTTCAATTTGCTGTGTGGGATCAACCTTCAAACGATGCTGCTGACACAAATACCCATAAAATTTACGCAGCGAAGACAGTAATCGGGCAGTTGAGCGGCCGCTATACTGTTGCTGAAAACGATGTGCCAAATAAGCTTGGATGCTTGATTGATTAGCCCTCAAGAGTTCACCCGATTGCTCGTTAAGCCAGGCCGCAAAGAGCTTAAGATCCGTTCGGTAGCTCGACAGAGTTGCATCAGCAAGCCCCTGCTCCATCCATACATGGTCACAAAACAGCTCGATTTCACTCAGGTCCTGCTCCGATGCGTTACTGATTTTTCTGCGCCTATCCACCAAAGAATAATGCCTTAAACAAAGTTATTATTAGATTACCCCAAGTCGTTAGCGAACTAAAGAATCAATGATCTACTATAAAACCTATGGGCACAAAAAAAGCAGCCAAAGGGCTGCTTTTTAAGCGTTTGAAGAAAAAACTTACTTCTTAACGTCAAGTCTTTCTTTAATACGTGCAGATTTACCGCTACGCTCACGCAAGTAGTAGATTTTAGCTTTACGAACGTCACCACGACGCTTAATGCTAATGCTATCAACTAGCGGGCTGTATGTTTGGAACGTACGCTCAACGCCAACACCAGAAGAGATTTTACGAACAGTAAAAGCAGAGTTTAAGCCGCGGTTACGCTTTGCGATAACAACGCCTTCAAACGCCTGTAGACGCTCACGATCGCCTTCTTTTACTTTTACTTGGACAATAACTGTGTCACCAGCACCAAACGTTGGTACTTCTTTATTCATTTGTTCAGCTTCTAGCTGTTGGATGATGTTACTCATGGCTGTTGCTCCTCATTTGAGCGTTTGCTCTATCAAAATTAATCGTTGCAAAGAGTTAGTTTTGTTCAAACTCTTCAATAAATTCTTGCAAGAGTTGCCGTTGCTCATCGTTAAGTTCGACTTGCTCCAACAAATCCTTGCGTCTTACCCAGGTTCTCCCCAGAGATTGCTTCAGCCTCCAGCGACGAATTTTTTCGTGGTCGCCAGTTAGCAATATGGGCGGGACCTGCTGACCTTCGTAAACTTCAGGTCGTGTGTAATGCGGATGATCCAATAAACCTTCCGCAAACGAATCTTGCTGTGCAGAGTCTTGGTGCCCCAAAACCCCCGGCAAGGTTCGAACAACTGAGTCCATCACAGCCAGCGCTGCGACTTCCCCTCCGCTTAGAACGAAATCTCCCAAGGAAATTTCCATATCGATTTCAGACTCTATGACTCGTTCATCGATGCCTTCATAGCGGCCCGCAACAAGAAGCAAATTTTGCTTCTGTGCTAAAGTTTTTACCAGTTGATGGTCAAGCTTTTGTCCTTGAGGCGATAAATACACCTTAAAAACAGGATGACTCTCTTCATTAGAGGAACCATCAATAGCCATGGTACTTTCAGCGTAGCGAATGGCTTCTGTTAGTGGCGCAGTCATCATCAACATGCCTGGTCCACCGCCATACGGCCTATCATCAACGGTGCGATGCTTATCTTGAGTAAAATCACGCGGATTGGTTACCGCAACATTAACCTTACCCTGTTTAATCGCACGCCCTACAACACCTTGCTCGCAAATCGTTTCAAACATTTGCGGAAAAAGACTGATGATATGAAGATTCATCGACGCTTTATCGTCAGTGCTAATAGTCAGACTCCCAATCGACAGTAATTTGTGCCGTCTTCAAGTCCACGTCAATAACGCTGTAATCTGGTACATACGGAATTAATAGCTCGTCACCCTTAGATGATTTCACCACCAACACATCATTGGCACCAGTTTCCATCAACTTTTTGACCTGCCCTAGTTGCTCTCCGGCCTGATTTACCACGCTCAATCCAATCAGATCTCGCCAGTAAAACTCGCCATCATTCAATTCAGGCAGCTGCGACTTCTCAATCGCAATTTCAATGCCGTGATAACTCTCAGCTTGGCTTCGATCATCACAACCCTCAAGCTGTGCGACCAAGGTTTTACCCTGTTCACGACCATTTAAAATAGCAACTTCTTGCCATCGGCCGTTAAGCTTCAAATACCACGGTTTGTAATTAAGAATATTCTCTTTCGGCGAGGTGTGTGAATAAACCTTCACCCAGCCTTTGATGCCGTAAGCTCCATTAAGCTTGCCAACAATAAGTGGCTCAAAAGCTTCAGACATTACTATTATTCTTAACTAAACAATCACTTACTCTGCTTTTGCAGCTTCTTTAATCAATGCTGCAGCGCGTGGAGTTGGTTTTGCACCTTCACCGATCCAGTGTTGGATGCGATCATTTTCTACTCTTAGACGCTCTTCGTTACCACGAGCAACTGGGTTAAAGAAACCAACGCGCTCAATGAAACGACCATCGCGACGAGCGCGAATATCAGCAACTACTAAGTGGTAGAAAGGACGCTTTTTTGAACCACCACGTGCTAAACGGATGCTAACCATACGTTTATATCCTCTAATATTAAATACAAAACACCCCAAAGCCCCCTTTGTAGGCGCTTCCGAGGATTACAAATTTTTAAGAGCGCGAATTTTACATGAAATCACACCCATTTGGAAACCGTTTTTAGCTTTAAATCCAAATATTTCGGGCAATTGAGCAGAGTTTCTAGGGCATTTCAGCCTACTTTATGCTCTAAAAATAAAAACCGAACAAAATTATAGCAAAAATACTTCTGTTATTCTTGCCAGAAGATTGTTGACTGCTAATTTTTAGCTTGGTTTCAGTGAGTACAAAAAAAGCGGCTAAGGTTAGCCTTAACCGCTTTAAAATCAAAAGCTTAAACTTACTTCTTGCTTGGAGAGCAGCTTTTCGCTTTTTCTTTATCGATACCATGTTCAGCGGATACGCCTTCTGCACACGATTCCATTTGAGTATTTAAAGCATCACGCTCTTCTTCACTCATGCCTTGAGCCGCCATAAGCTGACCAAAGTTTGGTGAAATACACTTTTGTAACACACCGTCCATCATTTCATTACATTTAGCTTCGGTAATTTCCATGCAAGACAGCATTTCTTGGTCTTTACAGGTCTGAGCCATCTGTTGCTTCATCATTTGCATCATCATCACTTCCATACCAGCGGCCTGTGCTTTCGCGCCTTTAGCAGCTTTTTCTTCAGCAGTTGCTGACACAGACATTGCTAATAATGCACTACCTGCAAGTAATCCAAGTAATTTCATAGAATTCTCCAGAATTATAAGTTTAAGTCGCTTGATTCTAACGAAATAGAATATGAGTACAACCTATTTTCGACCAAAAGGAGGCATACCTCCCATTCCACCGCCAGGAGGGTTCATCCCCTGCATCCCGCGCATCATCTTCATCATGCCGCCTTTACCCTTCATTTTCTTCATCATCTTCTGCATTTGATTAAACTGTTTTAGAAGGCGATTAACGTCTTGAATTTGCGTGCCTGAACCGTTGGCAATACGCTTTTTACGTGACCCTTTGATCAGCTCTGGACGGGCGCGCTCTTTGGGCGTCATGGAATTTATCATGGCAATCATTCGACCAGTCGACTTATCATTCATGACTTTTTGCTTTGCCGCTTCTGGGATTTGTCCCATACCCGGTAGCTTATCCATCAAACCAGCCATACCGCCCATATTCGACATTTGCATCAATTGCTCACGGAAATCCTGAAGGTCAAATCCTTTCCCCTTCATGATTTTCTTGGCGACTTTCTCAGCTTTCTTCTTATCGACTTTACGCTCGACTTCTTCAATCAAGCTCAGCACATCGCCCATGCCCAAAATACGTGACGCAACACGCTCTGGGTGGAAAGGCTCTAACTGATCCAGCTTTTCGCCCATACCAATAAACTTGATTGGCTTACCGGTAATTTGGCGGATAGACAGCGCAGCACCACCTCGGGCGTCACCATCAGCCTTGGTTAAGATGACACCGCTTAAATCCAAAGCATCATTAAAGGCTTTCGCCGTGTTAGCTGCATCCTGACCGGTCATGGAGTCAACCACAAACAAGGTTTCCGTCGGGTTGATGGCCTGCTGCAACTCACTGATCTCGCTCATCATAGCTTCATCGACCGCCAAACGACCTGCAGTATCAATAATGACCACATCAGCGAACTGCTTACGCGCTTCTTCGATCGCGTTCTTTGCGATATCAACAGGCTTTTGCTCAGTTGTACTTGGGAAGAAAGTCGCGCCCACTTCACCAGCCACGGTTTCTAACTGCTTAATCGCAGCCGGACGGTAAACGTCAGCGCTAGCCACCATGACCGATTTTTTCTCGCGGTTAATCAGCAAGTGAGAGAGTTTACCGGCACTGGTCGTTTTACCCGCGCCTTGTAAACCGGCCAATAAAATTACCACTGGTGGCTTGGCATTCAGGTCAAGTGCATCGTTCTCAGCACCCATAGCCTTAATCATTTCATCATTAACGATTTTGATGAAAGCTTGCCCTGGGTCTAACGCCTTACCCACTTCCGCGCCGACGGCTCGCTCTTTGACAGCCGCAATAAATTCTTTGACGACAGGTAATGCAACATCAGCTTCAAGCAACGCCATGCGTACTTCGCGCAAGGTTTCCTTAATGTTGTCTTCATTAATTTTGCCTTTACCGGTGAGGTTTTTGAGAGCCCCGGAAAGGCGATCACTTAGGTTATCAAACATGCTGTATTACTCACTCTCTGAATTTTTGGACTATCGGCTGTTGTAGCGACAATGCTAACTTAGGCATCCCTTGAAATTGCTCAAACAGTCTCGAAAATGGGTCTATATAAAAATTATGAGGCATTATAACGAATAAACAAGAGCTGTGTGGCACTATTTTATGAATAGAACCGCTTGTTAACGCGCGGTTTTCCTCTAAAATAGCCAATAGAATTGACTGATAACTATTTACAATAAAGTGACTCTAATTTTTCAAGTGATAACCGGACTTGCCTACCTAGGCCTTGCACTGTTTTTGATGCAGCGTATTAAGCATCCCGAGCAGCAAGTGCCAGATTGGGGAAAATGGCTGCCACTCATTCCAGCAGTATTACATCTGTTTACGGTCTACTTACTGATCGATAGAAGTGGTGAACCTGGCCAAAACCTGTCGTTACTGAATCTAGTATCGCTGATCACTTTTATTTTAGTGTTATTGGTAGCCATCTATCGTTTCAGTAAGCAAACACCTCACTTGATGCTGTATACCGCAATCATTGCTGGCGTGATCAACTGGTTAACCATTATTCCTGAAGAGCCCAATATGGTTAACTTTAGTAACAATGGGCTCGGCGTGCTCCACGTCTGGTTATCCATCATTGGCTTCAGCCTGCTATTAGCTGCGACCTTACAAAGCATCTTGGTGCTTATCCTGCATAACAAGCTCAGGCACAAGCCTTCAAGCATTCACCCGTTATTGCCGCCGCTATTGGAGATGGAGCGCTTCTTATCGATCTTGGTCCTATCAGGCATTATCAGCCTAGGCGTTGCCTTTGCGCTGGGTTTTGGTCTGCCCAAGTCGGTGATTAATGACCAACCGCTTCACAAAATTATTCTGTCCTTACTTGCTTGGTTCAGCTTCTGTACATTTTACATAGGGTATAAGAGCTCAAAACTTAGCGGTATTCGCTTTGCGAGATTTTGCATCATCGCTTTTGTTATTCTGAGCATAGGGTTCATTGGCACTAAATTGGTTATCCAATACATTTTATAACAACAATAACGGAGTTCATTTTTGGAATCACTGTCAACGGGAACCTTATTCTTAATACTGGGTTTGCTGATACTCTTATCGGCATTCTTCTCAAGCTCAGAAACAGGCATGATGTCGCTCAATCGATACCGCTTAAAACATCGCGCACGTAGCGGAGATAAAAGTGCCAAACGAGTGTACGAGATGCTGAAACGCCCGGATAAATTACTCGGCTTGATTTTGCTTGGCAACAATATCGTTAATATTCTTGCGTCAGCAATTGCGACCGTTATCGCTATTCGCTTCTGGGGCGAAGGGGGTATTTTCGCTGCGACACTGATGTTAACGGTAGTCATATTGATTTTCGCAGAGGTCACACCGAAAACCTTGGCCGCATTGAACCCTGAGAAGATTTCTTTTTTCGCAGCCCCAACACTCAAAATTCTGTCAACTCTGTTCCACCCCGCGATCAAACTTATTAGCATGCTCGCTAATGGTTTATTACGCTTGTTTGGCGTTAACGCCAGCTCAGATCAAGGGGACAACCTAAGCCAAGAAGAATTAAGAACCGTGGTAAATGAGGCTGGAGCCATGATCCCGCGCCGGCACCAGAAGATGCTGCTGAGTATTCTTGACTTAGAAACCGTCACTGTTGATGACATTATGGTGCCTCGTAATGAAATTATCGGCATCGACCTCAATGATGATATGGACTACATTTTGGAGCAGATCCGTAACAGCATCCACACTCGTCTACTGGTCTTCCGTGGCGAGATTGATAACGTAGAAGGCTTATTACATGCACGCAACTTTGGCCGCGTGCTTGAAATGGAATCCAACTCATCAGAAGGATTACTCGACCACTTAGACCCCATTTATTATGTGCCAGAAGGCACTCCACTCCATACCCAATTAATGAAATTCCAACGTAAGCGTGATCGTATCGGCTTAGTGGTGGATGAGTATGGCGATATTGAAGGATTAGTGACTCTTGATGATATTTTGGAAGAAATCGTTGGCGACTTCACTACCGAAATGTCTAATATCAATAGCGATATCCAAAAAGACGGCGATGAGGCTTACTTGATTGATGCTACCGTGACTATTCGGGATCTTAATAAGACTTTAGAGTGGGAGCTGCCAACAGAAGGTCCTAAAACGTTGAATGGACTGATCACTGAGTATTTAGAAACCATTCCACAGTCAGGTACCTGCTTGCGACTGTATGGTTACCCCATGGAAATTTTGCAAATCAAAGATAACATCGTTAAAAGCGTGCGAGCCATGCCAAAGCTTTACGCACCACCGAGCGATGAAACGAACTAGGACTCATAATGACCCAACACAAAGAAAGCTTTTTCTTTACTCTTTATAAAAGAACTGTCCTTGACCACCCACTGGTAAGCCTGCTTCTTGTTATTGCCTTAACGGTGTTAGCCGCGAGTCAATTGCATAAGTTCAGACTCGATGCCTCGGGCGAATCCCTAGTTCTCGAAAACGATCAATCTTTGGAGTACTACCGCCAGGTGAATGAGCAGTATGGCTCAGATGACTTTCTAATTATTACCTGGCAGCCTGAAAAAGGATTGATGAGTGACGAATCTATTAACGGATTAAAGTCACTGACCAGTGAGTTGAAAGATGTCCAAACGGTCTCAACCATTAACAGCATTCTTAATGTACCCCTGCTGCAAGGATTAACGTTAGATACTGATGCTTTGGGCGAAGAAATCCCAACCTTACAAAGCGCTTCAATCGATAGAGAGGAAGCCCTAGAAGAATTCACCTCAAGTCCCATTTACAAAAATCTTTTAGTCGGTGAAGACGGACAAACGAGCGCGGTACAAATAAATTTCAAACGTGATGAACAGTATTTTTCATTGTTAAACGCCCGCGATGAACTTAGAGCTAAAAGCTCACAACAGCAGCTATCCGCAGAAGAGCAACAGAAATTAACTCAAGTAGAATCTGAGTTCGATGCTTACAGCAAGAAAGTCTCTGAGCGTACAAGCGCTATCATTTCAGAAGTCAGAACCATCATGGAAGATTACCGAGATATTGCCTCCATGCACCTCGGTGGCATCTCGATGATTACCAATGACATGCTAACCTTCATTCAGCATGACATCACTGTGTTTGGTATTGGCATACTGCTGTTTATCATGCTGGCGTTGTTTGTCTTTTTCGGTAAGCTTCGTTGGGTTGTCCTACCTTTATTTTCCTGCTTAGTTAGCGTCATTATGCTGGCGGGGTTACTCAGCTTTCTGGATTGGCGAATTACCGTTATATCCTCAAACTTCCCGTCAATATTGCTCATCGTGATATTGGCGCTGAATGTTCACTTAGCGGTCTATTACCGAGATTTCATTTCGGCAAACCCAGACTCAAGCCAAGAGTTAAGAGTCTCACAAACTCTAAAAACCATGTTCTGGCCATGCTTTTATACCGCACTGACCACTATCGTAGCTTTTATCTCACTCCTCATTAGTGGTATTCGTCCCGTTATTGATTTTGGCTGGATTATGACCATCGGCATCGTGCTTGGCTTCGTTGTCACATTCATTATCTTTCCAAGTTTTATCCAACTTCAAAAGAAAGACGCTCACACCAGTGGCACCAGTATTACTTACAAAATCACCAACTGGATTTACAGCTTTACCGTTAACTATAAGGTCACGATATTCGTTTTAACCACTGCTATCATAGCCTTTAGCGCTTACGGTATTACCCAGCTTAAAGTTGAAAACCGTTTTATCGATTACTTCAAGCCAAGCACAGAAATCTACCAAGGCATGACGGTCATCGATCAAAAACTTGGCGGAACCACTCCGTTGGATATTGTGATTGATAAAGGTGAAGAGTCTGCGCTCGTTGCTGATGACGAATTCGCTGATGAGTTTGGCGATGAGTTTGATAGTGGTATCTACGATCCTGGCTACTGGTTTACAGGGGCCAAGCTTAAGCAAGTTGAACGTATCCATGATTTTATCGATAGCCTAGGTGTCACAGGCAAGGTGCAATCCATCGCCACTTACTCCAAAGTTTTGGAGACGATGAATGACGGCGAATATCCCGATGAATTGACTTTGAGCCTTGTCCACCAGAAAACACCGGCCGAAGTCCGCTCGGTATTAATGAAACCTTACCTTTCAGAAGCTGGTGATCAAATTCGAATCAATATTCGCGTTCAAGAAACGAACCATGATCTAAAGCGTGCAGAGCTTATTAATACGATAAACGACTATATCGTTAATGAGGAAAGCATTGCTGAAGACAGAGTCCATTTCACGGGTATGCTTGTGCTCTACAACAACATGCTTGAGAGTTTGTTTGACTCGCAAATTAAGACTATCGGTGCAGTTTACTTGGCCATCTTGTTGATGTTTGTCATCCTATTCCGCTCCGTAGTTTTAGCCATTTTAGCAACGATTCCAAACGCACTCTCAGCTGCATTGGTTCTTGGGATCATGGGATGGATGGGTGTTCCGATGGACATGATGACCATTACTATCGCCGCAATTGTCATTGGTATTGCCGTTGATAATTCGATCCATTATGTCCACCGCTTCAAAGCAGAGTTCGTAAAAGATAATGATTATCTTGAAACCATGAAACGCTGTCACGGCAGTATCGGTAAGGCGATTTATTATACCGGTGTTACCGTCATCTTCGGCTTTGCTATCTTAGCGCTATCAGAATTTATTCCATCAATTTATTTCGGCCTATTAACGGGCTTAGCCATGGCTGTGGCATTATTCTTAAACCTAACGTTACTGCCGCTATTACTCATTACTATGAAGCCCTTAAAAAGCTCTAATAGTTAAAGAATACGAGTATTACCAAACAAAAAAAGCCGCGATAACCGCGGCTTTTTTCTACTCCACTTGGCGTTTATTGCATCAGTGCCATCTGACCTTGATCACGAAGCTCTAGCTGCTTGACTTCGTAAGGGGCTGTGACGCCTGCTTGCTTTAATAGCTGAGAATCAAACTTCATGTGAATAGCACCTTCACCAGCAGCAAGGTTAGCTGCGCTATGCGTCATCATCACAGGTTTCAAATTGCCGTGAGCATCTGTGCCATAAAGTACAGCGCGGACTTCATAACGACCATCAACACTTGCGTTAACCGGAATAGTCGCGACTGGACTTTGCTTTTGACCTGACATTACAGGCTCAGCAGACAACTTTGCTGTCTTTTCGGCAAAAGCAAAAGGTAATTGCGCATTACGCTGAATGACTTCTCCATTGCGTTTCACTTGAGTTTCAGTATGTAGCTCCCAAAGGGCTCCCGGGACTGTGTCAGCAGACATATCCAAAGGTTTGCTCAACGAGTAGCCGTCTTTGCTTGGCGTAAAGTCAACCTTAAAAGTTTTACCTGTTGGCGATACTATCTGCCCTTTAATGCTGACAATATCTTGAGTTTTACCCTGTGCAAATACCGAAGCATTAACACTCAATACATCCTCATTAAGATAATTACTTTTATTAGCCGTTAAGTGCATTTCTGTGTCGCTGTTTTTTTCAAAGACATTGATGCGGTACTTGCCATGACTAGATACACCTTTCTCCGCTTTCAGTGAAAAACGCCCAGCACCCAAGCTATCATCCATTTTGAACCCCGTCGTGCCTTGTTGAAAGCCCATGCCATTTTTTTGCATCGCATGACTACTGACCAGAGTATCAAAAGCTTTCCCCTGCTGATAAACCTGCCCTTTTGGGCTTCGAACCGTTAACTGCTCTGGCTCTACAGCACTTTGTCCGTCAAAAGCAGAGATTCGCACTAACGCACCTTTAGCAGAAGTGGTCAGAACAATACCAGACTTTAATTGTGCTCCCGTTACATCCTTCATATATTGACGACTTTGCACATGAGACTGCTTTTGCGAAAAGTCTATTTGCTGGATATTGTTAATTGGAAAGCTGTAGCTCACGTTTTTCATTTCACGCTGGCTATCTGGTTGGGCAGGAGCGGTATTGCCCGGCTGCCCAGTGTATAAGTGGTCACGCTGTGACTTTGAGCTAGTAGAATCGGCTACGGCAACACCACTCAAAGAAATGATCATTGACGTTAATAATAAAGTTCTCATGATAACTCCTTAAATTCGGTTACGTAGAAATGCATCTAAACCAAAGCACTTGCGTCTGCTTTGGGCATGACTCAACGGCTCATCACCGTAAGTCTTGCTGGTGTCATAAAACCATACTGATCCAGCTGCATTTTGCGAGCTACAATTTAAGAACCCATCAGAACAACTATCCAACCAGTTCTGAGTAAACTCCAAACCAACGTTTTGAGCATAGCCACCACAGTAACTATCACTATCCCAGATAGCGGACTCTACATCCGTACCAACGACACTTCGAAACGGCTTAGGTAAACCCGGTCTACCACCTGTACCGTATAGCCAGTTGGCGTTATAACTCGCCATCCATGCTTCTTGCTGCATGCGAACAGCATCATTCTTATAACCCAACAACCAGCCCAAGGCTGACTCAAAAACATTACCATCAATCACAGCATCGGCTAAAGGCGTACCGCCACTTGATGGCGCCAAAGCGATAACTTCATCGATTCGATTGATAATGTTCGGATAACGGCTATCCCAAGTAGGATTCGACATAATCCAACGTGCAACATTCCCGCCGTTTGAGTGCGTGATTAAAGTTAGACTGGTTATCCCCTTTTGGTTAATGAAGGTGGTCAACTGTCCAGCTAAGCAACCCGCAGCGCCAGATGTCCACATGTATTGAGTAAAGTCACAATTAATGACGGTGTAATTACTTGAGTTAGGAAGGCCCTGAATCACTGACTGAACAAAGCTGCCCGTCCAGTAATCATTATAGGCATCACTTTGACTGCCTGTGCCATGAACAAAAGCCACGCCTGTATTTGCATGACTAAGCCCAGTAAAGGTGAGTGCTGCGATTAACAGCATGAGTTTTCTAAACATCGACTACCCCCATCGGTGTTACTGTGTGTTTTGTTTGTTTTTTCTTAATAAGCTCAGCAATTCATTAGAATAACTAAGCTGAGAAGATTTATAGCATCAATATTTCTTACTGTAAAAAACACTCGTTTTAAACTTAAAAGCTGGAAATACGAACACATGTCAAACAGGTAGCATCATATATCTAATTGAAATATAAGAATTATGCGCCAATAATAAAACAACAGTAGCTTATAGTCACCAAGCATTAAAACGCACACCAACAAAAACAAGTTGAATTTGACTTGCCATAAAGGATTTTATGGTTACATTTGGCTGTCTAGACCTCTGGTACAACCAGCTTTAGATCACAACTGTGATCCAGTTAACATAAATAATTTTTTTCGGAGGAGCAATGACTGAAGAGAATCAATGAATAAACTTAGATTTATAACTAAAGCGCTTGCAGGAAGATTTGATATGAAAAAAGGATTCTAAGAAAGATGGTACCGGAGGGCGGACTTGAACCGCCACGCTCGCAAGAGCAACGGATTTTGAATCCGTCATGTCTACCAATTCCATCACTCCGGCACTTTTTTTCGCACTTTTAAGAGGCGATAACTCCTTAAAAGTGCGGGGCATTATAAACCAATAAGCTGTTATTGCAATACTGTTAAAGAGCTTTTTCGGCCATTTACTCCTCAGTCTTAATCAGACTGAAAACCTCTTCCACAGGAGCATTAAAATACTCGGCTATTTTCAGTGCAATGATCGTTGAAGGAACAAACTTTCCCACCTCAATCGTACTGATGGTTTTTCTCGATACACCAATAGCTTCCGCCAAGTCACTTTGGCTCATGCGATGCTCAGCTCGAAAAACTCGAATGCGATTATCAAGTTCGGGGTGCATAGCACTACTCCTCTAGCTCTTCCAGATCATCCTCTCGCGTGAGCCAGAAAAAGCTTATGCTGGCTGAAAGTACGGCAACAGCGAACAATAACACGAAGTAAAATCGTAGTGGTAACGCTAAGCTGTCTAAAAACTTCGAAGTGCCTAATAAAACGACCAACGTTAAGGTTAAAGCAATCCATCCATTTTTAAAACTTGCCAGCATGGCGCCTGAAACGAAACTTTCGGTTTCGTTTTTGACAAGCATCTTTCCAGTCAACTTTTGCTTAATCACTGGCCACAAAGAGACAAACGTCACTATGATCGTTAAACCAGAACCTAGGATAGACGCAAAATCTAAAATTTCATTTAAGCGCCCCTTCTCGGTCAGTGTTTCCCACAACAAAATCAAATAAGTGACACCACATACCAGCATCCCTCGAGCAACGCCTGTCTGAACTCTATCCACTGTCTCTGCACAATTCTTTTGACTCATCATTTTACCTCATTACCAATTATTAAAACACAACAAGAGTATCACAAAGATAGCTTAGCAACCCTTATTGAAACCTTTAGGTGTCATTATGGTAATTTTTCATACCAAGTCAAGTGTTTTTATCTTTTACGAGAACGCCAAAAAACAAAAGCCCAGCTCGATGGCTGGGCTTTGTGCTGTTACCGTGTCTATTTTTTCAGTGATTGAGCTATGATTGGCTCTCTTTCTCTTCCTGATTTTCTAACTCAATAAACTGCTCAATCTGCTCTTCGAGTACGCTAAGAGGAATCGAGCCATTGGCCAAAACAGCGTCATGGAACTTGCGAATATCAAACTTTTCACCTAACGCTTTCTCCGCTTTTTCACGCAACTCTAGTATCTTCAGCTCGCCCAGCTTGTAAGAAAGCGCTTGCGCTGGCCAGCTAATGTAACGATCAATTTCAGTACGAACATTGTGCGTCGACAAAGCAGTATTGCTCTCCATCATGCTGATCGCTTTCTCACGACTCCAGCCTTTCGCGTGCATGCCTGTATCCACAACCAGTCGCATAGCGCGCCACATTTCATAAGTTAATCGGCCGAAATTACTGTAGGGATCCTCATAAAAGCCGGCTTCTAGCCCCAGCTTCTCGCTGTATAACCCCCACCCTTCACCAAATGCTGAAATATAAGTGTTTTGACGGAACTTGGGTAAGTGCGTTAGCTCTTGGGCCAAAGCGGTCTGTAAATGGTGACCCGGAACCGCCTCGTGTAAGGTGAGGGCTTCTAAATTGTACAATGGACGCTTCTCTAAGGCATAGGTATTCACCCAGTACTCTCCTGCACGATCACTATCGATAGGAGCCCCTGAGTAACGACCAGTCGTGTACTTCGGTGCAATCTCCTCTGGTACAGGCACAACGCCGTAGGGTTGGCGCGGTAATTTGCCGAAAAACTTAGGAAGCTGATGATCCATCTTTTTTGACATGTAAGCTGCTTCTTTTAACAGCTCCTCAGGTGTTTTTGCATAAAACTGCTCATCAGTTCGTAAGAAGTGCAAAAACTCCTCGAAAGAACCCTCAAAGCCCGTGGTCTCAATGACCTCCTCCATTTCTTTGCGGATTCTGGCAACTTCTTTTAGACCAATCTCATGAATCTCATCTGGCGATAAATCCAAGGTTGTGTA
The DNA here is from genome assembly GCF_039541235.1 of Kangiella marina. Lineage (NCBI taxonomy): Bacteria > Pseudomonadati > Pseudomonadota > Gammaproteobacteria > Kangiellales > Kangiellaceae > Kangiella > Kangiella marina. The sequence goes on along the minus strand of NZ_BAABFV010000002.1, from coordinate 435,361 downwards.
ATGTTTAATCTGATTTTGGTAGTAAGCCTTTCCATCTGGGAAGTCATATGCGGCAATACTCTTTTTCGCCGCAGGAAGGTATTCATCTTCAAAGAATGTCAGATACGCTTGGTATTGTGGTAAAACCTTATTAGAAATCACCTTAGCTGCTTTTTTCTGCAAAACAGCCTGATCTTCCGTACTTAAGGTATCCGGCATATTATTAAAAGGTCGGTACCAAACCGTTTCTTTAGGATCATCTTTGATATACACGCTAATACTATCGCTGTAACCATCTAGTACTGCTCTTGGTACTGTAAAACCACGCTTTATTCCATTGCGCATGTTGGACACATTTTGCTGGAAAAACGTCGGTATCGCTTCCAACAAGGCGATGTAATCCTGATAATCGTCCGCGGTTCTAAAGCGGAAAGCATTGGCTAGATTAGTTGTCTGTGCATGGAAGCCATACTCTGACGTTAGCGGCATTTGGTACGCTTTAAAATCTACCTCAGCCACGTCTTGTTTCAACTGGGTCATCATCATGTCGTAACTAATCTGCTCGTCTTGGAGCAGATTGTCACGCTTGATACTCTCTAGTTCCTTGATAAGTTCTAATAACTTCACTTTACGATCAGCATATGCCTCAGGACTGACGTCGCGTAATTTTCCTTTCGCACTCTCATCACCCTCACGAGCTGCCCATACAGGGTTTTGCGACTGACGATACTCCTGCACCTCTTGAAAGAAATCATCTAGCCATTGGCTATGATCCTCACCGGCTACCGCGGTGATACTACTGGCCAATAAAGCGCCGGAAACCATTAATGTTTTTGTTAATGTCATTATTCAAACCTACTCAGCAAACAATGCACCTTTTATATCAGGAATAACTTATTGATGAAAGCGGTGCGATTGAAATGCTGTAAAAGAGTGTTTCAGCTAGTCTACAGAGCCCTGTTTTGCTAGACTAGCGCCCTTATTCTGTCATTCCCGCAAAGGTGGGAATCTAACGACTACAGATCCACTTTATTTATTATAAGATTCCCGCCTTCGCGGGAATGACGACATAACTGCCTTTAGCCATGACAAAAAATACAGCACAATCACTTATAACCACACCAGCACCGATTACCAAAAAACTGGGCGCTTGGTTGTATGATATTTTAATCAGCATCGCAATATGGTTCTTGTGGGGGTTATTCACGTTCCCACTGATTCACTGGATGCTAGGCGTTGAAGATATGAATATTGAAACGGGTTGGCAGGACTCTCTAACCTACCAAATCTATTCATTGTTCCCGACGCTACTATTGCTACTATACTTTGTCGGCTCGCACGTCCGCTACGGCCAGACGGTAGGGATGAGTGCTTGGAAAATTATGCTGGTTCAAGATAACGGCAAACCAGTTACCTTTGGAGCCGCGTTGTTTAGAGCCATTACTTCGGTACTTGGCCTTGGCATGATTATCAGTCCATTCACTAAGAAAAGACTTGGCTGGCACGATATTTTGACCAATACACGAGTGGTTGCTTTACCTGAAAAAGCTAAACCTGGAACTGACAAAATTAAATAAACATTCATTATAATAATGAGGGATCACATGAGAAAAACGATAATCTTACTTATTTCAGCATTTCTTTTAGCATCATGCGCACCACAATACGCTAAAAAAGAGAGTTATTTCGGGGGCTATTCTGGAGACTCAGCCATAATAGTTGATACCTCAGAGAGACAGTCAATTAGCAAGGCTTTTATGTATGCGGTAGAGGAAGTGAACGGACAAGAGGTAGAGAACACTATTACTGCCACACGTGGAGCTACCTACGGTCAAGGTTCTAATTTGATAACCCGAGGTTTTCAGCGTGAAGTTCCTGCTAACGAAGTCACCTTAAAGCTGGTTGCTAGAGTGGTTTATGCTGCTCCTGTACAAGCCATGTTTGGAGATGACTTTAGCATTGAAAAGACGATTACGTTTTCCCCAAAGCCAAAGCAGAACTATCTAGTAAAAGGTTTCCTCTCAGAAGAATACACAGCGTTATGGCTTGAAGATTCTATGGGGAACAAACAAACTGAGCTCTATGAAGAGTATGAAGCTGGTGTCGACGTAGAGCAATATCGAAAGCAACTAGCACCCTCACAAAAAGCAGCTATCAGTAGTACTGATTCTGACGAAGAATTATCTAAGCAAGAAAAGTTTCTTAACCTCTCTGAAGGAGAAAGCGCTAGCCTAATTAAAGGAAAGCTAGGAGAACCAGACTCAGTTAAGGAAACAGCATATAGCTTTTGGTCTAGAAGAAAGCCCTATACCACTTATTTTTATGGGAGCCTTGGGGAATTACAACTTATTAAAGGAGCTGGAGGTAGCTTATATTTATATAGAGTTATTCCTTCCCTTGATAAGGGTAGCTTCTCCCCAGCAGAAGTGGAAAAGTTACTGAGTGTGAAAAATGGACGAACGATAAGGGATATAGCAGAAAAACTTTATAATCAAGTTGATGAATTATCTCAGGAATCATTAGACTTGGTAGCTGATAAAGTATGGGAAGAGAGAAATACTGAAAAAAGTTATATGGCGGACGGGGCAGCTTGGCTATGTAAAGTTCTGGCCAAAAGCCAAAACAGTAGATATAAAAGTTTCCTAAAAGAAGTATCAGTTACAGCAGCAACCAGCAAACTTAAAGGGCATGCTGAGAACAGTTTTGAATTGCTAGTTGAAGATAATTCGCAACAATATACTCCACCAAGCTAATAATTATATCCAGCCTCAAGAAGGGATAGAACCCTATCCCGCCCTTCTGAGTAGATACCATGCCGCGACTGCAAAAATCAGTGGCGGCATTAAAGCTCCTAAAAATGCGGGGACCCCCGCGACAAGGCTGACTGGGCCAAACGATCGTACGGCAAAGAAGTAAACCATACCGGTCAGCACACCAACCAACACCCTCGCGCCCATCGATACGCTTCTCATTGGTCCGAAGATAAAGGACGCTGCCAAAATAATCATGACTGCGGTACTAATCGGTTGAATCACCTTCTGCCAAAATGCCAAGTCGTAATTTTTGGTATCAAGTCCATTGCTCGCCAAATAGCTACGATATTGATAAAGATTAACGATATTCATGTTTTCTGGGTCAACGCTGAGGGCCGACAAATTATCCAGACTAATACCGGTTTGCCACTCTTTTTCCGTAAACGGTAAGCGCTCAACTTTATCAAAACGCTGGTCACTATTATTCCCAATATTCGTTTCACTCGGAGTAGCTCCGAGCTGCGTCACGATACCTTGTCTCAACGACCAAGAATTGCCAATCAGTTCCGCTGACTTGGCATGAATCATTTTTGTCAGCTCATTATCTCGATTGAATTCATACACGGTAACATCACTCAAGCGAGAGGCGCCTATGACCTCACCCACATGCACCATATTCGCGCCATCTTTGAGCCACAAACCTTGATTACTATCGACGAACTGCTCACCATACAAGGCTCTATTGCGAAGATTTTCCGCCATTAATGTGGTTTTAGGCGCAACGTATTCTCCGAGAAAAACCGAGAATGTGATCAGAATTAAACCATAAGACAAGGCTGCACCAATAATTTGCCAAGTGGTTTTTCCGGCTGCTCGCATCACCGTCAGCTCGCTTCGAGAAGCTAAAATACCTAAGCCAGCGATCGAACCAATTAAAATCGCCATCGGGAAAAATTCATAAATATACTGTGGCGACAGCAATAACGAATACGACAAGCCATCGATAAAGGCGTAAGTCCCTTTATCGAAATCCCCACTCTCATCAATCAACGCAAACAGTACACGAATAACCGCCAAAGTTAACAACGTCATCAAAGACGTCGCTAAGATGGTTTTGCCAATATAAAACTTTAAGATATTCATGAGTCACCGCCTTCGGCAGAAGGTGTGCCAGTATTTTTAGTGTTTGCACGGCCATGCGCATAAAGGAGGCGAGCGGCGAGCAGCCCCATCACAATATAAATAGGAATAAATCCAAGCCAGCCAGGGATTTTTTCAGCCTCTACCCATTTCCTAAACACAACAATCAGAACGATGTAACCAATATATACCATCAGCGCAGGCAGCATTTTTGCAAACTTGCCCTCTCGAGGCCTAACCCGACTCAAAGGAATCGCTAAGAATAATAAGAATGGCACTGATAAAGGTACAGCCAGTCGCCAATGAAGTTCTGCCCAACTGCTTCCGTCAGCCGTTTCAATCAACTCCATGGTCGGTGTTGCAGAGATTTTGCGACGGGACGTAATCGAGCGCTCAGCTTCCAATCTCGCGTAATAATGTTCAAACTCGGTAATCTTACGAACATTTTTATCAGCATCCAGTTCATACACCAGGCCATCATTGAGCTGAAGAAAGTTTTTATCCAAAGCTTCATCATAGTAACGCTCAGCAGATTTAGCTGAAATGATTCGCGTGTAAGGGCTGTTTTCTGCTGGCAACTCCGCTAAGAAGAAATTACCCAAATGACTCGGGCTGTCTGATGAGTCCGCATAAACCACGCCTTCGCCTTCCTGAAAAATTTGAAAGCGACCCGGTTCAAGCATGCTCAGCTCTAGCTTACTCGCGTGTTCGTCTCGTATTTGATAGGTGGTTTCATTCGCTACTGGCGCCAACCACAACGCTACAGCACCACCGATAAGCGACACAATAACGGCAATAGGAATTAACAAACTGATTAACTTTCGCTCACTGACACCCACTGAGCGCAGCACCGCCATTTCGCTATCCACATACAAGCGACTAAAGGCCAGTAGGCAGCCTAAGAAAAAAGCGAGAGGCAACAAAAAACCAAGCAGTACTGGTGAATACAACAAAACCATTTGCCAAACCATGGTGCCCGTAATGTCGCCAGATGCCGCTTGGGCTAAATACTTAACAATGCGCTGGCTAATAAAAATAGCAAATAACACGCCCAAAATGGCGAGCGTACTGGTAAAGACTTCGCGGTTTAAGTAACGACTTAGTATCAAGGTTTTCTCAGTCTGTTGACTGCCCAGAAACTGGTATTTATGGCAATATCAGTTAAACTATGGGCACGGTTTATGCCAATACCGGCATTATAAACGAAAATTAACAATTTGCAGGTGATCTATGGAATTCTTTGTAAAGAGTGGTAGCCCAGAAAAACAAAAAACAGGTTGCTTAATCGTAGGTGTATTTGAATCTCGTAAACTGTCTGCTCCAGCACAGCAGATTGATGACATTAGCGAAGGCTATATCAACGCTATCGTCAAGCGTGGCGATATGGAAGGTAAGTTCGGACAAACTTTGTTACTTCATAGCGTTCCAGGCACAAGCTGTGACCGAGTTTTGTTGGTTGGCTGTGGTAAAGAACGCGAGTTTGATGCCATCAAATATAAGAAAATTTGCGGTAAGGTCATCAAGTTACTTAACGAAACGGGCGCGACTGATGCGATCAACTCACTACCTCTATTAAATGTTAAAGGCCAAGAACTTTACTCGAAAGTGCGCTTCGCGGTAGAAGCAGCGAATGATAGTTTATACGTTTTCGATCAACTGAAAAGTGAAAAGCCTGAAACGCGTCGTCCACTGCGCAAGATGACCCTGTTCATTGAGTCTCGCGGGGATTTACCGGAAGGTGAAAAAGCGATTAAGCATGCATGCTCGATTACAGCAGGCCAAGCCCTAACGCGTGATCTAGCGAACCTACCGGGTAACATCTGTAACCCAACTTACTTGGCGAATAAGGCTGAAGAGTTGGCGAAAGAATATTCGAGCATCACTACAAACATCCTTGATGAGTCTGAATTAAAAGAGATGGGCGCCGGCGCATTTGTCTCGGTTTCACAAGGCTCGGATGAACCTGGCAAATTAATTTGCATGGAATACAACGGCGGTACAAAAGGTGATAAGCCTCTCGTATTCGTGGGCAAAGGTATTACCTTCGATACGGGCGGTATCTCTTTAAAACCTGGCGCCAAGATGGACGAAATGAAGTTCGACATGGGCGGTGCAGCCTCGGTGTTTGGCCTAATCAAATCGGTTGCTGAAATGGGCTTACCGATCAATGTCATTGGTGTCGTTGCTGCAGCTGAAAATATGCCTAGTGGAAAAGCCAGTCGTCCGGGTGATGTGGTAACGTCTTTATCAGGTCAAACCATCGAAATCTTAAACACCGATGCCGAAGGCCGTTTAGTACTTTGTGATGCTTTAACTTACATCGATAAGTACGATCCTGAGATTGTGATTGACGTAGCAACCTTAACCGGTGCTGTTATCGTCGCACTGGGTCACGAAGCTTCTGGCGTCATGAGCAACAACAATGCCTTGGCGAACGAAATTGAAACCGCTAGCGAGATGGCAACTGACCGCGTTTGGCGTTTACCCATTTGGGACGAGTATCACGAGCAACTTAAGAGTAACGTTGCCGACTTCACCAACCTTGGTGGCATGCCAGCTGGCAGTATTACCGCGGGTTGCTTCCTGTCGAAGTTCACTAAGAAATACCGCTGGGCACATATCGATATCGCAGGTACGGCTTGGAAGTCTGGCGCTGAAAAAGGTGCAACGGGCCGCCCAGTACCATTGCTATCACAAATCGTGATTAACCGTTCTAAGTAAGGTTAAGCTCATGACCCAAGTAGGTTTTCACTTACTGGAAAGTCAATCAGGCGTAGAAGCTTATCTGCGCCTGATTGGTAAATGCGTCCAGAGTTTGTACAAACAAGGACGTAAAGTCTACATCCACGCTAAAGATGAAGAGCAGGCGCATGCTGTTGACGAATGGTTATGGACGCAAGAACTTGATGACTTTGTTCCTCATAACATTGTTGGAGAAGGGCCTAACAGACCCCCGCCGGTTCAAATCGGCTACGCCACTTCTGAGCAAAAGCCTCCTGAAAATCAGCATGACTGCTTAATCAATTTAAGTGGCGAGGTACAGCCGTTCTTTAGCTACTTCCTTAAATGCTTCGAAATTGTGCCGAATGAAGAAGCCGATAAAGCGTCTGCACGCGAACGCTATAAGTTCTATCGTGGAAGAGGCTATCCTCTCGATCATAAAAAGTACTAAGCATGGAGCTAGAGCAAAGTAACAACGCTAAACTCAGTAAAGGCAAAATTGCGGTTGCTTTAGCAAACATTGTTCCACTGATTGGCGTTTTGCTGGGTTACTGGAGCGCATTCGATATCATCTTCCTTTACTGGTTTGAGAATATCATTATTGGTATTTTTACTTTTTGCCGTATGACCATTCGTCCTGATACACCGCCTATGTTTCGGTTTGGCGGGCTTTTCATGGCAGCTTTTTTCTGTGTTCACTATGGCTTTTTTACTTTCGGCCACGGTAGCTTTGTAGCCAGCTTCTTCGATGAACAACTCCTAGGCGCTAACGCTGCCATGAGCGGCAATATTTTTAACGTCACAGGCTTTATGCTGTCGCAGCAAGGGATTCAACTGACCATCTTTGCGATGCTGATTGCGCACCTCGTCGAGTTTATCCTGGCTTACCGAAATCGTGAGTTCGATTCTATTCCGGCTGAAATGTTTAGGCCTTACAAGCGAATCATTGTGCTGCATATCGCGATCATCGCTGGTGGTTTTATCGCAACCCTGTTCGAAAATACGCTCGGCGTCGCCTTGGTTATGATTGCGCTTAAGATCTATTTTGACTTAAGGCCAAACAGTTTCAGTAAGCTGAAAGAAAAACACAAAGGCAAACTCTTTGATACGAATATCAGCGATGAAGAAGCGAAAGAAAAAATCAGACAAAGCTTACTCAAACCTGAAATTAAAATTAATGGCGAAACCCATCAGTTCGATAGCGTTGAAGAGATGGTTAACTCAGATCTCTACCAAAAACATTCCAAATGGCTTCGCTGGTTACTGCCCAAGAAACATCTCGTTCTGTATGAAGAAGTCATTAACGAGTGCATAAAAAATGAACGAGAGTCACTCGCGGCTAAAGAACCAAAAGAAATAAAGACAACATAAGGTTTGTAATAATCGATTAAGAGTGATATTTCTTATGGTAATAAGATCATAAAAACGTCACACTACATAACATATTACGACTCACTATTTACTACTAGGAACCGCATGAAGGGCTTTACCCGCTACGCATTAAAAAACTTAAAAAGTACAGGCAGCATAGCCCGTAGCTCTAAATTCTTGGCTCGCAACCTAGCAAAGCAAATTCCATCAGATGCCCAAACCATCATTGAACTGGGTGCTGGAGATGGCATTATTACCAAAGAATTGTTGAAATATATGCCGCAAAAGGCGCACCTCACAGCCTATGAGATTTCAGAAGAGCTATTGCCTTTACTCAATAAAATTGAGCACCCAAGGTTCAGCCTCAAGCACAGCTCGGCTCTCGATATTGTCGAAGACTTTGCAATTAACAGCGTTGACTGCCTCGTTTCTTGCCTTCCGCTCGCCTTATTCCCGCTTGAAATGAAGCATGAACTTTTAACGCATATCCGCTCGGTACTTAAGCCAAATGGGGTATTTTTACAGTACCAATATTGGTTGAGCGACAAGTCGCTGATTAAAGAATACTTTCCCCACCTAAAAACTAACTGGGTACCGCTAAACCTACCGCCCTCCTTCGTTTACACTGGAAAAAAGCCCGAACAAAAAGAAACGGTTTAAAGTTATTGTTAATCAGTAACTTACAGCGCTCACTTTCAATCAAAAGGGACTACCGATACGAGTAACGGTGTTTTGTAGCACTGTTTAAAGAATAAATATCCTCGAAATATAGATATCTCGCTCACAAGCGTTATAATTCAAGGCTTTGTTACTAAAACTGCAGAAACCACGACATAACCATGGATAAAGCATATAACCCGCAAGCAATCGAGCAAGAAACCTACAAGAAGTGGGAAGATAACGACTATTTCTCACCAAAAGGCGGAGCAGAAGGCAATGATGACAGTTACTGCATCATGATCCCACCGCCGAATGTCACCGGTAGTTTGCACATGGGGCACGCTTTTCAGCATACGATCATGGATGCTTTGACTCGTTACCACCGGATGAAGGGTGAGAATACTCTTTGGCAGCCAGGCTCAGACCATGCCGGTATCGCCACCCAGATGGTGGTTGAACGCTTACTCGATCGCGAAGGTAAGAGCCGACACGACCTTGGGCGAGAAGCCTTTGTTGATAAGGTTTGGGAGTGGAAAGAACATTCTGGCGGCACCATCACCAAGCAAATGCGCCGCATGGGCGATTCTTGTGACTGGTCACGCGAAGCTTTTACCATGGATGATGATTTATCCGAAGCCGTGTTAGAAACCTTTGTCCAACTTTATGATGAAGGCCTCATTTATCGTGGTGACCGACTGGTCAACTGGGACCCTAAACTTCTAACAGCGGTATCGGATCTCGAAGTTGAGTCGCATGAAGAAGATGGTCACTTATGGCACATGCGCTATCCGCTGAGCGATGGCTCTGGCCATGTGATTATCGCCACCACTCGTCCAGAAACCATGCTGGGAGACAGCGCGGTTGCCGTACACCCTGAAGATGAGCGCTATCAAGGTTTAATTGGCAAGACCATCGACTTACCCTTGACTGGTCGCCAAATCCCTATCATCGCTGATGATTACGTCGAAAAAGATTTTGGTAGTGGCTGCGTTAAAATCACTCCCGCCCATGACTTTAATGACTACGAAATGGGTCAACGTCATGACTTAGAACTGATCAATATTTTAACGCCAACAGCCCACATCAATGACAATGCTCCTGAAGCTTATCGTGGCTTAGATCGCTATGAAGCCCGTAAGAAAATCATTGAAGACTTTGAAGCGTTGGGCTTAATGGAAAAAATTGAACCTCATAAGCTTAAAGTTCCTAAGGGTGACCGTAGTGGCGTTGTTATCGAACCGTATCTTACGCCTCAATGGTATGTAAAAATTGCGCCACTGGCTGAGCCAGCGTTAAAAGCAGTAAAAGATGGCGACATAAAATTCGTGCCAGAAAACTGGTCAAATACTTACTATCACTGGATGGAAAACATTCAAGACTGGTGTATTAGCCGCCAGCTTTGGTGGGGACATCAAATTCCAGCATGGTACGACAACAAAGGCGACGTTTATGTCGGCCGCACTGAAGAAGAGGTTCGTGAAAAGTACAACTTGGGCGACATTGAATTACGTCGTGATGAAGATGTTTTGGACACCTGGTTCTCTTCAGCGCTTTGGCCTTTTGCGACATTAGGCTGGCCCGAGAAAACACCAGAACTAGAAACCTTTTTACCGACCAGTGTTCTAGTAACCGGTTTTGACATTATTTTCTTCTGGGTCGCCAGAATGATCATGATGGGCTTAAAGTTTACTGGCAAGATTCCTTTCAAAGAGATTTACATTACAGGCCTCATTCGTGACGAACAAGGTCAAAAAATGTCTAAGTCGAAAGGTAACGTTCTCGATCCAATCGACATTATTGATGGCATCGAGCTAGACGCCTTAGTCGAAAAACGTACGACCGGCATGATGAACCCGAAAGCTGCCGAGAAAATTGCGAAGCGTACGCGCAAGCAATTCCCTGACGGTATCGAAGCCTATGGTACGGATGCGATGCGCTTTACTTTCTGCGCCATGGCTTCTACATCCCGTGACATTAACTTCGATTTAAATCGTGTTGAGGGCTACCGAAACTTCTGTAACAAAATTTGGAATGCAGCACGCTACGTCCTAATGAACACGGAAGATCAGGACACGGGGCTAAACAATAACGACATGGAGCTTAGTCTCGCCGATCGCTGGATTAAGAGCGAGTTTCAAAAAACCATTACGGAGTTTGAAAAAGCCGTTGAGACTTATCGTTTTGACTTAGCATCTAATGCCCTCTATGAATTCACTTGGAACACTTACTGTGACTGGTATTTAGAGCTTTCTAAGCCAGTACTTTATAGTGACGAATATTCAGAAGCAGCAAAGCGTGGTACTCGCCATACACTGGTTACCGTGCTTGAATCGCTGATGCGCTTGTTACACCCTTTCATGCCCTTTATTACTGAAGAAATCTGGCAGAAAGTGTCTCAGCTGGCTGGCACAAAAACTGAAGATCGACCTAGCATCATGCTCCAAGACTTCCCACAAGCTGACGCAAGCCAGATAGACACAAATTCAGAGCAAGATATTGAATGGCTGAAAAAAGTCATCGTTGGCGTTCGTAATATCCGTGGCGAAATGAACATAGCGCCGGGTAAGCCGCTTAGCGTATTGTTTAGAAATGGCTCCGACCAAGACAAAACGCGCCTCAATGACAACAAAACTTTCTTGTCAAAACTCGCCAAGTTGGAATCTATTCAGTGGTTAGAGGCCGGAGATGAAGCCCCAATGTCAGCGACTGCTTTGGCGGGTGACATGGAAATTTTGATTCCAATGGCTGGACTTATTGACGTTGAACAAGAACTTGCTCGACTGGATAAAGAAGCCGATAAGTTGGAAAAAGAATTACAGCGCATTGCGGGTAAACTAAACAACCCTAACTTTACCGATAAAGCTCCAGAGGCAGTTGTTGAAAAGGAGCGAGGGAAGCTTGCCGAAGTTGAATCAACCTTGAAAAAAGTTGAGGAACAACGTCAACAGCTTAAATCACTGTAAGACAAAACTAAACTGAAATGGGGATATGATGAAAACACTATTTTTAGGCAGTCTCACTCTATTGGCAAGCTCATTACCGTTAGTAGCCGATGACTCAAGTAACAAGCATTTTATCCTCGTGACGACTCATCAGAATGAGATTGGAGAGATTTGCCCAGAAATGGACGCTGGGCAAACCTTAAGCTTTGATTTTCAATCAAACCATGACGTGGAGTTTAACCTTCATTTCCATGAAGGAGAAAAAGTCAGCTACCCCATTGAGCCTCACAACGTATCCTCTATAAAACAATCTTTTGAAGCTCCCATTAAGCAAACCTACTGTTTAATGTGGAAAGGTTTAAATCAGGACGCTTCAAAAATTAAAGTGAAGTACCACATTCTGTAATGTGTTAGTAGCCATTCCCAAACGCGGAATGGCTCTATTACAGACTTAACTTAAATACACACCTCTTCTGCTGGCTGACGCATATTATATTGAGTCGCCATCACACGTCCGTAAGCGCCAGCATTTTCAATCAGTATCAAGTCCCCTTCAAAGGTTTCAGGGAAGGGAATTTCAACACCCAGCTTATCCGTACTCTCACAAATCGGCCCGACAATGGTCGCTAAATGTTCTTTTTCAGCATCCAAGCGAGTAAGATTAACGATGTTGTGGAACGAACCATAAAGCGCTGGACGCATGAGCGAGTTCATACCCGTGTTCAAACCAACATAATAGTAGTTTTGTTTCTGCTTCACTTGAGTAACCTTTGAAACCAACACACCCGTATTCGCCGAAATATAACGACCTGGTTCAATCCAAAGTTGATACTGTGGAAACTCAGCTTTAACAACCTGTAAACTTTGGTCAATTTGCCCCATGGTTAACTCGGTTTGTTGTGCGCGTTCTTTAATGCCAAAGCCACCCCCCAAGTTTAAATACTTCACTCGTGGAAAAAGAGAAGCCGTCTCAGCTAATAATCGAGCATGCTCTGCCCAGTGCTCATTGGTTAAAATGCCACTTCCTGCGTGAGCATGCAGTCCAACAATATCGATATTATGGTGCTCAATAATGGGGGCAAGCTCTTCTAGCTCGTAGATGGGAATCCCGAATTTAGACGTTGCTCCAGCCGTTCTAACGTTTTCATGGTGGCCCTTACCGATATTTGGATCGACCCGTAAAAAGATTTCTTTCCCTTCAAAAATTTCTGGCCAGTGTTTTAACGGGTAAGTACTATCTAGTGTCAGACGAATCCCTTTTTGCAATATTTCATCGTACTCTCGCTTATCGGCAAAATTTGGTGTAAAGAATATTCGTGATTTATCAATACTGGGAAATAACTCCAATATATGATTCACCTCACCGCTTGAAACGGTCTCAAAGCCGATTCCAGCGTTATAAGCGGTCTGTAATACATCTCGATTATTATTGGACTTAACGGCAAAGAAAATACGATCAATAGCGCTGATACTTTGTAAGTTTTGAATATTGTCTTTAATCGAGTCTAAGTGATAGATATAAGCACTATCACGCTCTGACAGGCACATCTCTATCGTGTCTCGTTTGTCCAGCCACCACTTCCTAGTCTCAACCGAGCTGTCGGTTTGCTTTAATTCTTTGGCCGTCGGCCCTAATATTTCACTGTTTGGATTATTGGTGATTAACAGTTCATGTAACGCCGATATAACTTTGCTACTATGCTCATCATCAATCACAAAGGTTAGGTTTAAATCAGAAGCAGCTTGTGACAATAGGTAGACTTTATAGGTTTCAAAAATTGAAAATGCTGGCGCGATTTTATGTAATATTGCACGTACATTTTTACCCACAATAGAAACAGCTGAACAATTCTGCATCACTTTAACGCGACACATGTCGGATAGCTCTTCAATCAAACCTTTTAACTGCCTATCATTCACCACTTGCGTCAAGCTGTCTAAGCTGACTGTAATATTGGTTTCTGACGTTGAGACCAAATCCACCGATACATTATGTTGCTTAAAAATGGCAAAGATATCAGCCAAAAACCCGGCTTGCTGCCACATTCCCTGACTTTCCATCGAAATTAAAGTGATTTGTTCTTTCGCCGTAATCGCTTTGACCATGCCCCAACTATTTTCGATGCCGCTAATCACGGTACCATCAATGTCAGGGTCTATGGTGGAACGAATATAAATTGGAATTTGGCTAATTTGAGCCGGTCGGATAGCTCGTGGATGCAAAACCTTAGCGCCGGCTGACGCCATCTCTTGGGCTTCTTCATAGTTAAGCTGTTTAAGCAAGCGTGCGCTCGCAACTTGGTTTGGATTCGCCGTGAAGATTCCTGGAACATCAGTCCAAATTTCTAACCGCTCTGCTTCAACTTTCGCCGCGAAATAAGCCGCTGAAGTGTCAGACCCGCCCCGCCCTAGCAAAACAGTTTCATCATCACGAGTATTCGCTATAAAGCCTTGAGTAATCACTACAGGGTTCTGCTCAACGGCTTCAAGCAATGATTGATCAGGCTCAAAATGACAGCTCGCACAGAGGTAATCCAGATTTCGACTTTCACGAGCATACAAGTAGTCCCGCGCATCAAGCCAAGCAACCGACTCGTCAAACACCTTGCCAAGATAAGTCTGCCCAATAGTAGTAGACCAAAGCTCACCCTGTGCCATTACTAGGGCTCGGACTCTGTCGCTAACCTCACCCAGCAAGTGAATACCATCTATTAATCGTTTGAGATAACTGTAACGATCATTCAGTAAATCGTTTGGTAACTCCATCTCAGCAAGTAGACGCTGATGAAGATTGATCAACTCCTCATAAGCCGTATGGTATTCACCCAGTCGCGCCAGCTCGATCAATGCCTCAAGTCGGTTTGAAACGGTGCTGACAGCCGAGTGCACAACAAACACCTTCTTACCTTTAGCACGTTTGCGCTTAATAATGCTCGCAATATTATCCCAGTTTTGGCGAGTGGAAACGCTCGTTCCCCCAAACTTAAGCAAATGCCAAGAGTTGTTTGTTGCCATTCTCCTATTCCTCAATATGTAATGTTTTCATTAGGCATAAAAAAACCCGCAAAGGATGTCCTGTGCGGGTTTCATTGATTCGTAATTACTATCGTTTCATTCACCCACAGCATAATAGGACGCGTTTTTTTAGCGCCTTCTTGCTGTGTTTTTTAACGATTAATAATGTTCTCATGTGTTTGAATATAGTAAAAATCGAAAGTTTGTCAAATATAATTTGGTTATTTGCTGCGCTTTTTATCGCGTTTAGCCTTAAAGAAAGCCTTTAACTGCTCAGAACATTGCTCTTTTAACAAGCCAGTCTCGACCTCACAATGATGATTGAAGGACTCATGCTCAAGAATGTTCAGCACACTCCCACCAGCGCCAGTGCGAGGATCATCTGTAGCATAAACGATGCGAGCCACTCTAGCATGAACCAAAGCCATGGCGCACATAGCGCAAGGCTCAAGCGTCACATACAAAGTGGTATCAACCAGGCGATAATTCTCTAATACTTTTCCAGCTTCGCGCAGAGCCACCACTTCAGCATGCGCCGTCGGATCATTGCTCAAAATGGGCTGGTTAAAGCCCTCTCCAATGACTGTATCACCCTTCACTAAAACAGCACCGACAGGCACCTCGCCCTTCTCCTTAGCCATTTCGGCTAACTCAAAGGCTCGCTGCATAAATTGATGATCTTTATCAGTGAAGTCAATCATGATTTAAAGCGATGGATTACGCTAGTCGCTAACCCATCCTATATCCTATAATTTTATCGTTCTCGGCAAACTCCAAAGGGGAACCAACTTTGCCTTCAATTTTAATGTTATATATTATGGAAAGAATTTGTTAGCAAGCAAATCTGTAAATTTAAGATTTTTGGTAGAAGACAAGGCAAAAGAGCGCACAGCGAAGGGAGTTTACAAAAAGTAAATGACCGAGCGAGCACTCTTTTAACGAAGTATTATTCCAAAAAGATAAATTTACTCCCACTCAATAGTAGCTGGTGGCTTCGACGAAATATCATAAGTAACTCGTGAAATCCCATCAACTTCGTTAATAATACGACCGGAGACATGCTCCAAGAACTCATACGGCAAGTGAGCCCAACGAGCAGTCATAAAGTCGATAGTCTCTACGGCTCGCAATGCGACAACATAGTCATATTTACGACCATCACCCATCACGCCTACAGAACGTACTGGCAAGAATACGGTAAACGACTGACTGGTTTTATGGTACAAGTCATGCTTGTACAATTCTTCGATAAAAATCGCGTCCGCACGACGTAATAAGTCCGCGTACTCTTTCTTAACTTCACCGAGAATACGAACGCCTAGACCGGGCCCTGGGAATGGGTGGCGGTATAGCATGTCGTAGGGTAAGCCTAGCTCTAGACCAATTTTGCGCACTTCGTCCTTGAAGAGTTCACGCAAAGGCTCAACAAGCTTAAGTTCCATGGTTTCTGGTAAGCCGCCGACGTTGTGGTGCGACTTGATGACATGAGCTTTGCCTGTTTTGGCGCCTGCTGACTCAATAACGTCAGGATAAATCGTGCCTTGGGCCAACCACTTAGCATTGGTTAACTTCTTAGATTCTTCGTCAAAAATATCAACGAACACTTTGCCGATAATTTTGCGTTTAGCTTCTGGTTCATCGATGCCTTTTAGCTCATTTAAGAAACGATCTTCAGCATCAATGCGAATAATGTTTAAACCAAAGTTGTCACCAAACATCGCCATCACTTGATCAGCTTCGTTTAAACGTAATAGACCATTATCAACAAAAACACAGGTCAAATTTTTACCGATTGCTCGGTGCAAAAGCATGGCTGTCACTGATGAGTCAACGCCGCCGGATAAACCTAAAACAACTTCATCATCACCGACCTGTTCTTTGATTTGCTCAATAGCGTCGTCAATGATATTTTCCGCCGTCCATAAACGCTCACAGCCACAAATTTCTGTGACAAAGCGCTCCAACATGCGTCCGCCCTGCTTGGTGTGAGTCACTTCTGCGTGGAATTGGATGCCATAGAACGGTTTTTCTTTATGAGCTATTGCCGCGATAGGTGCATTTTCACTAGAAGCGATGACTTCAAAACTTTCTGGAACTTCAAGAACCTTGTCGCCGTGACTCATCCAAACGTCGAGCAACGCCTTACCTTCTGTATTGAACCGATCCTCGATACCATCCAATAATTTATTCGGGGTATTGATAAAAACTTCTGCGTAACCGAACTCACGCTTTTCAGAACCACCTACTTTGCCACCAAACTGATACGCCATGGTTTGCATGCCATAGCAAATACCCAGTACTGGAATGCCTAGCTCAAAAACAAGTTCTGGTGCTCGCGGTGTGCCCTCGCCAGAAACCGATTCGGGACTACCTGACAAGATGATACCTTGAGGATTAAACTCACGAATATAGTCGTCGCTAACATCGAAAGGCACCAACTCACAGTAAACGCCAATTTCACGAACACGTCGTGCAATCAGTTGTGTGTACTGAGAACCAAAGTCCAAAATCAATATACGATGATCATGAATATCTGTTTGCATCTTCTTACCTTTCTAGGTTAGCTACTCACACTGCGGGACGACTTCCCACAGTTGAAAAAAATCAAAAAGCCGCAGTTATAATCTGCGGCTTGGCTTATCCGACTTCTAACAGTCACTCTATGTATAACTCAGGAAAAATGTTCAAGGTCGAGTTAAATCAATTGTAATTTGCGAAGTTTGTGTTTTTACAAATGAGCAAACATTCAAATTGATTTAACAACGAGATTGAACACTTTAACAAGTTAGACTTGATAGTTTGGCGCCTCTTTAGTAATCGAAACATCATGCACATGACTCTCACTCATGCCCGCACTCGTTACTCGAACAAACTGCGCTTTAGTACGAACGTCTTCAATCGTTTTACAGCCGGTTAGGCCCATACTTGAACGTAAACCACCCATCATCTGATGAACGATTGATGTCATATAACCTTTGTAAGGCACACGACCTTCGATACCTTCTGGCACTAATTTATCCGCTGCATTTGAGCTTTGGAAATAACGATCCGCTGAGCTATTCTTTTGTGACATCGCACCTAAAGAGCCCATACCGCGGTATGACTTGTAAGAACGTCCCTGATATAACTCAACTTCGCCCGGAGCTTCTTCTGTACCGGCTAGCATCGAGCCAACCATCACACTGTAAGCACCAGCAGCGATAGCTTTACACATATCACCAGAGAAGCGGATACCGCCGTCTGCGATAAATGGAATCCCAGTACCTTCAAGCTCTTTCGCCACGCTTGAAATGGCTGAGATTTGTGGAACACCAACGCCAGTCACGATACGCGTGGTACAAATTGAGCCTGGGCCAATACCGACCTTAACGCCATCAGCACCAGCATCAACTAACGCACGAGCGCCAGCACCAGTGGCAACGTTTCCACCAATCACTTGTTTGTCTGGGTAATTTTCTTTAACCCACTTAACGCGATCCAATACGCCTTGTGAATGACCATGAGAGGTATCAACCAAAATGATGTCTACACCTGCTTCAATGATCGCTGACACTCGATCTGGCGTTTCTGCGCCAGTACCGACAGCGGCACCAACACGTAAATGACCATAGCGGTCTTTGCAAGCATTTGGCTTGGTTTCAGCGTTATTAATATCTTTAACGGTGATTAAGCCTTTAAGGTCAAAGTTGTCGTTAACGACCAAAAGCTTCTCGATTCGGTTGCTGTGTAACTTGTCTAGGATTTCTTCCTGGCTGGCGCCTTCCTGTACAGTTACAAGGCGCTCTTTTGGCGTCATAACCGACGATACAGGCTGTCCATCACGAGTTTCAAATCGAATATCACGGTTGGTCACGATACCGACCAGCTGATCACCTTCTACTACCGGCATCCCTGAAATACCATGTTGAGCCGTCATTTGCTTTAACTGGCCAATAGTTGTATCAGGAGTAACAGTAATCGGATCGCTAACGATACCGCTTTCGAATTTTTTCACGCGGCGAACATGTTCAGCTTGCTGCTCGATAGACATATTCTTGTGAATGAAGCCCATCCCACCTTCTTGCGCCAACGCAATAGCAAGACTTGATTCTGTCACAGTATCCATCGCAGCGGAAACAAGTGGAATATTTAGAGCGAACTCACGGGTGATTTTAGTACGCAGGTCAGCATCGGCTGGAAGGACGGTAGAATGTCCTGGTACTAATAAAACATCGTCAAAGGTTAGAGCTTCCTCTATAATACGCATAGGGTGTACCACGTATTATTTAGCGTCAGCACGACAGGCGCTGACTAGATGAAGCGCGTTATTATAACGTGTCTCCACCATTAAGGTAAATAACTAATTCACGCGATTTTCAGCATGATACAACCAATATTACAGCCGCAAGAACCAACCGAACAACGCAAAGTCTATAGTGTCACAGAATTGGCGCTAAACGTCCGTCGCCAACTCGAAAGCGAGATTGGTCAAATCTGGATCACGGGTGAAATTTCAAACTTAGCCACGCCACGCTCTGGTCACTGGTACTTCACGCTAAAGGATGCTGACTCACAGCTGCGTTGCGCCATGTTCAAGAATCGAAACCGTAGTGTCAGGTTTACTCCCGAAGACGGACAACAAGTGCTAATGCGCGCCAAAATCAGCTTGTATGAGCCACGAGGTGACTTACAACTGATTGGCGAATACATGGAGCCTGCAGGCGAAGGCGCCTTACAAATTGCCTTTAACCGCCTCAAGGAAAAGCTCAACAACGAAGGGTTATTTGCCGAAGAGCTAAAGCGACCTATCCCAACACTACCCAATAAAATCGGCATCATTACCTCACCCACAGGTGCTGCCATACGTGATGTATTAACCGTACTAAAACGCCGCATGCCTCAGGTTCCGGTAATGATCTACCCGACTCAGGTCCAAGGAGAAAAAGCCGCAAAAACCATTATTGAGCAACTTAATATTGCCAATGAGCGGGCTGAGTGTGACGTATTGTTGGTTACCCGTGGCGGGGGTTCCTTAGAGGATATGTGGTGTTTTAATGATGAAAAGCTTGCTCGAGCTATCCGAAGCAGCGCGACTCCAGTGGTTTCAGCAGTAGGTCATGAAGTCGATACTTCGATCAGTGACTTAGTGGCAGATTTAAGAGCACCGACCCCATCAGCAGCCGCCGAGCTACTCGTTCCTAACCGCGTTGATATCATCCATAAGTTTCAAACGTTTGAGCGTCGCTTGACCAATGAGTTTCAGCATAAGCTGCAGATCGAACAAGCCAAGCTGGATAAACTGACCTCAAGAATTGTTCACCCCAAACAACGGCTGGCTCAAAGCCAAACGGATCTTGAGCGCCTTATTAAGCAGCTTATCAGTGCCCAAGCGCGCTACCTCGAAAACCAAAAAACCGTCCTGAAAAACTCAATAACGAGGCTAAACAGTTACAAGCCACAAAAGCATTTACAGGACTCCCAAGACAAACTGAGCTCGTGGCACAAACAATTACATCAAGCCATGAATCAACAACTTAAAGAGTTTAAGCAGCACTTCGCACTGAGCGCACAAAAACTTCACGATATCAGCCCATTAGCAACACTTGAACGAGGCTATACGATTACCACTGACGAGGATGGAAAGGCTTTAAGGAGTGCTAAAGCAGCTAAGAAAGCAAAGGCTTTAGTGACCAAATTTAGTGATGGGGAGGTAAGAAGTAAGCCTGAATAAGACTTACTTCTTGTAGTATTATTTCTTCCCGAACTTTTTAATGGCGCGCTTTTTCTTCAAGCGCTGACGGCGGGAAAGCTCACGACTTTTGTTGGTTTTGTCTGCGAAAGGGTTATCCCCTTCTTTAGTCTCAAGCCGGATAGGCGTGCCAATTAGGTTAAGTTTTTTGCGGTAGAAGTTCACCAAGTAACGTTTATAGCTTTCCGGTAACTTACTCACTTGCTTACCATGAATAACGATCAATGGTGGATTGTGCCCACCCGGATGCGCATAGCGAAGCTTTATCCGTCGGCCTTTAATTGCTGGGGGCTGATGACGTTCATAAGCCTGCTCTAACAAGCGAGTTAATTGAGATGCCGACATTTCAATTAAAGCGCTTTCCCACGCCTCATCAACGGATTCCCACAAGTGGCCAACGTTAGAGCCATGCAACGCTGAAATAAAGTGAATTCGGGCGAAGTCTACAAAGCCTAAACGTCGATCGATTTCTAGCTTAACGTCATCGCGCTGCTCTTCGGTCATGCCATCCCATTTGTTAATCGCTATCACCATCGAGCGGCCAGCATCAATAATGTGGCTGACAAGACTTAAATCTTGATCCGTAATCGGCTCGCGAGCGTCCATGACCATGACCACAACGTTTGCATCACCAATAGCTTGCAACGTTTTAAGCACGGAAAACTTTTCGACGGTTTCTTTGACCTTGCCGCGGCGTCGAACACCAGCGGTATCAATCAAGGTATAAGGTTTGCCTCGTCGCTCCATCTCAATGTAAATACTGTCACGAGTGGTTCCCGGCATATCGAAAACCACCACTCGCTCTTCACCGAGAAAACGATTAATCAGGGTTGATTTACCAACATTCGGACGCCCAACTACGGCAAGTTTCAAGCCACGAGCTTCAAGCTCTTCAATGGTTTGCTCTTCTTCGTTGACTGGCTCTAATTCAAGGCTGTCGAGAACATTATCTATCAGCGCCGAAACGCCACGACCATGCTCGGCTGCTATGCCTAAAATATTGCTGTAACCAAAACTATAGTAGTCGGCTAATGCAGCATCCGCATGCACACCATCAATCTTATTGACCACTAAAATTACAGGTTTTTGCTCACGACGTAATTGCTCAGCAACATACTCATCAGCCGCCGTCATACCAGTTCTGGCGTCAACCATGAACAAAACGATGTCAGCTTCTTCAACCGCTTGTAGCGATTGTTTCGCCATTAAGTCATCAATCCCCTCTTCGTCACCAGCGATACCACCAGTATCAACGACGATAAAGGGCTGTCCATTTAACTTCGCCTGACCGTATTGACGATCACGAGTTAAGCCTGGAAGGTTAGCTACAAGGGCATCGCGCGACTTGGTCAGTCGATTGAATAGCGTAGATTTGCCAACGTTGGGACGACCAACGAGCGCGATAACAGGAAGCATAAAAATTACTCGTCAGAATCTTCTTCAACTTTGTTGAAGACATACATAAAACCAAAACGACTGGTCAGAATCACTTCATCATCAGTAACAATAGGTTTGTGCGCAAAGCCGTAATCATCTAAATGATCACGCGCCACAAACTCGCCCGAAGACTTATCTAAAAAGTGGACATAACCTTCAAAGTCACCAACGACCAGATTATCACCCAGTTCGGCGGCCGCTGTCGGACTACGGTATTTTAGACCTTCTTGTTTCCAAGCAACATCACCTGTCGTACGATTAATCGCAACCACAGTACCGTCGGTAGTCACTGCATACACTCGCAGCGTATCAACCAGCAAGTCTTTTACCGTTGATAATTCTTCACGCCATAAATAACGACCATTGGTTAAATCCATGGCGATAGCGAAGCCATTATAGCCCGCTCCATACAGTGTGTTTCCGTACAGAACCGGTGTGGTGTCCACATCAACAATACGCGAAATATCCGAGCTACCACGAGGCGACGATACGCGCTGTTCCCACAACAGATCACCAGAATCAATATTAAAAGCCGCTAACTTACCGTTAGCAAAGCCTGTCAGCACAATACCGTTTGTGGCTAAAGGTGCTGAGGTACCACGAATCGTTAGGCTTGGGATAACACGGTCATAGAACCACTCTTGGTCACCGTCGGTGCTATCTAATGCGAAAATACGACCATCCGCAGTTCTGACGATAACTTTGGTGCCTTCGATAGCTGGCTTGGCTAAAACCTCACTAGAAACATCAGCACGCCATAACTCACTACCATCTTCAACGTTAAGCACAATAACTTTTGCTTTTTTAGAGCCAATAGCGACTAAGCCCGCATTCGCACTAATTCCGCCTGACAAAGGCTCGTTTAACTGCACTTCCCACTGAATATCACCAGACTCACGATCAAATGCAGTGACCAGTCCCTCAATATCAGCAGTGATAATGTAGTTATTCCAAACCGCTGGTGTTAAATCATTAAACTTATCATCGGCTCCTTCGCCCACAGACTCAGACCAACGGACGTCGATCTCAAACTGTGACTCGACATCATCAAGCTCAGTCGGCTCATTCACGATTTCGTCAGAGCAAGCAGCTAGTAATACGCACGCCGCTAATGAAGTTAATAATTTTGATTTAACATTAAATGTCATACTGTATCCTGTGTTGAAGAATAGTCGTCGCTAAACGAATTATCGTATTAATTATTTTTCGATCCCAAACTCAGATAAGCGAAGCGCCAACAAAGGGTGAACCGCAGCCGCTGAAGCATCACGTGCTTCTATGAAGGCATTCTTAGCCGCTTCACGATTACCTTTAGCGAGTTGAGCTTCACCTTTTACCAATAAAGCACTCGACTGGTATGCTTCCGCAGTCACTGAGTCAGCCTGACTAATCGCGGCATCGTATTTTTCTTGTGCCAACAGAACTCGAGCCAAACGAACCTGTGCTACTGGAGTAAAGGTCTCATTACCTTGGTCAACAACCCAGCGCAATTGTTCCACAGCAGCGTCTAAATTCTCGTTTGAAACTTCTAGTTCAGCCAATTTCATCGCTGCCAAAGCTGCGTAGCTTGAAGTGCTGAAGTTTTGCTTGATCGCTTCCGCTTTTTCAACGAATTGAGCCTGATCGTTACTACCCGCAACGATGCTATCCACCGCTTCTGCATACTGAGCTGAAGCTTGTTCGCTTTGAGTTTGTTGGTGGTCTTTATAGTAATCCCAACCAAAAATACCCCCGAAACCGATAATCGCACCTAAAATGATGGCTTTACCGTTTTCTTTCCAAAATGTTTTGATCGCTTCGACCTGTTGTTCTTCTGTTTCATACTGAGCCATCGCTGGTCTCCTAACTCTTACTGTTTAATTAATGATTTCAGCTGCTCAACCAAATCGGCCTGGGACAACTGTAATTGCTCTTTTTGTTCACGCAAGAACTTAACACCAATAGTCTGCTCTTGCACCTCTTGCTCACCAAGAACCAACGCTATTCCAGCACCACTCTTGTCAGCACGTTTAAACTGTTTCTTAAAGTTCCCACCACCGAAATTACTACGGACACGGACGTGAGGTAATTCATTGCGGATTTTTTCTGCAAGCTGGATTGAGTTAATTTCAGCCGCATCACCAAGTGCCACCATATAAATATCGGCTAAAGTTGGCTCGATTGGCGCAAGCTCTTCCATCAAAGCAACAATGCGTTCGATACCCATGGCAAAGCCGCTTGCTGTCGTCGCATGACCACCCAGCTGCTCGGTTAAACCATCATAGCGGCCACCGGCACAAATCGTGCCTTGCGCTCCCAGTTTATCGGTGATCCACTCAAACACCGTGCGGTTGTAGTAATCCAATCCACGAACCAAGTTGGTGTTGATATCGTATTGAATACCATTGGCATCCAGCATTCTGCGTAATTGCTTAAAGTGCTCTTCGGATTCTGCGTCCAAGTGATCAGACAGCTTTGGTGCATCTTTGACCAACGCCTGAACCTCTGGATTTTTGCTATCCAGAATACGCAGTGGATTCGTGGTTAGTCGGCGCTGACTGTCTTCGTCCAGCTGATCTTTGATCGGCTCTAAAAACGCCACTAACTTATCACGATAAGCTGCTCGAGCCTCATTAGACCCCAGCGAGTTTATTTCTAATCGCACTGAGTCAGCTAAACCCAATTCTTTCCACAAACGGGCTGTCATTAGAATCAGCTCCGCATCGACATCCGCCGTTGCGATACCAAAAGTTTCGACGCCTAGCTGGTGAAACTGACGATAGCGACCTTTTTGTGGGCGCTCATGGCGAAACATGGGCCCCATATACCACAACCGTTGCTCTTGGTTATACAACAAGCCATGTTCAATTCCTGCACGGACACAACTCGCCGTTCCTTCTGGACGTAAGCTCAAGCTATCGCCGTTACGGTCCTCAAAGGTGTACATTTCTTTTTCAACGATATCAGTCACTTCACCGACTGCTCGTTTAAACAGCTGAGTCTTCTCGACGATTGGCATGCGTATCTCTGAATAGCCATAGCTATCCATTAGACGGCGCAAGATCGCCTCTAATGTGTGCCAGTATGGAGTCTGTTCCGGCAAAATGTCATTCATGCCGCGAATTGCTTGAATTTTCTGCGCCAAAATCTATCCCGATTCGTTCTGGTGATATTTTTTATGAAAGTGCGAAATTATAGCGAATTTGGCGAAAAACAGTAGTTATTTCGCCGAAAATTCAGAAATTATAAGGTTATTAGCCAATCTTTAAGGAATTAAGACTTCACTTCTTCGATAGGTAACTGCTGAGCACCTTTGGTTTTTGCGTCGGTTTGTGCTTTTTTAGCGGCAATTTGTGCCCTGATGCGAGCTTCCAACTCATCCACCAAGTCTTCATTAGCCACTTTATGGCTCTTCTCACCATCCTGATACAGCATGCTTTTCTTAAAACCGCCCGTTAGCCCCACTGAGACTTCCTTAGCTTCACCTGGACCATTAACAACACAACCAATAACAGCGACATCTAAATGCTCATTAACGTCTTCAAGGCGCTCCTCTAAGGCATTGACCGTTTTGATCACGTCAAACTGCTGACGAGAGCATGAAGGACAAGCAATCAAATTAATGCCTCGCTGGCGCAGACCTAAGCTTTTGAGGATGTCATAGCCCACTTTTACTTCTTCAACCGGATCGGCCGCCAGCGAGATACGAATGGTGTCACCAATACCTTCAGCTAATAACATGCCAAGTCCAACTGATGACTTAACCGTTCCCGAGCGGAAACTTCCAGCTTCAGTAATCCCTAAATGCAGTGGATTATCGATTTCTTTCGCTAAAATTCGATAAGCCGCAACTGTCATGTAAACATCAGAGGCTTTTAAGCTGATCTTGTAATCTTTAAAGTTATGGCGCTCAAGAATATCAATATGTCGATAAGCAGACTCAACTAAAGCCTCAGGAGTCGGCTCACCGTATTTTTCCTGAAGATCTTTCTCAAGCGATCCGGCATTGACGCCAATACGGATTGGTATATTGTGCGCTTTTGCTGCATCGATCACCGCTTTAACACGCTCTTCCGCACCGATATTGCCAGGATTAATCCGCAAGCAATCGACGCCATACTCGGCGACTTTTAGCGCTATACGGTAATCGAAATGAATATCGGCCACCAATGGGACTGGAGAGCGCTTCTTAATCTCTTTAAAGGCTTCTGCCGCTTTCATCGTGGGCACGGAAACTCGAACGATATCGGCCCCCGTATTTGCCAATGCTTGAATTTGTCCAACAGTCGCATCAACATCACAAGTATCAGTATTGGTCATACTCTGCACAGCGATAGGAGCATCGCCGCCCACAGGCACATTACCCACCATAATTTGACGTGATTGTCGACGTTGAATCCAAGAAGGGTTATTCATATTACTAGGTTCTCACTTGCCACCAACTAAGTGGCTAAGAAATTGATTTAAACATACTATTAGGGGGTTAGACGTTACCGATTAAACATCATTACCTAGTGTTAGCTTAGCAGCACGAGTGTCAGGATAGCCCGATAAATCGATAGACTCGCCTTGATAAGTTAATTGTACCGCTGACGCCTTACCCAAGGTCAAGTGATATGGGGTTTCTCCGGATAGTTGCAAGCTAGAACCGGCAGACTTAATTCCAAGAGCTAACACTTTACCAGCACCATCTTCGATACGCACCCAGCAGTCATCACTAAAGTTCAAGCCCAAAATGCCACCAGAAACAGCACTAGGCTGAGGTGTTTCTTGAGAATTTTGCGCATTGCTTTCTAAGCTAAGTTCACCCGAAGATTCTCTTAGGTCATCAGCAGACTTGTTGTCTTCAACCTCCGGCTCCTCCTCTTCAATAAGCAATTCAGAAGAAGCGTCGTCATTACTCACGGGATCATCCGTTTCTAATGGAGTATCTGACTGGTTACTTTGCTCGATCTGTAATCCAGTATCGTCAATGTCCAAACTTTGCTCTTGCTCATTATCGGGAGCAAATTTTTTCCACAACTCTTTTTCAACAACCACATAATAAATGGCAAATAAAAGAGCCAGGATAATAATGGAGGTAATCACTTTAAAAACCCAGTTACTGGAGTTAAAGGGTTTCTCTAATTCAAACCCTTCTAGCTTGGGCGGCGGCTGATTGAATAAATTGTTTTTCTGACAGTACTGGCTGAAGTTAGCGTTAACATCCACTTCATCAAGTCCAAGCAACTCGGCATAATTTTTCAAATAACCGCGATAGAAGGTTACCGGTAAGTCCCCTTCATAATCGTCACTTTCAATTTTTTTCAAAACCGTTAGCGTTAGCTTAAGCCGAGTAGAAACCTCCTCGAGTGAAAGCCCTTGCTCTTCACGAGTTTGCTTCAATAAGGCGCCAGGACCAAATTCATGCTCCTGCGATGTTTGCTCAGTATCATCAGTCATAAGTTATCGAATGCTTAGATATTCAGTGGCTTGTCTTGTGTTCGGAAATAGCTGCATCAATTTTTCACCGTAGCTTTTCATACTGACTCGATGGCCAGTTTCACGAGCGACTTTATAGCCAAGTAGCAAAGAGTCAGCCGTTGGCTTCGTGCGCCCTTCAAAGCGATATAAGTAATCCGAAGCACGCTTAGGATTTCCTTTTTGGAAATGCACACTTGCTAGACCATACAATGATTTGTCTAAATTTGGGTTAAGAGTCAGTGCTTTTTCAAAATATTCTTCTGCTTGCGTGAACTGTTTCGCATTTAAGCTGCAAAAACCTGCATTTTCATAAGCCTCTCCGACCGATGTATAGTCAGGCTGCTCAATGGCTTTTAAGAAGTACTTAACACCCTCTCCATATTCTTTTTTTGATTCACAAAGAAAAGCGCCGTAAGCATTTAAGTAATCCGGGTTGTCGGGAGCTTTGCGCAATGCTCGACGGTAATAACTATCGGCCTTATCAAACTCATATACTGACTGATAGTAATAACCCAAACCATATAAAACATCGGGTAAGTCGGGGTTGTGCTCGTAAGCTTTGACAAGGTTCTGCTTAGCACGCTCCATATAACCGGTTTCAATGTATTTTAAACCCAATGCCAATCGAGATTGTGCCGCTTTAGTTGCATTATAATCTGACTCTGTAACTTCAATACGATCATTGGTTGCAGCTTTTGTTGTCGTTCTCGAGGTTGTCTGGCAACCGCTTACAGCCACAACTGCACCTAGCACAATCCAGTTAACATATTTCATTGATACCTACCTGTTTTTTATTTATGCCAATCTCATCTTATACTAGCGCTCTAACGTCGATATCTCCAGAGTATTGGGTACGTCTTTGTTGGCGCTTTGTTTTATCATTAATTTTACCCGCCAATTGACCACATGCCGCATCGATATCATCACCACGTGTACGGCGAACCACAACAACAAAGCCGTTACGATGTAAATAATCACTAAACTTATCGATAGCTTGTGGCGTTGACGTCTCGTAATGCGTCTGCGGAAACGGGTTGAACGGAATAAGATTAATCTTACAAGGCGTATTTTTCAATAGCTTAGCTAACTGTTTCGCATGTTCTATGCTGTCGTTAACATCTTTCAGCATCACATACTCAATCGTTACTTTACGCGCCGCGTTGGATTTCTCCATGTAACGATGCACGCTCGCCATAAACTCTTTAATCGGATACTTCTTATTGATGGGTACCAATATATCACGCAGTTCATCATTTGGCGCATGTAAAGAAATAGCCAAAGCCACATCAATATCATCCCCCATGCGATCCAGCTGCGGCACCATGCCAGACGTGCTGAGCGTCACACGACGCTTAGATAGCCCATAAGCAAAATCATCCAGCATCAGTTGCATAGAGTTGATTACAGGCTGATAGTTCGCCAAAGGCTCGCCCATGCCCATCATTACCACATTGGTTACTGCGCGGTCATCACTTTTGTGCTTACCATTTAAGTAGCGCGCCGCATGCCAAACCTGACCGATGATCTCAGCCGTGGTCAAATTACGGTTAAAGCCTTGGTAGCCCGTTGAGCAAAAACTACACTCAAGCGCACAGCCGACCTGCGACGAAACACACAAGGTCCCGCGATGACGCTCAGGAATAAATACGGTTTCAATGGCTTGTCCGCCCGGAATTTTCAGCGCCCACTTAATAGTGCCATCGCTCGACTCCTGAATATTTAACACTTCAGGGCCTTCGATCACAGCTACGTCAGCTAGTTTTTGGCGGCACGCCTTACTGATATTGGTCATATCGTCGAAATTATCGACACCAAACTGATGAATCCACTTCATGACCTGTTGAGCACGAAATGGCTTTTCACCAAGTTCAACAAAGAACTCGACCATTTCATCGCGCGTCAGGTTGAGTAGGTTGGTTTTTTCGTTAACCGGTTGAGAGTTACTCATTAGGAATACCTTTACACAATGTTTTTGAAATAGTTTCTGACACAATCAGAAAATTGATTGTATTTTAGGCTTTTATACCACCAATAGCAAAGTTACTGCCAATTTGCTTTACAAAGTCTAAACTAAACGACACTAACGCTATTTGTGATAGAAAGACTCAGATTTACTTGTTCATTTTCTTTACTCGTCTAAAGAAAACGAACCAAAAGAAAAGACGCCCCGTCGCTAGGTGCTTCGCACTTCCCTCATTCATCAAACTTATCACGCGTCGCAAAACGAAACATCCCTGTTTCGTTTTTGCTAAATTGGGCTTTCCTTGCCCAATTTACGCTATAACTTTGATTCTTTTCGGCTAGCTCTAAGGGAAACAAAAAAGACTTTTCACCTAAGCGAAAAGTCTTTTTAAAAGCCACTAAGAGTTAGGGGTTTTGCTTTAGTTAGAGGCAAAGCCTTTTGTGAGACTTGGAGTTAACAAGTCGTTAATGAAACTCGAACAAAAGGCTTTAACAAAGAAATAAAGTAAAATAGCAGCTCTTAGCGAGTGCGAGGACAAATCTCTTCCGTAGAAAAGAAGTAGCTGATTTCGCGCTCAGCTGATTCAGGGCTATCTGAGCCATGTGCTGCGTTTTCGTCCACAGATACCGCGTAGTCAGCACGAATCGTACCACGTAGCGCTTCTGCAGGGTTTGTAGCACCCATGATTTCACGGTTTGCTTTGATTGCGTTTTCGCCTTCTAGCACTTGAACCATCACTGGACCAGATGTCATAAAGTCAACCAATGCGCCGAAGAAAGGACGTTCTTTGTGCTCAGCATAGAAGCCTTCTGCTTTTTCACGAGACAAGTGAATCATTTTAGAAGCAACGATGCGAAGACCCGCGCGCTCGAAACGTGAGTAAATTTCACCAATAACGTTTTTCGCTACTGCGTCAGGTTTTACGATAGAAAAAGTACGTTCAACAGCCATTTTAGACTCCAATAATAGTTAAAAATTAATAAAATCAATAGATTGCTGAGCTTTTCAACTCAACAAAACCCACCACTTGGTGAGTTTGAAATTCGTGTCACTGTGATTACGGGACCCATAACCAGTGTTAAAAAAGGGGATAGCCTTAGCTAACCCCTTTAAAATCGCGCGTATTATACTGAATGTGTATTATTTGGGCAATGCTTGCCTCGAGCCTAACGCTTAATAATGCCCCATCGTAGTATCGATATGCAGGGCCGACTCGGCGCTTAGTGGAATATGGCTAAAGCTACTGGCCTCAGGGGCAAAACTTCCCTTAATCTCAATCTTAATTTTGTAGCTTCCAATCTCAAGTTGATTCCCTCCTAGATCAACCAACTGTAGCTCTCCACCGAAGCGTTCCGCCTCACCTGGCTTTATTGTCTTCGAGTGCAGCGCTTGCGTGAACATCATTTCAGATGACCACAGACTCACCAACTCACCGCTATCATCGTACAGGTATATGTCAAAGGTTTGACCAGAGGTAAAGTCAAGCGTGATAGCCTCATCGCTGTGGTTGATTAGCGTAATCGAAGCTTCGACCGACTTTTGATTATTCAGCATCACCGTTTCTGCTGGAAATTGCGCAGAAAGTTCGATGCCGTCTTGATTAGGTAATGTCATGTTACCCACCTTAGCATGCTCTAGTTCAAATACAACCGAGCCCAACACTGAGTCTTTCGACCACTTAACCAAGCCAACGCCAGGAGCAAACCAAGCACTTTCAAGCCCCTCATCATAACAGTAGCCTGAAAAATCCAGTCGCACACTCTGCTCAAACATACCTGCCCCGACTTTTACTGCATCGCTTTTGCTGGCTAACTTAGCACGTTCAGTACAACCATCAATCTGCACCCGATACTCAGTTCCGACAGGGTCATCAGCATTGAATAATAATTCAGCCTTTTGTGACTCACTTAACCAGTATATTTCCTGCCCATCACTGGATAGCCACAACCATTGATTCTTCTGTCCAAAAAAGCTGGAGTACTGCTTCCAGTTTCCGCCCATGGTATTAATGAGACTCACACTAAGCGTGTTGTCATGTGAACTTTTAAAGCTGCGATAGTCGCCTGGTGAAGCCATAAGATAGCTGTCTGCCGAAGCAGCGACGCCAGCGATGAGTGTTGATACTGCGACAGTAATTTTACTAAAAGTATTCATGGTAGCTCCTAAAAATAATATGGTGTTTTGCTAAATGCGAGACCAATTATTTCCAAAACAAGAGCAGACGCCAGTGAACAAATTTTGACAAATATGACAGACTGACTTATCTAAATATAAATCCTAGATAATACAGTGATTTAGCAAATACTATTGAAAACTCAGTAACTTATGAAGTTTTAGTGACAGTATAAAAATGGTTGGAAGCTACTGATAAAGCGTGGGATCAGTAAAGCCTTGGGTTTCGAAACCTTGTTTGCGCAAAATACATGAATCACACTCACCGCAAGCACGGCCCGCTTCATCTGCCTTGTAACAGGAAACGGTCTTAGCATAATCAACACCCAGCTTGATGCCTTCGGCAATAATTTGAACTTTGGTCATATCGATAAGCGGCGCCTCAATCACCGTCTTGTGCCCTTCTACGCCTGCTTTGGTTGCTAAATTAGCCATACCCTCAAAGGCTTGTATAAATTCAGGCCGACAATCAGGATAGCCAGAATAGTCGACAGCATTAACGCCGACAAAGATATGTTGTGCCTTCAAGACTTCCGCCCAGCCTAAGGCAATAGAAAGAAACACTGTATTTCGCGCAGGGACATAAGTCACAGGGATCGCCTCTTCAGTGGTGATAGCATCACCAGTGGGCACATCAATCGAATGATCGGTTAAGGCTGATCCACCGATTTCAGACATGTCTAGATTAACCTCGATATGCTTTGCCGCGCCAAATTGAGCCGACACCATCTTCGCAGCTTTGAGCTCAGCAACGGTTCGCTGACCATAATTAAAGCTCATGGTGTAACACTCAAAACCACGCTCCTGAGCCATAGCTAAAGCCGTTGTTGAGTCCAAACCACCAGAAAGTAATATAACCGCTCGTTTTTTCATTAAGTTATGCCCACTCTTGTTCGAGTACCACTACTGATTAACTATTCAGTTCTTTTTTTTTACTGGATTTCGCTTGATAGCGAGTTCCTTTTCTTGTGTGGCCAAGAAAAGGAACCAAAAGAAAGCCACCCTAATGTTGGGGTCATTTAATAATGACTACCTGAGTCGTCTGAAAAGTATTTAACGCACCTGAGTTTACAGCACTTCCTTGTGCTGTAAACTCCTATCAAAATCATCCAGATTTTGATTGCTATACTTTTAAGCCAACTCAGCCCAACATAAGGGACTAAGCGCTGCTTCACGACCTTTACTCTGAATTTAGGCTCAAATAAAACCGTAGATATTAACGCTAGATTGGAAGCCGGAAAAATGCTCAGTCTGCGAGGCATTCAATCAATTCAAACACGGAGCTTACTTAGGTAAGTGAGTATTTTGAATTGATTAGAATAACAAAGCAGATGAGTATTTTAACAATTCCAATCAAACGCCTTGTCTCTCACCCCATATGACCTTATGCAGCTGCACCTGCATCCTAACCTTCAAACGATCTTTCAAAATCCATTCAGCCAGATCCGCATACTCTACCTGGCCATAGCTTGGTGAAAACAACACTTCACATTTATCCGTGAGATGGTATTTATCAATCGTCATTTTACACCAGTCGTAATCTTTACGGCTGCAGATGACAAACTTAACCTGATCGGTGGCTTTTAAGTGCTCAATATTCTCGTACAGATTGCGCGCCATCTCACCAGAATCAGGCGTTTTAAGATCCATCACCACCATGACCCGCTTGTCGAGCACGGATATGTCATGTGCGCCACCGGTTTCCGTCGACACTTTATACCCTTTTTCACACAACAGATGATAAAACTCATAAGCACGCTTTTGTGCCAGCGGCTCCCCTCCGGTCATGCAAATATGTTCACATTGATACTGCTCGATTTCAGCAAGAATTGCTTCATAACTCATCCACTCGCCCCCACCAAAGGCGTAGTCCGTATCGCAATAGGTACAACGTAAAGGGCAGCCAGTGAGGCGCACGAATACTGTCGGCAGGCCGACCGTTAAGCTTTCGCCTTGCAAGGAGTGGAAGATCTCGGTGATTCTTAATTTGCTCAAAATGAACCTAAAAACAGGGAAAAGATTAGGAATTGTGCGAATTGTAACAAAAAAGCTGCCTAAATAGACAGCTTTTCGAATGATTGAAAGCTTAGAAGCGCTTACATGGAGCTTAGTTTGACCTTAGCCAGCTTTCCTGCAGTAGTATTCGGGAAAGCCTTAGCCAGAGCTTGATAGGTTTTCTTAGCTTCACCCTTATTGCCATTTAGCTCGTGCGTCTGGGCTAATTTTAGCATCGCTCTGTCTTTAATCTCTGCATCTGGAAACTGGCTATACACAGCCTCAAACTCAAAGGTTGCTTGCTTATATTCTTTGTCATTAACATGTAATTGCCCAAGAATATAGTGCGCGTTGGCAGCCAAAGGATGTTTGGGGTGTTCTTTGAGAAAGCTCTTAAAGGAATCTTTAGCGAAGGCATACTCTTTATTGCTGAACTGCGAAAAAGCCTTGTTATAGCTTTTTTGGGCTTCACTTAAATTTTGATCATCAGAGCCTTGACCTGATTCAGAGCCACCGACCGTGGATAGACCTTCACCAGACAAACCACCTTGACTCGCTTCAGTTAAGCGACGATCAAGATCGGCATATAATTCTTTTTGCTGACGTTGCAGCTTTTGGATCAAATAGCCTTGCTCTTCGCTTTGGCCACGCAAGTAACTGACTTCCTGTTGAAGCTGCATGACTTGGCGCATCAATTCGCCAACGAGTTGAGTTTGGTCATTTTCTTGATATTGCTGTATCGCATCAACGGCTTTGCCATCTACTACTGGCGCAGCGGCATTGCCCACAGCAGATGCTGTGAGCAATGAAAGTGCGATTATTTTAGAATAACGATAATTCATTCTTTAAAATAATACTCTTTTCTATAACGCTAAATATCAAAAATTATTGATATTTAATTTCAACACGACGGTTTTCTTGCCATGCTTGCTCAGTGTGACCAGGGTTAGCTGGAGACTCTTCACCAAAGCTGATCACTTCGATTTGACTACCAGAAACACCATAAGTTCTCATTAACTGAGCCACTGATTTTGCACGACGCTCACCTAGAGCCAAGTTGTACTCAGGAGTACCGCGCTCGTCCGCGTGACCTTCAAGGATAACTTTCTTGCCAGTCGCTTGGATGTGCTTTGCATGAACTTCTAACAACTCCATGTCGCCGCTACGGATAGCGTCGCTGTCGAAGTCGAAGTAAATTGTTGTGTTTTCCAACAATGCAGCGATGCGTTGTCTTTCAGCTTCTTCTGCTGCACGTTGACGTGCTAACGCTTCAGCTTCTGCATCAGAACCATCGTCTTGTTGAACGGTGTTGTCAGTAGTGTCTTCTGCTGGCTCAGTTGTGCTACATGCAGCTAGAGCTAATGCCGCAACCAAAGCCAATAGTAATTGTACCGAACGTTTCATTGTCATCCTCCAGGATTGTTATTTAACTTTATTACTAATTACAAAATAAACGGCGACCACGCGGGTGCTTTAACTTCACCTACGTTAGCCGGTAGTCTTGCTTTAAAGCGTCCATCCATTGATACCGCACTTAAAACTTTTTGTCGCCCGTCAACGGTAGAGAAAATAATCATGCTACTGTTTGGAGCAACTGACAAAGACTCATCTAGACTGGTTTTTGTCAAAACAGTCAGGTTCCCCGTGTCAATGTCTTGTGCGGCTACATGGAAATTACCATTGTTTTGGTGAACCATCACAATAGTCTTTCCGTCTGGCGCAAACTCTGCACCAGCATTGTACCTTCCTTCGAAGGTTACCCTTTCTGTATCACCTCCTGCAAGTGAAACTCTATAAATTTGCGGTTTTCCTCCTCGATCTGAGGTGAATATCAAACTTTTACCATTTGGATGCCACGATGGTTCGGTGTCAATTGCATAGTGACGCGTCAGTCTTGTTAAGCTTTTGCTCGCCAAGTCCATCACGTAAAGCTCCGGATTGCCGTCTTTAGACAGCACCATTGCCATTTTTGTGCCGTCAGGTGACCATGCCGGAGCACTGTTAAACCCTTTATAACTCGCGATTAGCTCACGCTGACCCGTTGAAATTGTCTGAATATAGATTTCTGAACGTCCATTCTCGAAGCTAACATACGCCAATTTATTTGCATCTGGCGACCAGGTTGGCGACATAATCGGACTTTTTGACGCAAATACTTGAGTTTGATTGAAACCGTCGCTGTCGGCCACGTTTAGGTGGTAGGGCTTTGCAGCCAGACGGTCAACCTGAACATAGGCAATTTGCGTTGCAAAAGCGCCACGCTCACCAGTCAGTGCTTCATAAATCTCGTCGGCGGCAATGTGTGCGCCCCAACGGAAGTTATCACTGTTAACCAGCTTGGTTTTCAGCAGCATCAAGTGGAACGACTGATCGACCAACGGATAACTACCCGATGGAATACTCGACTCCATCACCGCTTTATCATTGTATGGGTCAATCAGATCATACGACACCATATACTTTCCCGGTGCCGTCTCTTTAACGATACCGTATACCACACCGTCAACGCCCAGCTCTTTCCAAGCCTCAATATCCACTTCATTAATCTGGCTCGGTGTTTGTGGCAATTCAGCGACCTCAGCCGGTTTAAATTTACCACTGCGCGCTAAATCATCAGCAATGATCTTGGCGAAATCGTGTGGTGGCTGCACCGATACTTCGGAATCACTTTCAAATTTGAACGGTACAACCGCTACTGGGCGCGCATCATCACGCCCCTCAGTAATATAAATTTGAACCTCGGCATTAACCGCATAGGCCATCAAGCCTAACCACAGTACCACTAGTTTTTTACAAATATGTTTCATAGAGTCTCTACTCTCGGTTTGTTTAATCTTTTAAACTTGGGTCAAAAGTAAATGTTATCGTTCTCAGTTCCTCGATGACATCAGGATTTTCTGAGTACGGCAATGGTGATGCACGATTGATTGCAGCAATACCAGTCTGACAATAAATATCGTCACCACCGACAATAATCGTATCTAAAACCACTCCACCAGGCGCTGTTTTTATCGTAATCGTACATGAGCCTAACGCTGATGGCTTATTCCATAACCTTACTAACTTACTTCTAATTTGAGCTTTAATCTTTTCCAGCTCAGTCAAAGCCTGTGCTTTTTTAACATCCCCTTCCATTGCATCGAAGAACTCGCCTTCCTGAGCCTCAAGCTCTTTCTGCAGTCGCTCCAGCTCTTCTTGACGCTTGCGTTCTTCTTCTTTGCGTTTACGCTCAGCTTCCTCACGTTTTTTACGCTCAGCTTCTTCCTTCTTACGCTTTTCTTCCGCTAAACGCTTTTTCTCAGCTTCTTCTTTTTTACGCTGTTCTTCAGCCAAGCGCTTCTTCTCAGCCTCTTCTTTACGCTTACGCTCAGCTTCCGCTTGTTGACGTTTTTCTTCCTCTAGACGCTCTTTCTCACGTTTCTCTTCTTCGAGTTTTTTCTCTAGGGCAAGCTTTTTCTTACGCTCTAACTCCGCCTGCTCTTGAGCTCGCTTCTCCGCCTCAGCTTGTTCTTGCGCTTTTTTCTCAGCCAGTTCTTTTTCACGCTTCAACTTTTCTAAGCGCTCTTTCTCTTGCTGTTGCTTTTTTAAACGCTCTTGCTCACGCTTTTTCTCTTGATCATCGCTAGGTGGCGGTGGATTAGTCTTTGGCGCTTGCGCGATACGCGCTTGGATCGGTGCATCAACATACTTGTGCTCTGGAATATTGGGCTCCCAAATAAACTTCCAGACAATAGCGCCGATTAGTACTAAGTGTAGTACTACGGATAAAATAATCGGTAAAGATTTTTTCTTATTTGGCATTCGTCACCTAGTTAGGCTGTTGCGTCATCAAACCAACATTCTCTATCCCTGCGACTTGTCTCAACTGATCCATCAATTCAACCACATCACCGTAGGGTACTGACTTATCACCATTAATCAAAATCGGCGACTCAGGCGAGGTTTCAAGCTCAGTCAGAACCGTATCCAACAACTCCTCACGGCTCAAAGGCTCTGGACGCCCAGCAGAACTGCCAATTTCTAAGTAATACTGTCCATCAGAGTTAATCGACACAATAAACGGCGTGCTTTGCTCTGGTGACATCGGCTCAGCTTCAGCAGTCGGCAAGTCGACTTGGATACCCGCGGTGATCAGCGGCGCGGTAATCATAAAAATCACCAACAGCACCAGCATCACATCAATGTAAGGAACCACATTGATCTCAGCGTTAAGTCGGCGTCTTTGTCTGCGTACAAGTTGCGGCATAATAATGACCTTAGCTGTGCGCCTTGCGGTGCAAAATACCCGAAAACTCCTCTAAAAAGTTTTCGTACTGGGTTTCAATGCGCTGTAAGCGATTAGTAAAACGGTTATAGGCGATAACGGCTGGAATCGCCGCGAAC
Organism: Kangiella marina; assembly: GCF_039541235.1. Classification (NCBI taxonomy): domain Bacteria; kingdom Pseudomonadati; phylum Pseudomonadota; class Gammaproteobacteria; order Kangiellales; family Kangiellaceae; genus Kangiella; species Kangiella marina. Next base: position 397,660 of record NZ_BAABFV010000002.1, on the reverse strand, counting down.
AAACCCATTGCCGTCGCAATCAAAGCCTCAGCGATACCGGGCGCGACCATTGCCAGCGTAGCCTGCTTAACGCTACCCAGCGCGATAAATGAGGTCATGATGCCCCAAACCGTACCGAATAGACCAATATAAGGCGTAACCGAACCGACAGTCGCTAAGAACGATAAGTTCTGCTCAAGCTTTTCAACTTCACGACTGTGCGCCACGCGCATCGCTCGATGAGTGCCGTCCATCACGGCCTCTGGGCTGACGCCACTTTGTTGGCGTAAGCGCATAAATTCTTTGTAACCCGCTAAAAACAAAGACTCAAGCCCCTGTTTCTTTTGCGTACTTTGCGACAAATCGCCCGATAATTTACTCAGATCGATACCGGACCAAAACTTATCCTCGAACTGCTTACTCTTTTTTGCCGCTATGTTTAAGACACCAGAACGTTGAAAAATTAACGCCCAAGACATTACAGAAATGATCAAAAGTAACAGCATAATCAGCTGTACTGGAACGCTGGCTTCTAAAATAAGACCAGCAATGGACATGTCATTAGCACCACTCACGTGCAATCTCCTCTTGTAAATAATGTGGCATTGGAGCAGGCGTCATGGTGTCCATATCAACGCAAGCCACCCGAATTGTTGCCTTATTCACTAGTTGTTGTTTGTTATCATTAGATTCATCACTGTTTTCATCAACCCGATGAATCTCTTGCTCGAAAATTACACTCGCTTTTCTAACGGAGCTAATTCGCGTCTTGACGACTAACTCATCATTAAAACGAGCCGGTCTGAGATACTTGGCATCAACATGAGCAACCGCAAACGCTAGCCCTTTGTCGATTAATACATCCTGCTCCCAGCCCAACGAACGTAACCATTCCGTACGACCACGCTCATAAAACTTTAAATAGTTGGCATAAAAAACCACGCCAGCCACATCTGTATCTTCGTAATAGACCCTGACAGGCCAATTAAATTCACGCTGTGTCATCTATTTTTCTTACCTGAGTATTATAACGATTCAGTTCTGGAAAAGTGTTAAGGCAATCCCGAAAACAGTTACTTAACGAAAATTTACTTATCGAAATTTTATGTATCAAAGCCGACTTATCAATACTTATTTATCAAAAGAACCATCCGAAGAAGGGATGATTCCAAAGTGCTCATAGGCATGTTTAGTCGCTACGCGGCCTCTAGGCGTCCGCTGAATAAAGCCTTGCTGAATCAAAAATGGCTCTAACACGTCATCAATCGTGTCGCGCTCTTCGCCAATTGCCGCGGCTAATGTGTCCAAGCCCACGGGACCACCGCTGAACTTTTCAATAATGGTTAACAGTAACTTTCGATCCATGGTGTCGAAGCCCTTAGCATCAACATCCAGCATATCCAGTGCTCGATCCGCCACCTTATCCGTAATCAAGCCATCAGACTTAATTTCGGCAAAATCACGTACTCGGCGTAGTAAACGGTTGGCGATACGAGGCGTACCACGCGAACGGCGTGCGATTTCAAGCGCACCCGACTCTTCAATCTGCAAGCCCAAAATCTTCGCCGAGCGCATGACGATGCCGGTCAGATCTTTGATATTGTAGAACTCAAGTCGCTGCACAATGCCGAAACGATCACGCAGTGGGGAGGTTAACAGACCAGCACGAGTCGTCGCGCCAACTAACGTAAACGGTGGTAACTCGACCTTGATCGAACGTGCCGCTGGCCCCTCACCGATCATGATATCCAGCTGATAATCCTCCATCGCCGGATAAAGTACCTCTTCAACATGAGGGCTCAGGCGATGAATTTCATCAATAAATAAAACGTCATTCGGCTCAAGGTTGGTCAACATCGCCGCTAGATCGCCCGCTTTTTCCAAAACAGGGCCCGAGGTATGTTTAATACCCACATTCATCTCGTTAGCAATAATGTTAGATAGAGTGGTTTTACCGAGGCCAGGAGGGCCGAAGATAAGAACATGATCCAACGCTTCTTTACGCATCTGAGCCGCTTTAAGGAAAATCTCCATCTGCTCACGGACTTTTTCCTGCCCCACGTAATCTTGCAAAGTCGTCGGGCGAATAGCGCGATCAAGCTGCTCTTCGTCAGTGGTTTCGGTCGGATTTATTATTCTGTCATGTTCAATCATCGATTTTATGTGCTCGTAGCACCAAAAGCTTTAATGCGGTTAAGTCTACCAAGGCTCAGGCTTGGATGGAACCAAAACCAATCCTTTTCCACAATTGGCCAGAATCCGCCTTTTTCTTGGAAATTTAAGGGGTTAGGTGAACATTTGCTACGTCGCTCAGATTGTGTCATTACAAACTAGATTTGGAATCTTGCTAAAGGTCGCTCAATATCCGCATAGAAAGATCCTGAATGACCAAAAGGTATTAAGCCCCTTCCAACTCCTCATTCAACATCAACCAATCTTCTTCCAGGGTTTCCAAGCGTTGGTTCACCTCGCCATACTCTCCGCTGAGCTCCGCCAACTTGCCTTTATTCACTTCTTCATACAGGCTTTGATCTGCCATGAGGTCATCAAGCTCGGCTTTGCGTTTTTGTACCTTATCCATTTCCTGCTCAACTTTTCGCAGCTTGTTTTTCAATGGCTGCAAGGCTTTACGCTTTTCGGCATCAATTCTACGCTGCTCTTTACGCGAGACTTCTTTCCCAGACATGTCAGGTTGTGACTCTGAAGACATGCTGTCTGCTTTTTCTCTATTCGAGCGTCGCTCCAGAGACGACTGCTCCAGCGCCCATTTGGCATAATCGTCCAAGTCACCCTCGAACGGCTTGACGCCGCCATCAGCGACTAAAAATAAATCATCGGTTACAGTACGAAGCATGTGCTTATCGTGCGACACCAGCACCACCGCGCCTTCGAAACCCTGCAACGCCACGTTCATGGCATGGCGCATTTCCAAGTCCAAGTGGTTAGTCGGTTCATCAAGCAACAGTACATTCGGCTTGGAGTACACTAATAACGCCAACACCAAACGCGCTTTTTCACCACCCGAAAACGGTGCCACTGGCTCTAGCGCTTTGTCGCCATTAAAGTCAAAGCCACCTAAAAAATTGCGTAACTCCTGCTCAGTCGCGTCTGGATATTCACGCTGTAAGTGCTGAATCGGTGACATTTGCGGATGCAACTGTTCCAATTGATGCTGCGCGAAATAACCAATGTTTAAATGCTTGGCCTCGACACGCTCGCCCGCCTGAATCGCTAGCTCCCCCGCCAACACTTTAATTAAAGTCGATTTACCCGCGCCGTTTTTTCCCAAAAGACCAATTCGATCATTGGGCAGTAAAGTAAAGCCCACTTTATTCAGAATCGTTACTTGCCCGTCTTCTGTATCGCTCTCTACCTCATAACCAGCATTGACTTCTTTTAGCTGCAATAAAGGGCTCGGCACATGGCCCAACTCTGGAAAATTAAAATTAAATGGTGAGTCGACATGCGCCGCAGAAATTTTCTCCATGCGCTCCAAAGCCTTAACGCGGCTTTGCGCCTGCTTGGCCTTGCTCGCTTTCGCTTTAAAGCGATCCACGTAAGACTGCATGTGCGCAATTTCTTTCTGCTGGCGTTCGTAATTCGCTTGCTGCTGCGCCAACTGCTCTGCGCGCTGGAGCTCAAAGCTCGAATAATTACCGCTGTATAACTTGATGTGCTGTTGCTCGATATGCGCCACACGATCAATCACGCGGTCAAGGAAATCCCTATCGTGCGAAATCAATAAAACTGCGCCTTGGTAAGATTCTAACCACTTTTCCAGCCACACCACCGCCTCGAAATCCAAGTGGTTAGTCGGCTCATCGAGCAATAACAAATCCGAACGACACATCAACGCCTGCGCTAAGTTCAAACGCATCCGCCAACCGCCCGAAAAACTCGATACTGGTAACTGCTCCTGCTCGGCGGTAAAGCCCAGACCATGCATCAAAGCCCCAGCTCGTGCTCGTGCCGAATACCCCTGAATCGTGTCTAACTGCTGGTGAAGCTTACCAATCGCATTACCGTCTTCCTCAGCTTCCGCCTTCGCCAAAGCCGCCTCAATCTCAACAAGCTCAACATCGCCCTCAATCACATACTCCAGCGCCGAGGTTTCAACCGCAGGCGTCTCCTGACGCACGCTCGAAATCGTCACATTCCCCGCCATCGAGAAATTGCCCGAATCCTCCTCAAGCTCCCCACGGATCAACGCGAACAACGACGACTTACCGGTGCCATTAGCACCAGTCACACCAACCTTATCTTTCGGGTTGATGATAAAACTCGCGTCTTCAAATAACACTTTTTTACCACGGCGAAGCGCCATGTTCTCGAAAAACAGCATGGAATTATGGATTGATAAAAGTTGAGGACATTATAAAGGGAAGTCGTGCGAGTACAATTGGAATTGGTAAGAGTTCCAGAGATCTCGGTATCTCAGTCATCACTTTCCATAACCTACTGATCTTGCTAATATCCTCAATAACAAACACGACATTGATGTCTGCTTTGCTAGGTATTAGCCATATAAAAGGACAAAGTATCCACAGACTATCGACAAAGCTCGGTTATATAAAAGTTAAGGCTCTACGAGAATGAAGCAAAGTCTATTGATCGCCACCTTCACAGTTAGCTGTTTACTGCTTATCTCATTCTTTAGTATCGATGCATGTATGGATGCAGGCGGATTATGGAGCAATTTGGGGTTAACCTGTGAAGGAGCTTATTCTGACTTTATTCCCCAGTATGAACGTACGGCTCCAGCATTCTGGGTAATTGTTTTGTCTCTATCAGGTTTAGCCACATTTCTTGTCGGCAAGGTGATAAAAAGCAAGCGAAATAAATAAATGAGGTTACAAAGAAATGAAAACATTACTAGCAACGCTATTTGTAATAATAATAGCAGGCTGCGTTTCACCTGCTAAACAATTGAAATCTATATCTGAGGTGAAGGAAGGATACGGCATGGTATCGATTTCCTTTGAATCAAGCTGGCCTTATAAAAATGAGTCCATTTGGGGGCGGCCATTATCAATAGTTTACTATGATGGAAAAGGTGGGATTGGACATGGCACAATTCCATATACGGGCGACCCACGGCCACTATTACTAGAGTTACCCGCAGGGACTTTTGAGTGGACGATATCTATTATTGACCAAAGAGTATACAGCAACACTCTAGCAAGATTTGAGGTGTCAAAAGGAGAAGTAACGAACCTTGGAAAGGTATACATTGATATCCAATGGGATGAGGGCGGCGGCCCAGTGGTCCATAAATTAACACAATCTGGTTTCGGGGAAGTAGAAAAAGACCTAGTCAAAAAAGGTGTTGAAAATATTAAACTAGTCAATAGAAAGTGTTTATTCAAAGGTAAATCTCTTGTGCGAATGTCTAACTCAGTAGGTAATAGCTATCTTACGCCATATAAATGTAGCAAGCGTAGCCTCGAAGGAACAGAGTGACCATGAGGTTTGGGCACACACCTAAAAATAAATGGGGTAAGAGTAAAATTTTTAGCAGCCGTAAGCTGGAGTCAAGAATGCCCCTCAATCATTTTTAACTAACAACCGTTGGGGTTCACAAGCGCCCCCAACCTACATACTAACAATTTAAATATAAGGATATTTAATGAAATTTTTTATTACGGCAAAACATTGGCAACTATTTATTCTTTTGATGCTACCAATGTTTCTATCCCAGCTACTAGTATTCAATTCGTTCCAAACCAACGAAATGCCAAACACAACTACGGTGTTTGGTTTAACGCTGATGATGATGCTTATACTTTTTGCCTGGGTTGGCTCCATTGCATCTGAATGTTTCAAAAGACTGCCCCCTGAATTAGCAAGCTCTCCAACTAAAATGTACGTTGGGCTAGTATATGCGTCGTTATACCTTGTCGTCGCAAGCAATTTCTTTATGAACCCTCAGCATGGTCTACCAAGCCTGATTGTTCTATTTCATTTGTTAGCAATGGTTGCCATATTCTACTCTATCGGATTCACGGCAAAGCAACTGATTAAGCTTGAGCAACAGAAAGATGCATCTTTTGTCGATTATTGCGGGCCTTTCTTTCTTCTATGGTTTTTCCCGATTGGTGTATGGTTCTTGCAACCTAAAGTGAATAAACTACTATCAAATGAAGAAACGGAAAGCTAATTGGTTAGCAATTGTAGGGTTCCCCCCCCCCACGGGGCAGACCCTCTGTCGAGACTTACCAGCATACGCGAATTGGGTTAACGCGCCCTATTTTGCGATCTAAGAACAATAACCCATTTAATTAGAGGTTTTAAAATGCTTAAATCATTACGAACTATTTGCTTAATCGTCATTTCCCTTAATCTCACAGCTTGTGCTGGTCTGGGCAACATGAAAGAGGTAGAGTTTCAAACCACTGCAAAACCAGATAAATCCACAGTAAACATTGTTAGAAGAGCCGTTTTTATGGGAGATGGTGTTAAAGTAGAGGTATGGGATAGGGATAAGTTTATCGGAACTCTGAGTGCGGGAGACCTTCTCCAGTATGAAGCTGCACCTGGAATACACACCTTTATGGTATATGCTCAAGGATCATGGGGAGTTGCTAAAGGCAAATTGGAGCCTGGAAAGACATATTATCTAAAGTTTAATATGCCTTGGGGAGGTGGAATACACTTAGGGGTAGCTAAGTCTACTGATCCTAGAATACCAGAATGGAATACAATGACGACTGTCACAATCGATAAATCATCTCAAAAAGACATACCAGAAGAATATATACTGGAAGCAAGAGATATTCTACAAGAAGTAGAAAATGGCAATATGGAAGCGACTCCGATAACAGAGGAAAATGCTCTCTAAAAATAGCGAGAGCAGGGTACTCCAAGGGGGGCAAACTCAGCGTCTTGACGCATCAACAGGCACGAATTGGCTTAACTGTAATGGTGCGTTACAACGCACCCTACTTTTTACTTGTTAATAGGCTACGTAATTCTTACCTTTCCGTGCTTATCCTTGCTATCACAGCTATAATGGTGCTTTATCGCTCCTCCTCTGCTGGAAACCTGTATGTCTGAAGAAGTCAATTATAAGAATAATCCTTTAAATGGCGTTGGCTTAAAAGCCTTAGTCACTGAACTAGTCGAGCATTATGGCTTTGAAATCCTTCACGCTTACTTAAACTTAAATTGCTTCAAGTCCAATCCGAGCATTGAATCCAGCGTTAAATTCCTTAAGAAAACCGACTGGGCGCGTGAAAAAGTCGAGGCTTTTTATATGTATCAATACAAAAGCTTGCCGCCGGTATCGTCCGAGCAGTTTCATATCCCACCCCGCGACCGAATCGTTTCCGACGCAGAAAAACCGGGAGAGCCGGCTAAGTTGAGCTTAGAAGACGCTGAAAAGCTACGTGAGAAGCGCGCTAAGAAAGCCGCTGAATACAACAAAGGCGGGGGCAAAAAGTTTGGGCGAAGCGCTGGCTATAACAAAAATTCTGGCACTCCGCGCGGTGGTAGCTATAATAAAAGAACCGGCGGTGGTTCTAAAAAGAGCTCATCGGATAGCAGCGATCCTTGGGGTCAATGGAAAAATAAGTCAAAAGACTAGTTCTTCGATAGCGTTACTGCAATACAGGATGCTCTGATATTAGTCAGCCCAAGGTTAATAGCGAATCAATAAAAACGGAGTTTTATTATAGGACTATGGGGATTTTTAAGTATTTGCGTCATTGCAGGCGTTATTTTCGTCATGTATGCGGCCTATCTCGACCACACAAAAGAGTTGAGAAAGATGGAGCTAGACGCTCAAAATAATCGCTCAACTAATAACAATTAATAAAGACTGGCACTCGATTCCATCTACATCTAGATAAGACGTATTTTTACTATCTAGGTCAATAATACGGAGGAAACAACGTTGGGAAACAGAAAAGATAAACCTATACGCATGAGGGTGCTGTCTTCAGTGGCCTCGCTGATGCTGCTAGGTTCAATCGTATTTGTCCTCATTGCAGGCTTCAATTTATACGTCACATCGATGATGGCAGCTGGCTTTCTAGGCTTAGCAGCCCCAAGCGTTGCATCTGGTGAAGGCTTTTTCGAGATTCTCGCAGGCTTTTTTGAGGATCTTATTGACGGGATTATTGAAATAATTTCTGGTATTTTCGAAGCAATCACTTCTATTTTTGGATAATCAGATACCAAGCTGCTAGCTCAAACTATTAAAAGCTGCCAGCTAGCTCTGAGAAAACTTCATGTCACCACTAAAGCAAAAGCTGATTAATTATTTTGGTATTGTCGTGCTCATTGTTTTATCCTCGCTTTCTGGGTATGTTGCAATATCCTCAATTGGGCTAGCTTTTAAGCACTTTTCTACAACCCCACCAGAAGTAATCGTTTTTAACCGCGGCTTTATCATGAGCTTAGGCGCTTGTATTACGCTCCTAGCATTCTTGGTTGCATCAATCGCACACGAGTTCGGGGCATTAGTTAACAATCCAAAGTTAATTAAGGTAATCATGGCATCAGCTGTGAGCGGCGTTGCTTTGATGTTTATCTTGGGAGTTGTTAGTCAACATACATACGATAGCTACTTCGTTGAAAATCGAAGCTATGGGGTTTGTGAGGATGCTTCGAGCCAATGGCTTTTCCTTAAAACCACGGTATATTCAGAAGCACAAGCATCTTGTCCAAGCAAAGTTCTTTAAGAGTCTTAAACCCGCAATTTCAACAGCTATCAGCATCGTCTAATGGTATGATGCGGTATACACTTTTTGTAGATTAGATTTTGATATGAAATTATTGGTTAGAAACCTCGCTCGTTCGACTACTGAAGAGCAAGTTAAAGCGTTATTTGAAGAGTATGGCACTGTTCAGTGGTGTAACTTAATTATGGACAAAGCCACGGGAAAGTCGAAGGGCTTTGGTTTTGTAGAGATGCCTAAGCCTGGCGAAGCAAAGGTAGCGGTTAAGAACTTAAATGCTCGTAATGTTGAGGGTAATAAAATCCGCGTAAAGAAAGCGGAAGATAAAGACGAGTAATTCTCGCCTTTAAAAGTAGCCTACTTCTCATAAAGCCAGATCTTATTCGTCTGGCTTTAATGCTTTTAGCAGATCTTTGGGCTGCTCAGTGGTAATCACTAGCTCACGCTTATGATCTCTAATCTTTATTGTCACTGCCTTCTCTGCTCTACCGATGTAGCCTGTTTGTTTAATAGCAATTCTGTATCCATAGCCTAAAAAGTCTGCGGCGGCATTACCCTCGTAAACCTTTGCATCTTGAATGGTGTCGAGAAGGAATTTGCGCTTACCGATAACACCAAGACTCATGGTCAGTTTTTCTTCATCAACGCGTGTGATAATTTTTAGACGCGACACATAGACGGTTAGAAGTGCGGTAGCCGAGAAAATTATCAAAGCCCAGTGACTGTCTATCGAGTGCTCGCCCACTGGACGTCCAAAAAATTCTTGTGATATATAGATGTATGCGAACAATCCCGTTACGACTAGCAATAACAGCACGATTGCGGCAATCATTTTTGGCGGCATCACAGACTGAGTTTCACGAAACACGAAGTTTTTGGCGGTCATAATTCACTGTATTGAGTTAGATTGGCACTAGTGTAGTCAATTCTTTTCAACAAAATCAATCATTAACTGTTAGTCACGATATCCTATTTCTTGCTTTAAAAGCGTTCATACCTTGTTACAACCAATAATACTGAAGAAACAACCACCGACTTAAAGAGTGCTATGCTGGCGTCATCAACTGATGCCAAAAAACAGGACGTTACCGTGAATAGAGTGCAGCCAAACAACATTCAAACGATATCAAAAAGCAGATGGTTTGCGACATTAGGTCTTGGTAGTTTGTTGTTCGCAATCGCTCTCTTCGCCTCACACAGTTACCCCAGTATTTTCCTAGACCTGCCTATGAGCGGATTTACCTTTGCTTATGTCGCGCCGGTTTTTCTGATATTAACGCTTTTGGCTGTCTTTTTATCCCTTAAGCTTGTGAATTATAACTTTAGCGATATTGGCCTAAGCTTTCGAGCTTTTGGAAAGGAAGCACTGATAGGTTTGTTAGTCGCCTCTGCTTGGACGCTACTTCAATTTTTTGTGATTATCCCTGCAACAGGGGGCGCAGAAAGAATGGATATTGTGGCTAACCTAGAGCAGCTTGGGACAGACTACGCAGGGCTTTTTGCCTTTCTATTGATGGCCATCTTAGGAGGTGGTATTGCAGAAGAGGTATTTTTCAGAGGATTCTTCCTAACCAGCCTTCGTAACAGTTTTGGAAACAGTCAAGTTGCTACCGCATTAGCTGTCATCATAACCACCATCGTATTTGCTCTACTTCATGGTTACCAAGGTTGGATCGGTATTTTGGATACCGCGGTCTTTGGCGGCTTATCGATGTCACTACTGTATTTATGGCGCAAGAATCTAACCGCTTGTATTGTGGCGCATGGACTTTATGACGTATTCGCTGTGTTGATCTTATTTTTCTACTTCTAGACGGAGCAGAAAAGTATTAGCCCGCACTATCGATTGGACGATTGAGAACCCTTGTTGTCGGCCTCTTTTTCTTCCCAAGAACGTTCTTCTTCTTTGGCATCTGCTGAACCTCTGGCCGCAGCCTCTAAGATCCAACTGCGATATTTCTCAAGGTCGCGCTCTACTCCTAAACCAGCGCGATACATTTTGGCCACTTTGACTTGTGCGTCTAACTCACCTTGTTCGGCAGCTTTTAAGTACCATTTAAAAGATTCTTTAAAATTTTGCGGAATACCAAAACCTTTTTCATAAAGGCTCCCCAAGTTGTATTGCGCATAGACATTGTCTTTTGTCGCAGCTTTAAGCCACAACTCTCGCGCCTTACTGATATTGGCGGGAACACCGGCCCCTTGATGATAAATATTCCCGAGCTCAGTGATGGCGTCTAAATGTTCCTGTTCAGCGGCCTTTGATAACCAAGAGTAGGCTTGGCTAAAATCTGGCGTTATCCCATAACCATAAAGGTAGTTAGCACCCACTTGGTACATCGCTTCTAAATATTCTTGCTCCGCTGATTTAAGGAAGAAGCTGTGCGCCAGCGCTGAGTCTTCCTCATGACCTCTTCCGTTGCTTAACATCCAGCCATGGCTATAAAAACCTTGAGCAAACCCAGATTCACCGGACTTTAGGAACCATTGCGATGCTTTTTCGTCATTTTGGGGCAACCCATTTCCTTCAAAATAGGCCAGTCCCACATCATACATCGCCTCCATTTGGCCGTAATCTGCCGCACGGAATAGCCAATTCACATACTGGTTAACGTCCTTTTCGAACAAGTCGCCCTCTTTATAGGAGAGCGCCATGTAATAAGCGGCATCGGCATGACCTTGGACAGCAGCCATCTTATATAACTCAGCAGCTCGGAAATAGTCCTGCTCAACTTGTTCGCCGCTATCGTAAAGCTGGCCTAAATTAAATTGGGCCTGGGCATTCCCATTTAGCACTGCCTCAGAGTACCAATGAACCGCTTTCTCAAGATTTTGCGCAACACCTTCGCCGTGATGATACATATTGCCTAGATTATTCTGCGCAGTCGCGATTCCTTGATCTGCGGATTTTTTATACCAACGTATGGCCTCTACTTTATTGGCTTCGCGCCCAAGGCCCATATCGTTCATGTAAGCCACATAAAACTGAGCGTAACTGTCACCCTTTTCTGCTAAAGGGTAAAAAAACGAGTAGGCCATAAAGTAATCATCATTCTGATAAAACTCATAGCCTTTATCGTATTGCTCTTCATCAGTCAGTGAGAAAGCATGTTTCAACGTGATGTTCTTGAGAAGTTCAGCGACCGTTGTACTGCCGTCGGCGCCTTCGATATCCTCAGCTGAAATCACAGTAACAGGTTCAAGTGCCTCAAGTTCCTCTTTAGATATTCTTTCGCCAGTGATCTCAACCGTCGGCTCGTTTGCATGAACCACGGTCAGAAGCATTGCGCTGGTTAAGAAAAGGAAGCTCTTAAGACCCATGAAATCACCCTGCTAATTGTCTTAACGCTAAACGAATTAACTCTTCGCTCTTCAGTCCGTCGCTATCGACTTGAGCCACCGCTTTACTCGCTTGCTGTGGTTTATATCCCAAGGCAACCAAAGCACTCACCGCTTCTTGGGTAACGTCACCAGCGCGAGGTGCACTAGTAGCAGGTGCCTCGGTATCGCCTGAACTCGGCAACCCTGATACTGACCAGTCTTTTAAACGATCTGACATTTCAACCAACAGGCGCTCAGCGGTTTTCTTACCCACGCCTGGCAACTTTACCAATCTATCGACATTTCCATCATGCACTGTCATCACAAATTCATCAGCTTCCATACCGGATAAAATGGCTAACGCCAGCTTTGGACCGACGCCGTTGACTTTAATCAGCTCGCGAAAGAGTGTTTTATCTTTGTTACTAATAAAACCATAAAGCGCATGAAGGTTTTCCGAGATAGAAAGGTGCGTCGCAATAACTGCTTCAGCCCCCACTTCTGGTAACTGATAAAACGTCGTCATGGGCACTTGAATTTCATAGCCCACGCCAGCGCTGGTTTCAATAATAATAAATGGCGGTGTTTTTTCTATCAGTATTCCACGAATTCGACCTATCAACGTAATCGTCCTCTTGCTATTGTTTTTGCCCCTTTCAACTGCGCTAAACCTTGGCTGGTATTGGCGTGACATAATGCGATTGCTAACGCATCTGCCGCGTCAGCTTGTGGGCTTGAAGGTAATTTTAGAAGCATTTTAACCATGTGCTGCACTTGAGTTTTATCGGCTCCGCCCGTTCCTACCACCGACTGTTTGACTTTCCTTGCTGGATACTCAAAAACAGGCAAGGCGTAATGCGATGCCCCGACAATGGCAGCACCACGAGCCTGCCCGAGCTTTAGCGCCGAGTCTGCGTTTTTCGACATAAATACCGACTCAATAGCGAATTCATCAGGCTTAAACTCAAGAATAAGTTCACACACACTATCAAAGATTTGCTTCAGCTTAAGATCCAGCGACTCATCTTTAATGCGAATACAACCGCTGGTAATGTACTTAGGTTTGTTGGCAGGAATATCACCGCCGACTTCGATAATACCAAAGCCTGTGATGCGCGAGCCGGGGTCTATTCCTAGAATTATCGCCACTTAACACTCCAATAAAATGCTATCTGCTTTGTTAAAGCATGAATTGAAAATATCATACCATGACTAACAGATATTTCTTTGGGATTTTATATTCAGAGGAAAAGGTTATCGAATGTTAGCTTTGTGATGGGTTACGGTTACACCTAACCCATCCTATGGACTAGGCATTCATGAGAGCTAGACGCCCTTTCTTGTGGACTAGAAATTAGAAATGAATTAGATGCAGGTGAGGCGCGGCAAATTTCCTTTTCTGGTTATGAGTTTACAAACAGTAAATGATTAAACGGAAAAGGAAATTTAACAAAGTATCAGCGAATATAGACGTTTTATAAATTGTCGTAGGATTCTGCTGGAATATCAGCGTTTGTATACACATTTTGCGTATCGTCGAGTTCTTCTAGACGATCAATCAACCGAATCACTTTCGCACCTTCGGATACGTCTAGCTCAGCTTGAGTCGATGGCAACATAGTCACTTCGGCATTCTCGGCTTCAAAACCTGCTTGTTTAAGCGCATCTTTGACGTCTAAGTAATCTTCCGGTGTGGTTAACACCTCGAAAGAACCGTCATCATGAGCAATAAAATCTTCTGCTCCGGCTTCTAAAGCCGCTTCCATCAGCTCGTCTTCTTTAAAATTATCACCAAAGACAAACTGACCGCGTTTATCAAACAAGTAAGCAACGGAACCGCTCGTGCCTAAATTGCCACCATGCTTAGTAAACGCATGGCGAACTTCACCTACAGTACGGTTTTTATTATCAGTCATGCATTCAACAAGAATCGCGACACCACCCGGGCCATAACCTTCGTAGTTCAACTCTTCGTAGTTATCACCTTCGGCGTTACCAGTACCGCGGTCAATCGCTTTTTCGATGGTGTCTTTTTTCATGTTAGCGCCAAGCGCTTTATCCATGGCGGCACGTAGACGAGGATTATCATTAGGGTCGCCGCCACCTTCGCGCGCAGCTACGACTAGCTCACGAATAATTTTAGTAAAGATTTTTCCACGTTTTGCGTCTTGGGCTGCTTTGCGGTGCTTGATGTTTGCCCATTTACTGTGACCCGCCATAAAATACCTTCCTCTCAGGCCTCTATCCGTCGTTTACTCTTTGTTGTAAACATTTTTTGAGTACTCATTTACAAATACGTAAACTGCGCTTCAAAAAATATTTACGCCTCGATTAAACTTTGCCTAGTAGGCCTTCTTTTCTTTAAAACTTTCTAACTTAATCTTTCTTTATAACTTTAAATGCTTCTAAACTGTTTAGCCAAAGCGTTCTACTCCTTTGGGCGTTATAAAATTGCGACCTTATTTTCTTTATAACTTACACGGCATAAAACTGTCATTCCGTGCTACGACACGGAATCTTTTAAACCAGCTGACTACAGACTCCCGCCTTCGCGGGAGTGACAAGTAATTGGTGACAAATAACTGATTACTCGCCTTTCTTCTTAATTTCGATGCCTAACTCATCAAGTAACTTGTCTTCAATATTACTTGGTGCTTGCGTTAATGGGCAACTGGCTGTTGTGGTTTTTGGGAATGCGATAACGTCTCGAATTGAGTCTGCATTCACCATCAACATCACTAGACGATCCAAACCAAAGGCTAATCCACCGTGAGGAGGACAGCCGAATTTTAAGGCATCTAATAAGAAGCCGAATTTTTCACGTTGTTCAGTTTCATCAATACCCAGAATACCGAAGACCGCTTCTTGCATCGCTTCATCATGGATACGAACAGAGCCGCCACCGACTTCAGAGCCGTTTAAAACCATATCATAGGCCTTGGATAAGGTTCCTGTTGGGTCTTGTTTAACAGCCTCAACATCGTTTTCTTTTGGCGCTGTAAACGGATGGTGCAATGCATGAACTTGGCCATCAACTTCTTCGAACATCGGGAAGTCGACTACCCATAACGGTTTCCATTCGTCTTTTACCAAGCCCAGATCTTGAGCTGTTTTTAAGCGCAGTGCGCCCATCGCATCAGCAACAGTCATCTTAGTATCAGATCCAAAGAAGATAATATCTCCCTCTTGTGCGCCAACTTTCTCAATAATGCTCATGGCGACATCTTCGCCCAAGAATTTCAGCACTGGACTTTGAATACCTTCAGCACCGGCCCCGTTAATTTTCATCCAGGCTAAACCTTTAGCACCATAGACACCGACAAACTTGGTGTATTCATCAATTTGCTTACGGCTGAACTGGGCACCACCAGGAACACGCAACGCCGCTACACGGCTCTTGTCATCATTCGCAGGCCCTGCAAAAACTTTAAACTCAACGTCTTTAACCAGCTCATCAACCGTCACCAACTCAGTGTCCATGCGAAGATCGGGCTTGTCTGAGCCATAACGCTCCATCGCTTCTGCATATGGCATGCGAGGGAACTCAGGAAGCTCAATGCCTTTAAGATCGTTAAATAGATGACGCACAAGGCCTTCCATCAACTGCATGATTTCTTCTTGGTTCAGGAAAGATGTCTCAATATCCAGCTGGGTAAATTCTGGCTGGCGATCCGCGCGTAAATCTTCGTCACGGAAACATTTGACGATCTGGTAATAACGATCAAAGCCTGACATCATCAACAGCTGTTTAAACAACTGCGGCGATTGTGGCAAAGCGTAAAAAGAACCTTTGTGAACACGGCTCGGCACTAAGTAATCACGCGCACCTTCCGGCGTTGCCTTAGTTAAAATTGGCGTTTCAACGTCAATAAAACCGTGCTCATCCATGTAACGACGCATCGCACTCGTCACTTTATGGCGGAAAATTAAGTTGTTCGCCATTTCTGGACGACGCAAATCCAAATAGCGGTACTTCAGGCGCTGCTCTTCCGAAGCTTCTAGGTTTTCATCGATTGGAATCGCTGGTGGCTTGGCGCGATTAAGAATTTCTAACTCGCTGGCCAGCACTTCGATATCACCTGAGGCCATGTTTTTATTGACCATATCATCAGGACGCGCGCGCACTTGGCCTTTAACTTGAACCACGAATTCGCTGCGCAGCTGCTCGGCTAAACTGAAAAGTTCTTTAAAATCAGGATCAACCACGACCTGGATAATGCCAGAACGGTCTCTTATTTGTAAGAAAATTAAGCCACCTAGGTCTCGACGACGGTGCACCCATCCTGACAAAGTAACTGATTGATTTTCTTCGTTTTTTGATAATTCACCACAGTAGTGGCTACGCATTTCAGTTGCCATAATTCTAATTTCTGCCTGAGCTTGATGTTTGATTAATACAAAACTGTTTTAAAACACTGATGAACGCTATTCCGCTTAGCGTCCGAAATGACGCCATATAGTACGTGAGACAAGGGTTTGTCGCAAGTTACGACACTCCCAGCAATGGATTAATTTTGTCACAAAAGCGTCTCACGCCTGCAATTCGACTGTCACATTAGGCTTCGATAATGCTACCCATGAAGATACCAGTGCAAAGAGATTGTCATAAAACGGTCATTGATGACCAATACGGGAAGGTGAAACTATGATCGACAGTAAAGAAGTTGTCGCACAATATCTACCCAAGCTTGAAAAATCACCCAAGCTTCAATCAGGCGCGACTCGCCTACTAGCACGCCTATTCCACCAGGAAGAAGTTAACGACTTTATTGAGCAACACAAGCACATGTCTCACGTTGACTTCTTAGAAGTGGTTAACCAGCGCTTAGGTCTCAGTTATACCGTTTCTAACTCAAGCTTAGAAAACATACCCGTGTCAGGTAGAGTGGTCATTATCGCGAATCACCCCCTAGGTTCGCTTGATGGCCTTGCTCTACTGTCTTTGATTTACTCGGTCAGGAAGGACGTCAAAATTGTGGTGAATGAGTTACTGTGGTCCATGTCACCACTGCGCCAATTCTTTTTGCCGATTAATAACATAGCTAAAGGAAAAAACCCCAAAGTAAAACTTCAAAACATTCAGCAAGCCCTAGAAGCAGATGAAGCTGTTATCTTCTTCCCAGCAGGCGAAGTATCGCGCTTATCCTTCAAAGGAATTCGTGATGGAAAGTGGCGCTCAGGATTTTTAAAAATGGCCAAGCACACAAAGTCACCAATACTGCCAATTCATGTGGGCGGAAAAAATTCCCGTTTTTTCTACGGCTTTTCGCTGATCGCTAAACCACTGAGCGCCCTATTCTTGGTTCGTGAAATGTTCAAGAACGTTTCTTTAACACTGCCGGTTAAAGTCGGCAAGCTGATACCTTTTTCATCCTTCAGCGGTATGTTGCCGAGTAGTAAAGAAAGTATTGGCCGCTTTAAGCAACATGTCTATGGACTCAAGCACCAGCGTGAAGAACTGTTTGAAACGGAGCGTGCTATCGCGCACCCAGAAAACCGTAAAGTTTTGATTGAAGAGCTCAACCGCTGCTCACAAATTGGTGAAACCGCTGATGGTAAAAGCATTTACCTGCTAGAAGACACATCAGACTCGGCACTGTTGCGAGAAATTGGACGCTTGCGTGAAATTGCTTTTCGAGCCGTTGGCGAAGGCACTGGCAATCGGCGCGATATGGACAAGTTTGATTATTACTACAAGCACATCGTGTTGTGGGATCAAAACGATATGGAAGTCGTCGGAAGCTACCGAATTGCCGATATTCATACATTCAATGCCGAGCAAACGCTCTATTCGGAAACACTCTTTAGCTATGAAGAAAGCTTACAAAAAAAGTTTCCAACAGCGATGGAGTTGGGACGAAGCTTCATCCAACCGAAATACTGGGGCAAGCGAAGCCTGGATTATTTATGGTTTGGTATTGGCGCTTACATTCGTCAAAATCCACACATTCGTTACCTGTTTGGTTCGGTCAGTCTCAGTGATGACTACCCTGCGTATGCTAAAGACATGCTGGTTTACTACTTTAGCCAATACTATGGCTCTGAGATTAACTTGGTACGCTCATTTAATCCTTATCGTATTAAACCCGTGCAAAAAGCAAAGTTGGAAGCTTTATTTAATCACTTGGATCAACCCGCCGCTTTTAAAGTCTTGAAGAAAGAGCTGGCGGAGTTGAATGTTTCAGTACCAACACTGTTTAAGCAATACAGTGATCTTTGTGAAGAAGGCGGCGTCACTTTCTATGACTTCGGCGTTGATCCAGACTTCGGTGATTGTATTGATAGTGTGGTCTGGATTGATATGCTGAAACTTAAAGACAAGAAACGCAAACGCTATATCGATTAAGCATCATATTGATAACAATAAACTTCTCGTAGCTAGTATTTTATAGCTAACGTTAAGCCTGCAAAGCTCCCTATCAGCCATGCAGGCTTTCTTTTTCCAGAGCTTTATCATTCAAGCTTTCTTTTCATCACCATTAACGATATAACGTTGGTATCAGAGGCATACAAGGAGTTTGTTATGAAAGGCACACCGATTAACTATGTAGAGTTTCCTGCCAAAGATTTAACTGCTACAAAGCAGTTCTTTGAAAAAGCGTTTGGCTGGAGGTTTACTGATTATGGTCCTGAGTACACCGCCTTTACCGAGTCGGGACTTGAGGGTGGTTTCTATCAATCTGAATTAAGTTCTGTCACGGCAAAAGGAAGTGCATTGGTGGTTCTTTACACCGAATCTCTAGAAGATTCGGTATCGATCGTCGAGCAGCATGGTGGCGAGATTATCAAGCCGATTTTTTCTTTCCCCGGCGGTAGACGTTTCCACTTTCAAGAACCCAGTGGCAATGAACTAGCGGTTTGGTCAGATCAATAGTTCCCTACAGCCTTACTTCTGGGTTAATTGATTTGCGAACGTAATTCAACCGTATTACCTTCTGGATCCTGAATATAAATTGACTGCCCGAAACCTTGGGCCCCGTAACGCTCATCAAACTCACCAGCTTGAATACCGTGAGACTCTAAATGATCTTTGATAGCTTGCTCTGAGATGGGTTTTAGCTGAAGACAAAAGTGATCAAGGTTGTTACCACTGGTTGAAG
Organism: Kangiella marina; assembly: GCF_039541235.1. NCBI lineage: Bacteria > Pseudomonadati > Pseudomonadota > Gammaproteobacteria > Kangiellales > Kangiellaceae > Kangiella > Kangiella marina. The sequence continues at coordinate 378,582 of NZ_BAABFV010000002.1, read as the reverse complement.
GTGCTTCTCCACCCATCCGTCCCAGCTTGCTATCGACAGCAACCAAGTCAATCAAGGCGTTACCCGCTCTAAGCTGAGTTAAGCCTAGCTCAGCCCCCATGTCACGCTCAAGTTTGCAGCCAAGGACCTCGCAATAAAACGCTAGCATGTCTTTGAGCTTTGTGGTTCGAAGGACAATATGATCGATTGCGGCAATTTCTAGCATGTTACTTCCTATGAAAATCACATAGTCATAGCTTAGCGCCAGCTAGCAAGTAACTCCAGCAAAGCGCTATTGATTTTAACAAAGTATCGTTAGGAACTTTTGATAAGAAGTTCTTCTAGAATCCGAAAGTATAAGTGGCAGAGCTTGTTAAGCTCACTAATCGAGACGCGTTCATTGGCTTGGTGAATCGTTTTGTTACTAGGGCCAAGCTCAATCACTTGGGTCGCGATTTGCTTGATGTAACGGCCATCGGAAATGCCTCCACCAGTGGTCAACTTAGTTTTAAGCTGACTTTCTTGTTGGATCACTTTTTGCACGGTTTTTCTGAGTTTACCGCGGCGAGTGATGTAAGGAGCAGCTTCATGTTCCCACTCAAAAGTCGCCTCAAGACCATATTTTTTCGCTTTCTTTTCAACGTAAGATTGAATTTTATCAAAAGAATTACGAGGTGAGTAACGAAAGTTAAACACCATCTCTAAACTTGCTGGCGTAACGTTCATGGCGCCACTTTCTGAGTGAACCTTAACTAACTGGAAGCTGGTCGAAGGAAAGTAGCGACTGGGCATATCCCAGCGCTTGGTTGCCAGTTTATGGACCAATTTTGACGAGTTATGGATAGGGTTACTGAGTTGCTCTGGATATCCTACATGACCTTGCTTTCCTTGAATCCTGATCTTTCCATTGATCGATCCACGGCGTCCGATACGTATTGCATCGCCTAACTGTTTATCAGTTGTCGGCTCGCCGACTATCGCATAATCAATGACTTTGCCGCGCTGCTTAAGCGAATCGACAATATGGCGCGTACCATCAATGGCCTCTCCTTCTTCGTCACTGGTCAGCATAAAGCCTATCGAACCTTGATGTTTCGGGTACTTTTTGACGAAGTGCTCAGTCGCCACGATCATCGCTGCCAAGCTACCTTTCATGTCAGAGGCGCCGCGACCAATGATAAAGCCATCTTTTATTGTTGGCATAAAAGGCGCGGTTTCCCACTTTGCATTTTGCCCCGGGGGAACAACATCCGTGTGCCCGGAAAAGACAACGCTTGGCTGACTATTGTCGTCCCCACGGTACGCCCAGAGATTGGTGACAGCTCCTTTATTGACATACTCAGTGGTAAAACCTGCAACGGCCAACCTATTAGCCAGTATCGCTGTGCAACCACCGTCAGAAGGCGTTATGGATGGACGGCGGATAAGCTCTTGGGCTAACTCGATAATCGGGCGCTGGTATTTTACCTGCTCAATCGGCGCTACCGCATAAGGTAAATCCGGCAAACCTTTAAATGATTTAAACATATTAATCCTCCATCGTTTTGCCATTTATAAACGATGAGCATGACAGCGAGAGGACAAAAAGATGACAGTTTAATGTTAGCTATTTAAAATCAATAGGTTATATATGAGAAGCATGTCTTTATATTCATAATAAGTTGTATTAGAGTATGTCAATTCATCATTAATTAGTCATTCCAGCATGCGCAAAATAATTCTGACACTCTTGAGCGTTGTAACCCTTGCCTTAGGTGCTTTGCAATCAGCCGAAGCGCTTCCTACGTTATTGCATAACGTTAAGGGTTACACCTTCGAAAACGGTGAACTCAAGCAATTTAATAGCATTTTATTTGAAGATGGCGTCATTTTAGCCACAGGTTCTCAAGAAGAGCTGGCTGAAATGAACAGCTTCAACATTTCAATCGATGGCAAGGGAAAAACCTTGTTGCCAGGTTTGATTGATGCTCATGGACATCTTTTAGGGTTAGGCTTAAACCTGATGCGAGTCGACCTCAGGGGCATTCAATCAGAAGGGGAAACCGTTGACGCTGTCGGTCAGTATGCCAAGAAAAATCCCGACACGCGTTGGGTGCTGGGTCGCGGCTGGAATCAAGTGTTATGGCTTAATAAAGAGTTCCCCAGCAAATCCTCATTAGACAAAACAATTGCCGGTCGTCCAGTCTGGTTAAGCAGAATTGATGGGCATGCAGGCTGGGCCAACAGTAAAGCTTTAGAGCTTGCCGGCATTGATAAAAGCACGCCCGATCCAGAGGGCGGAAAAATTATTCGTGACCAAAGTGGCGAAGCCACTGGCGTGTTGATTGATGCAGCGATGGACTTAGTTGAGCAAAAAATCCCCCCGCTCAACAAGAAAGAGCGCAAAGCTGCGTTGCAACTAGCGTTCGATCACTTGATCCGTTTAGGCATTACATCAGTACACGATGCTGGCGTTGATTTTGAAACCTACCGACTCATGTTAGAGCTGTCTGGAAAAGATCGCATTCCACTCAGAGTCTATGGCATGTTAAGCGGCGCAGATCCAAGACTTGAAGCCATGTTGAAATACGGAAAAGTTAATCATCCTTTCCTTAAAATCCAGTCAGTAAAGCTTTACACCGACGGTGCGCTGGGCAGTCGCGGTGCAGCATTGTTAGAGCCTTACTCTGATGAACCCGACAATAAAGGTTTGCTCTTAACAACAGCCGATAAATTAAGCCAATATTTAGCGTTAATCACTAAACACGGATTCCAAACCAACATCCACGCCATTGGTGACGCTGCGAATCACATGGTTTTGCAGGAGCTTGCAAAGCTTGATAAAGAGCAATCAGCCAAAACTTTGCGTCACCGCATAGAGCATGCGCAAGTCGTGGTACCGGAAGAAATACCAATGTTTGCAAAGCTTGGCGTTATCGCTTCGATGCAACCAACACATGCCACTAGCGACATGAACATGGCTGGCGACCGCCTTGGTCAACAACGGTTGGAAGGCGCTTATGCTTGGAGAACTTTCTTGGATAATAACGTCATTATCGCCTCAGGTTCCGACTTTCCAGTGGAAAAAGCGAATCCTTTCCTAGGATTGCATGCTGCTGTTACACGCCAAGATGCTGATAATTTACCTGAAGATGGCTGGATTCCTTCACAAAAGCTCACCGTGGCGGAAGCCTTAAAAAGCTTCACCATTGATGCTGCTTATGCTGGTTTTTGGGAAGACAGCATTGGCTCTTTAGAGAAAGGCAAAAAAGCGGATTTCATTCTGATTGATAACGATATATTTACCATTTCTAAGGACAAAATCGATAACATCCAAGTTAGGGAAACTTGGATTGACGGTAAGCGAGTCCATTAAGAACTGCTCACTTTGTTAATAAGCCGAGCAAGTGCTTGGCTTATTGCTTAGCTTGCAAAGCCTCTAACTCACTTCGTTTGATCCGTTTTACGGGTGGGTTAACCCAAATCATGTCCAAATTTGAATTAGAATACTGAGTAGCCTTTTCGATGAATGCAATTTTTTCATAGTCCAAAATATAAACATACTCATCTTCGGACTCATTCTGTACAGCATAGCGTGATGAAGAGCTACACCCTACTACCAACAGGGCAGTAACCGCGGTAACCAACGTCGTTTTAAAAATAGTCATAACTTACCCTCGCCTAAACCAAGGAACGCTAACTTCTACAACTACGCTTTTGTCTTAACGACACCACCATTGTACAAAATTTATACAGAAAAATCTTAAAAATCGTTCAACTTATCCTATGTACCAGCTTTGTAGCCCATTTAAACCTTGCTACAATAGCTGACTATTTATGATACCTATAACCAATGACTAGGGACTCCAATGCGTAGTAGTCAATACTTACTTTCTACCCTGAAAGAAGATCCAAGCGATGCTGAACTGGTAAGCCATAAACTGATGTTACGAGCGGGTATGATTCGTAAAGTAGCTTCAGGGTTGTACACGTGGTTACCGACCGGTTTACGCGTCCTGCGTAAAGTTGAGAACATTGTTCGAGAGGAAATGAACAAAGCTGGTTCTGTTGAAATGTTGATGCCATCGGTACAGCCTTCAGACTTATGGGAAGAATCGGGTCGTTGGGATCAATTTGGACCTGAGCTGTTACGCTTTCACGATCGCCATGAGCGTGACTTCTGCTTGGGGCCTACGCACGAAGAAATCATTACCGCAGTGATTCGAGACGAGCTGAGTAGCTACAAACAGTTACCGGCTAACTTTTATCAAATTCAGACAAAGTTCCGTGATGAAGTTCGCCCACGTTTCGGTGTCATGCGTTCGCGCGAATTTATTATGAAGGATGCCTACTCATTCCACATTGATGAAGCCTCGTTGGATGAAACCTATCAACAGATGCACCAGGCTTATTGCAATGTGTTTGATCGTATTGGACTCGACTATCGTCCCGTTCTCGCTGATACAGGCGCTATTGGTGGTAGCGGCTCACACGAATTCCATGTGTTAGCAGAGTCTGGCGAAGACGCTATTGCCTTCAGTACCGAAAGTGATTATGCCGCAAATATCGAAAAAGCAGAAAGCTTGGCTCCTGAAGGTGAAGCGGCCGAGCCGACTCAAACCGTTGAAAAAGTCGCGACGCCTAACTGCCGCACGGTTAAAGAAGCCGCGACAGTGATGGGTATCGACACGAACCAAGTCCTTAAAACGTTATTTGTACAAGGTGCTTCCGAAGAGCAACCTGTCGTCGCCCTTTGTTTGCGCGGCGATCATGAACTCAACGAAGTCAAAGCGAGCAAACACTCACTGGTTGCAGACCCATTAGTCCTAGTCAACGACGAAACGGTAAAAGCCACTGCTGGCTGTAACCCTGGCTCGTGCGGGCCTCAAGGTTTAAGCGTACCCATTATTGTCGATCGCGACGCAGCAGTTCTCAGTGACTTCGCTTGCGGCGCTAACGAAGAAGGGTTCCACTTAACAGGCGTTAACTGGAAACGTGATGCCGAATATACTCACGTTTGTGACTTAAGAAATATTGTTGCTGGTGACAAAAGCCCGGACGGCAAAGGCGTGCTAGAAATCAAGCGCGGCATCGAAGTGGGTCATATCTTCCAGCTTGGCGATAAATATTCCAAGGCCATGAACTGCACGGTGCTTGATCAAAACGGCAAAGCGAAACATTTATCGATGGGCTGTTATGGTATTGGCGTATCGAGAATTGTCGCCGCCGCCATTGAACAAAATCATGATGAAAACGGTATTCTCTGGCCGGAAGCTATCGCCCCGTTCAAGGTCGCGATTATACCGATGAATATGCATAAATCGGAAAGCGTTCAACAAGTTGCTGAAGCGCTGTACCAGCGTCTCGAGTCGCTTGGCATAGAAACGCTATTCCTCGATCAAAAGGAAAGTCCTGGTGTCATGTTTGCTAACACTGAGCTGGTGGGTATACCACACCGTTTAGTGGTCAGTGATCGTGGTTTAAAAAATAATACGATTGAATACAAAAATCGTGACAACAGCGACAAGGCAGATCTTGAAGTTGAAAATGTTGTCGATTATATTCAAGACAAGTTAACGATCAATTAATCGTCACAGGATGTTACGCAATACGCTGCTATTACTGATATTCATGCTTTGGGGCGGTGCACTCTTTGCACAAGACCGTCCCGATCAAGCATTTGCAGATCAGTTGAAAAACTTGATGGAACAAGAACATCACTTTGTCGATAAATACGATGCAACCGTCTGGATGAAGGATATGGAAGGCCGGCTGAAGCGTCGGGCTCCTCATATTCCATCCGACGAGCGTTTAAAAATCCTCAGTCTTGTCCACCGTTACGCTAATGAGGCAAACGTCGATCCACAGTTAGTTTTGGCCATCATGGAGGTGGAAAGTAACTTTGACCGCTACGCCTTATCAGTGGCTAATGCCAGAGGGTTAATGCAAATTATGCCATTCTGGAAAAAAGAAATCGGTCATCCTGAGGACTCATTGTTTGATATGGAAACCAACATCCGTTATGGCTGTTATATCCTTAAACTCTACATTGATAGAGAAAAGAATAACCTCACTTATGCTTTAGGTCGCTATAATGGTTCACGTGGCCGAGCCAAATACCCCAATAAAGTCTACGCTGCACTCCGTAAACGCTGGGCACTCTAGTCATGTCCAAAGACAGCAAAGTTCTTAATGATGAGCTGAATGATAATTCGGCTGGACTTATTCTATCCGGTGGTGGTGCTCGCGCAGCTTATCAAGCTGGGGTACTCAAAGCTGTCAACGAAATTTTAGAACAGCCCAAACGCTCACCTTTCAATATTATTACAGGCACCTCAGCAGGAGCTATCAATGCTGTGGCTATGGCCAGTAACAATCATCAATTTGATTACGGCACCAAACGACTGGAAGAAATCTGGGCTAACTTCAGCCCTGACCACGTTTATAAAACTGATCTTAGAAGTTTGACCAAAAATGGAATGCGCTGGCTGTGGAATATCATTCGTGCCAAACAAAACTTAAAGCAACCGTTGTCGCTTTTGAATAATACTCCATTGAGGAACTTACTTGAAAAAGTTATCCGCTTTGAGGATATTCAAAATAACCAACAAGCAGGGCTGCTTAAAGCCGTTTGCACCACTTGCTATAACTACAACACTGGAAACTCGGTTAGCTTCTTCCAAGGGCACCCTGATCTTGTGGAGTGGAAGCGCTTTCGACGTTACGGTCGTGCTGACATCCTAAACGTTGATCACCTTTTAGCCTCGTCGGCAATACCAATGGTTTTTCCATCACAAGAGATTGATGATGAGCACTTTGGTGATGGCTCTTTACGCTTTTTGACGCCTTTGAGCCCTGCGCTACACCTCGGTGCTGATAAACTTTTCGTGGTCACGGTAAAACCACTAAGAGGCGAACCTGAGCATAAGTCCTCCATTCCCACCGTTGGTGACATTGGCGGACACTTATTTGATAGTATCTTTATTGATAGCCTTGAAAGCGACATCGAAAGACTGATGCGCGTCAATACCTTGCTCGCACACATCCCCGAATCCGACGTAGTTCGTGAGCAGCTTACGTTAAAGCCAGTCAACACCTTTATTATCTCCCCTAGCATTGAGCCTGCGGAACTGGCTGGAGAGTATTTTAAAAACCTTCCCCGCGGCCTGCGTTTCTTTTTTAAACGTATTGGTGTTGATAGTGTTGATGGGAACGGTATTCTCAGCTATTTGTTATTTGATAAAGGCTTCACGCAAAGACTGATCGAGCTTGGCTATAATGACGCCATGCGTCAAGAAGCCAACATCTTGGCTTTCTTTAAAAAATAAAAACCCCACACCCATGAACAATTTTAGCCATTACTTCGAGCTTTACCCTGTTTCTACTGCGCCATTCATGCACCGCATGCTTGAAGACTATCGTATCCGAAAGCCTTTTGCAGGCATGACCATAGCCCACAACGTACCTTTGACTCGCACCACTTTATTAAAGATTGCTTGCTTAAAAGAATCAGGAGCGGTCTTAACCGTCACCAACCCAAGCTTCATCAAAGAGTCCAAGGAAACGCTCGAGGTTTTAGAAAAAGAAGGTGTTCTCTATACTCCACTACACCAATTAAAGGGCACTTACGACTTCCTACTGGATTGTGGTGCTGAGTTAGTCAACCAATGCCAGGCCACCAAAGGAATCGTAGAGTTAACACGTACAGGAGCTATTCGTTACGAGAATTACCAAGACACTCAATCCCCTATTGTCTCAGTCGATGATACCCGATTGAAGTCCTTGGAAACCTGTTTGGGAACGGGTGAAGGCGTGTATCGAGCAATCAGTCAATTATCAAAGCAGCCTATTGATAATAAAAAAGTGTTAATCTTTGGCTTTGGAAAAGTGGGAACCGGTATTGCTTATTACTTTGCCCAAAAAACACCTCATATTACAGTTATCGACATGCTACCAGAGCGCTTAAACCTTATTACATCCAAGGGATATACTGCGGTTTCTGGTTCTGAGCAAAAAGATGTTGAAATCGCCATTAAAGACGCTGACATCATCATCACAGCAACTGGAATTAAAGATTTATTGAGTCAAAGCTATAAGCGCCGATGGTTTAAGGGGAAAATTCTCGCCAACGCTGGAGCAGAAGATGAGTTTGGTTTTAATTTTTCAGAAAAATCCGTTTTAGCAAACAAAAAGCCGGTGAATTTCGCCCTTGAAGAGCCCACACTCATGGAGTTTTTAGACCCCATCTTTTTTGCCCACAATCTTGCGATAGAAGACGCTCTGCATAACCCGACAGCCGGCTTTCGCCCTTTGGACAACTCACACGACAACCGTATCGTTAAATCTTGGGCGCAGCATCATAACTGGAGCCTTAAAAAGCTTGATGACACGTTTTAGTGATGACTCAGATGCTCCGTGTACACCGCTTTGACTTCGTCATTGTGCAGAATTAATAGCGCTTGTTGACGTTGCCAAGGCGCGAGACCTGACTCTTGAAAGTAATTTTTGAGGCTCGTGGTATGACTGGCATTGAGCTTTCTCAAACGCTCACCTCCTTGGCGTGTTTGAACCCTCAGTTTTTCGCCAACGAGTTCAGGATGGTGAGTTTTGAGCCAGTCTGACGGTAGCTTCAGTGTATCGGCAACGACCAAATCCGTTTGACCGTCCCAACTTACAGGACTTAATTCAAAAGGCTTGAGGTCGCTAACCCAAAGTAAGTCCCCTTGGAAGCGCTTAACCGAACCGCCGGAAAATTCTATACTAGGATGTGCTCCGCTTTCAGCCTCAAGCATTTGTTGTTTTAACTGCTGCAACACTTTTTGGCTTGGCATCTCCTGCCCCAATAATTGCAGCCAATGTCGCAACACATTATTTTGTCGAGCCTCTGAAAGTGACTTTATACCCGTCACCGATAATTCATCTTTGTCACTAAGACACAGCTCCAAATCTTTTTGCGCTACTTCGTCAATAATTTCTTGAGTAGCAGCCTGCAACTGACTTGCTCGAGCAAGGGTTGCTTTAATCTCTGGCCACTCAGCTTCCGCTAACGGCAACAGCTTATGTCGTAAAAAGTTTCGTCGGTGCTGAGTATTTTGGTTCGAAGGATCGTCGACATAATCAAGAGATTGGCGCTGACAATAGTTCTGAATATCCTGCTTTGTAACCCCAAGCAAAGGACGGGCATGGGCTCCATGGCTAAACGGAGTAAATGCAGGCATTGCTGACAGCCCTTTGGACCCGGCCCCACGAAAAAGTTGTAATAATAACGTCTCAGCCTGATCATCTTGGTGGTGGCCGGTAAGCAAGCACTGATTGTTCTGAATTAACGAGGACAAAGCCTGGTAGCGAGCCTTACGAGCTTCTGCTTCAAGGCTTGACGCTGATGCAACCTCAACCGAAATAACCTCAAAATCGACCCCTAAAGCTTGGCACAACTGTCGATTGAATGCTGCCCATTCAGAGGATATCGATTGAAGCTGATGATCGATATACACCGCTTTCAAGCGAGAGGCATCAACCTGCTGCGAAAAGGCATGTAACAACGCAACAGAATCCGCGCCACCACTCAGTGCGACTAAATACGAGGAAGTGTTTTTGGAAGAATCCAGAGCCAGAAAACGACTGACTGCCGCAGTTACTGGCTCGTTATGATTCATGGAAGGAACTTAGCCCTCGGTGACTTCACCGAAAGCCATCAACTTATCGTAACGACGATCAAGTAACTTATCTGTATCTAGGCTTTCAAGACTATCTAAATCTTGAATTAGCTGGGCTTTCAAGTTTTTACTCATGTCGACGTAATCTCGGTGCGCGCCACCTAGAGGTTCTTGGACAATATTATCTATTAACCCAAGCTCTTTAATGCGCTCAGCCGTGATCCCCATAGCATCTGCTGCTTCTTCTGCTTTCTCAGCGCTTTTCCAAAGAATTGAAGCACAGCCTTCTGGCGAAATAACCGAGTAAGTAGAGTATTGAAGCATGTTCACCTTATCACCGACACCAATCGCCAAAGCACCACCAGAACCGCCTTCACCGATAACCGTAGCAATAATTGGCGACTTCAAAGTTGCCATCACTTTTAGGTTACGCGCAATCGCTTCACTCTGGCCACGCTCTTCTGCACCGACGCCAGGGAAAGCTCCTGGAGTGTCAATAAAGGTGAATACCGGTAAGCTGAATCGCTCAGCCATTTCCATCAAGCGCTTCGCTTTACGGTAACCTTCTGGGCGAGACATCCCGAAGTTGTGTTTAATCTTGGCTTTAGTGTCACGGCCTTTCTGATGACCAATAACCACACAAGGCTTGCCCTCTAACCGCGCCAGACCACCGACGATTGAAGCATCATCAGAGAATGCGCGATCACCCGCTAACTCATCAAAGTCGTCAAACACATGCTCGATATAATCACGAGTGTACGGACGTTGTGGGTGACGTGCTAACTGAGCAACCTGCCATGCTGACAAGTCCGAGAAGATTTTCTTGGTTAAGTCTTTAGACTTCTTCTGCAAGCGTTCAATTTCCTCACTGATGTTGATATTCGAATCTTCACCAGTTAAGCGTAATTCATCAATTTGCGCTTCAAGCTCTGCAATTGGGCGCTCAAAATCTAAAAAGTTCAAACTCATGCCTATTCAACTAGTTTATTTATGGCGTAATTTCTCTATTCTAACCCAAAATCATAGTCTTATAAAAGGTAACTTTGCCCTCGACGGGCACTGGTCTGTACTCTGTATTAATTTTGTTCAAACGCTTGTTTGGTTAGTGCACAGGAATTTCGCTCGATACGTGGAGGTATCGGTAGTGCCCAGCGATAGGATAATGAAACAACACATCCTCAAGTTTCGGCCCTAAACCAATATTATGGACAATCATAAAGTTGTCACTGGTTTCGGACTTTTTACTCGTGACAATACCAATGTGCGGGAAGCCGCCTTCAAGACGCCAACTAACAATATCGCCTGGTTGATAGTCTTCGGATTTATCGGTGACGGCTAATGTCTCTCCATGACGCTCAAAAAATCGCTCTAAATTCGGTACACGGCGATGATCAATATTGGTATCAGGTTTGGTGAGTCCCCAAATATCGGGATAGTCACCGAAATCAGCAGTCATATCCTCATGAATCAATTGCTGTAAATCAATCCCCAGAGCACGGTAACTTCGGATAATCACATCCGTACAGACGCCAATATTCTTTGGAACATCCCCCATCGGATAATCAATGCTGCGGTAGGAGCCTTCATAAACAACAAAGTGCTCAGTGCGCTCTAAAGCTGCATCGACTAGCTGCCCCTGTAGAGTGTTAGCTTTGAGGCTAGCGCTAAAAAGGGGCGCAGTCAGTAAGAGCATCATCAGGCAAACTATTTTTTTCATCATATTACCGCCGAGGAATGTTTAAGAACTACTCATGATAGGACTCTTACCAAGACCTTGAGTTCCCTATTCATCATTCAGTTCCGATTTTGGCTAGTACAACCCAAAAAAAGTGATAGCATGGAGTCATGACTCTCGGTGACACCTTATGATGAAAACGTTTCAAAAAGCACGATTGGCCAGAGACTCCCGCTATGATGGGAAGTTTTTTATCGCTGTAAAAACCACAAAAATTTACTGTCGTCCGATCTGCCCCGCCAGTCCGCCGAAAGAAAAGAATGTGATTTATTATCAAAGCGCAGTCCAAGCACAAGAAGCTGGCTTTCGCCCTTGCCTACGCTGCCGCCCGGAATCAGCACCCCAATCAGCCGCATGGTTAGGCAATGAAGCAATCTTGCGTAAAGCGATGCAACGTATCCAGTCAGGCGCTTTAAATAATCAGTCGGTACAAAGTTTTAGTGCGTCGCTCGGTATTAGCGATCGCTACTTGCGAAAAATATTTGAGCAACACTTAGGGATGTCCCCACAAAGTTTTGCCAACCACCACAAGCTCATGCTGGCCAGACAGTTACTGCAACAAACTGATTTACCCATTACCGAAATTGCGCTCAGTTCTGGCTTTAACAGCGTCAGGCGCTTTAATGATAGCTTCAAAGCAACTATGCGTTTATCGCCCAGCGAACTTCGTAAAAAGGCCAGTCGCTCCGAGTTAAAAAGCGTCAGTATTACACTGCAGCTTTCTTATCGCCCACCCTATAATTGGGCGCAAATGCAGCGCTTTTTAAAGCTTCGCGAATTACCGCTCATTGAGTCCGTTAGCGATAACAGTTACAGCCGAACCTTTAGCATTAATCAAACGCAGGGTTGGTTTAAAGCGACTCATCAACCGAGTAAGCACCGTTTTTCGGTAGATATTGAACTGCAAGACAACGCGCAACTGATGCCTGCGATCGCACAAATCAAACAAGTTCTGGATTTAGAGAGTGATGTTAGCACCATTGAAAAACATCTCGCTAAAGATACAAAACTCAAACCGATCATCTGTAAAGGATTGCGCTTACCTGCATGCTGGAACACGTTTGAAGCTGGCATCAAAGCCATACTCGGACAGCAAGTCTCGGTTAAAGCAGCTTACGGTCATACCCACAAGCTGATTGAACGTGTCGGCGCGACCTATAATGAACAGCATAAACTTTTCCCAACGCCTACAGAAGTCATGAAGGCCGACTTGAGTTTCTTAAAAATGCCGAACCGACGCAAACAAACCCTAACCGACTTTGCGGCTTGGTTTGTTGAGGCAGAGCATACTCAAAGCGATATTAGCCTGTCTGACATTCTCGACATTAAAGGCATCGGCCCTTGGAGTTACGAATACATTAAGCTTCGCAGCGGACAAGACACGGATGCTTTCCCGGAAAAAGACTTAGGCGTTATTAAAGCCATAGAAGCCCTTGAAATCACAGACACAGACAGCTGGAGTCCGTGGCGAAGTTACGCCACGCTTCAGCTGTGGAACTCGCTATAACGGTAACGGGAACGACGATGACACTAGATTACCAACCCATCTATTACCAAAAAGTGGACTGCCCATTCGGGGCCGCGCATCTTTACGCAACCAATACGCACCTAAAGGCGCTATTGTTTAAGCCGTGGGGAAAAGTTCTCGACTCTGAACTGACCCACCAATCAAACGCGATACTGGAAAACACAAGATCCCAGCTTGCAGAATATTTTCAAGGCCAACGAACTTGCTTCGACATACCACTGCAATCAACCGGCACGGATTTTCAGCAAAAAGTCTGGCGCATACTAACCACTATCCCCTTTGGGCAGACTTGGAACTATGGTCAACTGGCACAAGCTATCGGTAATAAAAATGCTAGCCGAGCTGTGGGTGCTGCCAATGGTAAAAACCCTATTTCCATTATTGTGCCTTGCCATCGCGTTATTGGCGCCAATGGCACTCTGACTGGCTATGCCGGCGGACTCGCAGCCAAAGAATGGTTACTCAAGCATGAAGGCGTGCTATAACTAAGAATCGATACAGCTACAAGGTTAACCATGGCATTCATCGCTGAAACGATTGTATGGCTTTTCGCTCTAGGGCTTATTCTATTTGAGATCATCGTTCTCGTGGATAAATCCAAAGCCATTAGCTTCCTAAACGCTTTTGTTAAAACCCCATGGCACCACTTTCTAGAGCAAACCTTGAGACTGATTGTCGGAGGTGCGATCGTTGTACACGCACCACACATGGCATTTAGCGAATTCTTTGGCATCTTCGGTTGGGTTATTATTATAACCTCCCTCATGCTAGTTGGTTTACCATGGCGCTGGCATCATAATTTCGCCAAAAAAATCATTCCAACCATTATAAAACTGATCCATTTTTACGGTATTCTCTGTCTCGCCCTCGGTATTTTTATCATTTACTGCCTGATCTAGTGTCCTTGTAACCTATTGATTTATATAAGATGTCACCTAAATGTCAGGTGACATCATGACTACTGTCCCGCTTATGACGTGGTATACTCAGCGGTGTATTTTGATAATACAGGCTCACTCGATAGCCACCGCACCACAGCAAGGCGTTGAAGCTTAATTAATCACTTTATTAGGATTGGAAACATGATTGTAAGAAAACTACGATTACGTAACGGATGGTCACAAGAACAACTCGCCGAAATGACAGGACTGAGCGTCCGCACCATTCAGCGTATTGAACGCGGCCAACCCGCCAGCCTTGAAAGTCAAAAAGCCCTCGCCGCTGTGTTTGAAGTGGATATCGCCACGTTTCAACCTCCTGAGTCATCACCAGAAAAACCTCAGGAACAGCAAATCAAGGAGCCCGTAATGAACACAGCCGACAACAACCCAAGCAAGCAAACTGACTCGAAAGAACTGCCTACCGAAGAAGTCTCGAAAGAAGAAGCCGAAGCCATGGAGTACGTCAAAGGCATCAAAGACTTTTACTCACACTTACTGATATACGTCATCTTTTGTGTCATCTTTATTTTCACCGGAAAAATAACAGAAATGTATATCCCATGGGCAGCATGGACATTCGGCCTAATCATGCATGGCCTACAAGCCTTCGAAGTCATCAACATCATCAACATCAACTGGGAAAAGAAGATGGTCGAAAAGCGATTGAAGAAAAAGTTGTAACGCCCCTTTTTCCTCAAAAGCACATATAGGTTGGGTTAGAGGCTTGCCTCGTAACCCAACAAGCTCACATCACATCGATGGGTTACAGCTTACGCTTAACCCATCCTATAAATACCTTCCAAATCAACCGTAGCTTTACTTGCGCTAATGACTTGTTCATGCCTATTATTTGCTCATTGATAGATTAAATACGTAAGTTGAGAAGGAGTTATTATCCGCCCACACCACGTCGCTTGGAGTGTTTGCTTAATCCCTATCATTGCCGCGCATGGGGCGTTTTTTCTTGGGTTATGGGAGGGTGTGGCTAGAGAATGCGTTCCTTATCTTCAAGGTTGCACCTCGATCAGCAGAGCTGCTCGCGAGGGCAATGCCATATTCATATTTCGCGGGCTGATGATGCCAACCGCTGCTTTATTAGTATTTTTTTGGTATCTACAGAGTATCTGGTTAAAACAAATAACCGATAAAACACACCGGTCTATATTTATCCTTGGCAGTATCGGCGCATTGTTTTTAATCCTCTACGTAAACTTCCTCGGTACCGAAGGTGATTTTTACCAATTTATGCGACGCTACGGCATAACCTTCTACTTCGCCCTCACCGTATTAGCACAAATGCTCAGCATCCGAAGCTTACAAAAAGCCAGACAGACATTGGATAGACAATCGCAAAAATACCTAAAAACACAGCTCATCTTAATGATCCTTTATTGGTGCCTTGGTATCGCCAACGTCATCATCAAAGCCACCGGCGTAAGCTGGGCAGATCAGGCTGAAAACATCATCGAATGGCACTTCGCCCTCTATATGTCACTTTACTTCGGCTTAACCGCCATGATGTGGAAACGAAACAACTTTAGCTGGCGGTTTGGAGTTAGTAATTAATCAGAGATGCTCTTTTTAGCTCTTACTTTTTGCGCTAAATAACCAGCTAGTACAATAGATAATGGGTATATCAAAGCCACCCCTAAAGAACCAAAACCCCTATACTCTACTGCATAGTAAATAATATAAATTAATATCAATGCAGCACAGAAAACCTTAACATTATCTACCAAAAACCTAGCGATAATGTATGTGATGATAATAGTGGGAATCGCCTGTGCGGGGATAATCGTCATAACACTCCACAGATAAACACCAAACTTCAAAATTTCTTCTTTCCTGAACCACTCAATATATCCATTGGGAATAGCTAGCGCTGCAGCAATACCAACCGAAGCCACAACAAGATAGTACAAAACAACAGAAGCAACGCATGCGAAAAAAAAGTCTTTAATAATAAACTTCATGCCTAAGTCCCTATATTTATAATATTCTAATAAGATTCAACACGCCTGATTATAAGTAAGATATAACCTAAATCAACATAACAGCCCACATAGCTAGAACTGCTAAGAAGTTAATAGTAAAAATAAGTCCTCTAAAGCGAATATTGTTCGTCAGTATCTGTACAAAACTATGAACCAATCGCCCAGCAACAAACACCCAAGCCAACCAAACCTGCAGAGGCTCAACCACGCCTCCCTGACTCACTAATAGCACGCACACCACATAAAAGAATAACGGCCACTCAAACTGATTCGACAAATTCGCACTAATACGCGGCTCAACCTCAGCCCACGACGCCCTCTTAGACTGAATAAATCCCCATACCGCAGGCGCACGCACCACCGTAAGCAATACATAGAGAAATGCCACCCACAGAACGTGAGCAAGCATTGGGTAAAGTAATAAGTTAGTATCCACTTCATTACCCCTAATATTATTAGTTCACATTAATAATCATCACAATAGTTCGGAATAGACTTTCGTCTGCAATAATTGAAGCTATCAAAAAACCAATAACTAAGGCGAGCATATAAATTTTATAATTTCTTAAAAGGATAACTGACAAAAGTCATAGACAATCACCAAGTTTCTTTTACAAACTTAAATGCATCTTCAATTAGCTGATAAGCTTCTGTGCTTTGATTGCCTATTTGTCTTTCGCTTCTTATAAGAATGTTATAGTTTGCATTTGTTAACGGAATATTAGAAGTGCCAAAGAGAAACCTTAATGCTTCAACATTAAAATTTCTATTTCGCATAATAGAACCTAAAAGCGATTTTACAGAAAGTTCAGTAACTTTTGAAAAGTCTGTATTTTTAATTAAAAATTTATAAGTTTCTAAATTATCATTTCTAATGGCTAAAGTAGCAGCAATATTACCAAAATCATCAGAAGCATTTGGAGAGGCACCAAGCTCAACTAGTTTTTGTACAACTGTCATCATCCCTTGCTGCGAAGCAGTTAATAAAAGCGACATCCCGTAATCAAAAGTATAGTTAGGGTCTTCAATATATTCTGATAATAATATGGCATGCTTTTCCTTTCCTATACCAATAAAAAACCACATCGTTTTCTCATAAGCGTAAGCGCCAGAAGGCGGATTAAAGTAATCAAGCCACAGCTTGAAAGCTTCCCGGCTACCATGAAAAGCTAATGTGCCAATGGGATTCTTCTTTTCCTTTCTGAATGTATCTACGATGCCTGAGTCAATATAAATTTTAAGCGCTTCTAGATCATCTCTTTTAATTGCTCGTTCGAATGACTCGATAGTACTAGAGTAACCAAGTTTTTCTAACGTCCTTTCTGATTCCTTAGCGTCTAATACTCCGGCGTAAAGAAATAAAAAGATAACAAGCATATAGCTCTTCATTTGCTTTTCCTTTTCAGTAATTAATACTCCACCTTCGCCTCAACACATCCCGGTATATGCTTCAATGCGAACACCAGTGCGTCGGCTGGCTGCACCGCCCACTCTGGGGCAAGCTTATAGTCCGCGGATAACTTGGCTTGCTGATACTGTAAGTTGACCACGACTGGACAACTTCCATCTTTGTGCTGATTAAGCTTTTCATGCAACTCGGTCATGGTGTCTGGGCCAATAATGGTATCGGAAACGGTTATGACGATTTTTTTGCAGTACTGCTCACGGGCTTGCTCAAAGGATAGGACGCTGTTGGCGCTAACACTTGTGCCACCAGAATAATCATCATGGCGGGCTTCACCATCAATCACTACCACGCTGTCTTTGGTTAGTACGTCTCGATAACGCTCAAAAGTCTCAGCGTATACAGTAACATCACATCTGCCCGATTTATCGTCGATAGTCAAAATGCCCATCTTGTCACCGCGCTTCGTCGTCATCACGCGCATAGCAATGATCAGGCCCGCAACTCTCGCTGTTCGGCCTCGCCCTGTGGGTTGTAAATCACGTAGGCGAGTCACGCTCATCTGCTGAATTTCTGGCACGTAGCGGTCAATCGGATGGCCTGTTAAATAGAGGCCTAGTGTGTCCTTTTCGCCCTGTAACACCTGCTCGTCAGTCCATGGGCGAACGCGTACATACTGATGCTGCTCGCTGGCCGTTGTCGCGACAACACTACCAAACAAGTCGTCTTGCCCGACTTCTTGGCTTTTATTGAATTGTTCAGCGGCTTTAATCGCTTCGTCAAGCGACGCCATCAATGTGGCACGGTTTGGCCCCAGCTGATCCAAGGCACCCGCACGAATAAGAGATTCTAAAACACGACGATTAGCTTTTTTCAGATCGACGCGACTACAGAAGTCGAATAGATCGTCATAAGGACCGTTGGCCTCACGCTCGTTAACGATGCTTTCAATTGCGCCTTCACCAACACCTTTAATCGCGCCGATACCATAAACGATACGCCCTTCTTCATCGACGGAGAAGCGGTACTGTCCTTTGTTGACGTCGGGTGGCGTAATGGTGATACCTTGCATTTCGGCATCTTCCACATAAGTCACCACCTTATCAGTGTTATCCATATCCGACGACATTACAGCCGCCATGAAGGAAGCTGGATGGTGCGTTTTAAGCCACGCTGTTTGGTAAGCGACAAGTGCATAAGCGGCTGAGTGCGACTTGTTAAAACCGTAGCCTGCGAATTTTTCAACCAAGTCAAAAATCTTCATGGCTAAGTCGCCATCGACACCATTTCTCTCAGCGCCTTCTTTAAAGATGCTACGCTGCTTCTCCATCTCCTCAGCTTTTTTCTTACCCATCGCACGACGCAAAATATCCGCGCCGCCCAGCGAGTAACCCGCTAAGACCTGCGCAATCTGCATTACCTGCTCCTGGTAGAGAATAATGCCATACGTCGGTTCAAGCGTGTCTTGTAGCCACTCGTGCTGATAATCCGGATGAGGATAAGAGACTTTATCCAAACCGTGCTTACGTCGAATAAAGTCATCAACCATGCCCGACTGAAGTGGGCCGGGACGGAACAAAGCCACCAAAGCGATAATATCTTCAAAACGGTTCGGCTTTAATCGCTTAATCAAATCTTTCATGCCGCGAGATTCCAGCTGGAAAACCGCGGTAGTATTAGCCGACTGCAATAACTTAAAGACTTCTGGATCTTCAGTATCGATCTTAGTAATGTCGACCGGCGCTTCGCCTCTTTTCTGTAAAATCGAATTGGTCGTTTCCAGCGCCCAGTCGATAATAGTCAGCGTTCGCAAACCCAGGAAGTCAAACTTAACAAGGCCTGCGCTTTCAACATCATCCTTATCAAACTGGGTAACGACGTTAGCTCCGGTTTCATCACAATACAGTGGCGCAAACTCTTCCAAGTCAGCTGGCGCAATGACCACACCACCGGCGTGCTTACCAGCGTTACGCTTGACGCCTTCTAACTTACGCGCCAAATCCCAAACTTCACGGAAGTCTTCGTCTTCCTCGTACATCCGTGGCAGTTCAGGCTCTTGCTCGTAGGCCTTTTCCAGCGTCATACCGACTTCAAACGGAATAAGCTTGGCGATCTTATCGACAAACCCATAAGGATGACTTAATACACGCCCCACATCTCGAATCACCGCTTTCGCCGCCATGGTACCGAACGTAATAATCTGCGATACACTGTTACGGCCGTAGCGCTCTGCCACATAATCAATCACACGATCACGCCCTTCCATACAGAAGTCGACGTCAAAGTCAGGCATCGAAACCCGCTCTGGATTCAAGAATCTCTCAAAAAGGAGGTCGAATTCGAGCGGATCAAGGTCAGTAATTTTCATCGCGTACGCGACTAATGAGCCCGCACCAGAACCACGACCGGGGCCTACTGGCACACCGTTATCTTTTGACCACTGAATAAAGTCACCAACGATCAAAAAGTATCCGGGGAAGCCCATAGAGTTAATGACGTCTAATTCAATTTGTAGGCGCTCATCATAGGGCTTACGGATTTCAGCGAAATTATCCGCGTTGCGATCATATAAATGATCCAGTCGTTCTTCTAAGCCATCCTTTGATACTTGCTCAAAATACTGATCAATGGTCAAGCCATCAGGGATTGGGAACTCCGGTAAGAAATACTCTCCAAGGCGTAAGTCCATGTTACATCGCTTAGCAATTTCCACCGTGTTTTCAATCGCTTCTGGAATATCATCAAAGAGCTCAACCATCTCATCTTCAGTGCGGAGATATTGCTGCTCCGAGTAATCCCGGGGACGTCTCGGATCGGCAAGCACACGACCTTGGTTAATGCATACTCGAGCTTCGTGAGCGTCGAAGTCTTCTTTTAATAAAAAGCGGACATCATTGGTCGCAACAACTGGCGTACTGGAGCCTTGGGCTAAACCAATGACTTGATGAATATATTCGTTTTCGTAGGGGCGCCCCGTTCTTTGTAACTCTAAGTAGAAACGATTCGAGAAGTGGTGGTTCCAAAAACCTAGGAATTCAGCTGCCTTGTCCATTTTTCCAGCTAAGACGGCTTTACCGATATCCCCTTCTTTCGCTCCAGAAAGAATGATGAGACCGCCATTCAACTCAGCCAGCCATTCTTTCTTAACTAGCGGCAAACCTCGTTGTTGGTTCTTTAAATAGGCACGCGAAATGATGTACTTAAGGTTTAAGTATCCGTCGGTGTTCATGCACAGAGCAGTTACCCGAAAGTAACTATCTTCGTCTTCTGGATCTTCGACTAATAGATCAGCGCCAGCAATCGGCTTAACCCCAGACTTAACCGCTGTGGAGTAAAACTTAACCAAGCCACACATGTTCATTTGATCCGTCATGGCGATCGCCGGAACCTGACGCTCAACACAGTCAGCTAGCAGAGGCTTTACCCTGACTAAGCTATCCACCATAGAGTATTCAGTATGAACTTTTAAATGAACAAAGCGAGGTGCCATAGTTAACGTGCCGTCATTATTGTTGTGCAACTTTAAGTCGTTATCGTAAGTCTTGGTTTATACAGACTTACTCATTATAAGGAGGTCATCGCTGCATTGCAGTAATATTCTTACAGAGCGTGTCTCAAAATGAACATGAGTTGATCTCAGTCCATTTCGATGATCATAAATTCAGCTGCTGTTGTACTGGAGCGTAGGATTTTCTGTGGATGTCCGTAATCCCCAGCTTAATAATAGCTTCTCGGTGCTGCTTGGTTGGGTAGCCCTTGTGCTTGGCAAAACCGTAACCCGGGTATTTTTCTTCCATCTCAACCATTTCATTGTCGCGCGCCACCTTCGCCAAGATAGACGCCGCACTGATCGCAGGCTCTTTACTGTCGCCCTTGATTATGGCCTCCATGGCGCAGTCCAACTTAGGACAATGGTTGCCATCAATCAGCGCTAACTCAGGTTGGTGCGAGAGACTTTCAACACTCCGTTTCATGGCCAACAAGCTGGCCTGTAAGATGTTGATTTTATCAATCTCTTCGACATCAGCTCGGCAAATCGACCAAGCCAATGCTTTTTCTTTAATCTCTAGTGCCAGTGATTCACGGCGCTTTTCTGTGAGTTTTTTTGAATCAGCCAAACCTTCAATAGGCTTGCTTGGATCAAGAATAACCGCGGCTGCGACTACTGGCCCAGCTAATGGCCCGCGGCCAACCTCATCAACTCCGGCGACCAGTAAAGGTCTCTGATTCAAGGAGTTATCCATTCTCGAGTACCCCCTGCTGTCTAATACCGTTTTCTGACCACCAGTGCTCAATCGAGTTAGCGGCGTACACGTTGGCATCTTTTTTCAACGCTTGGTGCCACTCTAGAAACGCTTGGTGAACTTCCTGCCAGCGCTGGCCGCCATTATTGTCTTTATCTCCTATCCAGGCTCGAACTTCAGCAAAGAGATTATCGGGCGTACAGTCTTCTTGAATTAACTCAGGCAATAACAGTTTTTTCGACAATAGGTTAGGAATGGCAAAAGTGTCGATAGCAAGCAACCTCTTAAACACTCGATAACTGATAGGGCCGACTTTATAAGCCACCACCGTTGGTCGCTTTATTAGCATAGCCTCTAACGTTGCTGTTCCGGAAGCCATCACAATGTAATCCGCCGCTGCCATAACCGTCCGCGACTGACCATCCACTAATGTGATAGGCGGTAACCCTCCATGCTTAGCCTCGGCCTCAGTAAGCTGACTTTGAAACTGCACTCGACGTTTGTTATTCGCCATTGGCGCAACAAAACGGAGCTTAGGGAAAAACTGCTTGAGTAATACGGCTGCATCAATGAAGTCAGGCCCTAACAGCTTCATCTCAGAGCCTCGACTGCCCGGCATCAAACATATCAATGAACCGTCAGGTTCGATACCTAAAGCCTCTCTGGCAACCTGTTTATCTGATTCAAGTGGCACGTCATCGGCTAGTGGGTGCCCCACGCAAAAGTTATCAATGGCATGGTGCTGATAAATCTTTTGCTCGAAAGGAAAGAGGCACAACATTAAATCAACCGCTTTCTTTATTTTATGGATACGCTTAGGACGCCATGCCCAAACTGAAGGACTGACGTAATGCACCGTTCTGATGCCGTTACGCTTCAACTTTTGCTCTAAGCCAATATTAAACTCGGGGGCATCAATACCGATAAACAAATCAGGCTTGGTATCAATCCAATAACGAGCCAAATCTGCACGCATTTTCAGCAATTCTGGTAGTTTTTTTAGGATTGGCATCAGCCCCATGACCGATAAAGACTCCATGGGGTAAAGGCTCGCGCAGCCTTCTTTCTGCATTAAAGGGCCAGCGATACCTTCAAAAACGGCATTAGGATACTTTTTTCTTAACTCAGAAATTAGGCCTGCACCTAGAATATCGCCGGAGGCTTCTCCGGCGACAATAGCAATGCGTTGAATGGGTTTCACAGAAGACATCGAGTGGGCTTATCTCAAAATGCCACGCTCAACGGACTCTAAAAATTCAATAAGATAGTCGACACTCTCATCATCAAGCTGCGACATTTCAGCAATCGCTTCGTCAATCTTCAAGGACTTACGATAAAGCAATCGGTACGCTTTTTTTAGAGTACTAATGGTCTCAGCTGAAAAACCGCGGCGCTTTAAACCTTCTGCATTCAAACCATAAGGAGCGTTCTCAGCGACCAAGACAAATGGCGGAATATCTTTACTGATTGCGCAGTCCATCCCCACAAAAGCATGAGCACCAATTTTGCAGAACTGATGGATTTTAGCGAAGCCAGATAGAATAACAAAGTCACCAACTTTTACGTGACCGGCTAAGGTCGCGTTGTTGGACATGATAATGTTATCGCCCAAGTTACAGTCATGCGCGATATGGGTGTACGCCATAAACCAACCACCGTCTCCAATACGGGTTTCGCCCCTATCTTGAACAGTGCCACGGTGTACCGTACAGCATTCGCGAAAAACGTTACCGTCACCAATAATGGTTTTCGTTGGCTCCCCAGAATACTTCTTATCTTGATTCTCTTCACCGATAGAAGAAAATTGATAAAAGCGGTTATTTTTACCTATCTCCGTATAAGAGCCAATAACAACATGAGGTCCAACAACCGTTCCTTCTCCAATCGAGCTATGAGCCCCGATAATAGAGTATGGGCCAATCTCAACGTTATCCGCAATGGTTGCGGTTGGGTCAATAATAGCGGTTTGATGAATCACTCTTTATCCTTACGATATGTCTTTTCTTGCACACATTAAATCAGCTGAACACACGACTTTACCGTCTACGGTTGCCGTGGCTTTAAATTTCCACATATCACGTTTGCGCTTAACAACTTCAACTTCCATCAATAACTGATCGCCTGGCTCAACGGGCTTTTTAAAACGAGCATTATCAATACCAACAAAGTAGTACAACGACTCTTCACTAGGCAAATCCTCGGTCGTTTTAAATGCCAAAATCCCGGTTGCTTGTGCCATAGCCTCTAGCATCAAGACTCCTGGGAATACTGGGCGATGAGGGAAGTGACCTGGAAAAAAAGGCTCATTAACAGTTACGTTTTTAATGGCTGTTAATCTCTCACCTGCGGTGTAATCAAGTACACGGTCAATTAATAAGAAAGGATAGCGATGAGGCAAGTGCTTCATCACTTCGTAAATGTCCATGCTGCTCATTTCTTTAGACTGGTTGTCATTACTCATTGTCAATATCTCTGTCTTTATTCAACTGAAGCATCTGCTTTTCGAGCTGCTTCATTTTGCGCCACATCGAATCCAATTGGCGGAACCGTATCGCGCTTTTTTGCCACTCTTTATTATCTTGGAACGTGGTGCCTGATGAGTAGGCTCCAGGTTTAGTAATTGATTTATTTACAAATGTTGTCGCCGTAATATGCGCTTTGTCACAAACACTCAAGTGCCCCAAAATGCTCACTCGGCCTGCAATTGTACAATATTTCCCTATAACAGCACTACCGGCAATCGCGGTACATCCTGCAACAGCAGTGTAATCACCAATCTGCACATTATGGGCCACATGAATGTGATTATCCAGTTTCACACCTTTACCAATGATAGTGTCTTCCAGCGCGCCTCTGTCGATGGCTGTGTGGGCGCCGATTTCAACATCGTCTCCAATAGCCACACCGCCGACCTGCGGGATTTTGACCCAGGCTCCCTGATCATTCGCATAGCCAAAGCCATCAGAGCCTATGACCACGTTAGCGTGGATAATACAGTTTCTGCCTAGGGTCACACCATGATACAGCACTGTATTTGGATAAATGCGGCTATCAGCCCCAATAATGCTGTTATTCCCGACAGATACGCCAGATTCAATAACAACATTGTCGCCAATTTGAACACCCGTACCGATAACAACGTTTGGCCCAATGGAGACACTCTCACCAAGTAAGGCATCATCAGCAATGACTGCTGATGCATGTATCTGCGGTTCAGGCACCGGCGTGGTATCGAAAATCTGCGCAGCCTTAGCAAAACCGAGGTAAGGATTAGCCATCACCAAGAAGTTACCCTCGGCTTCTTTTGCGACGTCAGGTGTTACAATTAAAGCGCCCGCTTTGCACTCATCAATTCGAGCTATATATTTGGGTTCGTTAATAAAGCTAATGTGATTTTTTTTCGCCTTATCTAACGGCAAAACCGCAGTAATGGTTAACTGCGGCTCTCCTTGTAGCTCAGCATCAATTAACTGAGCTAACTCTTGAAGTGTTTTTTCCAAAACAACTCCTTATACGTTATGACTATTTAGTCATTTGCTGAAGTACTTGGTCCGAAACGTCTTTTACTTTAGCACCCATGTAAGGAACTGCACGACGATCAATTAACATATCATAACCGCCTTGTTTCGATACAGCTTCAACAGCTTGCTGAAGTTTTTGACCAACTTTTCGCATTTCTTCTTGAGTACGACGCTGAAAGTCTTCTTTGTAAGCATCTTCTTTCAATTTAAAGTCAGAGGCACGCTTCTTCAAATCACGCTCTGCCTGAGTGCGTTGAGACTCAGACATAGTTTGAGCATTATTTACATAATTTGTACGATCATCTTCTAACTTTTTAAATTCTCTTTCAAGCTGCCCTTTGCGTCCTTCAAATTCTTTGCTCAACGTTTCTTTGACAGTATCACGCTCTGGACTTTTAGCCATGATGTAGTTTGTATCGATCACAGCGATGTTCATCTCTGCATTTGCTAAGGCAGGAATCATTAAAGCACTCAATAAAAATGTAAAAACTAATTTTTTCAAAATAAATCTCCAATTAATTAAAATGTCTTACCAATATTGAAGGTAAAGGTTTCGGTATCATCAAACGCCTCGCTTTTAATCGGGCGCGATAAACTAAACTGTAGTGGAGCAAATGGAGAATACCATTGCAACGATATACCATAAGAGGCTCTGTAGTTATCAGCATCACTGAAGTCAGGAACCGTACTAAATCGACTGTTCGGACTAATTTCTAAGTTTTCAAATCTGCTACGGTCAAATTCAGTATCCCATACATTACCTGCATCAACAAAGAAACTTGTTCTCACATTTGAGCTATCCTCAATAAATGGTGTAGGGAAAATAAGCTCAAATGAGGTAATAAACTTTGCATTACCGCCTATTGAATATGGGGTAATAGCTATACGGTCATTTTCTTCTGGCAAGAATACTGTCGTCCCTCCGCTACCAGGAATTGTTCCTGGAACATCAACCGATGTTCTTATTCTTTGAATATCTCTAGGCCCTACAGAGTTTCCTTCAAACCCACGTAAAGAGCTGCTTCCACCTGCATAAAAGTTGGTGAAATATGGTAATGATGGGGTATCACCTAAACCATCACCATAAGCTAAGTTACCACGCCAAGAAAAAATCCATTCTCGTTCATTACTCAATGGGAAATAATAGCCGAAGTCGTAAGTCGCTTTATAGAACTCTAAGTCACCAACCTCTGTTCCAACCTCTAGTCGCCAATTGTGGTCAACCCCTTTTGAAGGGAAAATAGCTCTATTTAAGCTGTTGTATCTATAACCTAAATTGACTGAAAAAATGTCAAAATCAACTTCAGAGTCTGTTCTTGAGTTAGCGCCAAGCAAACTGAAAAAGTCTATGACTCTTTGCGAGCTAGTCACTGGTGAAGTCAGGCTATTTTGAGATACTTTAGCACCTGCACTAAAGTTTGCAAATTCACTGGTGGGGAAATAAAGCGTTGTCCCAAAAGCCAAAGTGTCTAAGCTTTGACCAATAAGGTTTAGCTTTCCGTAGTCCGTTTCACTAAAGTTAAGAGTTGTATTTAGCCCTATACCGCTTTGAGTAAAATACCTATCCGTATAACTTATATTTGCACTTTTAATCGCCTTATTAGTATTCAATCCAATAGAGGCTGAGTTGCCAGTTCCCAAAAAGTTCTGATGCGATAGCTCACCATTAATGCTCAAGCCATAAAAGTCATTGTAGCCAAAACCACCACTGATTTGCGCAGCATTTCGTTCTTTAATATCGAAGTTAACGTCAGCTCTATCTGTAGTACCTTCCTTTTTAACAGTATCGACCTTTACTTCCTCAATAAAAGGCAAGCGCTGTAAACGTAACTTAGAACGTTCTACCTGCGCAGAAGACAAGGCTCCGCCCTCTTGAACGCGCACTTCTCTACGTAAAACATTTTCATCAGTACTAACATTACCTTTAAAGGTTACATTATCAACGTAAAAACGCTCCCCAGGCTCCAGTAAGACAGTCAGCTTAGCTTCTGCGGTATCCTCATCAACCTCAGGAATAGTTCTTACCTCAGCAAACGCATAGCCATAAAAACCTAATAATTGCTTGATCTGCTCTTCCGCAAATGTCATGGCTGCAGCAGAATAAACATCACCACTTTTCAAAGGGATTAAGTTACGTATCACTTCTTCATCAATAATGAAGTCACCCAAAATTTCTATTTCTGAGACATTATAAATTTCACCTTCGGTCATACCAATAGTGATATAAATATCTTCGGCATCTTCTGACAAAGAAATACTGGTGGAATCTACATTAAACTTTAAATATCCCCGATCTTTGTAAAAAGACGTTAAGGTTTCTAAGTCTTTTTCAAGAGTAGTGCTAGAGTATTTGTCCTCATCGGTTATCGAAGAGAAAAAACCACCGGTAGTCAACTGGAACTGCGAAGTCAGCTCCTGATCGTCATAGACATTGTTGCCAATTAAGTTAAACTCTTTAATCCGAGCAGCACCACCTTCCTTGATATCAATACGCAACTGAATTCTATTGCGAGATAATTCAACAATCTTCTTATCAACATTTAGGTGATAATGACCATTTGAAAAGTACTGACTGGAAATTTCTTGCTCAATCTTGTCTAAAACGAAGCTGTCTAACACTTCGCCTTTCGCAATACCTGCACCCTTCATCCCTTCTAATAACTGTTCAGTTTTCAGTACCTTGTTACCTTGGAGAATGATGTCAGAGATAATAGGGCGCTCGACAACAACAACTTTAAGTACATCACCGTCTTTTTCTAGCTTTACAAAATCAAAGTTGCCTGAGCGATAAACAGCGCGAATAATTGACGGTGCCCGAGCATCATCAATAGTCTCACCAACACGAATCGGTAAGTCTGTAAAAAATGTACCTAGGGAAACACGTTGCAATCCTTCTACTTGGATATCCTTAACTACAAAGGGCTCTATGGCCTGAGCTTTGGAAAATAATCCCGCTAAAACTAATGCAGTTACCGTTTTTCTTATCAAATGCATCTAATCTTGTCTCTATTGGTTTAATCGGTCTATGTCAAAAAATAGCGCTACAGCCATTAACGTAAGCAATAATATGATGCCAACACGCATCCCAAGTTCCATAATTCTTTCAGAAACTGGTTTTCCACGTACCAACTCGGCTAAATAATACATCAGATGCCCACCATCGAGCATGGGGATAGGGAGTAGATTAACGAAGCCTAAGTTGACGCTTATCATAGCGAGATAAAGCAAGAATGCAACCATACCCGCTTGAGCGGTTTGCCCCGCCCCTTGGGCAATACCAACAGGGCCTCCAAGGTTTTTAATGGAAAGCTTGCCGGTAACCAATTTGCCAAGGAAGCTAGTGATCCGCTCCACCATTTGCCAGGTTTCTTGAGAGCCTTTACCAATCGCCTCAAAAAAGCCGTAGTGAATGGTGTTAAAGCTCTGGAAACCAGCCCCAATGCCTATAACTCCGACATCGCTCGTCCCCTCTCTAGCCTCAGGAGTGATGCTGAGTGTTGTCGTCACCCCCTCTCTTAACACAGTAACCTCTAGCGATTGGTTTGCGCCACCAGCAATAATACTGCCCATCGTGCTCCAATACGGCGTCTCTTGGCCATTAATGCTCACGATGCGGTCGCCTTCTCTGATACCCGCCTCGTCCGCTGGCATACCGTCCACCACCGTTCCGACCAAGGCCGGGCCATCAAACGGACCAAAGTCCACCCCCAGCGCCTTAAAAAGGTTTTTCTGTTCTTCTGGCTCTTGCCACTCACGAATATCTATGGTCACTGTCTTCGGCTCTTGACCAACCGGCTGAACTAAAACGTCAAGCTGCTTGTCATCACCAATATGATCAAGCAAAGCAAATAGTGTGTCTTGCGTGCTATTGACTCGCTGCCCGCCAACTTCCAGCACTTCACTTTTTGCAGGAAAGTTCGCTTTTGCAGCCGGGGTATCAGGATAGACCTCGCTCACAAAGGGCTTACTAACCGCAATGCCGAGCATAAAGACGAAGGCATATATCAGAATCGCCAAAAGAAAGTTTGCCATGGGTCCAGCTAAAACGATTAAGATTCGCTTCCATACTGGTTGACGATTAAAGGCATACGGCAAGTCAGCCTCGTCGACAGAACCTTCTCGCTCATCGACGAACTTGACATATCCCCCGAGTGGAATAGGAGCAATACAGAACTCTGTGCCCTGTTTATTGAAGCGACTCCAAATCGGTTTACCGAAACCGACGGAAAAGCGCAACGCTTTAACGCCAAGCTTCTTAGCCACCCAGTAATGCCCCCACTCATGGAAGGTCACCAGAACGCCTAATAATATTAATAAACCAAAGAGACTCCAAAGAGCTGTGAGCACGCCTTTTCTCCCAATATCCGCTTAGTTAATGGTTGGTTACCATTTGTTGAACGAGTTGATGCGCATAATCCCGAGCAAACTTATCGGCAGCCAATACTGCCTCTAGCGTCAGAGCTTCATCATACTCAGTCGAGGTTAACGTTTGCTGAATTAGCTCCGAGATTTGTGAAAAGCGTATTTTCTCATCTAAGAACGCCTGAACCGCTACCTCATTAGCTGCATTCAAGCGAGCTGGAGTGTTACCCCCTTTTTTCATCGCCTCACTAGCCAGCGCGAGGCAAGGGTAACGTTCTTGGCTTGGTCGATCAAAGGTTAACTGTGATATTTCCATAAAATCTAATGGCGCAACACCCGCATTGATTCGCTCAGGGAAAGCCATCGCGTGAGCGATAGGCGTACGCATATCAGGATTTCCCATCTGTGCCAATACCGAACCGTCGTTATAGCGCACCATTGAATGAATGATGCTTTGCGGGTGCAGTACTACCTCGATCTGCTCAGGCTTAACGTCAAACAACCAGCAAGCCTCGATCAGCTCTAAGCCTTTATTCATCATGGTGGCCGAATCAACCGATATTTTCCGCCCCATATCCCAGTTTGGGTGAGCGCAAGCTTCATCAGGCGTAATGGTCGCAAATTGGTTTAAATCCTTCTTTAAAAAAGGACCTCCAGAGCCGGTCAATACAATATTATGAATCCCACACTGCTCAATACCCTGCTCCACAAAATGCTCAGGTAAACACTGGAAAATCGCATTATGCTCGCTATCAATGGGGAGTAACGTCGCCCCATGTTTTTTAACCGCATCCATAAAAATCGCGCCAGACATCACCAGCGCTTCCTTGTTTGCCAGCAAGATTTTTTTACCTGCTTTAGCCGCGGCGAGCGTAGGCAATAAACCAGCCGCTCCAACAATGGCCGCCATCACCGTATCAACTTGATGATGGCTCGCCACAAACTCTAAATTATCAACGCCCTGTAACACCTCAACATCAAGCTTTTTATACTTAATAAAGGATGCCAGTTCATCGGCAAGTTCAGCCTCAGGAAGTACCGCAAATTTGGGCTCAAACTCTTCACATTGCAATTTTAATTGCTCAAGATTACGGTGGGCTGTTAGCGCAAAAACATGGTACTTATCTCGGTGACGTCGAATCACATCAAGAGTATTTGTACCTATCGAACCTGTCGCACCTAGAATGCATACTTGTTCCGGTTTGTCGCTTATAAAATCACTCATCAAATCAGCCTAACACCCTACCCTAAAAGATCTAACCAGAGGACACCCACAACGAAAAACGGGGCAACTGACAGAGTGCTATCCAAACGGTCCAGCAGACCACCATGACCCGGTAAAATCTGACTGCTGTCTTTAATATTGGCTTGTCGTTTCAGCATGCTTTCAAACAAATCGCCAAATACGGATAAAACCACCATCAGCACAATGAAAACAGCAAACTTTAACCAATCAACATCCAGCGATAGTAAAGACGCCATAACCATGCCCACGATAACCGCCAGCACCAAACCACCCACAGCGCCTTCCCAAGTTTTATTCGGGCTAACAACGGGCGCTAATTTCGTCTTTCCCATGGTTTTTCCAGCGAAGTAAGCACCAACATCAGCTCCCCAAATAATGAGCAGCATCAGCAATAACATCCAGGCACCTAAGTTGTAATCAACATTAATCAACAAACTGCGAATAATCACAACAGCCAACCAAGCAGCGGCTAAAATCACGATGCCAAACAAAGCTCTTAGCCAAGGGCCTTTAAACAACGTTGTCGTCGCTTTGGGGTACAGCAACACTGAAATCGAAGCCACTACCCAAACCAACAGTACCACCGCCAGTAACTTAAACGGATATGCCTCGTACCATAATAGCGGCAGTGCCGCCTCTGTGAAAAAGCTTTGCTGGTACAACTGATAAAACAAGCCACCAATAGCGCCTAGAGTCAGCACGATAAAAATCGACTGCATGGCCTTATTCGTTTGCAATAATCGCGACCACTCCCAAGCTAAAATACCAAAAACCGGTACTAGAATAGCCGAAAAGATCAATAAATCCGGTAGAAACAATAAGCACGCCACTAACGGCAATAACAACACAGCAGTAATAATTCTTTGTTTTAACACAGTATTCCCCTAATGACTGACTGTCGCGATTTGTTCACCGGTTTTGCCGAAACGTCGCTGACGCTGATTATAATTATCGATAGCCGCTTTCAGTGCGCCGCCGTCAAAGTCCGGCCACAAGGCATCACTAAAGTAAAGTTCAGAGTAAGCCGCCTGCCACAATAAGAAGTTACTAATCCTCTGCTCTCCACCGGTTCGGATCAGCAAGTCAGGCTCAGGGCCATTTTCGGTCACTAACGATGACTGGATCGACTCTTCAGTAATAGCCTCACCTTTGTCAGCCAAACGTTTTGCAGCTTGAACCATATCCCAACGGCCGCCATAGTTGGCTGCAATTTGTAAGTAAAGGCCATCATTGTCTTGTGTCAAAGCTTCCGCTTTATCAATCGCCTTTCGAAGTTTTGCATCGAAACCATCTTTATCGCCAATAACCGTCAACTTAACGTTATTTTTATTGAGCTTTTTTGACTCATTTTTTAAGCTAGTCGCAAAAAGCTCCATCAAGAAGCTCACTTCTTCTTTAGGCCGATTCCAGTTTTCACTACTGAAAGCAAACAAAGTCAGATACTTAACGCCCAAATCACCACAGACTTCCGCCATTTCACGCGCTCGTTCCATGCCAGCTTTATGTCCCATGATTCGCTTTTTGCCGCGAGCCTGAGCCCAGCGTCCATTACCGTCCATAATGATTGCGATATGTTGCGGGATATTCTGTTGTGTGACTTCTTGCTCCAAGACTTTATCCTCTGACAGCGGGTTAACCCCTTAATTCAGTAAGTGATTTATTATATACGAAAACGCCGTGAAAAGTTTCACGGCGCCACATCATCATTCATAGTATAAAAAGTGACTTATCTTATGATGTTGAAACGCATTGAAAAGCTTCAAAAACACGGTGCTGACAATCAGTAACTATGTATCTTTTGAAATCCTTTCAACCAAGGTTCAACCAAACAATCACATCTTATTAAATTTCTAACAGCTCTTGCTCTTTCTCTTCTAAAAGCTCATCAATTCGAGCGACTTTAGTATCGGTAAGCTTTTGAATCTGCTCTTCTGCACGACGTAAATCGTCTTCAGAAAGCTCTTTCTCTTTTTCCAATTCTTTTGCTGAGTTATTAGCATCGCGACGAATATTGCGAACTGCAACTTTAGCATTTTCCGCTTCACCGCGAACGACTTTAATCAGCTCTTTACGACGCTCTTCGTTTAACGGTGGCATCGTAATGCGGATCACTTGCCCAGCAACGTTAGGCGTTAAACCAAGATCGGATTTTAAGATCGCTTTCTCAGTATCTTGAATCGCGCCCTTATCAAAAATCTGAAGCACTAAAGTACGACCTTCTTGGACACTAATACTCGCGACCTGATTGATCGGTGTATCAGTTCCATAATAAGGAACCATAATATGCTCAAGCAAGCTAGGATGTGCGCGGCCTGTGCGAATTTTAGCAAGATCGTGCCTAAAAGACTCAATCGTCTTATCCATACGCTGGTCGGCATCTTTTTGAATGTCATTAATCACAGAGATATCTCCTACAATTGCTTGTTATATTCTTAATCTGGCTATTATGCCTAATTACACGCTTGATTCAACGGTAAACTCAGTCCTGACAATGGCTAAGGATGAATCAAGGTACCTTCATCTTTGCCCAACACAGCTTTTTCTAGTGAGCCCGCTTGGGTCATATTAAAGACACGGATGTTCTTTTTGTGGTCACGCGCTAAACAGAATGCAGTAAGATCCATCACCGCGAGTTCTTTATCCAACGCCTCTTTATAGCTTAAGCGATCATATTTTACAGCATCCTTATCCTTCGAAGGATCAGACGAGTAAACACCATCAACTTTGGTCGCTTTCAAGATAAGTTCAGCATCGATTTCGATACCACGCAGACAAGCCGCAGTATCAGTAGTAAAGAATGGATTACCCGTCCCAGCGCAGAAAATTACCACACGCCCTTTATCTAAGGCATTGATAGCACCGCGACGCGAAAAGCCCTGACAGACGCCATCAATAGGCATTGCCGACAGCACTTTGGCTGGTTGCTCAATGCGCTCAAACGCATCTTGCAACGCTAAAGAATTCATCACAGTCGCCAGCATGCCCATGTGATCACCGGTCACACGGTTCATGCCAGCTTCTGATAATTTCTGGCCACGGTAAATATTACCGCCGCCAATGACTACGCCAACTTGAACACCTAGCTCACATAACGATTTGATTTCATTAGCGATTCTTTCAAGAACCTGAGGATCGATACCGAACGCCTCACGCCCCATTAAAGCCTCACCACTCAATTTCAATAAAATACGCTTGTAAGCTAAGTCGGCCATAGTGTTTCCTTTTTTTAGTTCGTATTGCCTAAATAGTACTCAGCAATTACTTCTTCATTTGCGCAGCAACTTCAGAAGCGAAGTCTTCGTCTTTCTTCTCGATACCTTCGCCTACTTCGAAACGAGTGTAAGAGATAACTTTTGCGCTTTTCTCTTTAAGAAGCTGACCAACAGTCGTTGAAGGATCTTTAACGAAGCTTTGACCTTCCAAAGTGATTTCGCCAACGAACTTCTTAATACGACCAACCATCATTTTCTCAACGATATCATCAGGTTTGCCTTCCATATCAGGTTGAGCTTTGATGATTTCTTTCTCTTTTTCGATAACCGCAGGATCAACGTCGTCAGCTGTGTTGAACTGAGGGTTGCTTGCAGCAACGTGCATTGCAATGTCTTTCGCCAAATCTTCGTCACCGCCCTCTAAAGAAACGATTACGCCGATACGGCCGCCGTGAACGTATGCACCAAGCGTTTCACCATCAACTTTAGCCACGCGACGTACCGTGATGTTCTCACCGATTTTAGCAACTAAGTTAGCGCGCGCTTCTTCAACAGACTCACCAGAAGGCATAGATGCAGCATTTAATGCATCAATGTCGCTAGTGCCGTTCTCTAAAGCAACATCTACTACTTCGCTTGAGAACTTCTTGAAGTTTTCGTCACGAGCAACGAAGTCAGTTTCAGAGTTCACTTCAACTAGTACACCTGTGTTGCTACCTGATTTTGCTAAAATAACACCTTCAGCAGCGATACGACCTGCTTTCTTAGCCGCTTTCGCTTGGCCAGATTTACGCATGTTATCGATTGCAGTTTCAATGTTACCGTCAGCTTCAACCAACGCTTTCTTACATTCCATCATGCCAGCGCCAGTGCGCTCACGTAATTCTTTAACTAATGCAGCAGTAATTGCCATGATAGTATCTCCGATAGATTCCTCTGCTTTTCAGAACAGCAGAATACATAAACTAGAATAGTGTAGAGTGTCGTGTTTAAACCTTTATGAAGCTTCTTAAGCGTTTGAAACCAAAAGGTTTTTCAAAAAAGGGGGCGAGGCCCCCTTTTCAACACATAGCAAGGTTAGCGATTACTCTTCGCCAGCCTCTTCAACAAACTCGTCGCCTTTATCAGCAACTGTGTTGCTTTGCTTACCGTCAAGTACCGCGTCCGCTACTGCTGCGCAGTATAAGCGAATCGCACGGATCGCATCATCGTTACCTGGGATGATGTAATCAACGCCTTTCGGGTTAGAGTTTGTATCAACAACAGAAACCACTGGGATGCCCATTTTGTTAGCTTCTGCGATTGCAATGCTTTCATGGTCAGCGTCAACAACAAACAATACGTCTGGTAGACCACCCATGTTTTTAATACCGCCGATAGAGGCTTCAAGCTTCTCCATCTCACGAGTACGCATCAACGCTTCTTTCTTCGTCAAACGATCGAAAGTACCGTCTTCAGACTGTTTTTCTAGGTCTTTCAAACGGTTAATAGAACCACGAATCGTTTTGTAGTTAGTCAACATACCGCCTAACCAACGCTTATCAACGAAGAACTGACCACAACGAGTCGCTTCTTCTTTAACGATTTCAGCTGCAGCACGCTTCGTACCAACGAAAAGGATTTTACCTTTGTTAGAAGCGATTTTACCTAAGTAATTCAACGCATCGTTGAACATAGGTACTGTTTCTTCAAGGTTGATGATATGGATCTTGTTACGCGCACCAAAGATATATGGACGCATTTGAGGGTTCCAGAAGCGAGTTTTGTGACCGAAGTGCACGCCCGCCTGTAGCATGTCACGCATACTAACTTTAGACATAATAAATTCTCCGAATTTCGGGTTAAGCCTCCACAAATCCCATTTCCCGACCCCAACCAGTGTCTTTCTGGCGGAGCACCCCGGCAAATGTGCCGATTTGTGTGTGGATTTTAAGTAAATAACGTATTTGTAGCCCAATTGTTGTACGGGTTTAAACGCACTTTCGAGCCACGGCGCGCTTTATACCATTTTTCAGGGGTTGAGGCAATGTTTTTGGGTCAATTAGGTGTTTTTCGTCATTCCCGAGAAGTCGGGAATCTCGCTCTATTTTGCTTGTCACTTGGAAACTGAGCCGATAGGCCGCAGGATCTAACCCGCTTCATGTTATTCCGGCCCAAACGCCTACCAACAATCGCATCACTCCGTACTTGATAAGGAATCTAGAGACTTTTTACAACTGGGGGTACTGTTCTCCGGCACTGATTCCCCCATGACTATATGTTAGTTTCTAGGTAATATATATGTCGAGTATCAGCTCAAAACTAAAAATAATCTATAAATATAGGGATTTTCAAATGAAAAACAGATTACTCTTATTGGCTTTTATCGCATATTTCATAGCTTCTTGCACAAGTATTAAAGTACAAGAGTTAGATCCAGAGCATGAAATCAGCCATGTCTGCATCCAAAAAAACCCAAAAGTAATTGTTAGCGACTTTTTGCCAGTTGTGCAAAGAGGTTTCATGAAACATGGAATAACAACTGAAGTATTTGATGACGAAATGCCTTTCTATTGCGATTACTACCTCACTTATACTGCTCTAAAAACATGGGATATTGGGATGTATATGCACCATGCGGAGCTATCACTGTTTAAAAATCATAAGATGTTAGGTTACGCTGAATACCACCTAAACGGTAAAGGTGGCTTGGCTCTAAATAAGTGGGCGAGTGTTGAATCAAAGATGATGCCTGTTATCGATAAGCTACTTGTGGGCTATACACCAGAAAAGGTTAAACTTTTTAAAAGCAAGCAAAAACATGCCAATTTTAAAGAAACAAATAATGAAACTTCTGGGAAAAGCACAGAGGACGAGTTGATAAAATTAAGAAAGTGGTTCGAAAAGGGCTTGATTAGTAAAGAGGAATACAAAGCTGAAAAAGAAAAGCTTTTAAACAAGTAGCAGCGTAGCCTCGAAGGAGCAAAGCGACTTCGAGGTTTTATATTTATAGTTTACTCCTCCCCTCGATTACGACCAGAGGGAGTGCACCACAGGCATTCCTTTCAGTCACCTGTGGGGCGCTTTCGCTGATCGAAGTGACGTTTACTCAATATAAAGCCCTTAAAGTTCGCTCCCCCTGAAGTGTTCATAGCCCATCATATGTAAAGAAATAGTAAGGTTAATAGAGTGTTGCGGATGAATTCGTATAATCAATGATATACGACTAATCGGATTAAGGTGGCGATATGAGCCAGTATAAATACACTCCCTACTTTTTGTTATTGTTAACTTTTTCGCTGAGCTTTGTTTGTAAAGCTCAGTCCGTCGAGATAGGTAATACAACCTTCTCTCACTCGATATTAAATGTTGGGGCGGGCGAATCAACAATCTCAGCTTTTGATTTTAACTCAGATGGTCACCAAGATATTGTTGTCTCTAATTATTCAGACAATAACATTGTTGCTTATCAGGGAAATGGTGAAGGCGACTTGACAGAAGTTGGTCAGTATCCTGCGGGTGACAACCCTACGGACATATCCGTTTCAGACATCAATGGTGATGGGCATCTCGATGTGGCTATCACTAATCATGAAACATCACATGTGACATTGCTTCATGGTGATGGAAAGGGAAACTTTAAAAACTCACCATATTCACCGTTTAATATTGACGTAAAGCCACATCCGCATGTAGCTCAACTAAAAGATCTAGACGGCGATAGTATCGTAGATTTGGTTGTAGATAACCGCACCCATGAAGGGTTAAGTGTATTCAAAGGGCTGGGGGATGGAAAGTTCGAAAAAGAAAGCCAGCTTATTGATGTGGGTGGCGATCCGTATCTTGGCTTTGCCTCTGGCGATATCAATGGTAATGGAAAGTTAGACTTAGTGGCACCCAATCAACAAGAAATTGCTATTGCTCTCAACACTAGTACCGATAAGCAATCGTTTTCTTTAAAAAAACCAATCCCATTCGAGTCTTCATTCGCAGTTGGGTTAGCTGACATGACTGGAGATGGGACAATAGACTTAATTGTAGCCTCAACTGGAAACTCTATGGCTATCATGCCTGGAGACGACCAAGGAAATTTTCTTAAAGATAAGAAAGCCTCGTTCAACGTAACTTCTGGTGCAAAGCAGGTAGCAACCGGGGATATTAACGGTGATGGTGTTGATGATGCTTTAATCAGCAATTGGTCTGGGGAGATACTCGTTGTACTAGGCAGTAAAGACACTTTCGAAACCGTTACTTTTAAACATCCAAATATCCCTAATCCGTGGGGAATAGTCATAGTAGATCTAAACGAAGATGGAAAAAGTGATTTTATCGTTGCTAGTGGAGGCAGTAAGTTAGCTGCGGTATACCTTAGTCAGGACAAATAACAGCAAGCGTAAGTCAGGACAAATAACAGCAAGCGTAGCCTCGAAGAAGCGAAGTGACTTCGAGGTTTTATGTTTATAGTTAACCCTTCCCTCGATTAAGACCAAAGGATGCCCCTAGTACGCTTCGCTAATCGAGGCTATAAACTTAAAAATACACACAAGCTAAACTCCTAGAGTAACCGCTCATCCCCTTAAACAATTAAATTTCTGCTTGGCTTGACATGTAACCTACGAGTTACTAAAGTAACGCATAGGTTACACACTCAATGATAAAAGATAAGGGATATTCTATGGAACTCAACAAAGCAGACAAACTGGTTCACTCAAGAGCTAAAATTTTAATCTTCGCGGCTTTTGCCTTTGCTTTATGGCAATTTGCTTGGATAGGTTCAGATATCATTAAAGGTACCGAGAGTAGCATTATTCATTTAATTACAGGGTTAGTTATACTTGGTTCAATGTTATGGGTGGCTGCTTGTTATTTTTTCTACTCTTTTAGCAAAAAAGTAAAGAAAGCCAATGCATTCGAAGCTCTCAATGATGAATTAACCCATAAAAATAAATGGCAAGCCTTTATGGCGGGTTACTTCACTCTCTTTGGCATGATTTGGCTGTTGATACCAGCAACAGAGTTTTGGGACTTGGATTTACTATTGTTCATAAGAACTATTGCGGTATTAGCGATTATTGTCCCAATTCTGTTCTTTTCGTATTTAGAACTAAAAAACGATCAAGGAGCCGAATAGTGCAAAGTGACCAAAAATACTTTGCCAATCACCTGAAACAGCTGCGAGCTCAGCATAACTATACTCAGGCTGATTTAGCAGAATTGGTAGGCGTTACCCGTAAAACCATTAACACCATTGAAAACCGTGTTTTTATTCCTTCGGCTTTTTTGGCGCTTAAGTTAGCACGGGTTTTCAAGCTTACGGTTGAAGATATTTTTTATATCGAAGAGCATTAATAAAAAGTGTAGAGGGGGTACCGCCCCCTTCAGGCACTTACATGTTAGGTTACGCTATCAGCTAACCCAGTCTATAAAACCAAGGAATAAAATAAATGCACATCCCTAGCCATTTTAAAGAAAAGGATACTCAAAAACTGCAACAGTATATTCAAGATTATAGCTTTGGTTTGTTAATTATTGCTGATGAAGGTGGGATCGAGGCTAATCATGTACCTTTTCAACTAGAAATCACTGATGATTCGCCCAATGGTGTTTTGCAGTGTCATGTCGCACGAAAGAATCCTATATGGCAACGATTAGCAGAAGGTAAACGTGTTCTTGCCATATTCCAAGGACCTAATGCGTATGTATCACCGTCATGGTACCCAACCAAGGCTGAAACGGGGCGAGCAGTGCCAACATGGAACTATTTGGCAGTCCATGCCGAAGGAGTCGCCCAAATTACTGAAGATCCAGAATTGCTGCTAAAACATCTTAAGCAACTGACAGACCAGCACGAGTCAAAGATGAGCACTCCGTGGTCAATGAGTGACGCACCTGAAGACTACACGCAACGCCTGGTAAAAAGCATTGTCGGTATAGAGATCAAGATTGAAACCCTAACTGGCAAATTAAAAGCGAGCCAGAATCAGCCAGAGAAAAATAGAGCCGGGGTTAAAGCAGGCCTCAAAGAAATTGAAAAAGAACCTACGCGAGCTATGTCGGATTTAATCAATTAGTTACCGAGAGCTGGAGCCCTAACGATAATTATTCGCTGATTCAGCTGCTCATTATGCTCTTCTAAATACTTTAAGGTATCCACCATTTCGAATTTGGGGCTTCTCTTTATAAACTCCCTTAAAAATGCAGTGTGTGCTCGCCCCATGATCAAGCGTAGCCTCGAAGAAGCAAAGTGATTTCGAGGCTTTATGTTTATAGTTTACCCTTCCCCTCGATTACGACCGAAGGCGGTGCACCATAGGCATTTTTTCAGTCACCTGTGGTACGTTTTCGCTAATCGAGGCTACGTTTAATCCCCTTAATCAATACCCTACTTGTTTAAAGCTGTGTTAGGCTACCCACCATGAAGAAAAATGATAAAAAAACCGAAAAGTTAATCGTTAAAACATTAACCGATGCCTGTCATGTGCTGACGGATTCGGTTGAGGGTTTTGAGTGGCTGACTCATTTTGTGGACTACAAAGCATTTCCAGAATCCTTAGAGGTTGTGTGTATTTTTGATACGGAAGATTCTTTATCAAAAGCGTTGCAAGAACACCAAGATAGTTTTATTGGCTCTGTCATTAGCGATAAACTTCAATCGATCAAAGTGCCTTTAAAGAATAATGCAAAGCAAATCAGCTTTGATTCTGAAGAAGCGTGTGAAAAAGAACATAAAGGCAATTGGGCTCGGCGATTCCTGTCTCAGTAGCTGTCGCGTAAATAAATGAAATAAAAGTAGACAGGGGGTAAGAAAGCCTATACTCTGATCCTCAGCTAGAAAGAAGTCTTTATTTTCATCCTACATTTCATTGTTTTATTTTTAATTCTTTGTCCTGCAGTTTCTAAATATCAGTCTACATTTACAGCTATTCAAGCCTCTTGAAGGCACCCTTATATTTAAATTACAGGATATTATTATGTCTAATACAATTACTGGAACCGTTAAATGGTTCAACGAAGCAAAAGGTTTTGGTTTTATCGAGCAGCAAGATGGTCCTGACGTGTTTGCACACTACAGCTCTATCAGCAACTCAGGTTTTAAAACTTTAGCCGAAGGCCAGAAAGTTGAATTTACGGTTACTGACGGTCAAAAAGGCCCTCAGGCTGAAAATATTGTTGCTGTTTAATTACTAGCACTCTATTTCAAAGGGCAGATCTTTCGAGGTCTGCCCTTTTTTATTGTCTTAACAAAAAGTCCCAGTCCAAAAGCCACTAGACTCTGAAGAAATTCCTTCAACGACTGAGTGGGTCACAATTATTCTTTAGACTTTTCTCTTTCCGAGTCAGCGATGAGCTGCTCGTCTATGAGTTTTGCTGCTTTAAATGCTGGGCGCTCGGCGAGCTTAGCCGCGTAGTCTTCAAAGCCTGGACGCATATCCATGCTGCCGAATTGAAGTCCCCACAATACATGTGAACCCACATAAACATCTGCAGCTGTAAACCGTTCACCCGCAACATAAGCCGACTTCAGCAACTGAGCCGATAAGACATCAAGCACCCGATCGTAATTTCCGTAACCAACCATAGCTTCCTGATCAGGCTTGATATTCACTTTTAGCGAACGGTCAACAATAGCTGCCTCCAAAGGCCCTGCGCTAAAGAATAACCATCGGTAATAGTCAGACCGATCGTCAATGGGCGGTGCGAGTCCTGCCTGAGGAAAAACATCCGCAAGATAGGCACAGATTGCTGCGCACTCTGTTACCACTTTTCCACGATGGACAATCGCTGGCACCTTTCCCATCGGGTTAATCTTAAGGTACTCCTCGCTTTTCATCGATGTATAGTACTCAAGAACTTCCTGACGATACTCAGCCCCTACTTCTTCTAACATCCAGCGCGCTATCTGCCCGCGAGACTGTGGATTGGTGTAAAACGTTAAGTCACACTCTTGGGAGGTCGAAACAGGCATAAAAACTCCTTCTTGGAAGAAACG
Source organism: Kangiella marina (assembly GCF_039541235.1). NCBI lineage: Bacteria > Pseudomonadati > Pseudomonadota > Gammaproteobacteria > Kangiellales > Kangiellaceae > Kangiella > Kangiella marina. Next base: position 336,811 of record NZ_BAABFV010000002.1, on the reverse strand, counting down.
ATAATGAGCACAATGCAGGCCTAAGTCACCATGCACTAGTTGTCAGGACAAAAGTTCACTACAATACTATAAGCACATCACTAGATATATTCCAATTAAGATGAAGCAACCCATCACCGGCTACCATAAAGATGATCACGACGACTGGGTTGCGGAGTTAGCCTGTGGTCACTTCCAGCACGTTCGCCACAAGCCCCCTTTCATTAATCGCCCCTGGGTTGAAACTCGGTCTGGGCGTGAATCTAAACTCGGACAGTCACTGAATTGCAAGAAGTGTGACGATGGCGTTCCAAAAGATAAACTCTAGCGCATAGATAGGTTACTTCCAGTTAAGTTAAGCTACGCTATGTTTTTAACAAGATTACTCTATAATGTCGCCACAACCACGCAGCGCCACGAACCAATCATGAGCCAATTACCTAACTGCCCGCAATGTAATTCTACTTACACTTATGAAGTCCAAGCCATGTTAGCTTGTCCAGAGTGCGGTCATGAGTGGTCTCAAAATGCCTCCGCGCAAGAAGACTCCTCCATCAAGGATTCCAACGGCAATCCTTTACAAGATGGTGATACCGTCACGGTGATTAAAGATTTAAAAATCAAAGGCTCTTCTCAAGTGGTGAAAGTCGGCACAAAAGTTAAGAACATTCGCTTGGTAGACGGCGATCATGATATCGACTGCAAAATACCTGGGATTGGCGCTATGAAGCTAAAATCTCAGTTCGTTAAAAAAGTCTAACTAAAGCTGACATAAAAAAGTAGCGGCTTTGACACCGCTACTCTATTCTTGCTTCTAAAGTATGACTTCAATCGAGAGTTTCTTTCTAGAGTTACTCCAGTGCAAACAAGCTATCGTCGAAGCGCTGGTTGTAACTGACGTCAGCCTGCATTTCAAAACCTACGCTACCGTCACCTAAGGTTTGACTGACATTGATTTTCACTGGAAGCTCAGTTTTGGGGTCAACCCAAACTCGTGCTTCGATACCACTATCTTCAATCAAGTAACCTGTAAGTTCAGTACCTGAAAAGGTTTGTACGCCAAGCGGCTGCGCTTTTTCTGGATCAACGTCCAAAATAAGATTGCGCCAATAAAGAGGATTTTCTTGAACGCTTTGCGTAGAGTCATTGGCCTGAAAAGTGAATGGCACAGTTTGCTCACCATTACCATTCGATAGTTTCATAACGCCTTTACCCTGACTCACATCCATAATATTAACGAACGTTGGCTGGCCTTTATCTCCTAACGAATAACTTTCCATTCGCACCTGCCCTGAATCACGGTAATAAACCTTAATATCCATCAGGTGTTCCCCTGCGCTGGTCATGGTCGCGCTGTAGAACATGTTGCTGACTTTTTTAAACTCTGCCACCATGCTCGCGAACGAGGTTTGCGGCGACGCTGCAAAAATAAACATCACGAAAGCGATACTGGCAGCAGCGCCCATTGAGCCTGCGAGTTTAAGCCCTGAAAAATTAAAGGTTTCTTTCCACCAGACGGATAGTCTCTGAAACCACCCCGGTTCTTCGCAATCATTCTCCACCTCGATTGCAACCGCTCTTAGCAAATTATCTTGCGCACGTTCAATATCTTCCGACAAAGCCTGTTCAGCTTTAAGACCTTCAACTGCTTTGTCCAAACTTTGATCAGCTGTGTACTTCATGCTTCTCTCCTGTAATCTGACTGTGACTAAGTAAGCGGGCCAGTTTTTGCCGAGTTCTATTAAGAATGATGCCAACGTTACTTGAGGTTAGCTTTAATGACTCAGCAATATCCTCATAGGAAAGCTCTTCGACAAAACGCAAAACAAAAACCTTTGCTTCTTGTTCGGTCACTTTCGTTAACGCATGACGAAGCAGCCGAATATCTTGGGTTAAGCCAAACTGTCTTTCCGGTGTTGGTTGCGATTTACTTTTTATCGACAACACATCCTCAGAAAAACTTTGCTCCGATAAGCGGTGCTTCTTTCTTAATAAATCAAGGCTGGCAGAAGTTGCCATAGTCGTCAGATAAGCAGCCCAGTTATTCACTTTGTCGAACGCCTTAGGTGTTTTTTTGAATAGCTTCATGTAAATATCTTGAGTGATATCTTCTGCATAATGGCTATCCCCTACAATGCGATATGCGGTAGCGAACACCTGTCGTCCATATTGATTTGCTAATTCAGCAATCTGCTGCTTCTGTGTATTCTTCAACGATCTTCCCCATTTATGTGGCCTCACTACTATAGACGAAATCAAAAACAAGTTTCTTACATAAAATTTAAAAATTTTAACAGTGGGTTAGTTTTGGTCACCCTCGCCTTTCTGATAGGATAAACTTTGACCATAACTACGAGGGACACCATTATGAAGTATTACACACTGATACTAAGTAGCATCGCTGCGTTTAGCGTTATAGGTTGCTCAGGCAGTTCTGACCGAGCAGCAAAAGAAGAAGTGGAACCTATTAAGGGCAGTTTACAGTGGTGTCGCATGTATCACGATCCCGCCACCTCAGGAGAAAGAAAGCCTAATGCAGATAAATACTGTGAGCCAACTTTTGAGCGAGATAGACCAAAGCGCGATGACTCTATCTTGAACGATGGGGCCAACGTTGAAGTGAAAAAGCCGCTTTAAGTTTCCCCCTACTTTAACTTGGGTAGCCCTCTACATTAAAGGTAACCGACAATGCCACAACCATTTCATTTAGCCATCCCAGTCCATGATTTAGATAAAGCGCGTGAGTTCTACGGGGAGTTACTGGGCTTTGATGAAGGCCGCTCGAGTGACCGCTGGATCGATTATGACTGTTACGGCCATCAGCTAGTGGTTCACTTGGATGAAGACATGATTCCAAAAACTGCCAATACTTCAAAAGTTGATGGTCATGGCGTGCCCATCCCGCATTTTGGAGTTGTACTGGACATGAGGCAGTGGCGCGAACTGGCGGAGCACTTAAACAAGAGTCGAGTCGAGTTTGTGATCGAGCCCTATATCCGATTCGAAGGAAAGCCAGGAGAGCAGGCGACCATGTTCTTTAATGACCCCTCCGGTAACGCCTTAGAATTTAAAGGCTTTAATGATATGGACGACTTATTTAGAAAGTAAGCCACAGCAGCATGCTGTCTACTGGTTTCCGATGACTTCAAAGCCTTGAAGACTCAATATCAGTCTAGGGGAAAACCCTTATTTCTTATTTTTCAATAAGTTGCATAACTTGTGTACAGTCGTTATATTGATAGTGAACCTTAAAATTGACGAGGTAAATCATGAAGGCACTACACTTAGTTTGTATTTCAGCATGTTTAATGCTTGCCGGCTGTGCGAGTACAACAACTTATGCGCCAGCAGAAACTCCAAAAGATTATGGTTACTACAGCACAAAGCTTGGCGATGACCGTTACCGCATTAGTTTCAATGGTAATACGTCAACCAGCCAAAACACGGTTAAGGACTACGCTTTGTTAAGAGCGGCTGAGTTAACGCTACAAGAAGGTGGTTCTTGGTTTCAAGTCGTCGATCGTGGCTCAGATAAAGAAACGAGAAGCACTCCCGCTCGAACAGAAGTTCGCAGAACGGAAGTGATTGAACGCGATTGCGGTTTACTCGGCTGTGAAACTCGCCGTCGCCCAGCTTATACCACAACAATCGGCGTGGAAGCTGGCAAAGAGCGCAGCAAGTACAGCAGTTCTCTGGAAATTGTAATCGGCAGTGGTGAGATGCCAAGTGGTGATGGTCATTATTATGATGCCAAAGAGCTAGCGTCTACACTTCGTTCAGCCATGTAGGTTACATTCAAACCTAACGACCGACCAAAGCGCGCCTCAAAAAGGCGCGTTTTTTTGTGCGTTGATTTTTTACTTCAGAGGTCTATTATTGGAAGTAATAATCACGAACTGACAGTTTACACTATGAACAATAAACAACCTGAAGGTAACCACGGAACCACGTATGTTGGCGCTTATATCGCTATTGGCGTTGGTATTGGTGCCGCTCTAGGCGTTGCAATGAGCAACATGATGTTAGGCATGGGGATTGGCGTCGCCATCGGTTTAATCATGGGTATTGGTACTGAAATTAAAAAGCGCAAATCATCGAATAAAGACCAGTAAAGGCATTTCAATGCACCAGATAACTCAACTACTGGGCATCATAGTCCTGACGGTTACTCTAATAGCCTGCGATAGCTCCACTGAAAATTTAACCCACGGTTCAAAAGACAAAACTCACGATGCTACTCGCTATTTGATTGACTCGACACCTGAAACGCCTGGCAAAACCCTCAAGCCATCTTTTGACTGCGCTAAAGTGGAATCTGGAAGCATAGAAGCTACGATTTGTGATCAGCCTCAGCTTGCCAAGCTGGATAATCAATTAGCGACGGTGTATCAGCAAGCTCTTGATAACGCTGGAGAAACAAGCAAAACTCTTAAAGCCATACAGAGGGGTTGGATTAAAGGCCGTAATGACTGTTGGAAAAGCAGTGATATTGTTAGCTGTATCGAAAACTCATACCAATACCGTATCGCCGAACTTCAAGCCAAGTATCGTCTGGTTACATTTAAGGGGCCAATCCGCTTTGTTTGTGACCAGAATCCTAAAAATGAATTCTTCATAACCTTTTTCGAAACAGAGCCGCCAACCCTAATAGCAGAGCGTGGAGACCAAACCTCCTTGATGTACAACGTTAGCAGCGCCAGTGGTGCCAAGTATCAAGGGCAGAACGAAACCTTTTGGGAGCACCAAGGGGAAGCGTTAATAGTTTGGGGGTATCAAGCACCGGAACTTAAATGCCGGCAGGAGGCTCATTAAATCATTCTATTAAGTTCTAACAACCACACCTATCAAGTTTCCCTTGTTGTATACAATTCGTTAGAATAGACGCCTATTTTGCTAGCCTTGAATCAAGCTGGGCTAGGTAAAGCTAATAAGGTATCAACCGGTTATTGTATGGGCATTCAGATAAAGACTCCTGAAGAAATTGAGAAAATGCGCGTCGCAGGACGTTTAGCAGCGGAAGTTCTGGAAATGATTGGTGAGCACGTCAAAAAAGGCGTGACCACAGAAGAGCTGGATCAAATCTGCCACGACCATATTGTTCACAAGCAAGGTGGTTATCCAGCCACATTGAATTACGGTGGCTCAATCTATCCAGTCACCCTGAACGAAGAAGGCAGTCCGACACAAGCTGTCGCTACCGATGGTGGCTTCCCAAAGTCTGTCTGCACATCGGTTAACGATGTTGTCTGCCACGGTATTCCTAATAAAAAACCTCTGCGTAACGGTGATATTTTTAATCTAGACGTGACCGTTATCAAAGATGGCTATCATGGCGATACCAGCAAGATGTTTGTTGTTGGAGAACCGACGCCTCAAGCCAAGAAGCTCATTCAAGCAACTCAAGAGAGTTTGTACCTAGCCATTGATATGGTCAAACCTGGAGCCCGTCTTGGTGATATTGGCTACGCCATTCAGAAATATGCTGAAGGCAAAGGGTATTCTATCGTTAAAGAATATTGTGGCCATGGCATTGGCGCGAAGTTCCACGAAGAACCTCAAGTGACTCATTATGGTCGCCCAGGTACTGGTGTGGTGCTGGAAGAAGGCATGACCTTCACCATAGAACCAATGGTAAACGTCGGCAAACGCCATGTGAAGCACAATAAAAAAGATGGCTGGACGGTTTTAACTAAAGACCGCTCATTATCAGCGCAGTGGGAGCACACATTACTGGTCACCTCTAATGGCGTTGAAGTCCTTACTCGTCGTGAAGAAGAACCCTTCTAAAACGGGAAGTTGAGTGGCAAGTCCTGATAAGTTTAACTACCTCCCTAAAGCAGCCGATTTGCTCAAAAAGAGTCAGTCGGCTGAGGGTGCTGATCGCCTAAAAGTTTACAAAGACTACTTACAAGCCGGGCTTGATGCTCTAACCAAGCAGTTTCAAAAAGGAACAAGTATCATTCAACTACTGCGTGCCCGCAGTGCGCTTATGGATCATATTTTAACAACCAGCTGGGCACAATTTTCGGTTAACTCTGGCTCCGCTCTAATTGCTGTTGGTGGCTATGGCCGTGAAGAGTTGCAGCCCTACTCTGATATTGACATCCTGGTACTGCTTAGCGAAGAAAATAGCGGTGAAGAGGCACAAGAGAAAAACTTAGAGCTTGAGTCTTGGCTTGCTTTTCTTTGGGATATTGGACTAGAAGTCGGTCACAGCGTTAGAACCATAGCGCAATGTGAGTCACTGGCCTTAGAAGATATTTCAGTCGCTACCAACCTCATCGAGTCACGCTTTCTTTGTGGTGATCAGTTACTGCTACGCGAACTTAATGCCAAAGTTAAAGATCCAGGTTTCTGGCCTTCGGAAAAATTCTTCCGCGCAAAACTGGATGAACAAACCGCTCGTCATATTAAATTTAAAGAAACCTCCTTTAATCTTGAGCCCAACATCAAGTCAAACCCTGGCGGCTTGCGTGACCTTCAAGTGATTCAATGGATCACCCTCAAGCACTTTAAAAGTAGCAGTCTCCATGACTTAATCAAGTACGGTATCTTCACCCGACGTGAATATCGTAGCTTATTAAACGGCCAACAATTTCTCCATCGCGTACGTTTTGCGTTACATGTTTTAAGCGGCAAACGTGAAGATCGTTTGTTGTTCGAGCATCAGAAAAAAGTCGCAGAATGGATGGGCTTCGAAGATCATGACAACAAGTTGGCGGTTGAGCATTTAATGCAGCGGTATTATCGAGCCGTAATGATCATTCGCAACCTCAACGAACTTTTCTTGCAGATTTTTGAGCAAGAATATTTACAAGATAATAAAGAGAGCGACCACCTCGATCTGGATGATGACTTCTATTTACATAATCAGCGAATTGGCATCAAAGATCCGGATTTATTTCTAAAAAAACCACATGCTTTGATTAAAATTTTCCGCCACATTGCACTTAATCCTGAAATCATTCAGATTGAAGCCAAGACTATGCGGAAAATTCGCTCCAGCCAGCAAATGGTCAACCGCAAATATCGCCGGGATGCCATCAACATCAGTTACTTCAAAGAGTTTCTTGCGACCAAGCAGCTGACCAGTCGCGGCTTTGCATTAATGAAACGAACCAATATTCTTGGTGCAATGATTCCCAAGTTCGCTCAGATTGAAGGGCAAATGCAGTTCGATTTATTCCATGCCTACACCGTCGATGAACATACTCTATTTTTGCTGCGCTATATCATTCGCTACAACAAACCCGAGTTTCAACACGAGTTTCCACTGTGCCGAAAAATCATGAAAACGCTGGTTGATCCGACACCTTTATATTTGGCTGCTATCTTTCATGATATTGGTAAAGGTCGTGGTGGCGATCACTCTGAACTTGGTGCCGTTGATGCCCTTGAGTACGCTCAATCAATCGGCTTGGAAAAACATATTGCTGAATTAATTTCGTGGCTGGTCAAGAGTCACTTAATTATGTCACTGGTTGCGCAACGTAAAGACATCAGCGATCCTGATGTAATTGAAAGTTTTGCTAACCGAATTCCATCAATTTTGCACCTCGAATTACTTTATGTATTAACCGTATCTGATATTCGAGCAACGAACCCTACACTCTGGAATTCGTGGAAAGAGTCATTATTAAAAGAACTGTTTTTAGCCACCAAACATTACCTTACTCAATCAACACCACGCGCTAACCAAGCCGAAATGATGGAAGACACACGCCAGCAAGTGTTAGAGCAGTTTACTAAAACCGGTGAAACGATTGAGCCTGTTCGCGAGTTGCTGATGGAGTTAGGTGACGATTACCTACTGCGCTATCATCCTGAGCAAATCATTTGGCAGACTGAGCAATTACTTTCACAGCCGGAACTGCCTTATGTGGCGATAAAAAATCATCGCTCTCAAGCTGGGACTGAGGTGTTTATAGCCGTTGAAGATCAGCCTGACCTTTTTGCAGCGATAACCGCACTTTTGAGCCAGAATCACTTAAACATTCAGGCTGCGACGTTATTTACATCGCCCAAAGGTTTGTGCCTTGATACGTTTATCGTATTAGACGAACAAGGGCATCCTCTGTCTTACGAGCAACGCATACAAGAAATCCAAGACAACTTGATCGACGGTTTGTCTGATATCGAAAGCCGAGGTGTCTCAGTCAGCCGAGCCGTACCAACTCGCTTAAAATACTTTACCGTCAAAACGCGAATTAAGTTTATCAACAATGATAACCGCCCACTGACGACGCTTGAAATTACAGCGCTTGACCGCCCTGCACTTTTGGCCAACATTGGTCAGGCTTTTCGTGACTGCGACATCCAAGTCCACTCAGCAAAAATTGTCACGCTAGGTGAACGCGTAGAAGATACATTTACCATCAGTGATCGAAATAATAAACCCATCACTGATAAAGCAAAAATTAAAGAGATTAAACAACATCTTGAACAAGCGATTAACGCTTAATTCAAACCTAATTAAAGGAATCACTATGTCACTGCAAAATATTATTGAGCAAGCCTTTGATAACAGAGACACACTTTCGGTCAGCTCAGCTCCAGCCGAAGTGAAAGACGCTGTTACTGAAGCACTAAACCTTCTCGACTCGGGTCAAGCTCGGGTCGCAGAAAAGAAAGATGGCGACTGGATTGTGAACCAGTGGCTGAAGAAAGCGGTTCTGCTATCGTTCCGCTTGAACGATAATAAGGTGATTGATACTGATATTGCACAGTTTTATGACAAAGTGCCAATGAAGTATCAAGGCATGACTGAAGAAGAATTTAAAACTGGCGGCACTCGGGTTGTCCCTCATGCGATCGCTCGCCGCGGCTCTTACATTGCTAAGAATGTGGTTCTCATGCCGAGTTATACCAATATCGGTGCTTACATTGATGAAGGCACTATGGTCGATACTTGGGCAACTGTAGGCTCGTGTGCACAGATTGGTAAAAACGTTCACCTTTCAGGTGGCGCCGGTATTGGCGGCGTTCTAGAGCCACTACAAGCTGGGCCAACAATTATTGAAGATAATTGCTTCATTGGCGCACGCTCAGAAGTAGTCGAAGGCGTGATTGTTGAAGAAGGTGCTGTATTGTCGATGGGTGTTTTCATTGGCCAAAGCACCAAAATCTACAACCGCTTAACGGACGAAGTAACTTACGGGCGCGTTCCAGCTGGCTCAGTCGTTGTACCCGGCAGTCTTCCATCACAGTGTGGCAAGTATAGCCTTAGTTGTGCCGTTATTGTTAAGCAAGTCGATGCAAAAACACGAGCAAAAACTAGCGTGAACGAGCTTCTTCGTTTAGGCAAAGAACAAGGCTAATACAGAGGTTTACATGGTTAAAATTTACGGCATCCCAAACTGTGATACGGTTCGAAAAGCAGTGAAGTGGCTTGAAGCAAAAGACATTGAACATGAGTTTATCGACTACAGAAAAAATCCTCTCGACCGCTCAACGCTAGAACACTGGGACGAAGCAATCGGTTGGGAGAAGCTACTCAACAAACGCAGTACCGCATGGCGTCCACTAGAACAGTCGATTAAAGATAATATCGATCGTGACTCTGCAATAGATCTTATGAAAGACAAGGTTACCTTAATCAAACGTCCCGTGTTAGTGAAAGGTAACGACGTTCACTTGAGCTTCAAACCCGAACAGTACGAATCTATTTTCAACTAAGGCACCCCTATGAGCACTGACGTCATTAAGTTCGCAAGCAACCTCATCAATCGTGAATCCGTCACGCCGACTGATGCCGGTTGTCAACAATTCATGATGGAATTATTGACTCAACAAGGTTTTAAGCATGAATTAATGAACTTTGAAGATACGCAAAACTTTTGGTCAGTGCGTAAAGGTAAGACCGAAGGCCCTGTTTTTGTGTTCGCAGGACACACTGACGTGGTGCCGACTGGTAATCTTGAAGATTGGCATACGCCACCGTTCGAGGCGACTGAAAAAGACGGTTATCTCCATGGTCGCGGTGCAGCGGACATGAAAGGAAGTCTGGCCGCAATGTTAGCGGCGACCCAACAGTTCGTCCAAGACCACCCTGATCACAAAGGCTCGATTGCCTACTTGATCACCAGTGATGAAGAAGGCCCTTTTATCAATGGTACGGTTCGAGTTGTTGAAGAGTTAATGAATCGTAAACAACCCATTGATTACTGTGTCGTAGGCGAGCCATCGAGCACAGAAAAACTAGGCGATGTTATTAAAAACGGGCGCAGAGGATCGTTAACCGGCTTTTTAAAAATACTCGGAACTCAGGGTCACGTTGCTTACCCTCATTTAGCTGACAATGCGATTCATAAGTCTTATCTGGCGCTTCATGCTTTAGCCGAAGAGCACTGGGATGATGGTAACGAGTTTTTCCCTCCAACCAGCTTTCAAATCGCCATTGAGCAAGCAGGAACGGCAACCAATGTTATCCCGGGTGAAAAATACGTTGAGTTTAACTTTCGCTACTCAACCGAATCTACTGCTGATGGATTGAAACAGAGGGTTCTTGATATTCTCAATAAGCACCAGCTTCAATACCAACTTGATTGGAAACTTAATGGTGAGCCTTTTTTAACGCCAGAGGGTAATTTGCTTACTGCTGCAAAGAAGGCCATCAAACAAACCTGTAACATTGAAGCAGAAGCCTTAACCAGCGGTGGAACCTCCGATGGTCGCTTTATTGCAAAAACAGGGGCTGAAGTTGTCGAAATTGGCCCCGTCAACAAAACGATTCACCAAATCAACGAGTGCGTCAAGATTGACGATCTGAAAAAGTTAGTTGATGTGTATTACGGTGTATTACAACAGCTATTGGCTAAGTAACCATATATGAGCGTTAACAATTCTATGATGACGCCTGAGCAGCTCATAGGCTTAAATCAGGATCATCTTCTTAACATTGAAAATAACACTGAATTACTTGGACAAACATTTCAGTGCCACCATGAAGTCTTAATTCCTATTGCAAAACTTATCCGCCAGTCTGAAATGGATGGGGTTCCTTTGCGTATTGTCAGCAGCTATCGCAGCTTTGAGCGTCAAGCAGAGATCTGGAACTCCAAGTTCAATAATGACGTTGAACTGAATTTACGCGACGGTACCACCGTTAACTCGTTTGAGTTAACGCCCAGAGAGCGAGTTAATGCTATCCTACATTACTCAGCAGTCCCGGGTACCAGCCGCCATCACTGGGGCACAGATTTTGATGTTTTTGATGCCGCAGCTATCGATCAAGGTTATGACGTACAGCTCACTGAAGAAGAGTTCGAAGACAAAGGGCCTTGCTCAGGCCTTGATGAATGGCTTGATTACAACTTAGAGAAGTTTGGTTTTTTTAAGCCTTATCGTGAAGATAAAGGTGGCGTTGCTTGTGAACCATGGCATATTAGTTATAGACCTATTGCCGAAAAAGCTCTTGATGAGTTTCCGCTTGAGTTTCTAAAAGATACTCTGCGTCAAATGGAGATTGGTGGTAAGGAACACATTACGTCTAGACTCGAAAGCTTAGTTAGAAAATACGTCTATAATATCTGTACAGAATGAAGGAGTATTTATGTTAAAAGCTATTTTAGTCACGCTACTGATCTTTTTGGTGATTGGTGCTACCTTGTTTGTGTTAAAGCGTAACAACAAGTTTAAGGTGCCTAAAGGCGTTAAACCACAGCCTTATAAAGATGATGAAGACGACTATTGATGTTACCAAGGAGCGATAACATCAATAGACAATACAGGTTATTTCTCTAAGAACTTTTTGAAGATAGCCTTCGCTTCTGCACTATTCAATAGCTCCGAAAAGCTGCGAGCCTCACGTTCAATAGCCTTGCTGACGAGCCCAGAGTTGGATCGTAATAGCTGACGGCTAACGCGTAACGCATGCGAAGGTTTCTTAGCCAATTTCTCAGCTTTCTCTTGAGCGAACCCTAGGTAATCCTTTTCATCAACCACATCGTTGATGATTCCCAAGTCTTTTGCTTTTGCAGCATCAAATGGCTCTGCGAGTAGTAACAACTCAGCGGCTTGAACATAGCCCAGCTGCCGAGGTAAGAGATAACTCGAACCGGCTTCCGGACACAAACCTAAATCGACAAAAGGCAAACTGAAATAAGTCTTGTCGGTGGCGTAAACCAAATCGCAATGAAGCAGCAGCGTGGTGCCAATTCCAACCGCAGGGCCCGAGACGCCCGCCACTAACGGCTTATCAAAGTTGGATACTTCCTGTAAGAACTTTAAGACTGGACTCCCTTCATCCAGAACGGTCTGTTGTAAAAAGTCTGCAATATCATTGCCTGCACAAAAGCAGCCTTCAGAGCCTTTAAACAAAACGACATGAACCTCGTCATCATTTTTAGCCTGTGTCAGCGCCTTCGTTAGCGCAACATACATGTCCGAGGTTAAGGCATTTTTTTTGTCTTCTCTGTGAAAGTCGATGTGTAATACATTGTTGATCAGTTGAGAAGTAACTAACTCGGACATGTCATGGCCTCTTTAATTTGATGAGATCAGTAAAACAAAAAGATAACACATCCGAGCAGATAGATTCACCTATTTTTGATGAAAGCCTGAGCCGAAATCACCATCAAACTGTGCCGACAAGTACGCAAAAATGACATAAGCAGCTGTATTTTGTCTTAATGCCTCAGGATCAATTTTATCCAACGTATCATTAGGCGTGTGATGGTAGTCGAAATAGTCCGTTCCATCCTGGCGCAATGAAAAGACGGAAATGCCTTTGCCACGCAAAGGGATCAAATCAGGGCCGCCTCCAGCTTCATTGTTGCCGTATGCAATACCCAGCGGCTTCATCACCTCAACCATTTGTTTCACCGCAGGCAGTGCCTCAGGTTTAACTTTCGAGTCGATGCGCCAGATTTTTCCCGCACCAAAGTCTGACTCTGCTGCGGTGATAATGTTTTGTACATCATCCTTATGAGCGTCGGCGTAAGCTTTACCACCAACTAACCCCTGCTCTTCATTAGCGAACATAATGACACGAATTGAGCGCTTTGGACGTTGTGGTAAACCCAGTATCAATTTAGCAGCAGCCGCTGTGATACCAATCCCTGCACCATCGTCAAGTGCACCAGTCCCCAAATCCCAAGAATCAAGGTGGGCCCCGATGATGACATACTCTTCAGGTTTCTCACTGCCAGTTATTTCGCCAATCACGTTATGACTCGTATACGCATCACCACTTTTAGCACCAATGGTCATGCTTACTGTCACCGACTTACCACGACGAATCATATTCTCTAACAGATCAGCATCTGGCGCAGACAGTGCTGCCGCTGGGATCTTTTCAATCCCCTCCTCGTAGCGCATCATGCCAGTATGAGCCATCCTATCGGTATCAGTGCCGATTGAACGAATCAAAATACCTAGCGCACCTTTCTTTGCTGCTTCAGAAGCACCACTGCCTCTGGCGGCAACCGCAGGGCCATAGCCGGAACCGTCGCGAGCACGCTCCATACGGTTCCTTATGAAAACAATTTTACCCTCAGCAGCATTGTCGGGTGCTTTTTCCAGAGCGTCTAAATCATCAAACTGTACGATTTCGGCGGTTAACCCCTCTTCTGAAGTGGCCACACTAAAACCTAAAGCTGTAATCACCAACGGCTGTGGGTAAGGTGCTATCACCTCCGCAGTTTCAACCCCGCGCTTCCACGTTGGGAAGGTGACGGGTTCAGTCCATACTTTATCAAAACCGAGCTCCTTAAGCTTGGCTACCCCCCACTTTACAGCAGCGGCATCACCCGGCGTGCCAGCCATTCGCGGCCCGACCTCAGTGGTCAGGGACTCAACAATTTCGTAGTCTTTAGAGCCTTCTAAAGCTTGGTCACGAAGTTCTGCAGCAATCTTTAAATCTTTTTTGCTGAAACTCGGTGTTTGATTTGCGGCAACATCTAGCGTAGTCAAGCATGTAACAATTATCGCTATAGGGAAATATTTCAGTTTCATAGCACTCTCTTTGACATTATTTAGAATCTTCTTTATCCCTCTCGATAACTTCACTACTCACGATTGACGCCAATACGCCCAAAGGCTAGAGTAGCTAAAAGGCTATCCCGAGGAAAAATCATGTCTACCATATACGATTACTCTGCAGTTTTAAATAACGGCCAAGAGGTTTCACTCAAGGACTATCAGGGAAAAGTGTTACTGATTGTAAATACGGCCAGTGCCTGTGGCTTTACGCCTCAATATGAAGGGCTTGAGAAGCTTTACCAAGAGTTCGAAGGCCAAGGACTGGAAATTCTCGCTTTCCCCTGCAATCAATTTGGAAAGCAAGAGTCTGGTTCAAATGACGAAATCAAAGACTTCTGTGACTTAAACTTTAAGATTTCTTTCCCGTTGTTCCAAAAAGTTGATGTTAATGGCGACTCTGCTCATCCGCTGTATCACTATCTCAAGAAAGAAGCAACCGGGGTACTGGGCTCAAAAAACATCAAGTGGAATTTCACCAAATTCTTAGTGGACAAAAATGGCAAGGTCATTGACCGCTTTGGCTCTGTAACAAAGCCTGAAGCCCTTAAAGACAGTATTAAGGAACTGCTTTAATGCCTAGCTTAAACCAAAAAGTCATCATTATTACGGGCGCTAGCCGTGGTATAGGCCGCTCAATGGCGCTTCGCTTTGCCAAGGAAGGAGCGATCATCGTTATCGCCGCAAAATCCGATAAGCCACACCCCAAACTTCCCGGCACCATTCATACTGTAGCTGAAGAAGTCGAACAAGCGGGTGGCAAGGCGATTCCTGTTGCGCTGGACGTGCGCAAAGAGATTCAAGTTAAAAAGTTATGCGATCGTATTGGCAAGGAATATGGCCGTATTGACGCCGTGATTAATAATGCTGGGGCGATTAGCTTGACTAAAGTTGAGGAGACTTCTCCCAAGCGCTATGACTTAATGCAGCAAGTTAATTCACGTGCGGTTTACTGTTTAGCGCACTATGCTCTACCTTACTTAAAAAAGGCCGATAATCCACACATTCTAAACTTATCGCCGCCGGTCAACTTGGATGAGAAGTGGCTCAAGGACTTCAGCCCTTACACCCTATCTAAGTATGGTATGAGCATCTTGAGCAAAGGTATGGCTGCCGAGTTTAAGCCGTATGGCATTGCTGTGAATACTTTATGGCCGCAAACCTACATTGCTACAGCTGCTATCGAGTTTGCAGTTGGTAGTAAGGACACTTTAAACTATGCGCGCAAGCCGGAAATCATGGCAGATGCCGCCTATGTCGTTTTAACACACCCTAGTAATAACTACACAGGTTTATGGCTGATTGATGAAGAAGTGCTAAAAGCTGCGAAGGTTACTAATTTTAGCCAGTATGCGTATAGCCCTGAGTTTGAAGCTCAGATCCAAAAGGACTTATTCTTAGACTAAGTCAACGATCTTCAAACAAAGGTCTTTAAAAAAAGGGCCTCAAAAAAGCTGCGTTACAGAACGTTTTATCTCGTCGAAAAACAGTAGCGCAGCGGCCAACACCACAATCACCACAACAATGCCCCAGCGCCCACTTCCTTTGCGCTCCACAACCGGTTCATTATCATAGTCCAGATTGACCGGCTCATCATCGTAAGGTAAGTCCGGGAGCTCCGCCCCTAACTGCTCAGACTCTTCTTCGGATAAGGCACTATCCAGCAAACTTTCTTCAACCTCTTTGATTCGTTCAATGTCTGCATTATTTGACGACTTTCTGCTTGATGGGCTATCGTGTTTAACCATAAAACTGTGTATCACTCTACTTATTATAATATGTTATCAGGACGTCAACTGCTCAGTAATAGCAAACGCCACAGCGGTGTCTTTTTCATCACTGATGCTCAGATGAATGTTTTCGATGTTATGACGCTCAGCCCAGTCTTTAGCTTGATTTTCAAGCGTCACACAAGGCTTACCGAGCTCATCATTAATGATAATTAACTGTTTAAAATCAATGCCTTCGCGCATCCCTGTACCCAAGGCTTTACTAATAGCTTCCTTGGCAGCAAAACGCTTGGCTAAATATGCCACCTTATTCCTTTTAATCGCATACTCATCAAGTTCACGCGCTGACAAGATCCTCTGTGCGAACTTATCGCCATGGCGCTCGAGCGATCGCTCGACACGAGTTAGAGCAATAATGTCAGTGCCTACCCCAAATATGGCCATTGACGAGCTTCCACCATAAGCTTTTTCATTTCAGCAACCGCACTATCCAAGCCGCTGAACAGCGCTCGACCCATGATTGCATGCCCAATATTAAGCTCAACAACTTCTTTTATCGCAGCTATCGGCTGTACATTGTGGTAATGCAAGCCATGTCCGGCATTAACCTGAATTCCTTGGCTTACCGCATGAGCCACACCACGCTTGATTTTAACGAGTTCTAGCTCTTGTAAATGTTCACTCTCAGCATCAGCATAATGCCCTGTGTGTAACTCAATCAGAGGTGCACCTACTCGTGCAGCAGCGTCAATTTGTTTATCATCTGCATCGATAAACAGTGACACCTGAATGCCTGCTTCTTCCATTCTTTGGCAAGCATCTTTTATTTTGTTTTCCTGACCAGCAACATCCAAGCCACCTTCAGTCGTTAGCTCTTCTCGCTTTTCTGGCACTAAACAAACATACGTTGGCTTAACCTTTTCAGCGATGCTCAACATCTCATCGGTAACGGCCATTTCTAAATTCATTCGGGTTTGAATGGTTCCAGCTAATATTTCAACATCACGATCAGTAATGTGACGACGATCTTCGCGCAGGTGGACCGTGATACCATCAGCCCCGTTTTGCTCAGCCACAAAAGCTGCTTGAATGGGATCCGGATAGTTGGTGCCACGAGCATTGCGAACCGTTGCAATATGGTCGATATTGACCCCTAGTAGAATTGGATTTTTCATGTGATATTCCGTACAAAAGCAATAATGAAAGGTTATGCAACCTATGATTGAATAGCAAGTGTTTGTTGTAAAAGCTTGCGACTATTGAGTTCCTTGAAGCCGACTAAAGGATCGATAATGGTACGGCATAATTTCCTCGCTAACGCCAAACTACCGCTCAACTCCCAGTCACGTTTACCGATCGCTTTTATATGTTTGCCGCTCGCTTTTAACGCCTCTTTAGGCGCCTTTGCGATTATCGCAAAGCCCTGCTCTGGCAAGAAACCATAATCAAGATTATCATCCAGCGCCTCTCCGTCAATATCGTATTGCCAGTCAATGCCATAACCAAGCTCGTCGATTAACTCAAGTTCAAATTCTCTAAGTACGACTGAAGGATTTTCTTTGTTACTCAACCGAACGAGTGAGCGTTTATACGCATCGAATATATCAGGATGTGGATCCCATTGAATTAACAGCTTGATCATGAGTTCATTCATGTACAAACCCGACAAACTTGGAATCCCCATTAGCGAATAGCTTGGTGCGGTTGCTTCAAGCGCTTTTAATGTCTTTAAATCACTACGCCCAACCCAACTGATTACCAGCGGTTGGAACGGTTGTAGTAACGCTCTTTTTTGGTTTTTCTTACTGCCCCTAACGCCACGCGCTAATACACTACAGCGACCATGATCTAAGGTTAGTAATTCTAGAATAAGACTCGATTCCTTGAATGGCCTCGAGTGAAGGACGAATGACTGAACGAACTCAACATTGTTCATCGATAATCATCGTACCCCAACGATTTCAAAGCACGTTCATCATCAGCCCAACCATCCTTAACTTTGACCCAAAGTTCTAAGAAGACTTTTGCGTCAAACAACTCTTCCATTTCAATCCTTGCATCACGCCCAATCTGCTTCAAGCGCTGCCCGCCCTTACCAATAATAATAGCCTTCTGGCCCGAGCGTTCTACTAAAATTAGGCCACTAATGTGTAAAACACCTTTATCATTAAATTTGAACTGTTCAATTTCGACAGTTGACGAGTAAGGGATTTCTTCGCCTAAAGAGCGCATCAGTTTTTCCCTGATTAACTCCGCAGCCATAAAGCGCTCACTACGATCGGTAATGTAATCTTCTGGGTAAAATAAGTCGCCTTCGGGCAACCACTGCTTTAAGGTTTGAGTCAGTTCTTTAAGGTTGTGCCCGCGTAGTGCTGAACCAGGAAATACCGCATCAAAATCACATTGCTCGGTGATGTGTGCAATGTGCGGCAGCACGTCTTCTTTGTCGGCAAGTTTATCCACTTTATTCACAAACAGGATTTTCTTGCCTTTAGCGTGGGAGAGTTTTTCCAGCACCAACTCATCATCATCGGTCCACTGAGTACCATCAACCACAAAAAGTAAAACATCAACATCGGCCATGGAACTTGATGCTGCACGATTCATGTAACGATTAATACTGCGGGCTTCTTTACGATGAATACCAGGCGTATCTACAAATAAGATTTGAGCTTCGTCATCGGTATAAATTCCAAGCACACGATGCCTAGTTGTTTGCGGCTTGCGCGAGGTAATACTTACTTTTTGCCCCAAAATATGGTTCATCAAAGTGGACTTGCCAACGTTTGGCCGTCCTAAAACAGCTACATAGCCACATCGAAAAGTGCTTTGTTCTTCAGGTTTATCGCTCATGTTTGTTCAACTTAAGACGCTAGCGCCTTTTGTAATTCAGAAAATGCTTTATCAGCAGCTAATTGCTCAGCGTTACGGCGACTGCTACCAGTGCCTAACGTTTTGATGGATTTCTCGGGGATAATACAAACCACTTCAAAGGTTTGTTGGTGAGCCTCGCCGGTGACACTGAGTAACTCATACTCAGGCAACGAATACTGGCGAGACTGTAGTAATTCTTGTAAGCGTGTTTTTGGGTCTTTCTTGACCTCAGCTGGGTCCATTTCACTGAGTCGCTGGCCATACAGCTCTAAAATCAAGCCATTTGCTGACTCAAAGCCAGAGTCCAGATAAACTGCGCCTATAACGGCTTCAAAGGCATCAGCTAAGATTGAAGCGCGGCGGAAACCGCCACTCTTAAGCTCGCCTTCACCAAGATGAATATAGTCACCTAAGTTAATTTCTTTAGCAATAACGGCCAGCGTTTTTCCTTTAACTAAACTCGAGCGCATGCGACTAAGCTGCCCTTCGTCGACTTTGGGGAACTGGGCGAATAAAGCTTTGGCGATAACCATACCCAAAACCGCATCGCCCAAAAACTCTAACCTTTCATTGTGGTTATTCGAGGCGCTACGGTGAGTTAATGCTTTTTCAATAAGCTTACGGTTTGAAAATTGGTAGCCAAGATGACTGCAAAACCGATCGATTTGTTGTTGACGATGACTCATCTTGGCGGCTGAAGACTCACGTTAATTTAAAGGTTCTTCGTGTTTAAACTCGACTAAGGCACTGACATTGCCAAATAGAGAAATACGATTTTCATACTCGACATATAAAGCTTTGCCGCCAGTGATATCCTTAATTTCTACGTCGTCTGTTTTGATAATATCGATGTTGTTC
The DNA here is from genome assembly GCF_039541235.1 of Kangiella marina. NCBI lineage: Bacteria > Pseudomonadati > Pseudomonadota > Gammaproteobacteria > Kangiellales > Kangiellaceae > Kangiella > Kangiella marina. The sequence continues at coordinate 317,393 of NZ_BAABFV010000002.1, read as the reverse complement.
ACACTAAAACGGCCTGAAATAAGACGTTGTAAGTCAGATTTACTACTGTTGGAGTTGGTTTCTTCGGCGACCGACTCAAGCGAGCTCTTAATACTGAAGAACTCCATGTAAGCTGGTATAAGCTTAATCGCTAAGTACATGAAAAATAAAACAATAGCCATGATAATTAACCAACCGGCTGCAGTCATACCATTCTGATATTGTCTATTCATGATGTTACGCTTCGCTTGTTGTCGACCAAACATTCCCCATACTCCTCAACAGTAAACTGACTTTATATTCAAATAGTTAGAAACTAGTTTATGACGCCTGCTCTACTAAAGGATATACCTTTTGGTAGATGTTTGCCAAATAAAACTGGCTCGTCAGTAAATGTCACAAATAGCCACTTATAGGCAGCTTTACCGATGATGGCTTCTTCATGAATAAAACCCCATGCTCGGGAGTCTTGGCTACCATCACGGTTATCGCCCATTGCAAAATATTTTCCCTCAGGCACAACTTCCGTCCAGCGATCATCTAAGCTATTGACTCGGCCTGTGCTGACACCATTACTCACATAAATAAGATCATGGCTATTGTCATTGATCGATTCTTGATAGGTATCGAAATATTCACCTTGAGGCACTAAGTCCTCAACTTTATCAGAGACGAATTCCGATTGAATAGTAATCGGATCACAACCTTGACCGTTGGTCGTGGTTGCATCAGTGCATTGAGGGATAATGGTCAAAGTACCACGGTCCCACTCAATCCGATCGCCAGGAACACCGATTAATCGTTTAATGTAGGCTTGTTGCGGTTCATGCGGTGGGTGGAACACAATCACGTCACCTCGCTGAGGCTCACTGATATCAATCAACTTAGTGTTAAACGCTGGTAAGCGAATCCCATAGGCAAACTTATTGACTAAAATAAAGTCACCGTCATATAAGCCAGGATTCATACTTCCGGATGGAATGCGGTACGGTTCATATAAAAAAGAGCGCAGCAGTAAAACCACGAAAATAATCGGGAAGAAGGAGCGGCAAATATCAATCAACCCTGGGTATTTTTCATTCCCTTTTTCGTCGTACTTAACGGTGCCCGCTTCAACGCGCTTTTTTTGCCACCAAAATTTATCGAGTAATGTCACTACTCCTGTGATCAAGGCTGCAACTAATAAATAAAACCCAAAATCAAAGTAAATACTCGGCATTATTTGTCCTTACCAACATTAAGCACCGCCAAGAACGCCTCTTGTGGGATTTCAACTTTACCCACTTGCTTCATACGCTTCTTACCAGCTTTTTGCTTTTCTAATAGTTTACGCTTACGCGATACGTCACCACCGTAACATTTAGCCAAAACATTCTTGCGCAACGCTTTAACCGTCGCACGCGCAATCACATGGTTACCAATCGCTGCCTGAATCGCGACTTCAAACATCTGGCGCGGAATAATTTCTTTCATGGCTTCAACTAGCTCACGTCCACGGTATTGCGCCTGTTCTTTATGAACGATTAGTGCCAAGGCGTCAACGCGATCACCATTAATCAGAATGTCCAGCCTGACGAGTTCATCTTGTTGGTAACGTTTAAAATTGTAGTCCAGCGACGCATAACCGCGACTTACCGACTTCAGCCGATCAAAGAAGTCTAAGACCACTTCATTCATTGGCATTTCATAAGTCAAAGATACTTGATTTCCCGCATACTGCATTCGAGTTTGAACACCGCGCTTCTCAACGCACAAGGTTATGACCGCGCCTAAATGCTCTTGCGGTACTAAAATATTCGCCTCACAGATGGGCTCACGAATTTCTGCAATATTGGATAATGGCGGCAACTTGGATGGGTTATCGACATACACGATTTCATCATCGGTATTCACAACCTCATAAATTACCGTCGGTGCCGTGGTGATTAAATCAAGGTTATATTCGCGCTCTAGTCGCTCCTGGATAATTTCCATGTGCAGCATCCCAAGGAAGCCGCAGCGGAAACCAAAGCCAAGTGCTGTTGAATTTTCTGGCTCGAAGAATAGAGAGGCATCATTCAAACTCAATTTTGATAAGGCATCTCGGAAAGATTCATAATCATCCGAACTCACAGTAAACAAGCCTGCATAAACCTGCGGTGTTACCTTCTTGAAACCCGGCAGTGGCTTGTCCGCAGCTTCTTTCGCCAAGGTGATCGTATCACCAACCGGAGCGCCCTGAATCTCTTTAATACCCGCAATAATAAAGCCAACTTCACCCGCACGAAGTATGTCCGTATCATGACGCTTTGGCGTAAAAATACCGACGTGATCGACTAAATGCGACTTGCCTGTCGACATGATTTGCATCTTGTCGCCTTTACGGATGGTTCCCTGTTTGACTCGAACCAACGACACAACGCCTAGGTAATTATCGAACCAAGAGTCAACAATCAAAGCTTGTAACGGTGCATCAGGATCGCCAGAGGCTGGAGGAATATCTCGAACAATCGCTTCCAATAACTCTTCAACGCCGACACCAGTTTTGGCGCTACACTGCACAGCTTCCATGGCTTCAATGCCAACAATATCTTCGATTTCTTGCATCACACGAAGCGGATCAGCCGCGGGCAAATCGATCTTATTAAGCACTGGAACCACTTCCAGATCCTGCTCAATGGCGGTATAGCAGTTAGCTAACGTCTGTGCTTCCACACCCTGCGCCGCATCAACCACTAACAAAGCTCCTTCACAAGCCGCCAAAGAACGCGACACTTCGTATGAGAAGTCAACGTGTCCCGGCGTGTCGATGAAGTTGAGCTGGTATGTATGGCCGTCTTTGGCCGTGTAGTTCAGCGTCACACTTTGCGCTTTAATGGTAATGCCCCGTTCGCGCTCAATGTCCATCGAGTCAAGAACCTGCTCCGCCATTTCACGTTCAGTAAGGCCTCCGCACTGCTGGATCAATCGATCGGACAAGGTCGATTTGCCATGATCGATATGAGCAATGATGGAAAAGTTACGAATATAATCGGTGTATGCCATATATGTTCCGCTAAAACCTTTAAGTCTGTTAACTCTCAACCACCTAACCTTTTGATTATAAAGACTTTATTGTTATTTATTCTTTAAAATTACAGTTAAGAGCTAATTGATAAGTGACTGTTTTGAAATTTGTTTGAGATTAAGCGGCCTATTTTAGCTAAATCCATGGAAAAGGCCAGCTAAGTTAGTGTTTAGCTGGCCTTGAGAGGTTCGTTATTCGAGTTCAATCACCAAGAAGTCGCTACCCACTCCCTGACGAACAATGAGGACGGCTACTTTGCCCTTCTCAGGCAGCGAAGCCACGGCCTTTTGAAAGTCCTCTGGGTTACGAATCACGGTGCGATGTAACTTCTGAATGATGTCACCCTGACTTAGCCCTGCTCGAGCAGCCGGACTATCACGTTCAACATCACGAATGATGACTCCCTTGTCGATGCCCGTTGCTTCTTTTAAATCGGGGTTTAACGCAGTAACCGCAATACCGAGTTCCTGCTTTCCTGTATCCGAGCTTGCTGTGAATTGACCGTTTGCATCACTCAAAGTCACCTCGATGGTTTCTTCATCGCCATTTCTCACGATGGTAAGCTCAACCTCTTCACCCGCAGGCATTTGCCCAATATAGAAGGGTAAGTCTTGAGATTTTCGAACTCTTTTTCCATCAACAGCAATAACGACGTCACCAACTTTAATACCTGCTTTATCCGCAGCCATTTCCGCGAGCACTCGAGTGACCAACGCACCGCTGACATCGGTCAGTCCAAAAGCATCCGCTTTGTCTTGATCGATGGGGCCAAAAGTCACCCCTAAAAACCCACGATTTACTTTTCCGTCTTTTAACAACTGCTGACGGACGTTATCCGCTAAGTCGATAGGAATAGAGAACGATAGGCCACTACTGATCATTGGGTTGAAGATCATGGAGTTGATGCCCACGACTTCACCATCCAAGTTAATCAAAGGGCCGCCTGAGTTACCACGGTTAATGGCAACGTCTGTTTGAATGAAAGGAACATATTGAGAGCCCACTTCACCACGACCTTTGGCGCTGACAATACCAGCCGTTACCGTTTGCTCTAAGTTAAATGGTGCGCCGAAAGCCAATACCCATTGGCCGACTTTTAAATCTTTCGTGGTACCAAGCTCAAGTGCGCTCAGCTCCAAGTCACCCGCATCAATTTTAAGTAAGGCAACGTCAGTGTTGGCATCGCTACCAACAACCTTGGCGTCAAACTCACGCCCGTTATAGAGTTTTACTACGGGAGTTTCGGCACCATCAACAACGTGATGATTGGTCAGGATATACCCGCTTTCATCAACGATAAAGCCTGAGCCACCACCCCGACCAACGACCCTTCCCCAGCGTTTCACTTCAATTTTTACGCTCACAACGCTGGGCTGAACTTTATCTACCAACTTTGTGAAATCAGGAAAAGAATCCGCTTGTGCGCAGCCTGATAAAACCACCAACCACGCGATTAGAGTTACCGATAATAAACGCTTTAACATTGTATGCCTTCTCCGCAACGATTGTTTTAACACAGTTTCATCTGGGGTTTTGCCCCTTTGAAAATTAGTACTCCTATTAGAGCCTATCGTTCATCGCTGGTTCCCACACTATTCACAGCATCTAGTCAGTAGATGTTACGACTTGTGTCACCTCGATGGGTCTCTTTACAATTTTCAACAAAACAGGCTCTAACTGTTGTTGTGCGGACTGACGGCTGGCAAACCAGCGTACGCCTATAAAGCCAACAGCAAGTCCAATAACGGCACTGATAATAGAACCCAGCTCCGTAAGGTCAGGAAGTATTACAGAAGAAGTAGCTAAAGCGAGGATCAGGCAGATTAACGGAAGTAAATACACTACCAAAGAAGCCTTCAGCACTAAATCTTCGGGAATACCCACTTCAACCTCATCATTAATATGGGCATTTAATGTATTTTTTAAAGGTGTGACAAAAACCTTATGAGAAAAAGCTTTGTTAACGATACCACTGCCACAGGTCGAACTGACTTTGCAGCTCGAACAGCCGGTCTTAGACTGAGTTTGCACCCAAACAGTCTCTCCTTCCGCAGCAATGACTTGTCCCACTTCTATAAACATACTGTCTTCAGCCATAAAAAAACCCACCTTTCGATGGGTTTATTCTAACCTATTGGCTTCCATTCACCTACTCGCCGGACTCTACAATGAGACACGGCTTAACGATTATTCTTGATCGCTAGCCTCGGAAGTCTGTGATTCGTCTTGAACGCGCATCGGCACCTGAACAGGAATGACTTTTTGATTACTGACCACTCTTACCGTTGGCAAGCTGCTGGCACCAGTAATTTTGCGACTCAGCGCTTCATGCTTTAAAAACATATCATGCATCGTCTGTAGCTCTTGGCGATCTGCTTCGGCGGTTGATGCCACTGAAACTGGATCGTTAAGTGTTGATCCGGAAGTTTGCGTATCTGTCGCTGCGAACGTACTCAGCGTCGATGGAGCTGTTGGTTGAGTGTTAGAAACGCTAAACAGTGCCACTATAGCGACAGAGGCCGCAATGGCGAGGCCGCCCGCTTGTTTCCACACTCGAGAAGGGAATGGAATCACATTATCAGCGACCTCATCAGTCACTTCAGCAACGCTGTGGGTCTCTTCTTGAGCGACCGCTTGACTGACTTTAGCCGAAATGTCCAAGTCCAAATGCTGCGCCTCATCACGCATCACCTGTCCAATGACATGGTAACGAGACCAAGTAGCCATAGACTCACTGCCCTGCTCTAGGCTTGGCTCTTGACCATCTTGGTCAGCCTTGCCATCAACCCAGGCAGATAAAATCTCTTTATCAAAATGCTTTGTCTTGCTCATTACCTTTACCTTTAACTTTTATCACGCTTTTTTAGACCACGAGTAAACCACTCGTCTTAAACTATCCGAAAAAGCATCGCAAACCATTGAATTATTAACTATTTATACGTCAACACTACAAAATTGCTTTTTACTTCTCATACCAATTGACTGGGCCTAGTGTAAAAAGTTCACACTTTTTGTAAAAAAGTTTGTGTATTCAGCTTATTTTCAGTCAACGGATTTCGTTCAAACTATGAACGCCAGCCCTGTTCTAACAAAGGCGCTATCTTCTGGTCAATCGCATCACGCGCTCTGAAGATTCGGGAGCGCACGGTCCCCACCGGACAATCCATCGATTCAGCAATATCTTCATAGCTCATGCCATCAATCTCACGCAGCATAATCGCGGTGCGCAAGTCCTCAGGAAGTTCGTCGATAGTTTTGAAAATTAATTTTTTGATTTCATCACGAAACATCAAACGCTCTGGACTGCCTGAATCTCTCAAGGCATCCCCACCGTCGTATTGCTCAGCATCGGACGAATCTATATCGCTGCCCGGCGGACGACGCCCCTGTGACACTAAAAAATTCTTCGCTGTATTAATCGCGATACGGTACAGCCAAGTATAAAAAGCACTGTCGCCTCGGAAATTGGGCAGCGCACGATAAGCCTTGATAAAAGCTTCTTGTGAAATATCCATCACTTCGTCTTGGTCACGCACAAAGCGAGAAATTAAATTCATAATGCGCTGCTGGTACTTGGTAACCAACATATCAAAGGCTTTCTTGTCGCCATTTTGGACGCGCTTTACGAGCTCTGAGTCGACGTCAGCCTCAGACATATCGTCCTCTACTTAATAGTACACTTCTCATCATTGTCCCCGTTCTTGTTATATTTGCAGGGCAAATATCATATTTATGTGGTGTTTTAATGCCTTGTTGTTATCTCCAGTTTTATAGAAAAAACTAACTGAAAACAAGTGACTGTGGTAAAGTCCGCATTAACTTATTGCTTATTTTGCTAGGAAAACTGTTTCGTTTCCACTGGTTCGTAAAGAACACAGACCTAGTTAACACAAGAAAAGTTCCATCACGGTAAAAATTCAATGTCTCACGCTAATCAGGATCTTATCCACTCCACTGATGTTTTGGTCATCGGTAGCGGCGCTGCCGGTCTATCCGTGGCTTTACGTTTAGCTCATAAAGGTAACATCACCGTCCTCAGCAAAGCTGAAGTTACCGAAGGCTCTACATTTTATGCCCAAGGTGGTATTGCCGCGGTTTTGGACGAAAACGACACGGTTGACTCTCATGTCGAAGATACCTTGATTGCTGGGGCGGGATTATGTCATGAAGATGCGGTTCGTTACACCGTTGAACATTCGCGTGAAGCCATCGAATGGCTGATCGAGCGTGGTGTCGCGTTCAGCAAAGAAGATGAACACTATCACCTGACGCGTGAAGGTGGTCACAGCCAGAGACGCATTATTCATTCCGACGACGCTACCGGAAAAGCCGTTTCCACAACCTTAGTCGCAGCGGTTCAAGCTGAGAAGACCATCAACATCCTTGAAAACTATATTGCGGTTGATTTAATTACCGGCGATAAGCTCGGCTTAGACCACAACCGTTGCCAAGGCGCATATGTCCTCAATCTAGCAAAAGATCGCGTAGAAACCATTCGCGCCCGTTTTGTGGTGTTAGCCACGGGTGGCGCCAGTAAAGTCTATCTTTACACCTCCAATCCCGATGTTGCCAGTGGTGACGGTATTGCCATGGCGTGGCGTGCTGGTTGTAGTGTGGCCAATTTAGAGTTTAACCAGTTCCACCCAACCTGCTTGTTTCATCCAGAAGCAAGAAGCTTCTTGATTACCGAAGCCCTGCGAGGCGAAGGCGCACTATTGCGTCGCCCTAATGGCGAGCGCTTTATGCCTGAATATGACGAGAGAGCTGAGTTAGCGCCGCGAGATATTGTCGCACGCACCATTGACCATGAAGTCAAAAAGTACGGTTTTGACTGTGTCTATCTCGATATCTCTCACAAAGAGCCAGAGTTCATTAAAAGCCACTTCCCCACGATCTATAAGCAGTGCTTAGAGTTCGGCATCGATATTACCAAAGACGCCATTCCAGTCGTCCCCGCCGCTCACTACACATGTGGCGGCGTCCGCGTTGATACCGATAGCAAAACCGATATCGACGGTCTTTATGCCGTTGGAGAAGTCGCGTTCACTGGGTTGCATGGTGCAAACCGAATGGCCAGCAACTCGCTACTGGAATGCTTAGTTTATGCACAATCGGCTGCACAGCACATAGAGCAGTCGTGGGACGAGATTACGATTCCAGCAATCTTACCGCCATGGGATGAAAGCCAAGTTACTGACTCCGATGAAGAAATTGTGTTAAGCCATAACTGGCACGAGTTGAGACAACTGATGTGGGATTACGTTGGAATTGTCAGAACCGACAAACGCTTACAAAGAGCGATGCGTCGCATTGAGCTTTTGCAGCAGGAAATCCACGAGTACTATTCCAACTTTAAAGTCAGCAACGACTTAATTGAATTGAGAAACTTGGTGTTAATCGCCGAACTAATTGTGAAATGTGCCATGCAGCGCAAAGAAAGCCGGGGGCTGCACTTCACTTTGGATTATCCAGAGCGATTAGAGCATGCCAAAGACTCTGTATTAACACCAAACTAAGCAGAGTGTTATTTGGCTTTATAGAACTTTAAAGTTCGCGACAGATGCCTAAAGTCTGCATCTTTCATCGCATCCCGAAAAAGGATTAACTGCCTCAAAGCTTTCGGTTTGGAAGGATCCAGCGGTCGGTACTTTAAGGTAATCCAAAGCGGCCAGTTAACGCTATCTTGCTTGACTTCAATCGCAACCTTTAAACCTTCTTCAAGAATAAACCACTGACCTTCATAAAAAATAACTTCGGTAATATCGTCGTAAAGAGCATTTAACATTTTTAACTGCCATGCACCCAAGAGCAGAGTGACAGGCATACCAATGAATGCAAAGGTCCAATGCTCTTGTATTAAGGCTGCCACGACAAATAACACCAGAAACCCTACCCAAATCAAGGCAAACACTTGGCGGCTGGTTTTGGGTGTTTTCAGCTCTATGCGGAAGTTCATACTATCGGATTTGTTGCTCAACAAACTGCTTTATCGAGGCCACCAATTCAGCGTATTCCTCTTTTGGCGTTTCGAAGCCCATAATCCAAGCGTATAAATCAGGATCCGTTTCCTCCAGAAATTGCTGATAGTGAATGACCTCGGGCGGCGTGAAGTCGCTACCGTGTTGCTGTAAGTAAGGTAATAACACCACATCGAGTTCAAGCATGCCTCGGCGACTCGCCCACTGTAATTTTTTTAATTCTTGCTCGGTCACGATACGACCCTTTAAGCTAATAGAAATTTTTGTTAATTATACCGTTATAACTCATCAATTTGGAAATTCCACTGCAAAAGTCATTGATTAAGAGTAAAATCACCACAGATAGACATTCAGCCCACGTGCCTCTGAGCACACGGTTAGACAATAAGGGTATTATGAACTTTACCAATCAAGATGCGATTCAGCATATTCCACAGTTACAAAACATCGCCTGCGAACTTGGAGGTTTTGGCGTCATCGAAGCGTCAGGAGAAGACACTCTTAAATTGCTACAAGGCCAGCTGACTTGTGACATGAACTTGATCAAAGATGATCAAGCCAGCCTTGGCGGCTTGTGCAATGTTAAGGGGCGCTTACACAGTGTGTTCTATGTCATGAAATTCGAGCAAAATTACCTACTGATTTTGCCCAAGGAAAACCTGTCTCACGTTATTGAAACCTTATCCAAATACGCAGCATTTTTTCAAACCGAATTAGTCGATGCGAGCAAAGACTATGAGCTGTGGGGACACACTCAAAAAGCACCAGGCAATCACTCAGCGGAGCTAGAGGTCTTATCTATCACTAATCATGGTGGTATTTATGATCTTCACCTGAACAGCCTCTTTAACGCATCAATCCTGATTAGCCGTAAAGAACGTGCGAGTGAGCTAGTGAATATGTTGGCTGGAACGACTTTGGCTGATAAGAATGCTTGGGACTACATTGAACTGCAAGCCCACATTCCTATGTTTAAACAAGAGTCCATTGAAAAACACCTACCGCACAGTATCGGACTTCATCAAGTAGGCGGTGTAAGTTTTGATAAAGGTTGCTACACGGGGCAAGAAATTGTGGCCCGCATGCACTACCGAGGCAAACTAAAGACTCATTCGGTGCTTTGCTCAGTTGAGTCGGAAGCAGAGTTGAATGAACTGGATAAAGTCTATAACCAAGACGATAAGAAAGTTGGAGAACTTATCCGAACCACACATTTTGATCAAAAGAGCTATGCGCTGATCAGTCTGAATGATTCAGCATTGGAAGAAGAGCTTTCAATTGGCGATAACAAAGTTGGGGCAAAGCTTTTACAGTAATCGCTCATAAACCCAAAACCGTTACTAAAAAAAGGCGCTTCAATAGCGCCTTTTTTATTTTGAATGCCGAACCTTTTAAATCCTAATTAGACTTACTCTTCCAAAGCCAGTCGAGCTGCCGTCAACAATAGTTCAGGCTTAATTCTTACCTTATAATTTGGGTTAGCATATTGAAATTGAATCATGCCCTCCGTATCAAAAATATAGACTGCCGGTACTGGCAAAGTACTCTTATCATCACCAGCCAAACGCGCCGTTTTACCACCGATGGACTTCACTTTACTGTTATAGTCTTCGGAGATATGGAAAGCCAAACCAAACTGAGTCGTGGCCTTTAACTGATAATCAGAAATCAGTTCATAGCTCAATTCTTTATCTTTGCTTGTTTTTTGCAAGGCCGTGGGCGTATCTGGGCTAATCGCTAAGAGTTGATACCCCATGTCGGTTAATTCGTCTTCAACGTCCTGAATTTGGCTCAACTGAGCATTACAAAAGGGACACCAGCCACCTCGGTAAAACAGCAACACCGTCGGCTTTTGAGCTATTTTTTCACGCAGCTTAAACGGCGTACCGTCACTTGAAAATAGAATAATGTCCGGGGCACTCTGTCCTATCATTAGCGGTGCAACGTCATTCGCGTCTTCCGCCACTTTGGTCCGATCGAGCGCAGGTAAAGCCATTGTCGCGCTAACCAGCAAGGAAAACACGGTAAGTTGTAATAATCGTTTCATAGATACCTTCTTAATCGTTTTGGTGTATACACACCACATTAGAGACACACGGCCGTCATTTGTTACAGGCAAGCATAAAAAAAGCGACCCTAGGGCCGCTTTTCTCTAGAGTAACGCGATTAAGCCTGTTGAGACTTAATCCACTTCTTAATCTTGCTTTCCAAAATATTCAACGGTAAAGCACCATCTTTCAGGACTTGATAGTGAAACTCACGAATATCGAATTGGTCGCCAAGCTCTTTTTCAGCCAGCGTTCTCAATTCACGTATTTTTAACTGCCCAATTTTATACGCCAACGCCTGACTCGGTATTGCCATAAAGCGCTCAGCCTCAGATACACGACGAGCCTTAGCAGCCGCAGAGTTCTGCTCCATATAGTCTAAAACTTCCTGACGAGTCCAACCTTTGGCATGGATACCAGTATCCACCACTAAACGAATAGCACGCCATAACTCAGCACCCAAGGCACCATAGTACTGGTAAGGATCGGTATAAACCCCCATTTCTTTACCTAGAGACTCTGAATACAAGCCCCACCCTTCGATAAAGGCGGTTGTACCACCAAAGCGACGGAATGCAGGGATATCTTTTAATTCTTGCTGAGTGGAAATTTGGAAGTGATGTCCTGGTACCGCCTCATGCAAATAAAGCGACTCTACTGTCCACGTTGGACGCGCACTTAAGTCATAAGTATTGACATAAAAAATACCTGGGCGCGAACCATCTGGAGCTGGTCGTTGATACGATGCTGACGATGATGACTGCTCACGGAATGCTTCGACTGCACGAATTTCAAACTGTGCCTTTGGAATCACCTTAAACAAATCAGGCGCGGTTTCATCCAACTTCTCCCTTAAGTCTTCATACGCTTGAAGCATGTCTTCTTTTGAGTCGAAAATAAACTGGGGATCATTCTTTGTGAAATCAAAAAACTCTTGCAACGATCCTTCAAAACCAACCTCTTTCATGACGCCCTTCATTTCATTATGAATTCGAGCCACTTCATCTAAACCGATCTGATGGATTTCATCAGGGGTTAAGTCAGTGCTAGTCGTTTGCTTAACTTTATAAGCGTACCACGCTTTACCATTCGGTAACTCCACCATGCCAGCAGTATCACGAGCTGCTGGAATATACTCGTCTTGAATGAAGTTGTGCATGCGGGTATACATCGGAACCACCATGGTTTTAATGGTGTTCACGTATTCTTTGGTTAAACGCTGCTTATCTTCTGGCGAGAAGCTTTCAGGCATATTCTCGATCGGCTTATAAAACAGGCTTTGTTCAACATCATCGACCATATGAGCTTTAAGCTGAGGCAATACTTTAACCATCAACGCCTTCGGTTGAACAACCCCATTATCCATACCCGTCTTCATGTTATTGATCAGAACGTCAACGCCCTCATAGGCTTCATTCAGTCGGCTCAACCAATTCTCATAATCTTTAACCGTATTGAACGGTTGCGCACTTTGGCCTGAGCCCAGCATCGCGAAAAAGTTAAACGGATTATAGAACTGCTGGATCGGTTGCATGTAATCAGGATATTCAACACCTTCAATCTCAGCCTGACGCTCGTTCTTAAAAATTTGGTAGCTCAGAAGGGCTTGTCCTTCAAGCTTGGATTCATCAATGCTTTGTATTTTTTTCAGGTATTTTTTGCTGAAAGCCAAAGCTTCTGCACGACCTTTTTCCGAGCCGAAATCCCCCAATGTGTCGTTGTAGCGATCATCCCCCATAAATGTTGCATTTAGTGGGTTCATCTTTAAGTTTTCTTCCCAATAGGCTTCATAAATGGCTTTAGCCTTTTCAGCTTCTGATTGCTCAGCTTTATTTTCGGCCGTTTGCTCGCTTTTGACTTGCTGAGTTTCAGCAGTCATGGGAGCGGCAGCAGTATCTTTAGAAGTATCATCATTGCCGCACGCTGTTAACATCACGGCCATGGCGATAGCTGATACTTGAAATTTGAGTGATTTCATCGAGGACTCCTCATCAATATATTGGCTTATAAGCTATAATTATCAATAGGTTATAGCTATATATGTGGTTGTTATTGTCGTAACCTAGTCAACAACTATACCGACTGACAAAATTCAAAACAAAAGGAAGTGGTAACAAAGTATTGCAACAGAAAAAGCGAATATTTCTGCGATGAAAGGCGACCATTGGGAATAGGCATGGATATCAGCTAACCGCGGTATTCGGCTGATAGCCAGAATCAATGATAAAACCTTGATAAAGCCAACTGTTCGAACCAGATGGACCGATAAAATAAGGCATAATAGGGGTTCAATTTCGGAATGTGTTAACTCTAACACTTTGAGTTTCTCCTTATGCAAAAATCTTCATACAGCAAGCAAGAGCTGCTGGATTGCGGTCACGGAAAATTATTTGGCGAAGGAAACGCGCGATTACCTTTACCCAACATGTTAATGATGGATCGAATCACAAAAATTGAAGAAACTGGCGGTGCTTATGGCAAAGGCCAGATAGTGGCAGAGCTGGATATCAAGCCAGACCTCTGGTTTTTCGACTGCCACTTTGAATCTGATCCTGTTATGCCAGGCTGCCTAGGCGTTGATGCGCTATGGCAATTGACGGGCTTTTTCCTACCGTGGAAAGGCTTGCCAGGCAAAGGACGAGCCTTAGGTTCCGGTGAAATCAAGTTCACAGGCCAAGTATTACCGACTGCCAAACTGGTCACATATATCATTGATATTAAACGTGTGATCACAAGAAAGTTGAAACTCATCATCGCTGATGGAAAAATGCTGGTCGATGGTAAAGAAATCTACACCACTAAAGATTTGCGCGTGGGCTTGTTCGAATCCACAGACAATTTCTAGTAAAAAGCGATACAATACCGAAAAATAGATACATTAGTGAATTAAGCGAGTTTTATTGTGAAAAGAGTAGTAGTTACAGGCATGGGAATCGTATCCTGCCTCGGCAACAATGTTGATGATGTAAAGCAGTCATTGTTTGATGGCAAATCTGGTATTAAAAAAGTAGACGCCTATGAAGAACATGGGCTTCGCAGTCACCTTGCTGGAAAACCGGATATCGACGTAAGCGAGCACATAGATCGTAAAAAGTTACGTTTTATGGGTGATGCAGCAGCCTATTCTTATATCGCGATGGAACAAGCAATTGCTGACGCCAATCTTCCCGAAGAGCTGGTGTCGAATCATCGTACTGGTATTATCATGGGATCCGGTGGCGCTTCTCAAAAAGCACAGGTTGAGTCAATCGATATCGCCAAAGACCGCGGCCCAAAACGTATTGGCCCATACGCGGTTCCAAAAACCATGGGCAGTACAACCTCTGCTTGTTTGGCTACCCCATTTAAGATTAAAGGGGTTAACTACACGATCTCATCAGCTTGCGCCACCAGCGCGCACTGTATCGGCAATGCCTTGGAGCAAATCCAGTTAGGCAAACAAGACATCATGTTTGCAGGCGGTGGCGAAGAAGAAGATTGGCGCTTAACGGTGCTGTTCGATGCCATGGGCGCATTATCCAGCAAATATAATGACACTCCAGAAACAGCATCACGCCCTTATGACGCAAACCGTGACGGTTTTGTGATTTCTTCGGGTGGCGGTTGCTTGGTTCTAGAAGAGTACGAGCACGCAAAAGCCCGTGGTGCGAAAATTTATGCTGAAATCACAGGTTATGGCGCGACATCAGATGGCTACGACATGGTAGCTCCTTCAGGCGAAGGTGCAGTACGCTGCATGCAACAAGCACTTGCGAATGCTAAACAGCCTGTCGATTACGTGAATACTCACGGCACCAGTACACCGGTTGGTGATACCGCAGAACTGGGCGCAATCAAAGAAGTGTTTGGTGACAAGGTGCCTTACATTGCTTCAACCAAATCTCTTGCCGGTCACTCACTCGGGGCAACAGGTGTTCATGAGGCGATTTATTCATTGATCATGATGCAGAATAACTTTATCGCTGCTTCAGCCAACATCACTGAGTTAGATGAGAAAGCCCAAGGTCTACCGATCGTTCAGAAGCGCATGGATGATACTGAAATTAAAAGCTTCTTATCAAATAGTTTTGGTTTTGGTGGTACTAACTGTTCACTGTTATTTGAAAAAGCTGAATAATATTAACAATACAGTCATCCCGCGGTTAGACCGCGGGATCCAGTGTCTTTATTTAGCCTTAATATTATCAATCTTCTGTAGTTTCTCCATAAACTCATCCTTGTCTAAAGCACTTTTATAGTCCAAGTTATACTTACTATGGAAGTTAATACTTAAAGTCACTTTATCATCGGTTAAATCCACGTTGTAACCATCCAAGTCTGAATAAGCACTAATACCTTTGTAATAATGCTTATTACCACGCTTTTCACCCAGCTCTACAATCTTTTGGTAAGCGCGCAACGCCATACGAATATCAATGTCAGAAGACATGTTAGCTCCTTCAAATTATTTGCTAATATCCTAACGAAAAGTGACTACGATAGATACAAAAAAGCCCGCTAGAAACGCGGGCTTTAAGGAATTTGCATCGCGGAATTTACTCTTGTAAATTGATCATATGCGAAGGTTTTATGTACCTTAAACGCAGAATTTTTCGCTTCTAACGAGGCGCGGACGTTTCGAGGAATAGAGTTAACAAATAGTTAATGAATCCCGCAGAAACGTCCTGCAACAAAGTTAGAAGTGAAAAAGACCAGTTTATTCGGGACGCATATGCGGGAATAACAGTACGTCACGAATCGAAGGGCTGTCAGTCAACAGCATCACCAAACGATCGATACCAATGCCCTCACCCGCTGTTGGCGGTAAGCCATACTCTAGCGCACGAATATAATCTGCGTCATAGTGCATCGCTTCATCATCGCCTGCGTCTTTGGCTTCAACTTGCGCTTTAAAACGCTCGGCTTGATCTTCGGCATCATTCAACTCCGAGAAGCCATTCGCCAACTCACGGCCACCTGCAAAGAATTCAAAGCGATCCGTCACAAAAGGATTGTCATCGTTACGGCGTGCTAGAGGCGAGACTTCCGCTGGGTAAGCCGTAATAAACGTTGGTTGAATCAGCTTATGTTCAGCCACTTCTTCGAAGATTTCAATTTGAATTTTGCCTAAGCCCCAAGAGTCTTCAATCTTCACGTTGCTAGCTTTAGCAATCTTTTTAGCCGATTCTAAATCATTCAGCTGTTCGATAGAGACTTCAGGTAAATACTTAACAATTGCTTCAAGTACCGTCATACGCTCAAATGGCTTACCGAAATCGTAAGTCGCACCACTGCTGTCAAACACGGTTTTACCTAATACTGACTCAACGGTGTAACGTAACATTTCTTCGGTTAAATCCATCAGATCATTGTAATCCGCATAACCCCAGTAGAACTCAAGCATCGTGAACTCAGGATTGTGGCGCGTCGATAATCCTTCGTTACGGAAATTACGGTTAATCTCGAAAACTTTTTCTAGGCCACCAACGACTAAACGCTTCAAGTACAATTCAGGCGCAACTCGTAGGAATAGTGGCATGTCCAAAGCATTGTGATGCGTTTCAAATGGCTTTGCTGTAGCACCGCCAGGAATCACGTGCATCATTGGTGTTTCAACTTCCAAAAACTCACGAGCTTCTAAGAAATCACGAATCGCTTTAACCACTTTTGAGCGAGCAATAAATGTCGCGCGCGAGTCTTCATTCACGATTAAATCTACATAACGTTGACGGTAACGGGTTTCTTGATCCGATAAACCGCCCCACTTGTCAGGTAGCGGGCGGAGTGACTTGGTCAGCAACTTAATATCAGACGCTTTAACTGAAAGCTCACCTTTATTGGTTTTAAAGACCGTACCTTCGATACCAACGATGTCGCCGATATCCCAAGTTTTGAAGTCATCATAAACTTCATCGCCAACTTGATCTTTGCGCACGTAAGACTGAATACGGCCAGACATATCTTGAATGGTGATAAAGCTCGCTTTACCCATGTTACGGAATAACATGATGCGACCAGCAACCTTCACCTTCTTACCGATTTCCTCAAGCTCAGGCTTTTCTTTATCGCCAAATTCTTCAGCGATATCTGCAGCTAGGGAATCACGACGGAAGTCGTTCGGAAAGGCAATCCCCTGTTTTCGTTTCTCAGCCAACTTCTCTTTACGCAAGGTAATTTGTTCGTTGACGTCGACGACTGGGGTTTCTTGATTGCTCATTTTTTCTCTTCACCTCAAGTTAATTACTTTCTTTATTAAAACAAGTACCGACCTACGGTACGAAATAACACATCATTTTTCTGTGAATACATTAATTCATTGACTCAATATAACCGTCACGAGCGAAGCAAAGACAAGGCATATTGTAAGCGAAAAGCGGAGCTTACCATGCAGGTAAGTGAGCATTTGCAGCTACAATATAACGCAGTATTTGCAAGCGCAGTAGGTTATACGCCAGCCTTTAAGGATGCCTCGATAAAACTATCCAAATCCCCATCCAACACCGCCTGAGTACTGCTCGACTCATGACCGGTTCTTAAATCTTTGATCCGAGACTGATCCAGGACATACGATCGAATTTGGCTGCCCCAGCCAATATCTGACTTGGAGTCTTCTAATGCTTGCTGCTCTTCTCGCTGCTTTTGCATTTCGAGCTCATAGAGCTTGGCTTTCATCATCTTCATCGCTTCAGCACGGTTTTTATGCTGAGAGCGATCATTCTGACACTGCACCACAATTCCTGTTGGAATATGCGTCAGTCGTATCGCCGAGTCAGTTTTATTGACGTGCTGACCACCAGCTCCGCTCGCTCGATAGGTATCAACTCGCAAATCTGCTGGATTAACCTCGATATCAATATCATCATCAACTTCTGGATAAACAAACACTGATGCGAACGAGGTATGACGTCGGTTGCCAGAGTCGAAAGGCGATTTACGCACTAAACGATGAACGCCTGTTTCGGTTCTTAACCAACCGTAAGCATACTCGCCATCAACTTTGATAGTCGCGCTTTTAATGCCCGCGACATCGCCATCTGATTCTTCCGTCACTTCAACTTTAAAGCCTCGGCTTTCTGCCCAGCGTAAGTACATACGAAGCAACATACTGGCCCAATCTTGAGCCTCGGTTCCGCCCGAACCTGCTTGGATATCCAAGTAAGCGTTATTTTCATCCATCTCGCCGGAGAACATGCGTCTAAACTCAAGTTTGGCTAACATTTTTTCTAAGCCTTGGACTTCAGTCTCGATCATCTCGGCACTGTCGGCATCGTTTTCTTCTACCGCTATTTCGAGCAAATCCGAGTGATCGGTAACGCCCTGCTCCAATTCTAGAATGGTATTAACCACGCCTTCTAATTTTGCACGCTCTTGACCCAGCGCTTGGGCTCGCTCCTGATCATTCCACACATCAGGTTGCTCTAATTCTTTGGTGACTTCTTCTAAACGTTCTTGCTTGGTATCAAAGTCAAAGATACCCCCTAAGCGTCTCAACACGCTCAGACATACCTTTTAATTGTTCTCTTAATGGATTAACTTCTAACATACATCCCCAAAAGCACTATTCCGTGGCATTTCCACGCTATTTCTATGCAAAAGGAGCATATTTTAACCAATAGAAGGACAGCTGCATAGCCATAAACCTAGCCTTATAGCCAAAATCGCAAGAAATGTTAGAGATAAGGTGAAAATAGTAGATTCTAAGGATAAGTCCTAAGCTGAGATACTGAGCCAACGCAAGCGAGCAGCCTTCTGGTTGACAGTTATTGGGGTTACAGCTCAATCTAGTTTTTGCGATATGAATGTAAACTGTACTTAAAATTCATAGGCTAGACTTAGGCTAGGCAAATCAAAAATTCTTAAAAGGAGTTTACTTTAGTAAATGACTAGAAAGAATTTTTGATTTAACACCGCCTAAGCGACGAGTATGGATTTTAGTGGCGCTTCGGAGTCCAGGCCCACACCATTTGACACTCTATCGGCTCCTTCCCCTCTTCATCGGTCACCGAAACAGCAACTTCAACCTCACCCTTTTCTAAAGTCAGGATATCCTGTATTTGTTCGTCACTCAGGTGAGCCTTGGCCACTAAGTCACCTTTGGCTCGCTTTAGAAAGTTAACTTTGAGAGTTTTGATCACCGGGACTTTATCATCAGGAACATTCATACCTACAACCATTCCGGTTGCTGTTTCAGCGATAAGCGCCATGCCTGCCGCATGAATGGTACCAATATGGTTTTGGACTTTCTTACGATTTTGTAATCTAAACTGGGAGTGTTCTTTAGTCAGCTGCAAAACTTCAACCTTTGCGGTTCCAACCAGCTTCACCGTTTTACGCAGCGCCATATTCAGCAATGGCTTTCTCAAAAATGAAGGGTAGCCTTCGATTTTCTTTACTAATCTCGCTAAACGGTTATCTCGACTCATAGCACTCCCCTAATCTCACTGTAACACGCGTTGATTTACAAACATCTGGACTGACCAGATAATAATGACACAACCAAGATTATGTGTAAAAAGATATTTCAAAGTGATTTAAGGCAATAATTTTGTGGTAATGTTTATTTTCACAGAATACTCTCGATTCATCCTTGAGGAATACAATGACAAAAATAACCGCACTAAGTCTAAGCATCGCTTTAGCTTTAAGCGCGTGCTCTGACGACAATCAAATGACAACTCAAACTCAGGGCGACACCACAGTCGCTGCTAGTAATGATAAGCCAGAAGTGACGATGACCGCTGAACAGGCGTCTGAGAAACTGAACCAGCTGTTTGCTGAAAATTTTGAAGAGGGCCTTGCATTAAACCCCATCCAAGCAACCGCAATCGGCGATAAGCGCTACAATGATCAACTACCTAACTTCCTGTCTCCTGAGTTTCAAAAAAAGTCTCATGACTTTACTGTTAAGTGGTTAGACAAAATCAAGTCGATTGATAGAGGCTTGCTTTCTGGTCAAGATCGATTGAGCTATGATGTTTTTGTTTATCAATCCGAAATGCAGCTCGAAGGCGAACAATTCCCGGGACACTTGATCCCGATCAATCAATCCAACAACATCGCCAGCTTTTTTGCGCAACTGGGGTCAGGCAAAAGTCTGCAACCTTTTGAAACGGTCGAAGACTACGAAAACTGGTTGAAGCGGGTTAATGATGGTATTGCGGTGATGGATCAAATTATCATCAATATGAACCAAGGGATTGAGCAGAATGTGGTACAACCCAAAGCTTTGATGGAAAAGGTTATCCCACAACTTAAAGCCCATGTCGTAGAGTCACCAGAAGACAGTGTATTCTATCAACCAATCGCAAATCTCCCGGAGTCTTTCTCTGCTGAAGATAAAGAGCGATTAACCGCTGAGTACAAAGCGTCGATCAATCAGCAGATTGTGCCCGCTTATCAAAGACTTCATGATTTTATCAAAGATGATTACCTTGAGCATGCGCGCGATACTTTTGGTTTAAGCGAGCAACCAAACGGTGAAGCTTGGTATAACTACCAGTTAAAAACCTACACCACCACGGGACTAACGGCTGACGACATTCATCAGTTTGGCTTAGACGAAGTGGCTCGTATTCGTGCTGAAATGAAACAAGTCATGAAGGAAGTCGACTTTGAAGGAGAAACCTTAGCGGAATGGTTTGCCTACGTTCAAAGCAATCCTGAATTCTACTACGACAATGAAGAAGATCTGCTTCAAGGATATCGTGATCTTCAAACCAAAGTTAACAAGTTGTTACCTACCATGTTTGATATTGAGCCTAAATCAGACTACGAGGTTCGCGCTGTTGAAGCCTATCGTGCTGAGTCATCTGCTGGCGCCTCGTATATGCCTGGAAGCCCAGACGGTTCGCGCCCAGGCGTATTCTACGTCAATACTTTCAACCTAAAGGGACAGCCAAAATACGGCATGGAAACTTTGTCCATTCACGAAGCTGCACCGGGCCATCACTTCCAAATCTCACTACAGCAGGAAGTTGAAGGATTGCCGATGTTTAGACGCTTTGGTGGCTTAAGTGTATTCTCTGAAGGTTGGGCTTTGTATGCAGAGTCAATTGGTAAAGAGATGGGCATGTTCACTGATCCAATGCAATATTATGGTCGCTTAAGTGATGAAATGCTTCGTGCTATGCGCTTAGTGGTGGATACCGGTCTTCATGCTAAAGGCTGGTCACGTCAACAAGCGATTGACTACATGATGGAAAACTCATCGATGGCTGATACTGATGTTATTTCTGAAGTTGAGCGTTATATTGCATGGCCTGGGCAAGCCGTTTCTTACAAAGTAGGACAACGCGAAATCAGTCGTTTACGAGCTGAAGCTGAGAAGGCACTGGGTGATCAATTTGATATACGCGAGTTCCACACTCAAGTATTAATTGACGGCGCACTTCCAATGCCAGTTCTTAAAACAAAAATTCGTGAGTGGATAAAGACTAAGGAACAAAGCTAAAATTAAGAGTATAAATACAAAAGGAGCCTGACGGCTCCTTTTTTCTAAAGCTTGATATTCTTTATGAGACAACCATAAGCCACTTCATCCTGCCAGCGACCATCAAAATTAAAGTGTTCCTTAAAGTACCCTTCCCGTTTCATGCCAAAATGCTCCATGAGCTTCCATGAGGCAATGTTCCTTGGCTCACAGTAAGCAATAATTTTATGGCATGGCCAGTCCCTGAGAATAATTTTAAGCATCTCCCTAACAGCTTCAGTACCGTAACCATGACCATGATAGTTCCGATTGAACTTGTAACCGATCTCTATCTGCTGGTGATACTTGCTAGCATAACGAAAGCCGATATCGCCGATAAGCTTATCGTCAGATTTCAAGATAACAGCTGCACCCATCCAGCGCCCTTCTTCGCCCGTCCACTCCCCAAAGTGGCGCAAAAAAATGTCATGAGCTTCTCTTTTATTTGAGACTGGCATGATGTACTTCATCACTTCAGGATCCATGGCATATTCGCAATAATCCTCGAAATCAGACTCTTTTAGCGGTCGCATGAGGAGACGACCAGTATCAATACTTTCCTTCATTCCACTTTACCTTGCTCTTCGGTTGATACCTTACCTTGTTATACTTCCACGAAGCGTTTTAACATCGGGAAATACAGCGCCGTTTTAATAGGGCGTGTTTCAACGCGGCTTACCATGCTTTTATACTGCTCTAATTGTGGGCCATAACGCTCTACTTCATTCTGAATAAAGTTTTCAGTATCAGAGCTCTGATGGTCACCGGTTTTGTAATCGATGATCCAACGAACCCCATCATCAACAAAACTCCTGTCAATCACATAGTTTCTGACTATGGCGTTACCCAAGGCATCAACCGCCTTGCCAGTCAATTCCCACTCACAGCGATCATCCTCATGCGGTGACAAAATCCAACAGCCTTTATCATCGCTTTCAACATTGGTCAGCGCCGTTTTCGATTTACTAAAAGCCATTGCAATATCTTGTTCTGTTTGCAGTGACTCAGCTAGCTGTCGTCGAATTACTTGATAATCGTCACGTTTTAAAGCCTCAAAGCTTTGCCTACCCAGCCCTATGAGCTCCAATTGTTTATGCACAACCACACCAACGATACGTGCAATATCACTGGCCCAGTCAAAATCCAATTCGTCCTGTTCAACCGATGGTTTATCCATTGTAGTTACTTGATTCTCGACCACCGGTGTCGTGTAACTATCCTTTAATCGATACCAGCCATCATAAAATACCGGCCCCTCATTCCCCTCGTCCAAGCTCTCCCCATTATCCACACACTGCTGAAACTCACGCTCAATGACGTTTTCATAATGTGGTAACAAGTAATAGAGCAAAGAACGTTTATCGATCGAGCTATAGGACCATTCGGATTTTTCCTCATCAAATTTCAGCTTTAATTCTGAGCTCAGAATTAACCGTTTTTTCGCACGGGTGGCGGCGACATACAACACTCGCGCATCTTCAAATGCAGCTTTTTTATTTTGGATATCACGCGCTAATTGGTAAATCGGTTCCTGTTGTTCAGCCGCCTGAATGGGTGCCAACAAATACCCTTGCTCATCATTAGCGGTAAACTCTTCCCACAACAGTAACTGGTGATCATCCGCTCGCTTTTTACGCTGCAACGATGGCAAAATAACCGTATCAAACTCAAGACCTTTTGACTTGTGCATAGTCATAATTTCGACTTGTGCACCTTCCGCTTGCTGATTGGCAAATAACTCCGCCAATGCTGTGGTTATTCGATCTATGCTTAAGTTTGTTTCACGCTGCTCAAGCTCAATCAAGAGATCAAACATTGAGTAGACTTCTGACAACTCATCCGCATTTAAAAGCACACTCGGACCACCCAGTGAGAGCCAAACAGTTTCCAGAAGCTGACTGAGTGGTTTTCGCCCAGCACAGTCCATCATTGGCATCATCGCTTGGCGAAGCTTTTTAAGGCGTACTGCCCCACCGTTAGAAAGCGTGGCTAACTGTTGATATTCATCTAACATTGTCCAATAGTTGTGACCGAAAGTTTGATAAAGATAGGTTAAATCCGTTAACCCCAAACCGACCAGCGGTGACTTTAGTAACGCTGTCCATGCAATCGCATCCTGCGGCTGTAACACCAACCGACACAGAGCCATGAGATCACTGACACAACTTCTGTGGGCTAAAAACTCCATGTCTTTTGCATAGTAGCTGATGCCTTTAAATCGGAGCGATTCCATTAAATCTTGAGCATGGCTACGTCCCCGCACCAAAACCGCGATGGAGCCCTCGGGGTGCTCGCTTATGATCGACGATATACGCTTCGCGATTGCCTCAGATTCGGTTAAGTCAGGGCGATCAAAGTTTACCAAGAACTCAACGCCATGACTTTCCGAGGAAGACTTCATAGCTTCAGCGGGACTGTAACTAACGGCCCCAAGCAATACATCGTCATGACTCGGGAATATTGTATTAAAGCGTCGATTGACCCAGTCGATAACTGCAGGGGATGAGCGGAAGTTAGCAGTCAACTGTAACGGTTTAACTGCAAAGCCGTTAATGCCTTCCTGTTGGGTTCGGATAAATAACCCAACATTCGCTTCTCTGAATCGATATATCGATTGCATCGGGTCGCCCACTAAAAATAATGTCTTGCCATCGCCTTCTTGCCACCCTGCTATTAATTTGCTTAATAACTGGTACTGCGTAAAAGAGGTATCTTGAAATTCGTCTACTAATAAATGTTGGATTTTATAATCCAGCTTTAAAGCTAACTCAGAAGGTTCTTCAAAGTGTCCGAGAGCTCGATCGGCCGCTAACGCAATCTCAATAAAATCAGCTTCAGCGTTTGATTGAAAATCAACAGTTAATGAACCCGTCACCAACCTTAGAAGATGCAGCAGGGAATACAGTATTTGTTGCTGGTCCTCACTATAGACTGCCAAAGGAAGGTTTCGTATATCATTAAGAGTGTCGGCAAAATCAGGAACTTCGGACCAATCACTGAATAACGCTTTCAGATCGGCTTTAAGTTGTTTCCCAGTTTGTTTATCGTCTCCCTGCAAGTCACCATCAGCTAATAAACCAATCTTTTTATTCAGCTGTTTTTTAAAGGTTCCCGCTTTAACTAAACAAAACTCTGCGATGGCTTTCCATTCAGCAAGATTGTCAACATTAAAGCTGGGTAATTCGGTAACATTTTTTAATGCACTCAGCTCATGCCCAGACTCTAAAAAACCGGATGCAAAGTGAATCGCTTGGAGTAACGTTCCGTGTTCCAGTTTTGCACGGTAAGGAGCCAACCTTTGCAGTCGAAGTTGAGCAATCTGATGAATACCATCTTGCAACACATCAATATCGAGCTCACCAGCCCCCAGTAAACGCAACCACTGATCTCTTTTACCTAACATTTTCGCCAGCAAGCCAATCAATTTTTCGACCTGATTATCAAGGTGCGCCAGAAGTCTTAAAATATGCGGTCCATAGTCGTCATCATCCAAATAACTCAGAATCGATTCAGCAGCTCGTTGATACGATTCTTTTGCAAAGCTGGTGATACTCATCGAACCGCCCAAGCTACTTAAAACCGGCATTTGATTTGCAATCATGCTGGATAAAGAGTCAATGGTCATGACCCGCAACCGATGACTATTGCTCAACAAATTCCACTGATGCACTTGGTCTTTTTCTAGAACCGCGCGGGCTAAACGCCAAGTCGTTTTATTATGAGGTTCGGTTGGCTCAGGAGATTTCGCGGATAATAGTGCTTCAATTAAGCGATGTCGCATTTCTGCCGCAGCTTTTCGAGTAAAAGTAATTGCCACTATCTCTTCAGGATTATCAACAACAGCTAGCAGATTCAAAATGCGCTGTGTTAAGAGACTCGTTTTCCCCGCACCGGCTGGTGCTTGAACGATGTAAGAATGGCTGGCATCAATAGCTTGTTCGCGAACGTCCTGATCAGGAGGTATTAAGACATTACTCATGCTCCTCTCCTTCTATCAGTGCCTGTACATTGAGATCTCTTTGCGACCAACGGCTAATGGATGTGTAGTCCACAAAGTCACCACTGTACTCCGAAAGGTTGGCTTTGCCGCTTTTAAAATCTTGAGCAATCTTTTCAAGCATCTGCTTCCACTGCTGAATAGCGTGTTCAAAATTATCGGCATACGGATTGTACTTAATGTCTCTTAGCGCTTTGACGCCTTCCAATACCTCAGGCTCATCGGTGACACCAATATATTTACTGGCTTTAAGATGAGCTTGCATGAATACAATACCAGCCACCGGCTGCTCAAGCTTATGCTCAGCTATGGCGTAAAGCAGTAGTTGGGGTTCGGCTATCGGCTCTCGGAATAAAGACATCAATGATGGCTGTCCAGTTTTATAATCGATGATAAGTAAACTTCCATCATCAAGTTGATCAATTCGGTCGATGATCATACTGAATTGTAAACCTGCTAACTCAAGTGTTTTAGCAGCCTCAGTTGCGATCACTTTGAAAGAGTCTCTTTGCTTATCTAGCTCTAAAGACTCTACAACGAGTGCCTTTAACCGATGCTTTTCAATCTCACGAAATGAAGCGTTATTCAATAAGTAAACTTCCCGACTCGCCTCTGATAACACAAAATCTAGCGTTTTACAGATGAGCTCTTCTTGTGCATCTGCACTTAACGCCAATAAGTTTGCTTGGTTCTCTAGTCGCTGCCAAATCAACTGCATCGCTTTATGGAACATGTTTCCTCGATCCATAAAAGAGACACCCAAACCATCTACTTCAAAGGGCTCGAGTTGCAAACGGTATTTCAAATAAGCATCAAAAGGCGAAGCGGCTTGCATTCGCAATAAGCCGGTACCTCCTCGCACTTCGAAATTTTGAGCAATTGGTAGACCTCTACTATCTTCATAATACTCTAAGTGCTTAATATCGCTCCATCCTGCCAACCACTGCGGTAAATCAGACTCGAGGTCTAGCTTTTCAATAGGATGACGCTCGGTGAGTGACTGCAGCAAAGGACTGATCATTTGTTCTTGCTCACCATCAAACTCGGCATAACTCACCACAACATCTTTATTGGGTAGCAGTGAATCCAGTACCGACTTTGCATACTCAACCTCACGCAAATGTGATGATCCGGGTAAATCATATTGGGCATGCAACGCTTTTGATAAAAACGGATTAGGAACAGCCTTTTGCGGTAACACCTGATCCGTTGCACCAACCAACCAGACAGCACTAAAACGCAAACCAATCGCTTCTAACATGCCAACAATTTGTAGCGGTGCACGAGGTCTTTGTTGATGAAAGCTTTGTTGATCTAAACACTCAAACAGGATGTTGCAGGCAAAGGGATAGGTCATGCTTTCAGCAAGTACCCGCTGTAAACTTTGCGCAGATTTTATGGCTTCAACGAACGTTTGTTGCACCTGATACTCACGGCTCGATAAACTGCGATAGCCAGTCCAATGGAGTTCTTCAAGTAACCTCAACACATCACTGATATGTGACTTAAGATCCTGTCGCTTATGCTCGACTTGTTGCCATTGTTCAGCCGCACCAAGCCAAGATAACTGAATCTTTAACCGTCGACTCATTTTCAGAAGTTCATCTAAAGTATAGTACGATTTAGTCGACTGCCTGACGTACAGCTCAAGTTGAGTCGCTTGCCAGTGATCTTCACGCTCACTGTAGAGGTAGGGGGACAACAAAAGATGTTGCAATTGTTGTTTACTGAGACTGCCGCAAGTGAGCCTTAACCAATCAATAACCACCGCAACTAAAGGCTGCTGCGACAAACTTTCATCAATCGAAAAGTCATGCAGTTGCTGGTGACTGTCTTCACCATCAGCCAGACTTTTGGCATAAAATTCTCGTTGAATGACACGCTCGATATAGGGCCGCCACTTATCCAGTTCAGGCACCACTATGGCGATATCTGTCTGTTCATTCTGCTTAAGCTTATCCTTCGCCCAGCGCACTGCCGCTAATATTTCAGTTTTCGGATCAGGCAGAGCATGTATGTTTAGCTGCCTTGGCGCTTGCGCTTCAAGCAGCTGCCATGAGGTTACATTTTTGTGCTGCTGTAATCGTTCAAACAATGAAGACTGTTGTGGCGTTGGTTGCTGAAAGCCGTAAGTAATAATCGTATCTGGAAGTTGATCCACAATGGCACTAAAAACATCGAGCAAATGATTAGGCTGTTGGTAACTATCCACCCAATCCTTTTGACTCAACAGCTTCTGATATTCCTTAAACCAAGTTTCGAAAGCGACCTGGTCTTGATCGCCCGGTAAATAATCCAAGGTTTCAATTTGCCACTGCTGACACAGACGCCAAGCATCGTGTGATAATTTTTGTGTCTGTTTGGCATTTAATAAAGTCTGAGTGATATCTGACTTGGCGACCATAGTCTGCCAAATATGTTGGCTCTGGGTCTGGCTCAGTCGAATCGGCAACGGCTTTCCAGCATCAAGCGCCATCTCCCAGCAATGATTAATAAAAGCCGACCAAGGCATCGCCTTTAAACTGTGCCATACGTCCTTTTCCTGCTCTAATTGATAATGAGCATATTGCTCTCTTAGGAATCGAGACTGCCGTCTACTGGCTGTGATAATAAGCGTTTGCTCCGCATCCAGCATTGAAAAATCCATGGCGTTTCCTTACGACTGACAGTTCACAATCAAACGACCACGATGCTTATTATCAATTAATTCGTCGAAATAAGGTGAGACATCTTTAAGCGCAATTTCCTGACTTAAAATCTTGTCAAAGTCGGGTAGTGGCATGTCTTGTCCAAATTGGTTCCACAGCTCCGAACGCAAACCCATAGGACAGTTGGTAGAACTAACACCTAACAAGCTGACCCCTCTTAAAATCAGTGGAATAACGGTCGCTTGTAACTTTGGGCTTTGCGCCAAGCCGATACAAGCGATGTTGCCCCATAAATCGATACTGGCCATGAGCCGACTTAAAGTTTCACCGCCTATGTTGTCAATCAAGCCGCCATAAGCAGCCTTCGCCAGCGGTTTATCGCTCAGCTCCAGTTCGCTTAGGGTTTTAACCTCCGTCGCGCCCAAATCTTGTAAATAATCGTGCATGGACGCCTGACTTGTCACAGCGACAGTTTCATAACCTTTTTTACTTAACAAGTTAATGGCAAAACTGCCCACACCACCGCTGGCCCCTGTCACTACAATTGGACCTTTATCCGGTGTTTGCCCATTGTTCTCCATGCGGTGAATCGCCAAGGCAGCAGTGAAACCAGCCGTTCCAATAATCATAGACTCTCGACCAGAGTAACCTTGAGGTTGCTTCATCACAAACTGACTATCGACACGCGCGTATTCAGCTAAGCCGCCATCAAAACTCTCGCCTAAGCCACAGCCATTGACGACAACCTTATCGCCAGCGGTGAGCGCCGCGTCAGTGGATTCAACTACGGTTCCAGACAGGTCAACTCCAGCATTTAATGGGAAAGACTTCATAATAGCGCCGCGGCCACTGGCAGCTAACGCATCTTTGTAGTTGATGCTCGAATAGTCGACTTTTATTAGAGTATTCGCCTCAGTCAGCTCATCAGTTTCCATCTGAACCAACTCATGGCGAATATCAGGATCTTTAAAGACACGGCAGGCTAAGAAAGACACAGGGACTCCTTATGTTTATAGGCCCAGACCGACATTCAAGTCATAATTTTTCTAAATGTTAGGTTGATTCTGGGCTGTGTAATATGGGTTTCTTTTGGAACCTGATGCAACCAATTTTGCTGAGTGGTTCCTTTCATGACCAATAGACTACCAGAAGTGAGCGTCATTTTGTGCTTCAATTTTGGCACTGTTTTATGCTTTAGGTGAAAAGAGCGCTCCTGACCCAAACTTAAGGACGCTATGACAGGATCCTTTCCCAACTCTTTTTCGTCATCCGCATGCCACCCCATACTGTCCTTTCCGTCACGATATAGATTGCACAGGACGCTATTAAAGTCACTGCCAACTTCGGCCTCAATACGTTCTTTTAACATTGCTAATGGCCTAATCCACGGTATCGGGGTATGCAGTTTGCCTGAATAACGATACTCAGCTTCCGTATCACCATACCAAGCCACTAACCGAGGAACTTGTCGCTCTTTTCCCGCAATCCACAGCGACTCTTGTCGCCACTCAATCTGTTGCGATAGTGCCTTAAAGACAGCAATAGCGTCATCGTCTTCAATAAAGTTAGGCTGAAATTGTACCGCGTCATTAGACTGTTCATCAGACTGATGAGCGCCCAATGCTAAAGTCTCAATCTCTTGGCCGAAGCCTAAACCAAACTGCTGCATATCAATCTTATACGTATAGGGTTAATCCCTAGCGGGAAAGTAATGACTAGACATAGAGTATCAGATATGGCACCGCTTTGTGGGTTAAATTGACATTCTTGAATTGACATTATTATGAGCATAAAAAAGGCCACCCATTTTCATGGCTGGCCTTTGTCAGTGCTGTTAAAAGTAACAGACAATCAGTAGTTAATTACTTCTCATCTCGTACTTCTTCTAGCACTTCTTTTCTTTCAACAACTTCTTGCTCCCACTTTCTACTAAACATACCAATAAGTAGAACAATGGCACCAACACCGATGCTGAAGGTCGCAATGAACTGGAACAAGCTAGGCATTTCTGACACATTGTCAGGATCGAAGCCGCCAGCCAGTAAGCCAGCAATAATACTACCGATAGAGTAGGTAAAGATGAATAGACCCATCATCTGACCCATGTAGCGACGTGGTGATAATTTACTGACAGCACTTAACGCGATAGGGCTTAAGCAAAGCTCACCCACCGTATGTAAGAAGTAAGTCAGGATTAAAAAGAATGCTGCAGATTTACCGCCGCCAGCTGCAATGTGCGCAGCAAAGACCATAACGATGAAACCACTACCCATGATAATCAAACCAAAAGCAGTTTTAAGACCGTAGCCTGGCGTTACCATGCGCTTACCTAGCTTTACCCAAAAAGCAGCAAAGAATGGCGTAAGTACGATGATGAAGAAAGAGTTCACACTTTGGAACCAAGCCGTTGGGATCTCAAAAGTGCTGATGAATCTATCCGTGTAATCTCTAGCAAATAGGTTTAAAGATGAACCCGCTTGCTCAAAACCTGACCAGAAACATGCAGAAGCAATACAGATGAGCAACAATGCCCACATTCCCTTCTTTTCAGTTGCGTCTAAGTTTCCGAAGAAATAAATAAATGCAAAATAAATAATAAACAAGGCGCTGAGAGTGATAGCTGTTTTCTCAGCTAGGCTTACTGCGTCGATCGAAATGGTACCGGCTAAGGTTAAGGCCGTAACAACCGCTAAAGCCACTAAGAACATACCAATGATTGACCAGCTTTTCTTACGAGCACTGTCTGAGATGGCAACCGATGGTTTGTCACTAACCTCTGGTAAGCTTCTATGAGTGATATAGAATTGAATTAAGCCTAATCCCATACCTACGGCAGCAGCACCGAATGCATAGTGCCAGCCTGCGCTTTCCATCAAGTATCCGCACACAAAGTAACCGATTAATGAGCCGATGTTGATACCCATATAGTAAATCGCGTAACCCGCATCACGACGCTCATCTTCACTGCCATAGAGTTGGCCAACAACCGCAGTAATATTAGGCTTTAACAGACCTGTACCTAAAGCGACTAAAATCAAGCCTACAAAAAATGAGCTTTCATTGGGAATCGCGAGCACTATGTGAACACACATAATGACGATACCGCCGTACCAAATGGCTTTTTTACCGCCGATCAATCGATCCGCAATCCAGCCACCAGGTAGCCCCATGAAATATACCGAACTGGTATACAAGCCATAAATAGCCGTTGCAGTAATCGTTGTCAGCCCTAAGCCACCTTCTTGCAACAAAGCCGTCATAAATAAAACCAAAATACCGCGCATGCCGTAATAACTCATGCGTTCCCACATTTCGGTCATAAATAAGGTCTGAAGCCCCTTAGGATGTCCAAAAAAGGACTTGTCTTTTGTTTGATCTGTCATTGATATACCCTTTAATTACTCAAAATCTTATACTTACCCTGAAGTAGAGTGATAGATCCTAGTGATTTATTGCGCTTACCCGACTGTGACTTTCGATCTTTTGTCGAAATAATAACCTGATAAGCTGCTGATTATCTTAATAATTTATATTTTAGTAACACATTTGGCCCAAAATAAGACACCACATTGTTATATAATGACTTTGATTCGTCCAGTCCTTTTTCTAGCTCAATATTGAGCATAACTGAAGATTTCTTTGCAAACGCGAGTCTAAATTTATTGGCGGCTTAATCTGATGTTTCGAGCTTTATGTCCAGCACTATTCGTTCTGAAAGGATTGATATCCAATCCGCCACGTCGTGTGTAACGAGCGTAAACGGTGAGTATATGAGGTTGGCAGATCCGCATGATGTCGCTAAAAATGCGTTCGACGCATTGCTCGTGAAACTCATTGTGGGTTCGGAATGAAATCAGGTACTTCAGTAACGACTCGTGATCGATGGCTTTGCCTTGATATTCGATGAAGACACTTGCCCAGTCAGGTTGGTTCGTAATCAGGCAGTTACTTTTCAGTAAATGACTATAAAGACTTTCCTCAACCACTTCATGACTGGGGTCAAGTTGCAGTAATTCAGGCTGATAGGAGTATTGTTCAATATCAATATCCAAATCATCCAGTAGCTGCCCTTCGAACCGCGTCACAGGGTATTCAAGGTCATACTCATCAGGATGATACAACTGAACTCTAACCACTCCATCAGCAGCCTCGGCTAAATCCTCAGTCAATCTTGATTGCACCTGCTCCCAGCTCTCAAAACGTGTTTGGTTATAAGAGTTGAGGTACAGCTTAAAGGATTTAGACTCAACGATATTGGTCGTATCGTGAGCAAACTCAAAAACGCCTAGCGCCACTTGAGGTTTTCCCTGACTATTTAACCAAGACAGCTCGTAGGCATTCCAGAAGTCACTGCCCTGGAACGGTAGCGCTTGGGTAAGGCCTAGCTCGTCACGCTTTAATTGTCGTGGTACCGGAAAGAGCAAGCTGGAGTCGTACTGATCGGGGTAGCTGACGTCTTTGCCTAAAGGAATATCATTATGGTTCATTGTAAGTTCCTCAGCCCTAATTCGGCGCGACTCTGGCCTTTAACCTGAAATAGACGGTGACTTCTTCGCGATCATGATAGAGGTGTTTTGCCTGCCAGAAGTAAGCCAGCCCAGCATCGTCTAAACGATCACAAATTAAACCAATACAGTCTGCGACTTCTTGAAAGCGCTTCTTCATCGGTAACTTTAAGTTAAACACCGCGTGCTGCGTGTGGCCGCCTTCAAGCCACTGAGCCATCAAGTCTGCCACCAATGAAGGCTTCTCCACCATATCGCAAACCAATACGTTGACTGGCTTTTCCGGCAGCCATGTGAAGGCGTTTTCCTTGAAATGCTCGACGTGCTCTGTCGCCATCAGCTTTTTGTCCATAGGGCCGTTATCGATCGCTGAGACTTGGAGCCCACGCTCCACCAACTGATAGGTCCAGCCCCCTGGCGCAGCGCCTAAGTCAACTCCAGTATTACCTAGACGGAAAGCATCTTTTTGCTGCTTACGAGAAATCAGCACTTGAATTGCTTCATCCAACTTTAAGGTCGAACGGCTTGGTGCATTTTTAGGGGCTTTTAAGCGGAGAATGCCGCCCTTGTGTGGACTCGAACACTCGATAGGCGAATAGCCAATGATGCAGTGGTCGGTAGCCAGGAAAAGTATATGCAACCTAAAGTCGCTGTCCTCATGGATCAAGCCTTGCTTTTCCATAGCAATAGTCAATGGCGTCGAAAACTTCTTACAAAACTTCGACAGCTCACGGCCATCATCATCGTCTAAATGTTCCACCAACAGTGTTTTTGCCATAGCGACTTCAGCACACACCTCTTGGATGGGTGAAATGCGATCGTCCAGCGGTAACTGTTCAAGTTCAGCCTTCGCCCAAAACCATTGCCGGGCAAAAATAATGTCATCCAAATCCAGTAGCTCAAAAAATTGTTCGGCACTCGATTCATCGAACATATGAAAACGAACATACCCTGTATCTGGCTGTGCGTTAGCGTACCCCGCAAAGTTATGAGCTGTCGCGATGGCCTGTACTTCTGCTGCACAGTCAGACTCAAAGCCCGGTCGGCAGAAAAAGATAAATGGAGCTTGTTGCATAGATAGACACGATTAAGAATATAAGTTGCGCAAATTCTAACATAGTGACGCCAGCTTTGATTAGGGTTTTAAAGGCGCTAGTGCTAAAATAGCGCCACTTTCCATGAATTTAGCTCAGTTACCCAGCAAATATGGCTCATTACACCAAATCGCAAATCGCGGAACTCAAAAAAGATCTCTCCATCGAAGATACAGTGACCGGTTATCCGATGTCTTTTGCCACCACGTGGGGAATTTTCTCACCTCGTGCGATCGACGATGGGTCAATCATGCTTCTCAAATATTTAGAAGTTGAGCCGGATGATAAGTGCCTCGACTTAGGTTGTGGTTACGGGGTGCTTGGGTTGACCATGGCAAAGATGGCTCCGCAAGGCGAAGTCATCATGGTCGATAAAGACTTTGTTGCGGTCAACTACGCCAACAAAAATGCCAAAAAGAACAATACTCCTCATGCCAGCGCTCGACTAAGCAATGGCTTTAGCGATGTCCCTGAAAAAGAGTTCAATGTCATCGTTTCGAACATTCCAGCCAAGGTCGGTAATGAGCTGCTCTATATTTTCCTTAACGACGCCTATCAACGTCTAGCCCCTGGCGGTCGTTTGTATGTGGTCACCATTACTGGCCTTCGTGATTTTATGAAACGCGCTTTTAAGGAAGTCTTTGGCAATTATAAAAAGCATAAACAAGGGCCGGCTTATACCGTCGCTAGTGCGACAAAAGAAGGCTAACTGTCATAAAGAAAGTCTATTTTCTGTACAGCCGTCATATTGTCATCTTATCGTCAAAAAGTTTACACATTTCCTGTGGATAACTTTGGGGAAAAATTGCCGAAACATGCTCATAGCCCATAAAATAAGGTGCACCTTAACAAATCGTTCATTTTTTGTACAACCTCATGCTTTTCCTATATATATCAAAAGGTTAGTACCTTGTTCATAGTCTAGGATAGCTCTATTTATTCATCGTAGCGGCTCAACCCCTTATAAAATAAGGCTTCTTTGACAATTGTGGATTTCTTACGGTCTCAGTGTCATGTTACCGAATACAATCTGTCAAAAAATCAAGTCATTTTTGTAGTTTTTTCACAGGTAAGCGTTTACTTACTGCTAAGGGTTTATGTTACGAGAAAAACCAATAGCTGAGACTGATCGCTGCAATAATTCCAGCCAAATCCGCAAGCAATCCACAGGACAAGGCGTGACGTATTCGTTTAATGCCAACAGCACCAAAGTAGACAGTTAAGACGTAGAATGTGGTTTCCGTACTCCCTTGTATCGTTGAAACCATGTAACCGGCGAGAGAATCCACGCCTTGCGACTCCATGGTTTCTAACATCATTGCTCGTGCTCCACTGCCGCTAAAAGGCTTCATCAATGCTGTCGGAATGGCTTCAACGAACTGAGTATCCAGACCCAGCGAACCAAAGAGCCAGCTCAACCCTTTAGCAAACGCATCAAGCGCCCCTGATGCGCGTAGTGCGCCAATCGCAGTCAACATGGCAACAAGGTATGGAATAATAGTGACCGCTACTTTGAAGCCCTCTTTAGCCCCTTCTACAAACTCTTCGTAAACAGCGACCTTGGCTCTCCAGCCATGAAGTAAAATCAATACGATTGCCGCCATCAGCAAAAAGTTACCTAAGGCTGAACTCATCGCTGACATTTCATCTGGCGGTAGAGCCATTAAAGCCCACACCAAACTCCCGATAATGCCAGCGAACACCAAAAAATAGAGGCCGATAACACGATTAAAGATGGAGAGACGTTGAACCATCGACACAGCCAATAACCCAACGAAGGTTGAAGCGCTGGTAGCCAATAAGATGGGTAAGAAAATAGCAGCCGGATCGGACGCACCTAATTGGGCTCGATACAGCATAATAGTAATGGGGATAATCGTCACGGCTGAGGTGTTTAACACCAGAAATAAAATTTGTGCGTTTGAAGCGGTATTTTTAACCGGATTTAACTCCTGTAACTGCTCCATAGCTCGAATACCCATTGGCGTAGCAGCGTTATCAAGACCTAACATATTGGCGGCCATATTCATGCTAATACTGCCCAGTGCTGGATGACCATCGGGGACTTCGGGCATCAACTTTCGAAACAGCGGCGCTAATAATTTGGCGAGCTTACTGACTAACCCACTTTGTTCGGCAATTTTTAGCAATCCCAACCAAAAGGCCAAGACTCCGATCAAGCCAATGGCGATCGTCACGCTGAGCTTTGCCATATCAAACAGTGATTTAACCAGCTCAGGGAAAGCCGCTTGATTGCCCCCAAAAACCCAATCAAAGAGCGCTAACGCAAAAGCAATGACAAAGAAAAATAGCCAGATGATATTCAGCATAGGTAGCTTATGTTGTTATTCCTGAGTCAAACTTACCCAAAATCATTGGTAGTGTAAATTTTGTTTTAAAATACGGCTAAACTGGGCAGACAGAGCAAACGCTAAACCCTAGTAGCATTAGTACTAAGGCAGAGGCTCATCAGCTAGCCATAAAAAAAGCACCTCGATGACTCTAAGTGCTCTTTCTATATCCTGTTTTAAATATGGCTTGCCGGACTACTTCGATACTTGAGATGAGCGCGATTTTTTACTCTTACTGTTTTTCATCTCAAACCGCTTCGACACATCTTTTGCAGCAAAAAACACACCTACGTTGGCTCCGGCCTCTAGCTCAGCCATCAACCTTTCTTGTTCTTGCGGCGTAATATCTCTATCAGCAACATAGCGTTTTCTGTTTTTATAGTTAAACTTTGAATCAATGCTTAACTTAACACCCAACAGCTTCTGCACACGATTTTTCGCTTTTAAGATATCCCCAGCACCAACGGTGTTAGAGCTTTTTATGATAATAACGTTTGTCGCAGTCGCTTCCGGCTGAACCATTTGCAACTGAGCTCCAAACAAGGGCATCACAAACAGACTGATAACAATTAAATACACTGCTTTTTTCATAATAAAACCTAACTTAGAAATCTGATGGGTTATCGCTGTAGTTGACTGGCATCGTCACAGTAACTTGGCCGCCAGCGGGGATATCAGCAGTTAAACTGACGCTAGTACCGCCAGCTGCACCACCTGACGCAGCACTACACGAGGCCCCACCAGAAGATACGCAGCTCCAGCTACCACTTAAGGTCACACCCGACGGTAAGTTATCTGAAATGGCAACACCGTTTGCTTCACTTGGCCCAGAGTTGCTGACCACTATGGTATAAGTATCGGTTCCGCCCGGCACAAAGTCATTGACCGATGTTTTGCTGACCGCAATGTCGACCACGCCCGCACTCACGTCAACAGAAGACTCATCGTCATCCGCAATACCGTCAGACAAATCATCCGTCGCAAAGCCACTTCTAAACTCAGAGTCTGGATCGACACGATCAGCATTAATAATTTCAGCCTGGTTAGTGATGACTGTGGCAGTATTGGGGCTAGCGACGATGTTCAACGTCACAGAGTTACCGTTAGCAACCGTACCCACGGTCCAAACACCCGACGCCGAGCTGTAACTGCCTTGACTTGCCGTTGAAGATACAAAATCTAACTCGGCCGGCAAAATATCCCTCACCTGAATATTGTTAGCGCCGTCTGGACCGTTGTTGACCAGGGTTAATGTAAAAGTGATATTTTCGCCGACATTAGGAGCGTTGTTGCTAACCGTTTGAGTTAACGATAAATCCGACTGCGGAACACAAACCACCATCTCCATGCCGTCACCACCAGCTCCTTCCAGCCCTATACCGTCTAGGCCAAGACTCAAAGAAGAATATTGACCTCGGTAGACAACAGAGCCCGCGGCGGTTCCGTTTGCTCCGTTTGTGGATGACTCTGTGTTTGCTGACTGCACAAGCATGGTTCTAAACAAGGTGTTGTTAGTAAAGGTTCGAAAGTGCCCTACCCCAGCTAAACGGCCTAAAGTGACACCAGCTGTATTGGTCGACCAACGAGCAGAGTTAGCAACGCCTCCACCGACACCACCCACACGATCTAGGTGAACAATCGCATTATTTACGGTTCTGCCACCAAAACTGATTTGCAGGGTACCAAGACCACCGGGATCATTATCATTAACCGCACCATCGGTATTAACGGCCTGATAAACAGGCTCAAAACCGTTGGCTCCGGGCGTTGGGTCCCACTCAAATAATGTTCCTAAGGATTGACGCCCTTGAACCGCTGTTGAGCTCCAGGCATTAATCGTATTCATGGTGTCAGCGCTAAATACCCATGATGCTGGAGAGGTCGTCGAGGTCGTGATTGCCACAGGAATCGAGCCAGAGGTGGCTTGGGGACTTGAAGCTAAATTCGACCAAGCACTGGTTAAGCTGGTGTTAGAACACGTCTGAGTGGTGGTTCCAGTAGCCGTATCACTTACAGCAAAAGTCGCTGTCGCAACTGATGTTGATGTACCTGTAGTTGGAACCGAAGCACTACCAATATTCACACCATTGATAAAAACGGTTACATCACCACCGCCGTCCCAACCATCACCAAAGCTGTCATACATGACAATGCTGTAGTTACCCGCAGGAACATTATTAAAAGTATATGTTTGAGTAAAAGGAGTGTTAGCGGTCGCCGCATTAGAGCAAAAGCCAGGCACACACATGGCATTTTCCCCGCCATAGCGCGTGGTCACCAAGTTACTATTAATGATTTCAGTAGTATTACCATCGTTATCGCGATCAACAGCATCCACTGCAGTATTATAAAACTCAATACGGTTTTCTTGTGACCATTGCGGCCAATCCACCTGAAATTCAACCGTCGCAGCTTTGGCACCTGATGCCAAAAACCCTCCGATTGCAACCATGACTGCTGTTAACTTACATTTTAAGCTTTTCATAACTTACTAATAACCACCCCAAATATTCACAGATATCTTTCATACCCAGTCGAGTAAACCTTCACAGTGGCTATAAATACCACACACCGGCCTTTTGCGACAGTCTGCCACAATAATTTATTATAATTTAACATTATAAGGCATCAAAGTTTGGTGAAAAAGGCTGCATTTCACAGAGCTCCTAAGGCATTTGATGTAGATTTTGGTACGGTTTTCCTTAGTCTCAGCCCACTTTTTTAGCTATAATTCACGTCCTTGTTAAGAACTGCTTGTAATGCTACTTCTAAAAATGACCGAACGACGCTCAAAACTAGAGTTTAATAAGCTCCAAAAACGCCTTCGTCGCAATGTTGGAAAAGCCATCATGGACTTTTCTATGATTGAGGAAGGCGACAAAATCATGGTTTGTTTATCCGGCGGTAAGGACTCTTACACTCTGCTTGATATCTTAATGAATCTACAAAAGAGCGCTCCAGTAAAGTTCGACTTGATCGCTGTTAACCTCGATCAAAAGCAACCCGGATTCCCTGAGGAAGTATTACCGAACTATTTATCGACACTCGATATTCCTTATGAAATCATTGAGGAAGACACCTATAGCGTTGTCAAACGAGTGATTCCAGAAGGCAAAACCACCTGCGGCCTTTGTTCAAGGCTACGACGCGGCGTGATTTATGGCTGGGCAGAGCGTAACGGCATTACCAAAATTGCCCTGGGCCATCATCGCGATGACATGATTGAGACGCTATTTCTCAACATGTTCTTTGGTGGCTCGATGAAATCCATGCCACCAAAGCTAAAAAGCGACGACGGTAAACATATCGTTATACGCCCCCTTGCTTACTGTAAGGAAAAGGATATCGCCAAATTCGCGCAGGAAAAGCAGTTCCCAATCATTCCGTGCAACCTTTGTGGCTCACAGGAAAATTTACAGCGCCAAAATATCAAAATGATGCTACAAGACTGGGATCGTAAATACCCTGGCCGGATCGAAACTATTTTCAAAGCCATGAGCAACGTAGCTCCCTCACACTTGGCTGATACCGAGCTGTATGATTTTCAAGGCCTGACACAAGACGTCCTTAGCCAAAAATCGGGTGGCGATACCTTGTTCGACGCGCCTGATTTCTCAAGTCTGCCGATTGACGACAATGATGATGACGCAGAGACACAAGAGCAGCCAATCCAATTTGTAAACATCGGCTAGCAACTGAGTTTGATTGAAGAAATCTATTCGCCTCAGTTCTAATCCTTGTTAAGATGGTCGGATGAGTTAAACAACCATCTTAACAATGATTATGAAAGCACATTCAGCTGACACCCTTGAACAATTTACCCAAGACTTTCCTGTTGTACTTCCTATTCGCGTAGCATGGGGAGAAATGGACGCTTTTCAGCACGTCAACAATGTTAGCTATATCCGTTACTTTGAGAGCGCCCGTATTGCCTATATGGAAACGATGAAGATGGAAGCCAACATCAAAACCTCACCGGTTGGCCCAATTCTTGGCGATATCTATTGCCGCTACCGTCGCCCAGTGGTTTATCCAGACACCTTACACATCGGCACTAAGATTAGTGAGTTGAATGAGTTCGGTTTTGTCATGGAGTATCAAGCTTTTAGCGAAAAGCAACAGACGGTGACCACGTTAGGACACTGCAAAATCGTGATGATCGATTATCGCAGTAACCAAAAAGTAGCGGTCGAAGGTGACATGTTGGAAAAAATCCTAAAGCTACAACCTGAACTGAAATAGTCACGCCCTTATAATCCAGATTCCCGCTGCTGCGGGGATCGCCACTTCTCCCCAGACCGTCCCTCCACATAGCCTTACTAAAAAGACTCTCTAGACATATTCTGTAACGATTAGCAGACTTGCAGCACTTCCACTGCCCTACAATTCTGGTAGTATGTTGTGCTAACAAAATTCTAACTTCACAAATAAAACAGGTGTCACTATGAAAAAACTGGTTATAAGCTCAGTATGCTTAGCCGTTTTAGCGGCGTGTAATTCTGAACAACCTCAGAAAGAAACAGCTGCCACTAAGACTGAAGTACAGGCTAGCGAACAAAAAGTTACAGCTTCAGAGAAACAGGAAGCCAAGCAGCAACTTGTGTCAGGTATCGAGACTAAGTACATCGATCGTTCGGTTCGCGCTCAAGACGATCTGTTCCGCCACGTTAATGGTAAATGGTTAAAAGAGTTTGAAATCCCAGCGGATAAATCAAACTACGGCTCATTTACTAAATTAGCCGAGCAAGCTAAAAAAGACGTTCGCGCTATCATTGAAGAAGCGGCACAAACAAAAGCTGCTGACGGTACTGAAGAGCAGCAAGTGGGTGACTTGTTCGAAAGCTACATGAATACGGACAAACTTGAAGAATTAGGCACAACGCCGATACAACCCGAGCTAGACCGTATTGCTTCTATCGAAAACCTATCGGATTTGTCAGAATACCTCGCTTATGCGCAAATGGTTTCAACGTCGCCATTCAGCACATACGTTTATGTCGATGCGAAAGAGCCTGATAACTATATTACCCAAATGAATCAAAGTGGCCTTGGCCTTCCAAGCCGTGACTCTTACTTAAAAGAAGATGAGAAGAGCCAGAAAGTACGCGACCAATATGTTGAACACATCGCAAAGATGTTTGAGCTGGCTGGCGTTGAAGGTGGCGAAGATAAAGCCGCTAAAGTCATGGGCTTAGAAACGGCGATTGCACAAAAACATTGGCCAAAAGAAAAATTGCGTAACCCTGTTGCTCGTTACAACAAAATGAGCTTCGCTGATTTACAAAACACTTTGTCTAACCTCGACTGGGATCGCTGGCACGATAACGCCATGTTGGGTGATATCGACAATGTAATCATCGGCCAACCAGACTACTTCGCGGCCCTTAATGATATGTTTAAGGAAGTCCCGCTGGAAGACTGGAAGACGTATTTCCAGTGGCACGCGATTACGAATAGTGCGAGCTTTCTTAACGAAGCAATGGACAAAGAAAACTTCCGCTTCTATCAAGGCGTATTGAGTGGTGTTGAAGAACAAGAACCGCGTTGGAAGCGTGGTGTTAACGTTATCAACGGTACGTTAGGCGAAGTGGTTGGCAAAATCTACGTCAAAAAACACTTCAAGCCAGAAGCGAAAGAGCGCATGGTTGAGTTAGTTGAAAACCTACGTCGCGCATACGCTCAAGGGATTAAAGAACTTGAGTGGATGAGTGAAGACACGAAAAAGCAAGCGTTGGATAAACTCAGCAAGTTCACGCCAAAAATCGGCTACCCTGATAAGTGGAAAGATTACTCTGACTTAGTAATTAAAGATGACGATCTTTATGGCAACATGAAGCGTTCAGCATTAATGCAGGTTAAGAAAAACCGTGAAAAGCTTGGTCAACCGATTGATCGTACAGAGTGGTTCATGACCCCAC
This sequence comes from Kangiella marina, assembly GCF_039541235.1. NCBI lineage: Bacteria > Pseudomonadati > Pseudomonadota > Gammaproteobacteria > Kangiellales > Kangiellaceae > Kangiella > Kangiella marina. Next base: position 275,382 of record NZ_BAABFV010000002.1, on the reverse strand, counting down.
AAACGGTTAACGCTTACTACAATCCTGTGATGAACGAAATCGTCTTCCCAGCAGCCATTCTACAGCCACCATTCTTTAACATGGAAGCTGACGATGCGGTGAACTACGGCGGTATCGGCGCGGTTATTGGTCACGAAATGGGCCACGGGTTTGATGACTCAGGCGCACAGTACGACGGTGACGGCAAACTTCGCAATTGGTGGACTGAGGAAGACTTAACAGAGTTCGAGAAGCGTACTGATAAACTCGTAGCACAGTACAATAACTTTACGGTTCTTGATGGTGTTCACGTTAACGGTGAATTCACTCAAGGTGAGAACATTGGTGACTTAGGTGGTCTAACGATTGCTTATAAAGCTTACCAAATCTCTAAAGACGGTGACAAAGCACCGGTTATTGATGGCATGTCTGGTGATCAGCGTGTTTTCTACGGCTGGGCTCAAGTATGGCGTCGTAAATACCGTGATGAAGAACTTCGTAAGCGTATTGACACGGACCCGCATTCGCCAAGCGAATTCCGTGCAAACGGTACCGTACGTAACATGCCTGAATTCTACGAAGCGTTTAACGTAGAACCGACGGATGAGATGTACTTAGCGCCTGAAAAACGCGTTAAAATCTGGTAGTTCTAACCTCGTTTAGAACAGAACAGTAAAAAAGCCAGAGCAAACGCTCTGGCTTTTTTTGTTTCTGCCAATAAATATTCCCCGAAGTTAAGCCGATAATTTCTGGCGCGCCTCAACCGCAGCTTCAACTAGATTCTTCAATGCAGGCCTAACCTGATCCCAATTACGGGTTTTCAATCCACAATCGGGATTAACCCACAACTGATCCACAGGAACATGCTTCGCCGCCAACTCGATCAGTTCACTGACTTCTTCTTTAGTAGGAATACGGGGTGAGTGAATATCATAAACTCCGGGACCAATCTCATTCGGATACTTGAAGTCATTAAAAATCTGCAACAACTCCATGTCCGAGCGTGATGACTCAATCGTTATCACATCCGCATCCAGTCGTGCAATGGAGTCTATGATTTCATTAAATTCCGAATAACACATGTGGGTATGAATTTGTGTCGTGTCCGCAACGCCGGATGCTGACAACCTAAAGGCATTCACCGACCACTCTAAATATTCTGGCTGTTCACTCTTTCGTAGCGGCAATAATTCACGGAACGCAGGTTCATCGATCTGAATAACATCAATACCGTGCTTTTCTAAATCCAACACTTCATCACGTAGGGCCAAGGCAATTTGATCCGCGATCTGTGGCGCGGGTAAATCTTCTCGCTCAAAGGACCACGCCAGAATGGTTGTTGGGCCAGTTAACATTCCTTTCACTTTTTTATGAGAAAGTGACTGAGCGTATTTCGACCACTCTACTGTTATCGCTTGTTTTCGCGACACATCACCATAAATAATCGGCGGTTTCACACAGCGACTACCGTAACTCTGGACCCAACCAAACTGCGTAAACGCAAAGCCGTTTAATTGCTCACCAAAATACTCAACCATGTCATTTCGCTCGGCTTCCCCGTGAACCAACACATCCAGACCAACAGCCTCCTGCTCATGAATCGCTTGTTGAATTTCCTTCTGTATCGCCAATGTGTATTCTTGTTCACTGATATCCGCAGCTTTAAAAGCACGACGCGCCTGTCGAATGGAATCCGTTTGTGGAAACGAGCCGATGGTTGTGGTTGCCAGAACAGGGAAGTTGAAGTGCGCTCGTTGTGCCAATTTTCGTTGAGAGAACTCTGATTGACGTTGGCGCAAGATGTCCGTGATATTGGTTGTTCGCTCTTGAACGTTCAGATCATGAACACGTGATGATGTTTTTTTCGATGCAACCGATGCATCACTCGCTTCCAGCGCAATTCTCACCGCCTCTTCGCCTTTTACTAATGCCGCGGTCAGATCAGCTATCTCCTGCACTTTCTGCTCGGCAAATGCCAGCCAGGACGTCAGCTCGGCATCAAGTTGCTGCTCACTTCTGAGATCCACAGGACTGTGAAGCAACGAGCAAGACGACGACAGCCATAAGTTATCGCCATAACGCGACTTAATAGCCCCCAGCGCCTTTAAACTTTGTCGTAAGTCGTTTCGCCAAACATTACGTCCGTTGACAATACCAACCGAGAGTACTTTAGATTTTGGCCAGTAATCAACAACCTCCGACAACTGATCAATCCCTCCGCTAACCACGTCAAGGTGCAAGCCATCAACAGGCAACTCCGCTACGCGATCAAACTTATCAGCAATATGGCCAAAATAAGTGGTTAACAATAATTTTACTTCTGACTCTGAACCAAGCTCAGTATAAGCCTGAGTAATCGCATTCAACCACTTATCATCAAGATCTAGGGCCAATATCGGCTCCTCGATTTGTACCCACTCAACACCTTCCGTTTTCAAGTGAGTCAATAATTCTTGATAAGTTTTCACTAATTTGGGTAGCAGGCCTAACTTATCAAACTCATTGCTAGCGCGCGCTTTACCCAACCACAAATAACTGACTGGCCCAATTAGCTGCAACTTTAATTTTGCTGAATATTGTTTTGCTTGCTCGATTTGCGGAGCCAAAAGATCAAAGTTAAGCGAAAAACTCTGCTCCTCTGTAAACTCTGGAACAATGTAATGATAATTGGTATTAAACCATTTCGTCATCTCGCTCGGCTGTACCTGCTTTCCCTCAGGAGCAGAGCCGCGAGCAATGCGGAAGTAATTATCCAATAAGTTATCGGCTTTGCCTGCTTCAAAACGCTCAGGTACAACGCCTAACAAGACAGACGTATCTAAGACCTGATCATAAAATGAAAAGTCACCGACGGTTAACCAATCGATTCCCTTGTCTTGAGCCGACTGCCAATTATTTTCACGTACTGTTGTGGCGACCTGTTGCAACTGTTCCTGTGAAATCTCTTTACGCCAGTATTGCTCCAGTGCAAATTTCAACTCTCTTTTTGCACCAACTCTGGGTAATCCTAATACATGTGATTGTGCCATTCTTCCATCCTCAACTCTATTTAGAACAAAAAGAGCCCGCAGGCTCTTTTCATATCAGTATCAAACATCACAAAGATGTTTAGACGTCTAAATGGCCATTATCATCATTTATCGTATAAAAGCAACCCTATTAATCAATTCACTCCAAATCGTTCAAATTATCAATACAAGGATGTATCCGAGCGCTCACTGCTCAGAATAGGTCACTCGGTAGATCTTCCCAAAACCATCATCAGAAATGAGCAATGATCCATCCGGCATCTGAATCACATCGTTAGGTCGGCCTTTGACTTCACCATCTACCAGCCAACCGGTGACGAAATCAGTTTGGGAGACTACTTTCTGCCCGTCTAAAGTTAAGTGCACCACTTTGTAACCAACCTTTGTACTACGATTCCAAGAACCATGCTGGGTCACAAACATCGTATTTTTGTACTTCTCAGGAAACATATCACCGGTGTAGTACATCATACCTAATGGTGCGACATGCGCTTGGAACTCCCAAGCGGGCTTGGTGAACATGCGATCGCCCAGTTTTTTACCAAAAGCGGGATCCATGAAGTCGTCACCATGAACATAAGGAAAACCAAAGAATTCGCCGAGCTCAGTGACATGATTCAACTCACAAGCGGGCTCATCGTCCCCCAACCAGTCGCGTCCATTGTCGGTAAACCACAACTCTTTGGTTTTAGGGTGCCAGTCAAAGCCAACACTATTACGCACACCGGTCGCCACGACCTCTCGCTCTATGGTGTCAGCATCAAGGTCAATACGGATGATTAAGCCATAACCTTCATCATCACAGACATTACAAGGCACGCCGATAGGGATATACAACTTACCGTCTGGGCCAAACTTGATGTACTTCCAACCATGATGACTATCATCGGGCAAGTTGTCATACACCACTTCCGGCTTTTTTGGATCTTTATACTGATTATCGATGTCGTTAAATTTTAAGATTTTATCCACTTCAGCAACATACAAATCGCCATCTTTATAAGCAATACCACTTGGCATGTATAGGTCTTCGATAATGGTATAAACCTTGTCAGCTTTAAAATCTCCATCGGTGTCTTCAACCGCATAAACTTTACCCGCTTTACGAGTACCGACGTAAAGCACTCCCGAGTCTGATAGGGCCATCTGTCTTGCCCCCTCAACTTCAGGCGCAAAGAGTTCAATACTAAAGTTCTCTGGAACTTCAGCGGCCTGTAGACCGAGTGATAATAAAGCTAAGCTGCAACTATAAAAAATCTTCAACATAAAAACTTCCCAGTTATAGGTTTAATAACAGACTAATACTGATGATATCAATAGGCAAGCACGTTCCGTTGAGTCAAAAAAAAGCGACCCAAAGGTCGCTTCTTAAAGGGTACTGACTACTTCAGGTGTTCTTCAAAGTAATCGGTGATCGTATTGAACACATGCGTCCGTGTTTTTTGCCCCCAAATCGAATGCTTACTGCCCGGGTAATTCATCATGTCGAACGGCTTGTTCGCGTCCTGAAGTGCCTTGAACAGCTTGGTACTATTGGTAAACAACACGTTATCGTCTGCCATGCCATGAATGATCATTAAGTCACCCTTTAAGCCTGAAAGGTAGGGAAAAACATTGCTTTGCTCATAGCCTTCTTTATTATTTTCAGGATGGTCCAAGTAACGCTCTGTGTAGTGAGTGTCGTACAAATACCAGTCCGTAACGGGAGCAACGGAGACACCAGCCTTGAATACATCAGGCTCTTTGAACATGCTCATAATGGTCATATAACCACCATAAGACCAACCAAACATACCGATCCGCTCAGGATCAACAAACGGTAACGTTTTAAGGAACTCAACACCTTTTACCTGATCGATAACCTCGACATCACCTAATTTACGGTAAATCGGGTCTTCAAACTTTTTACCACGGTTCCACGAGCCACGGTTGTCCAGTGAGAAAATCACGAATCCCCTATCAGCCATCATGTGGTGCCAATAAGTATTACGCGCTCCCCAAGTATTGGTCACACGTTGCGCGTGTGGGCCGCCATAAACATCAACCACCACTGGATATTTTTTACCCGGCTCCATATTGGTTGGTTTATACAAGCGGTAATACATGCTCTGGCCATCTTCAGCTTCAATCGTACCAAACTCAGGTTTCGGGGCTTGTTGATAATAGGTAAAGTAAGGGTGACTACTATCCAGTTGGTTCTGCTCCAGCCAGGTCACTAACTCACCATCAGCCTTTCTTAAACTGACTTGGGGAGGCTGCTCGACCGACGAGAAATAATCAACGAATAAAGACATATCTTTTGAGAAGCTGACACTGTGTACACCCGCTTTACCGGTAACTTTCTTAATATCACCTTTACCATTCATCGGTACAGAGTAGAGATGCTGCTCAAGTGGACTTGCTTTGTTGGCGTCAAAATAAACCAAGCCCTTCTCTTCATCAACGCCATATAGACTATCGACAACCCACTCGCCATCGGTGAGTTGATTAATCAGATTACCTTTCAAGTCATACAAATAGAGGTGGCGGAAACCGCTGCGCTCAGAACTCCAGACAAAGGCATTATGGCGCTTCAAGAAATAGAGATCCTTGGTCAGGTTAATCCAAGTTTTAGAGGTTTCTGTTAAGACTTCATGGGATTTTCCAGTTTCTGCATTAGCAAACATCAACTTTAGCGTCTGCTGATCACGACTTTGCCACTGGAATGACACACGCTTAGAATCGCGCAACCATTTTACTCGTGGGATATAGATATCGTTATTTTTACCCATCTCTTGTGGAGAAGTATTCACCCAGGTTGTCTCGCCACTCTCTAAATCCAACACACCCAGCTTGATCAGGACATTATCCGTGCCGGTGCTGGGGTAGCGCTGCTCAAATACCTCAAAATCTTCAGCATTAATTTCATAACGCTTTTCGATATTAACAGGCGACTCATCCACCTTAAGGTAAGCCACTTTTTTACTGTTAGGAGACCACCAGTACCCCGTTAAGCGGCCCATTTCCTCTTGCGCCACAAATTCAGCCATACCGTTTTTGATTGGCCCCTCACCATCAGTGGTCAGCTGGCGCTCTTTGCCCGTCTCGATATCCACCATAAAGATGTCTTGGTCGCGAATAAACGAGACGCTCTTACCATCCGGAGAAAGCTTTACATCCGTTTCGTAAGCATCCGTTTGCGTTAGTTGCTTGGTAGCTTCGCTGCCCGACTTGCTTAAGTCATAGACAAAAATATCCCCTCCGAGCGGGAACAAAAGGGTTTCACCATCGTCTCCCCAGTAATAGCTAATGATACCTTTAGCAAATAACCGCATGCGCTCACGACGAGCTTTTTCTTCGGCTGAAAGATTTTCTTCGCCCGGCATTAAGTCAGCGGAGTCAACTAACATCCGAGACTGCTTATCGGCAAGGTTGTACTCCCACAAGTCTAAGCGCTCTTGCTCGTCCTCTTTACCTTTAAGGAAGGTCACACGCTTACCGTCTGGTGATAACTTTACCGATCGCGGTGCTGGACCGGTTAATGAAGGATCAGCATAAATTCGCTCAACCGTTAACGGTACTGTTTTATTCTCATCAGCCTTGGCGTTACTCATAACTCCAGCACCTGCCATAGCCAATACTGCGCAACCCAATAAGGACTTAACATAACTCATAACCTTATATTCCCCGTGATTTTTAGATACCGCATCATAGAATTTACAGCCGTAACAATCAACGCTAACACCCGCTACATTTTTCTACTTTAGTGCCGGTAATGGCTAGTCTCAGCCTATTATTTATTACATAATGCGGACTTTATGTCAGTTCGAGAGTCATTATGCATACTGTATCCGGTCGCTGGCAATTGGGCCTTATGTTATCGCTTACCACGGTATTCCTGTGGGGGTTACTTCCAATCGCGCTGAAAGGCGTTTTGTTGCAGATGGACGCTGTAACCGTGACTTGGTATCGCTTCGCCGTGGCGGCAGTTTTCGTCTTTTTCTATATGGCGCTACGTAAACGAATCCCCAACTTTAGAGCAATCAAAGGCCTTATCGCTATTTTAATGCTGATTGCGATCTTTGGACTTTGTGCAAATTACGTATTCTATTTGTTTGGGGTCGATAATATCACCCCCAGTAGTGCGCAGGTAATGATTCAGACCGCCCCCATGTTCATGCTGCTGGGCGGTTTGCTCGTCTTCAAAGAAAGCTTTAACAAGTGGCAGTGGCTAGGCTTTGCCTCTTTTGTCATCGGACTGGTGTTATTCTTCAATATGCGCTTCGCTGAGATTCTGAATAATTTAGATGGCGCTTATACGGTTGGACTGTTTTGGATGCTTTTAGCAGCAGTAACTTGGGCCGCCTACGCTTTAGCGCAAAAGCAATTACTCAACACCTTTACCTCAAACCAAATCATGTTCATCATTTACATCACCAGCACCATTATCTTGGCGCCAATGAGTGAACCTGATCAGGTCATGTCGCTGAACGCTTTAGGCTGGGCGCTACTGATATTCTGTTGCCTCAATACCATCGTCGCATACGGCGCATTTGCCGAAGCTTTGGCTCACTGGGAAGCTTCACGAGTTAGCGCGATATTAGCGCTAACCCCTTTGGTCACTATCATGTCGATGAAAGTGGTCGCTTACTTCTTCCCTGACTACCTGCCCGATGAGCCCATGAATGCACTTAGTATTGTCGGCTCTATTATGGTGGTATTAGGTTCAGCCACCACAGCCATAGCCGGCAAGAAAAAGTCTAAAATACTTAAAAAGGCGCCTTCACCATAAAAAGTTAACAGTTTCAGGCACAAAAAAGTCTTCCTCTAGGAAGCCTTTTTTAGCGTTCAAAATTAACGAGAAGCAATGTACTCGTCAATCTTAGCTTTTAGGTTATTGACCCAGCGTGGATAACTACGATGAATGGTACTTCCATTGTAATCCAAGTTTTTACTATCCACATACAGGATACTATAGTCGTTTAACGTATACGGTATGTCCACTACAGCAGTATGCGCTCTTAGATGTAAAGTACCACGAATCAAACCTGGCTTAACAGCATCCATTTTCCAACCTAAAACCTGTCCAGCTCGGAGAATACTTAACTTGATGTCTTCAACCGTTTCATCCTCGTCAACTAAATATTCGATACTATAATTGTTTAAATTAGTGAGTGGGCGACTCGTATTACAAGCACTTAAAAATCCAACTAAAAGTATCGATAAAATAATAACTCTCATCATATTTTCCCTTTATCGTTATTTCACTGCTAAAGAAAAGCCTCCAAAAGGAGGCTTCAAAACTTTACTTTGGTTTTAAACCAAACTAGAAATTAAGATTTTTGTTTCTGAGCGCGGCATAAAGCTTTTCGAGAAAGGAGTTTACTGTTAGTAAACGACTGCCGCTGAAAAGCTTTATAACAAGGCTCAGGAGCAAAAAGATAATTTCTTATTTCTTTTTGCGCTGAGGAGGTAAATCAGTACAAACACCTTCGTACACCTCTGCCGCAAAGCTCACTGACTCAGATAAAGTTGGGTGCGCGTGAATGGTTAAGCCGATATCTTCAGCATCACAGCCCATTTCAATCGCTAAACCAACTTCTGCAATCAACTCACCTGCATTAACACCAACGATAGCACCACCGATGACGCGGTTGTTTTTCTTATCAAACAACAACTTAGTGAAGCCTTCTTTACGGTCTACGCCAATCGCGCGGCCTGATGCAGCCCATGGGAATTTGCCCACGCCGTAATCAATACCTTGTTCTTTGGCTTCTTTTTCCGTTAAACCAACCCAAGAAACTTCTGGGTCTGTATAGGCTACAGATGGAATCGTTAATGGGTCGAAGTAATGCTTCTTGCCAGCAATAACTTCAGCTGCAACGTGTGACTCAGCTGTTGCTTTATGTGCTAGCATTGGCTGGCCAACGATATCGCCGATTGCATAGATGTGAGGCACGTTTGTGCGCATTTGTTTATCCGTATTGATAAAGCCGCGCTCAGTTACTTCAACACCCGCTTTATCAGCATCAATCAAGTCACCGTTTGGACGACGACCGACTGCTGAAAGAATCATGTCAAATTTTTGCGGTTTTTCTGGTGCGTTCTTGCCTTCGAAAGTAACGTATAAACCGTCTTTCTTAGCTTCAACTTTAGTTACGCTGGTTTCCATCAAGATATTTTCGTACTTACCTTTGATGAACTTCTCTAGCACCTTAACCACGTCTTTGTCTGCCGCTGGGATTAGCTGATCAGCCATCTCAACTACAGTAATCTTTGCGCCTAGTGCACGGTAAACAGTGGCCATTTCAAGACCGATGATACCGCCACCGATCACCAACATATGCTTTGGAATATCGCGAAGCTCAAGAGCACCCGTAGAGTCTACAATACGGTCGTCCTCTGGTAGAAACGGTAGATCAACAACACGCGAACCTGCTGCGATAATAGCGTTATCAAACGTTACTTTTTGTTTTTTACCATCGTGCTCAACTTCAATTTCATTAGCACCAGTAAATTTACCGTAACCTTGAACCGTTTTTACTTTACGACCTTTTGCCATACCAGCCAAACCGCCCGTCAATTGCTTGATGACGCCATCTTTGTAATCACGGATTTTATCGATGTCTAGTTTTGGCTTACCAAAGTTAACACCATGAGCAGATACTTCTTCTGCTTCATCAATGACTTTTGCTGTGTGCAGCAACGCTTTTGATGGGATACACCCTACGTTCAAGCAAACACCGCCTAATGTGGCGTATTTTTCAATCAAGATCACATCCATGCCTAAATCAGCGGCACGGAATGCTGCGTTGTAGCCGCCAGGGCCACTACCTAAAACTACGACTTGAGCGTGTAAATTACTCATGAGTTCCTCTTTTCTATCTGAATTTAGAGTTTTAACTCTTAAATTTTAAGCGCTTATGTGGCGCGTATTTTACCTAATTTGGCCGAAAAATCATCAAACAATTCGATATAACGCTATGCGTTACAAAATTGTTCGACGTATATCCGCTAACATTTTCGACAAATGAACCGTAAAGCGTGCAGCCACAGCACCATCAATCACACGGTGGTCATACGACAAAGACATCGGCAACATCATGCGTGGCTCAAAGTCTTTACCATTCCACACAGGTTTCATTTGATTGCGTGATAAGCCAAGAATAGCCACATCAGGCCAATTAACAATTGGCGTAAACGAAGTCCCACCAATACCGCCTAACGATGAAATCGTCATTGAACTACCCTGCATGTCTTTTGCAGTAAGCTTCTTATCGCGTGCTTTTTCGGACATCTCAGCCAGCTCTTCTGCCAACTGATAAACCGACTTTTTATCCACTTCACGGATAACGGGAACCACCAAACCATCTGGAGTATCCACGGCGACACCAATATTGAAGTACTTCTTCAAGATCAAGGTTTCGCCGTCTGCCGCCAATGATGAATTAAAGGTTGGGAACGCTTTCAAGCTTGCCACCAGTGCCTTCATGATAAAGGCCAAAGGTGTTAAACGAACGCCTTCTTTGGCAGCCTCTTCCTTCATTGATTTACGGAATTTATCCAACTCAGTAATATCAGCCTCGTCATGCTGAGTAACGTGAGGAATCAGATTCCAGTTACGTTGTAGCGTGACACTACTAATTTTCTGGATTCGAGAAAGCGACTTTTCTTCAACCTCACCAAACTTTGAGAAATCAATATCAGGTAAGTCCGCAGGAGCGCCAGCACCGGTATTAGCAGTAGCTTTTGGACGCGATAACTCAAACTTAATGTACGATTGCACATCTTCTTTCATGATGCGGTTCTTGCGACCTGAACCTTTTATTTTTGATAGGTCTGCACCGAACTCACGAGCCAAGCGACGTACGGCTGGGCTAGCATGAATGACATCGCCTTCGCTGCGCTCAAATGGCTCAACCGTGACCGGAGCTGGCTTATATTCAGACTTCGGCATTGGCTCATCTTTAACGCTGGTTTCTTTCTCAGCTTTTGGCTCAGAAGCTTGCGCACTTGAGTCTTCTTCTGAACTCTCATCACCGGTATCATCAGTCACTTTCATGGTGCCAATTTGATCGCCATGACTGACTTTGTCGCCGACTTTAACCGACATCGACTCGATCGTACCAGCAAACGGAGAAGGCACTTCCATCGTCGCTTTTTCGGTTTCCAGCACGATTAAGCTATCGTCTTTTTCAACGTCATCGCCTTCTTTCACGCTGACCTCAATAACGTCAACGCCTTCTGAGTCGCCGATATCTGGGATCGTAATAGGCTCAGAGCGTGAGCCGCCGGAAGACTTAGGCTTACTTGCTTTTTGCTCACCTTTATTTTCAGCACTACCGGGTTGTGAGTCATCACTCTCAGTAGAATTATCTGAAGAGTTGTCTTCCGTTGATTCCGAGCCTGAGTCTGAATCAGACGAATCATCGCTTGATGACTCGCTGGCTTCAATCTTCAAGATCAAGTCGCCTTCAGAAACCTTATCGCCGACCTTGATTTCAATAGATTTCACCACACCGGCATCGCTCGATGGCACTTCCATCGTCGCTTTATCGGTTTCTAAGACGATTAAGCCATCATCAACGCTGATCTCATCACCAACGTTGACCAAGACTTCAATCACATCAACCCCACTGGCATCGCCAATATCGGGGACTTTTACCTCAGTTAAATTTGCCAAGGGAACCTCCTCCAATTATAGGGTTGCTGGATCAGCTTTATCAGCGTCAATGTTGTAACGCTTTATCGCTTTAGTCACTTCTTTAACATCGATTTCGCCTTCATCGGCCAACGCTTTAAGCGCTGCCACGACAACATAATAGCGGTCAACCTCAAAGAAGCGGCGTAAATTTTCACGGCTGTCTGAGCGACCAAAACCATCGGTACCCAACACCGTGTAATCCATTGGTACGAAAGCACGGATTTGATCCGCGTAAGACTTCATGTAATCCGTTGCTGCAATCGCAGGGCCTTTTTGTTTCTCAAGACACTTCTCAACGTATGATTTCTTAGGCTTCTTATCAGGATGTAGCATGTTTTCACGCTCAACCGCCAAACCTTCACGGCGCAGTTCTGTAAAGCTTGGAACTGACCAAATATCTGCTAGAACCCCAAAGTCTTCTTCCAACAACTCAGCGGCATGCTCAACTTCACGTAAAATTGAACCCGACCCCATCAGCTGGACGCGAGGTGCTTTCTTACGCGACTTGTTCGCTTTCAGCTGGTACATACCTTTGATAATGCCTTCTTCAACATCGTCCGGCATTTCAGGGTGGACGTAATTTTCATTCAGCGTCGAAATGTAATAGAACACATTTTCTTGGACCTTATACATACGGCGCATCCCTTCGCGCACAATCACGGCCACTTCGTAGGCATAAGTCGGATCGTAACTGATACAGTTAGGAACCGTCGCCGCAATCAAGTGGTTGTGACCGTCTTGATGCTGTAAGCCTTCGCCATTCAACGTTGTACGGCCTGAGGTTGCGCCAATCAAGAAGCCTCGTGCTTGCATGTCACCAGCCGCCCAGGCCAAATCACCAATACGCTGGAAACCAAACATCGAATAGAAAATGTAGAAAGGAATCATCGGCAAGTTATTGCTCGAATAACTGGTAGCCGCAGCCATCCACGATGACATAGCGCCCGCTTCGTTGATGCCTTCTTCAAGGATCTGACCTTTCTTGTCTTCGCGGTAATACATGATTTGATCCGAATCAACCGGATCATACAGTTGACCTACTGACGAGTAGATCCCAATCTGACGGAACATGCCTTCCATACCGAAAGTACGCGCTTCATCAGGAATAATCGGAACGATGCGTTCTTTAAGACTTTTATCTTTTAATAGCACGTTCAAGCCACGAACAAAGGCCATCGTGGTCGAGATTTCACGGTCACCACTCGATTTTAGTAGGGCCTCAAATGCATCCAGCGAAGGAATATCCAGGCTCTGCGAATCAGGGCGACGCGCTGGCAAATGACCACCAAGCTTTTCACGACGTTCGTGAAGGTACTTAATCTCTTCACTGTCTTCACCAGGGTGATAAAACGGTACGTCCTCTAATTTGTCATCAGGGATCGGAACATTGAAGCGGTCACGGAAGTGCTTAAGTGCTTCTAAGTTCATCTTCTTCATCTGGTGAGCCGCGTTTTTACCCTCACCTGAAGAGCCCATACCGTAACCTTTAACGGTTTTAGCTAAGATGACTGTAGGCTGACCTTCAGTATTTACGGCTTTGTGGTAAGCGGCATAAACTTTGTGTGGATCGTGACCACCACGATTTAAGCGCCAAATGTCTTCATCCGACATGTTGGCAACCATTTCCAGTAACTTAGGATCTTTACCAAAGAAGTGCTCACGGGTATAAGCACCACCCTTGGCTTTGCAGTTTTGGTATTCGCCATCAACGGTTTCTTCCATCACTTTGCGCAAACGACCTTCAGTATCACGCGCAATTAATGGATCCCAATATCTGCCCCAGATGACTTTCAATACGCTCCAACCTGAGCCACGGAATTCGCCTTCAAGCTCTTGGATAATTTTGCCGTTACCACGTACCGGGCCATCCAGACGCTGCAAGTTACAGTTAACGACGAAAATTAAGTTGTCTAGCTTCTCCCGACCCGCAAGACTGATAGCCCCCATTGACTCAGGTTCATCCATCTCACCATCACCAAGAAACGCCCATACTTTACGCCCCTTAGTGTCAGCTAAACCGCGGTTTTCCAAATACTTAAGGAAGCGTGCTTGGTAGATGGCTTGAATTGGTCCTAAGCCCATTGATACTGTTGGGAACTGCCAAAAGTCAGGCATCAGCCATGGGTGTGGATACGATGATAAACCTTTACCATCAACTTCTTGGCGGAAGTTACTTAGCTGATCTTCTGATAAACGCCCCTCAAGGAAGGCGCGGGCGTAAATACCCGGCGAAGAGTGACCTTGGTAATAAATCAAGTCACCTTTGTCTTCGTTATTACCTTTGAAGAAGTGGTTAAAGCCTACATCATAAAGCGTCGCACTTGAGGCAAAGCTCGATAAGTGGCCACCCAGCTCAAGTTCTTTGTTAGACGCTTGAAGCACGATGGCAATCGCATTCCAACGAATGATTGCTCGTAACCGGCGTTCCATTTCTTGATCGCCAGGCATGTGCGCTTCTTGCGAAGGTGGAATCGTGTTTAAGTAGGCGGTGGTTAAATCAAATGGTAAGTTAGCACCAGCACGACGCGCTTTAGCCACTAACTTTTCTAACAAGAAGTGCGCACGTTCTACGCCCTCTTCAGCCATCACCGCATCTAACGCATCAATCCACTCTTGTGTTTCTATAGGATCAACATCCTGCGCTGCTGCGGTTCTCTTTAAATCGTTCTCAGACATATCTTTTATCGCCCTATGACAGCCACATGCATTTATTTAACACGTGTTAAACAGAATTATTAAAATTCACAAAGCAGTCATCTTAGTCAAAAAAGCTGCAAAAAGATACCGTAGTGGGCAAAAAACGCCCATTCACAGCAAGAGGTCTGACCTTCTGTCATTCGATACAATTATTTAACCCATGTTAACAATCAAGTTCGTCAACTACACAAAAGTCCAGCCAAGGAAAGACGCTACCGCAATGATGGCAAAGAGAATCACGCCAGCGCGTTGAGACAAACTGATCGCGCAATGGTTAGCGGCACAGGCAGAGTCATCCTCGTAAGAACCTCCCATGCTGCCGTTTGCAACAAGGTTCAGAAGCTCTTTACCACTAACCTGTAAATCAAAGAACTTGCCTTTGCCGTGTTCTATACCTTGCGCCATATCACCAGCAAGCAAGTAGGTTAATGCTGATAACCTGAAAGCCAACCACTCCATACCGTAATGAATCTTTTGACCAAATTCACCGAGTTTATTTTCCTGTTGTTGCCATAGCAGCATGCGATAGAGCAAAGCTCCCGCGGGACCGAGTAGCACAAACCAAATGGCAACGCTGAAATATTGACTTTCAATGTTATAAAAAATCGAGTCCGTGACATCTTGAATCATCGTGTCTTCACTATCCGACTCTTTTCCAGTATAGGTCTTGGCATACTCATAAGCTGCTTGAGAGTCATCATTCTCCATAGCGCCAAAGTACCCTTGGAGTTGTTTGCTCGGTAGTTGAGGCCCAAAGGTGTGAACTAAAATCAGTACCATGAGCGCCAGCATAATGACCGAAGCAACAAAGCCATCATCAAATAGCTTGAATAGGATAAAGACTAGAACCGCGGGAAGGATCACTTCGAAAACTTCTTTCAACCAAGCACGGTACCAGCTTTTATCGCCGAAGCTTTTATCAAGAAACTTTAGATAAGAAAAGTACCAGTTGTCACTGCTTAATTTGTCTCTCGCGACCGACTGGTTACCGTGATAATAACGCTCTATTAAAATCGCGATGACTAATGCTAATAACGCCATATCCCCTTCCTGATAATGTTAATAATGTGATGCTTTTGACCACTGTTATACCACAAGCATAGAACGCTTCGTAAGCGCCTAAGTTAAGTTAGCCAGCAATTCTCGATAATAATCCCACTGAAAAGCAGGTCCAGGATCGGTCTTACGACCTGGTGCGATATCAGAATGTCCGGCAATTCTGTCTAGCGTTATCTGAGGATACGCTTTGAGCAGCAAATAACTGACTTTAGCAAGAACCCGGTACTGCACATTTTCATAGGCAATATCATCAGCGCCTTCAAGCTCGATACCGATTGAGAAATCATTGCATTTCTCGCGACCATCAAAGCTTGATACACCAGCATGCCATGCCCGGCGATGAAAAGGCACATACTGAACCACTTCACCATCCCGCCGAATAAGCAAGTGGCTGGATACTTTGATGCCAGCAATTTCCTTGAAGAAAGGGTCATCACCAGGGCTGAGACACCCTCCAAACAACTGATCAATGTAGGGTCCACCAAACTGCCTTGGCGGCAAACTGATGTTATGAATGACTAACAAATTAATATCGGCCTTACTTCCACCCTCACCCTCACGCTCATCATGATGATGACACTCAGCTTGGCGTACATTCTCGATGAGGCCATTATGTAAATTTATACAATATTCCTGCTCCACGAATGACATGCTATTCCTAAACCCGTTTTTTGTGATTACAATACCACAGATTACGCGCATTATGATGCCAGACATACATTTTAGTAACTCAGCACGGAACCCATTATGATTGATATTCCTTATCAAGCCCAATTGCAGCAAAGCATTGATTATCAAATAAAAAAAGCGCTTGAAGAAGACTTGGATGGTCTTGATGGGGTTGATGTTACCGCCGAATTAATAGCCGCCGACAAGATCGCAAAAGGCCGGCTAATCACCCGTGAAGACTGTGTGGTGTGTGGTATCGACTGGTTCAATGCCGTTTTCGCTCAACTCGACCCAAGTATCAAGCTGGAATGGAAATGCCACGATGGTGACAAGATGTCGGCGAACGATACTTTGTGCGAGATTAGCGGTAATGCCCGAAATATTCTAACGGCAGAAAGAAGCGCTATGAACTTCTTGCAAACCCTTTCAGCAACAGCGACCATGACCGCTCGCTATGTCCGCGAATTGAAAGGTACCGACTGCCAGCTGCTGGACACGCGTAAAACCATTCCTATGCTTCGTTTGGCTCAAAAGTATGCGGTGTATTGCGGCGGCGGTAAAAACCATCGTATGGGGCTGTATGACGCCTTTTTGATCAAAGAAAATCATATTGTCTCAACTGGCTCAATTGAAAATGCGGTTAATAGCGCTCGTCGAAATCATCCCGACATTTTAGTGGAAGTAGAGGTTGAAACTTTTGCTCAGCTGGATCAGGCTTTAGATGCTGGAGCCGATGTGGTTATGTTGGATAACTTCAGTATTGACGATATGCGAACGGGAGTTGCGATCAATCGCATGCACTCTCATACTGCAAAAATTGAAGCATCGGGTAACGTCACGCTCGACACTTTGCGTGATATAGCAGAAACTGGGGTCGACTTTATTTCTGTTGGCGCCTTAACCAAACACGTTAAAGCGGTCGATCTATCGTTACGTTTGGAGATGTAGCTAACAAATAGCGAGTTCAAAGCTTAAGTCTTGTGAAAGCGGCTTAAGCTCCCCCTCCTTTTTTTCAATAAAACGTATACTGAAGTAATGCTTTGAACCACTAACTTCCGGGAAGTAGCTTGAATCATTGGGCAGGTTAATCCGTAGCAATTTCGGATTAGATTTGTCAGAAAGACTGCTTTGAAAGACGCCTTGCTGGCATGTTACGGCCTCAAAGCCACCATTTTCTCTGAACAGTCGGAGAAGAATCTTTATACACTGCGCCAGCCCTTCTAAATGGGAAAACCATCCTCTCAAACTTTCAAGTCGATACTCAAAGGGCTGGTTTAGAAACAAGTACAACTCTGGCAAGTCAAAACTACAAGTCCCGCCGGGCATTCTGATACGGTTTTTTAGCATGTCAATAAAGCGATCGGAACGTAATTTAGTACCAAACTTGCCTTGATAGGTTCCTAACCAACTAAGTAATTGATTGAGTTGCTCTAGAAATCGTTTGAGCTTTAAACCATCAATGTAGGGGCTTTCTTCAAGCTGGGAAAAATAAAGTCGCTGAGCCTCAAGCTCCTTGATCAGCTCGCCCTTAATATCACCCCTGTCTAAACAATCGAGAACCTCCCACAAATTGCGCAAGGCAGCGACATGACAGGCTTTAGAGTCTTGATCTCGTAAGTGAAGTTGAATTGCAAACAGCTGCTCTAAGCGCAGGTATGTTCTAACCTGCTCACACAAAGGGTGCTCATATAAGATTGGCTCTGAGACGTCACTCATTGAGTTAGCTCCTTGCTAATTCACGATATTGCTTGTCTAAGTTTATAACTTGTTGTTTTAACGATTGCAAATCTGAGCTGTTGGTAATGATGTCATCTGCTACCGCTACTCTTTTATCCCGGGATGCCTGACTGTTGATAATGGCCTTTGCTTGCTCTTCAGAGCTTTCATCGCGTTGCATGAGTCTGTGGAGTTGAGTTGGCCCGTCCACATCCACCAGCAGCACTCTTTGGTAATGCTTTGCCTCAGAGGTGCCATGAATCGTTTCTAAATAGAGCGGTATTACATTGAGGGTATAGTCTTCACTGCGCTGCTCTGCGTCCTGTCGTAACGTCGACATTCTATCTCGGATCATAGGATGCAAGAGCTGATTAAGCCAGTTTCTATGCTCATCATTAGAAAAAACAATGTCACGCAGTGCCTGTCGATTTAATGTACCGTCAGTATGTAAAACCGCTACTCCAAATTTCTCGGTAATTCTAGACAATCCTTCAGAGCCTACGGTGACTACATCTCGAGCGACGATGTCTGCGTCAATGACTGTCACGCCTAGTTGCTCAAAATACTGACTGACTGCGCTTTTTCCACTAGCCACTCCACCAGTAAGTACAATGTGATACGTCATGGTTTCTATGGAGTCAAAAAGTTAAGGTAATACCCAGTCAGCGGCTCCCCCCATAGTAGGGTTACCCAGCCTGAGATCGCTAGAAACGGTCCGAAAGGAATCGTGTAATCGCGGCCTTTTTTATTAATGACCATTGCGATAATACCCAAAACCGCACCGGTGACCGTCGATAAAATAATCACCAGCGGCAGCATTTTGAATCCCACGAAAGCTCCGATCGCTGCCAACAACTTGAAGTCACCATGCCCCATGCCTTCTTTACCAGTAACAATTTTAAACAACCAATAAATGCTCCATAACACTAAGTAACCACATAAGGCCCCTACCACCGAAGAATAGAGATCAGGTGCGAAACTCGGTTGAATGACACTGGGGTCTAAGAATAGAAATGTACTCAAACCAACCCAAATCAAAGGTAAGGTCAGTTGATCGGGTAAGATCTTATGATCATAGTCAATGAAGCTGCTGATAATCAGGTATGAAGTAAAAATCACTGCAAATAAAAGCAACCAACTAAAACCAAAAGCCCATCCACACAGGGCAAAAGTCGTCGCTGTTAATAACTCAACCAATGGATAACGGACTGATATAGAGGCTTTACACGAGCGACACTTACCTCCCAGTACTGCCCAGCTCAGCACTGGGATATTTTCCAGAGCAGTTATTTGATGGCCACACTTAGGGCAAGCAGAACGCGGGGTTACTAAAGTATACTTTTCAGGAAGAGAGTCCTGCGGACAGTCTACCTTACAGTCCGCTTCTTTTAATATCTCTGTCGCGGTTTCCCGCCACTCGCGGTTCAATATTTTCGGTAGCCGATGAATGACCACGTTATAAAAGCTGCCAAATAAAAGCCCCAGTATAAAAAGAAAACCTGCCAACAAAGGCAGGTTATTTGATAATAATTCAATCATATTATTGTCTGTCTATTTTGAATTAGAAGGCGTCACCAAGTTTAAAGATCGGCAGGTACATCGCAACAATAATTGTACCGACTAAACCACCGATGAATACAATGACGAAGGGCTCAATCAAAGAACTTAAGCCATCTACCGCGTCATCTACCTCTTGCTCATAAATATCAGCAACTTTCGACAGCATCGTATCTACAGAACCGGCTTCCTCACCGATAGCAACCATTTGGTTGACCATGTTAGGAAAAACACCTGTCGACGTCATAGCCATGTTAATTTGCAGGCCACTCGTAACGTCTTCCTTAATTTTCATGATGGCCTTTTTGTATACACTATTACCTGAGGCACCAGCAGCTGAATCTAACGCATCAACTAGCGGCACACCTGCTGCAAAAGTTGTCGCTAGAGTACGCGCATAGCGGGCTACCGCAGCTTTTTGTACCAAAGGTCCAAAAATAGGTACTTTTAATAAAAACCGGTCTTTTGCTTCTCTAAATTGCGGTGAGTGTTTACTCGCTTGAACATAACCAACTACAATTGCAATTATCACACCAAGGTAGAGATACCAGTTTTCTTGCATACTTTCTGAAGCAGAAACTACCATTCCAGTTAATGCAGGAAGGTCAGCACCGGCCCCTGAAAACAAGTCTTTAAACATTGGTACAACATAAATCAACAACACAGCTGTTACAGCAAGTGATACCACAATCACCGCAGCTGGATACATCATCGCTTTTTTAATTTTAGATTTTAACGCTTCAGATTTTTCTTTATAAGTCGCGATTCGGTCAAGCATCTGCTCCAATGTACCCGACTGCTCACCGGCATGAATCAAATCACACACCAGCTCATCAAAATACTTAGGTTGCGCACGTAAAGCAGTCGCAAATGGGTTACCAGATTCAACATCATCTTTGATTTTTAAAACCAGTTCTTGCACGCTTGCATTCTCATGCCCTTTACCAATGATGTCGAATGACTGCACCAAAGGAACACCGGCTTTCATCATGGTCGCTAGCTGGCGCAAAAATACTGCGATATCGACTGGCTTAATCGGCTTTTTTCCCCCGCCAAAAGAAGCAAATAAGTCAGCATTCACGGTTTTAGGCGTAATCCCTTGTTTACGCAGAGAAGATTTAACTTCATCGGCATTTACAGCAGGCATTGAGCCCTTCACTTTCTGACCTTGCTTATTAACACCTTTCCACTGAAAAACCTTTTGTTTTTTTTGCTTTGACGATGTTTTTCGTTTCTTTACTGCCGTAGCCATGATGCTCTACCTTTGATATTCAGTTAAACCAATATAGCAGAAAACACGAGTTTCTGCCCAATGAGCAATTTATTACAAGCCACTCAATATTATTCCTGAGTGACTCGGTTAATTTCTTCTAAACTGGTTGCCCCAATTTTCACTTTGTTTAACCCAGTTCTCCGCAAGTCTGGAATGCCTTCTTTTTTTGCTTGATCGGAAATATCTATAGCATTACCGCCTTCCATAATTATTCTTCCAGTCTCCTCAGAGACAGGCATCACCTGGAATAAACCTACTCGACCTTTATAACCTAACGTACATTTATCGCAACCCACAGGTTCATAAATTGTGAGTTCGTTCAGCTCTTCTTTAGTAAATCCCTCTTCAAGCAAAGCTTCCTCTGGCAACTCAGAAGGCTTTTTACAATGTTCACACAAACGTCTAGCAAGACGTTGCGCAACCACCAAGTTAACTGTCGTCGCAATATTAAAAGGAGCAACCCCCATATTAACAAGCCTTGTTAGGGTTTCAGGTGCTGAATTTGTATGGAGCGTAGATAGCACCAAGTGACCTGTTTGTGACGCTTTAATCGCTATTTCTGCTGTCTCTAAATCCCGAATCTCACCCACTAATACAATATCGGGATCCTGGCGTAGGAATGCTCTCAAAGCAGAAGCAAACGTTAATCCAGCTTTCACGTTAACATTTACCTGGTTAACCCCAGCTAGGTTAATTTCAACAGGGTCTTCTGCGGTGGAAATATTCTTATGCTCATCATTCAGAATATTAACCCCTGTATAAAGCGTCACTGTTTTACCTGAACCTGTGGGACCTGTTACCAACACCATTCCTTGCGGCTTATTGATGGCATCCATGAAGTGCTTTTTTTGTTGCGATTCAAAACCCAGCGCATCCACACCCAGCATGGCGCTCGTTGGATCTAATATACGCATCACAATTTTTTCACCAAACAGAGTAGGCAGCGTATTGACACGAAAATCTATCGCTTTTGTTTTCGATAGCTTTAACTTAACCCGTCCATCCTGAGGAACTCTTCGCTCAGAAATATCAAGGTTTGACAGTACTTTTAAGCGTGCTGAAATACGTGCCGAAAGTTGAATTGGAGGGCTTGCAACTTCATGTAAAATACCGTCGATACGGAATCGAACTCTATACTTCTTTTCATAAGGCTCAAAATGCAGGTCCGACGCACCTTTTCGGATGGCATCAACTAGCATTTTCTTCACAAACTTAACAACGGGCGCGTCATCTTTTTCAGCCCCAGCACCCACATCCTCTGTATCATTAGTATCTACGGCATCTAGGTCAATATTATCTAGATCAGCATCATCAAAGTCCGATAAAGACTCGCTCTCTTTCTCATCTATGAGCTTGTTGACTAAAGAATCAAGCTTGGATGGCTCTACGAGTACAGCTTCTATTGAACAGTTAGTCTGGAACCTCACTTCCTCTAAGCTCTTAAGGTTCGTAGCGTCAGCGACACCAACAAATAGTCTAGTGCCTCTTTTATATAGGGGGAGAACACGATGCTTCCGCATCATATTGAGATCAATAATATCCTTCGGTAAGTTATCTGGATTGATTGAACTAGCATCGAAATAAGGAGCGCCAAAGTTTACACCCTGAGCTTTTACAGCATCCGTTCCTTTTACCCATCCTGAAGAAACTAGCCAGTCTATTAAACCAACTTTATCTTCTTTAGCTCTGTCAACAGCCTCTTTGACTTTCTCTTTTTCTATGAGGCCTTCTGCAACCAACATATGTGCAAGACCAGTTAGCCCAGTTTCAACTAATGCCATCAGAATAACTCCGCTTAGAGTTAAGTTTAATAATAATGTCTATATCCTTGAATAAAAAGGGACAAAAGTCAATTCTGAAGGTTAGTTTAATGACTTTTAAGCCACTCATCTGCTGTCCTAACTCCAGTGTAATAGCACTCGATTTGTAACTTCACATCTTCTGCTTTTTCTTTTTCGCCTAATATTTGGTATGAGTAATAAAGGTTGAAAAAATACTGTAGTCGTGGACTTATTTGATTCTGCTCTTCTAACCACTGTAGAAAGTCTATGACTGGCTGCTTTTCTCCAGATTCAACAGCAATATTGGCACGATGCTTTAGTAGCAACGAATTATATTCTGGCCTCCAACCTATATGCACTATAGATTTTTTCAACTGTTGCTCAGTTCTATTTAACGCTTTTTCGAACACAACAGCTTGATATAATGAGTAGATATTTAGCAGCAATGCCACCGCAACACCAGCACCAACAACACCAGCAAAACCTCGTCCAAATTTCGAAATAGTGGGACTTACATTAAATTCAAACACTTTAAGCTCATTAGCACTAGAGGTTATATAGAAAAAAAGCAATATCGCCAGTAGTAAGTGCGCCCCTGAAATATAAAATGGAAGTTCTACCAAGGTATGAAGGCCAATTGGTGTTAATAGAGCTACTCCTGCAAAAGCTTTCTTCTTCCCAGTAAAGGCAGGTAACAACAGGCCTACTAATATAATAACCAACCCCAGTATTGAAATCAGTCCTCCCTGAACTCCCCAATATAATAACTCATTATGTGGGTGAGAAAGATTTTCAGCTCTAGGAGTTGATGCTTTAACTACCTCATTGTTCAAATTATTTTCTAAACCTATCAAATAGACTTTCTCAAAGCTTCCAAGTCCATGCCCAAACAAAGGTTTTTCCTCTATTGCATTTAAAGCTGTAGAGTAAATTAGCTCTCGATTGTGTGTTTTCGAAAAGTCCTTTACTTCACTGTTAAAAAAAGTACTCATAAATATCAATGAAGCTAGCCCTCCTAGCAGCATGGGAGCAATTACCTTAAGATGTTTTTTTGGAAACTTCGGACCACAAGAAACAAATATTAATAAAAGAGCCGCAACCAACGAATACAAGCCAACCCTTGAGTTTGTCAATACAAGTATGAATGCAGAAAGAAAAACTAACACCTCAAACGAATAGCGGAAACACGGTAAGCTGTTTTCGTATCGAGATAATCGACTCCCCTCTTTTGAGGCTTTCAAGTAGTATACGACGACAAGGGCAGTGGTGATAAAACTAGCTAGTAAATTCCTTTGATTGAAAGTTCCTTTTAATCTAGGTAACTCCATCTCAGTGGCATTGCTTGTCAACTGCATCATTATGTCATGGAATAATTGCCAGCAAGCAATAATCACTTGACTAAAAGCAATACCAATAAATATTAATAAAATTGTTTCTAAACTATGATCACTTAATTCATATTGAAATAACGCCAAATAAAACAGCAAACATAGAATCAGCGCTACAGGTAAGTATTTACCGTAATCAAAAGTATCGGCTGGGTTCAGGTATAAAGGTGCTACTGCAATTAATACCCCTAAAATCAACAAGGAAGATCTCTTCGGAAAAACTACTTTTTTCTTATTTAATACATTTATAAATGACGTAACCACAACTATGCAGATTAAAACCCAAGTAAAATTGTTACGAATAAAAGCTAAGCCACCTGCTGACTGCAGTTCTGTCCAAGGTAACAAGGACAACACTGTCAGTATGCTCAGAAAAGTGAACGATTTATTTCTCAATAATTTCATAGGCAAAAAAAAACGAGCCGGAGCTCGCTTTTTTTAACTAAACTAAATTAGTTACGGCAGTTAGCCGGCTTGTAACGAGAATCAATCGTTCCAGCACATACCCAACCAGTCATTTCTGTACCTGCACCACCAGCAAACTGAGGAGCAAGAGTTAATGTTTCACCATCAACACCGGCACCAATAGCCTGTGCTTCCACAGAAATAACACCTGCAGTAACTGTTAGAGATGCAGGGGTTACATACTGAGAACCCGTTGTGGAGCAGCCAGCAGCATCTGCAGAATCAATCGAAGCAATATTGCTACCATTTGAAGCGTATGTTTCAGCTACAGACGTTTTACAGGCAGCCAAAGTTGCAGCCAACTCAGATACCTTAGAACGCTTGATGTAATCTTGGTAAGCTGGAATTGCTACTGCTGCCAAAATACCGACGATCGCTACGACGATCATTAATTCAATAAGGGTAAAACCCGCTTGTTTTTTAGTTTGCATGAGACTCTCTCCTATACATTTAACAAAAAAGTTATTTCATTTGTTCATACAAGATTTGCTGTTTCTAAGTATCCCTCAGAGGTTCTCATACTTAGTTTGCACAAGCCGCTCAAAACGAACGAAACTGTTTGAACAAATCTTGTAACTAAATATAACTGTGCAATTCAAATATAGCAACTAACGATTGTAAAATATCTCGACACACCCAGTAAAACAATGACTTAGGTCACATTTGTATGCAAGGTCGCATCATTTATAGCGAGTTCATTGATTAAATATCAACCATTTACAGCTGTTATTGACAATATTTGTCACTTCTAGCCTTTAGACTTAAGCCCTAAACAAGGGTTAAAACACCATTATTTTCATATATGCCCTTGTTTTTAAACAGCTTTTAAGAAAAACACCTGTTCTTCTGAAAGCCAAGAAAAGTTTTACATTGTCTCAAAAGTTTAACAATCACTCTCGATTTTTCATCCTCATGTGCGTATCCTTACGCCAATATCATAGCAAATAAGCCTTAATTTATGTCTGAAACAATGATTGTAAAGTGCCCGACCTGTACAAAATCGGTTGCCTGGACTGGGAGTAATGACTTTAAACCCTTTTGCAGTAAAAGGTGTCAATTAATTGATCTGGGCGAATGGGCCAGTGAAGGACATAAAATTGCTGGACAACAACTTGACCCAAATACAGTACAAGAATTGGCGAGAACTGAGGATACTAATTCAGATTAGCTTAAGGATGGCTTGATTTGCCTCAGGGAACTGGTAATCGCTTAATCGGTGACGCGGACACCATATAAGAGGCTGGCCTTCTTTTCCGTTAGGTACACCTAGATAATCTTTGACTACACAAACTTCCAAGCGCACAGACTTATCATCATAGTCATGCTCGATCACCGTCAAAGGTTCCACGCTTGCTGGGATGATATCCAGCTCTTCAAAGCACTCTCTTTGAGCAGCCTGCTCTAGCGACTCGCCATTTTCGAACTTTCCACCGGGAAACTCCCAAAGCCCGCCTTGATGTTGGCTTTTTGCCCTTTTAGCAATAAGCACGCGGTCGGCAATAATAATGACTGCGACCGCGACTTTAATGACTGCCATATTTCTTACGAGGCTTTTCCGTGGCAATGTTTGAATTTTTTACCAGATCCACAAGGGCATGGCTCATTTCGTCCGACCTTGGGTTGCTCACGAACAAAGGTTTCCGCCTGACGCTGCGTCTCACTCTCTTGCTCTGCTGGCATCGCTGAAGCTGAATCGTGTTGTGCATTCATCTGTGATGAATCACGCTGTTGACGCTCCATGGCTTCAACTTCTTCAGGCATACGGAACTTAACTTTCGACAGCACCGTCACAACATCGTGTTTAAGGTTATCTAGCAAGCCAGAGAAAAGTTCAAACGCTTCACGCTTATACTCTTGCTTTGGGTTCTTTTGCGCGTAACTGCGTAAGTGGATACTTTGTCTCAAGTGATCCATGTTACCAAGATGCTCTTTCCAGTGCATATCAAGGTGCTGTAGCATGACTTGCTTTTCCAGCTGACGCATCATTTTTGGATCTGGCAGCGCTGCTTCTTTAGCTTCGTAGCCAGACTGGATTTCTTGGTAAAGCTTTTCGCGTAACTCTTCTTCAGCAAACTTGTCGTCCTCATCAAGCCACTTCTGAATCGGTAGCTCAATATCAAACTCTTGGTCAACGCGCTGCTCTAATCCTTTGATGTCCCACATTTCCTCAATAGACTGTGGCGGCACATATTGGCTTATAATATCCTGCACCACGTCATAGCGCATATCTTCAACGGTTTCCTGAATATCATCAGATTCCATCAACTCATTACGTTGCTCGTAAATGACTCGGCGCTGATCATTAGCCACATCGTCATATTCAAGCAGGTTTTTACGCATATCAAAGTTACGCTGCTCCACCTTACGTTGAGCGTTTTCAATAGCACGAGAAACCATTTTATGTTCAAGCGCTTCGCCTTCTTCCCACCCAAAACGCTGCATCATCATGCCTAAACGCTCTGAAGCGAAAATACGCATCAGATCATCTTCAAGTGATAGATAAAAGCGACTTAAACCCGGATCACCCTGACGACCCGAACGACCACGTAGCTGGTTATCAATACGACGAGACTCGTGTCGCTCAGTACCAATAATCGCTAAACCACCCGCGTTAAGCACTTCATCATGGCGTTTTTGCCACTCTTCTTTAGCCTTAGCAATTTTATCGTCACTTGGGTTTTCGCCCAAAGCAGCAATATCCGCCTGCAAGTTACCGCCAAGCACGATATCGGTACCACGCCCTGCCATGTTAGTCGCGATGGTCACTGACCCAGCTCGACCAGCTTGAGCAATAATATCGGCTTCTTTCGCATGGAACTTCGCGTTCAAGACTTGGTGCTTAATCTTGCCTTTTTTCAGCGCTTTAGAAATTAACTCTGAAGACTCAATAGAAACAGTACCCACCAAAATAGGTTGGCCTTTCGCCTGCAGGTCTTTAATCTCTTCAATAATTGCGGCGTACTTTTCTTCCTTGCTTAAGTAAATCAAATCAGGCATGTCTAAGCGCTGCATAGGCTTATTGGTAGGAATAACCACAACTTCCAAGCCGTAGATCATATGAAGCTCGGTGGCTTCAGTATCTGCAGTACCGGTCATACCCGAGAGTTTGTTGTACAAGCGGAAGTAATTCTGGAAGGTAATTGAAGCTAGCGTTTGGTTTTCATTCTGAATGTTCACACCTTCTTTGGCTTCGATCGCTTGGTGTAAACCATCAGACCAACGACGCCCCGGCATGGTACGTCCAGTATGCTCATCAACAATAACCACTTCGTTGTCCTTAACCACGTAATCAACGTCTTTTTTGAAGAGCTTATGCGCTCTCAATGCCGCATTAACATGGTGCAACAACATGATACTGGCTGGGCTATAAAGACTTTGCCCTTCAGGGAGCAAACCTGTTTTACGCAACAAGTCTTCAATGCGCTCCTGACCCAATTCTGTCAGATTCGCTTGCTTGCCTTTTTCATCAATCGTGTAGTCACCCGTATCTTCTTCGCCTTCCTCTGACTCTTTCTCTTGAGCTTCGAGCTTGGGGATAAGTTGATTGATGGCGCGATACATTTCCGAGCTATCCTCAGCTTGTCCAGAAATGATCAAAGGTGTTCGGGCTTCATCGATTAAAATCGAATCAACCTCATCGATAACGGCAAAGTTGAGTTCGCGCTGTACACGCTGTTCTTTCTCAAACGCCATATTGTCGCGAAGATAATCGAAACCGTATTCATTATTGGTGCCATAGGTAATGTCTGAACCATAAGCATCTTTTTTCTGCTCATGGCTTTGACCTGATAAAATCACCCCCACAGACATACCAAGGAAATCATAAACTGGCGCCATCCACTCAGCATCACGTTGTGCAAGATAATCATTCACTGTGATGACGTGAACGCCTTTACCTGACAAAGCATTCAAATACACCGGCAAGGTCGCCACAAGCGTCTTACCTTCACCAGTTCGCATCTCACCAATCTTTCCTTGGTGTAGAGTCATACCACCAATCAATTGCACATCAAAATGGCGCATACCCAGCGTACGCTTACTGGCCTCTCGAACGGCGGCAAACGCTTCTGGCAATATGTCATCAAGACTTTCACCCTGCTCAAGACGTTGCTTGAATTCCTCGGTTTTAGCCTTAACCTGTTCGTCACTTAAAGCTTCAAACTCAGCCTCAAGCTGGTTGATACGCTCAACCTGCTTTCCCATACGTTTAATTGTGCGTTGATTTCGACTGCCAAATATTTTGCTAAGAAGACTCATGCTATTGGTTCTTTTATCAAGTTATTAAACAACTGTAGACTCTTTTTTCGGCTCAAGACCTTTGTTCTAGGAAGCAACAATTGTTTAGGGAATTATCATTAAGCACTCGATTGTACCGATATTCTAGAAGCTGTAAACGCCTGATCGGGCTTTTCGAGCAAGTATCACCAACTTATGGGGGTTATCAACTGAAATTTCAATAGCATCCATTGCTATTTCGGAATGGCTATTTGACGAGTAACTATTTGAAGGGTTAAGACTTAGGGAGTGGCTATTTAAGAATGACGAAAAAAAGCGAAGCTATAAAAAAGCCGAGCTTGATGCTCGGCTTTAGGCTGTATAATGCAAGTCTACGACTCTTTGAGATAACGCCATGGGTTGACGCGTTTACCATTTCGAGTGACTTCGTAATGCACATGAGGTCCGGTCGATCGTCCGGTGCTGCCAACTTTTGCGATGGTTTCACCCTTTTCAACAAGGTCACCTTTCTTCACCAACACGGCTTTATTATGACCGTAACGTGTTGTGTAGCCATCACCATGGCTAACTTCAACAAAAATTCCATAGCCCGCTTTGCGCTCAACCGTTGTCACTACGCCTGCTGCGGTAGCCACCACATCCGAGCCAGCTAAAGCTGAAAAGTCGATCCCGGCATGCCAAGCACGCTTACCCGAGAAAGGATCTGCCCGATAACCGTAGGGCGATGATAACCATCCTGTATTAACAGGACGACCAGTAATTTTTTGCTCAGCACTAATATTTTTATCAAGCAGTAATGACTCTAGCGCAAAGAGTTGCTGTTCTTTCGCTTCAATAGAACTTTGAATCGTATCCAACGAAGAAGCAACATCATGGTAGGTTGCCTTGTCGGCGCTATCGCCTTCA
Organism: Kangiella marina; assembly: GCF_039541235.1. Taxonomy (NCBI): domain Bacteria; kingdom Pseudomonadati; phylum Pseudomonadota; class Gammaproteobacteria; order Kangiellales; family Kangiellaceae; genus Kangiella; species Kangiella marina. The sequence goes on along the minus strand of NZ_BAABFV010000002.1, from coordinate 245,944 downwards.
GACGGACCACCCATCGCAGGAGCCGCACCAAAGCCAAACTCTTCTGTGATTCCGGCTTCCTCTGCTAAACGCGCACCGGCTGCATCTAACCGCAGGATGTGTGCCTGCATCGAAGCCAAACGGCTCGACAATGCCTGTACTTTATCTTCCGATAATTTTTTAGCCCGCTCTAACTCTTCTTTTTGCTGAGTTAATTCGACTTGCCATTTCTGGATCGCAGATTCACTCACTAAGTCCTGCTGAAGAACCCATTTAGTGATATAGAAGGTAGCAGTAACCACAGCAACCAAGCTGAGCATGCTCAGTAGTACTGTCACCACTAGCTTAGATCGTCCTAATTCCAAAGCCTTGATTCCTTTCTGATCACTTTTAATAATCGTAATTCGCATAATCAACCAAAGTTACTCAAGTCATCGAAATTGTAACACTCGTGTTTACAATCTTTTGCGGTTTTATCCGCGGTACCGGATGACAAATTCAAGTTCGTCAGATTACAATAGTAACCTAACACCCACTAAGCCCAGAAGCATAAAGCTTATGAAGCGTCCTTCCCGAGCCAAGTCCGTGGCTGACATTCTTAGCAAGCCAGACAGCTTGCTTAAAGGGCTATTGAAACAATCCAACAGCCTCAAATCCATAAACGAAGATGTACAAAAATTACTGCCTGACGAGCTAAAAGACCACTGTATGGTCTCTGAGTATAATCAAACCAGTCTAATCATCACTGCGGAAAATGCAGCTTGGAGTACACGACTTCGTTATATCTCTTCAGATTTACTGACCAACCTACGAAAGGCTGGCCACTACTCATTGGCTAATATTCAGATAAAAGTAAAGCCAAGTCAAATCTGATCGTAAAAAATACCGGTGCTAAATACTTGTTTAAGTTCTTATTAAACAGAAAGCACAGGGTTCATGATGTATGAAATTGGCGCTGTTTTAGCATCTTCATACGTCGCCAGTTCCCACGTTGACTCATCCGCCATTAGCGTACGAATTAACTGGTTGTTTAGCGCATGTCCTGATTTATAGCCTGTGAAAGAACCAATCAAGCTATGGCCCAATAAGAATAAATCACCGATTGCATCGAGAATCTTGTGCTTAACAAACTCATCGTCATAACGTAAACCATCTTCATTAAGAACACGGTAATCATCCATCACGATAGCGTTATCTTGGCTTCCTCCTAGCGCAAGGTTGTTGGCACGCAAGAACTCAATGTCTTTCATAAAACCAAACGTACGCGCTCGACTCACTTCCTTCACGAAAGAGGTCGTAGAAAAGTCGATCACAGAAGTCTGGCTGCTTTTCTTAAATACCGGGTGATCAAAATCGATCGTAAAAGCGACTTTAAAACCATCAAATGGCTCGAACGTTGCTTTTTTGTCACCGTCTTCGACAGTCACTTTTTTCTTAATCTTAATAAATTTCTTTGGTGCATTCTGCTCAGTCACGCCAGCTGATTGCAGCAAGAAAACAAATGGGCTCGCACTGCCGTCCATAATCGGAACTTCAGGCGCAGACACATCAATGTAAGCATTATCAAGCCCCAAACCAGCCATTGCTGATAAAAGGTGCTCGACAGTAGAAATACGCACATCACCTTTCACCAAACAGGTGGAAAGCGTGGTATCACCCACATTTTCAGGTTTAGCATCAATTTCTACAATTGGGTCTAGATCAACGCGACGGAACACAATCCCTGTATCCACTGGTGCTGGTCGTAGGGTCAAATACACTTTATCTCCAGTGTGTAAACCTACGCCAGTGGCGCGAATGGTTGTTTTCAACGTACGTTGTCGTATCATTCGGTGTTTCTCCAACTTCTTGATAAATCAAGAATTTAGGGTGAAAGATGTCTGAATTTTAGCGCATATTACCACAATATTTCTATTGTTTGAATAATTTTTGAACATTTTTTGAACATTTGTTTGAATTCGCATCTTCCACACAAATTCTCACTATTCCCTGATTATCGTAAGTTCACCCTTAATCAACACTGAATGTAGAACAAGGTGAGTTAAGGAGGCTCGAAGGGAGTGCCTCCTTAGCTCTAGAACGCGAGTTAAGCGTTTAGTTTCATCGAATCAGAACACTTGACTCCTTAGCGTTGGCATATCTCTCTCCATTGCCAATGTTCATTACTGCTTTCAACTTGTGTTAGTCTGCTTGCTTACGCAAGAACGCTGGAATATCCAAGAAGTTATCAACATCGCTTCCAACGGCTACTTTTTGCGTTCTTTCAGACTCTTCAACGCCAGCCTGCTTACGTGCCGCAGGTGGAACATCAAGCTTGTTAAAGTCAAGTTCACCGCTTGGTTTACGGACTTCTCTCTCTTTATTGTCAGCGACTAGACGCATACCTGCTTCTTGACCTAGGCCAGTAGCAACAACGGTTACACGCATTTCGTCACCCATCGAATCATCAATCGCAGTACCAACGACCACGATAGCATCTTCATGGGCAATATCCTCGATAACTTCACAAACCTCAGAAAACTCATCAATCGTGAACTCTTCGTTTGCTGTCACATTGACCAAGATACCGCGTGCTCCAGAAAGGTCCACATCTTCTAACAGTGGACTCGCCACCGCCATGTCAGCAGCCACTTGGGCACGGCCTTCACCAGACGCGATACCGGTACCCATCATCGCTTGGCCTTGCTCAGCCATGACCGTACGAACGTCCGCAAAGTCAACGTTGATTAAACCAGGACAAGTAATCAACTCGGCGATACCTTGTACAGCACCATGCAATACCGAGTTAGCGGATGCAAACGCTTCCGTTAAACGTAGTCCAGCAAACTGAGCCACTAACTTATCGTTTGGAATAATAATCAATGAATCAACCACATTGCGTAATTCATCGATACCGTTTTCCGCCAGTTTCATACGTTTTTTACGCTCAAACTTAAACGGTTTCGTCACCACAGCGACCGTCAGGATGCCCATTTCTTTCGCAATCTCTGCGATTACTGGAGCAGCGCCTGTACCGGTGCCACCGCCCATACCTGCGGTAATGAATACCATATCAGAGCCTTGCAGCACTTCCATCAAACGCTCACGGTCCTCTAATGCAGCCTGACGACCTACGTCTGGATTAGCTCCAGCACCTAAGCCGCGTGTAATGTTTTGACCAATTTGGATTGTTGTCTTCGCTGTCGACGAGTTCAACGCCTGTGCATCCGTATTGGCACAAATAAATTCAACACCATCGATGTTAGCTTTCACCATGTGCTCGACAGCGTTACCACCGCCGCCACCAACACCAATGACCTTAATTACTGCGCTATTTTGGCAGCTATCTACGAGTTCAAACATATTAGGCATAACTATATCCCCTTCGATTGTTTAGCCAATGTTCACTTAAGTCTTGCGTTAAAAGTTCAAAGACCCTAAGTGATTTCTCCACTTTAATTACGACGAATGAACGTCGTTATTAAAATCCACTAAACCAGCTTTTCATGCGCTCCCAGAGCCCATTAAAACCAGTCACATTTCGTTCACGGTGATGGCCTACGTCTTGTTTACCGTAAATCAATAAACCAACGCCCGTGGCATAAATTGGATTACGCACAACATCGACCAAACCTTTGATGTGTTGTGGCATCCCTTGACGAACCGGCATGTGGAACACTTCCTCTGCCAGCTCCATCAAACCTTCCATCTTCGAACCGCCACCGGTGATGACCATGCCCGAAGCAATTAAATTCTCGAATCCACTACGGCGAATTTCCGCGTGAACCAATTCAAAGAGTTCGCTGTAACGTGGCTCAACCACTTCAGCTAAAATCTGGCGCGACACTCTGCGCGGCTGACGCTCCCCTACACCGGGAACTTCAATAGTTTCATCCAGATTGGTTAACTGACGCAATGCGCACGCATATTTCACTTTGATGTCTTCCGCATGTTGCGTTGGTGTTCTAAGCGCAACCGCGATATCGTTTGTCACTTGATCGCCAGCAATCGGAATAACCGCTGTGTGACGGATCGCGCCGCCAGTAAAAATGGCGATGTCTGTTGTTCCGCCGCCAATATCAATTAAGCAAACACCCAACTCTTTTTCATCTTCAGTTAACACGGAGTAACTCGATGCTAACTGCTCTAAAATCACGTCTTCCGTTTCTAGTCCACAACGCGCTACACATTTAGTAATGTTCTGCGCAGCACTAACAGCGCCTGTCACCATATGTACTTTCGCTTCTAATCGAACACCAGACATCCCAATCGGCTCACGAATACCTTCTTGGTTATCGATCACAAACTCTTGTGGCAATACGTGCATAATCTTTTGATCCGCGGGAATCGCCACCGCTTTCGCAGCGTCAATAACTCGGTCAACATCACTCTGCGCGACTTCGTTATCTTTAATCGCCACGATGCCGTGAGAGTTCAAGCTTTTGATATGGCTTCCTGCAATCCCGGTATAGACTGAATGAATCTGGCAGCCAGCCATCAGCTCAGCCTCTTCCACTGCACGCTGAATGGAGGCTACAGTAGACTCAATATTCACCACCACACCTTTCTTCATACCGCGCGATGGATGTGAACCTATGCCAATAATATCGACGGTGTCATCAGCGCCGACTTCCCCAACAATGGCCACCACTTTTGATGTACCAATATCAAGCCCCACAATTAATCGTTTATCTGTTGATTTCGACATAGTCTTATCTACTGCCTCCGTCATTTATGACTGACGTTTCATTCTCTACCCATTGCGCTGCCATACCATTTTGATACCGCAGATCAACGTATGCCAAAGTGGCTTCTTTTTGTTGTTTTACACTATCGATGTACTGCATAAATCGCTCTATACGCTCTTCCACATGAACATTACCTAAGCGAACTTCTAAGCCATCGGTTAGTACCAAACTAATAGCACCACGCTGACTTAATTCCATGCGCTCAATAATCATATTTTTCTCTAGCAACTGCTGTTGATACAGTTTCAAGAGTTCGGTTAAATCTTTTGCTAACTTGTCCGGCCCACTTAACTGTGTCCACTCCGCTTTTGGCAACACTGAGGGGTACAAAACATCACCCTCAACCGAGACCACCCCGGCATCACCCCAGTAAGCCATCGGCTCATGCTCTACCACTGAGACTTGTAATGTATCTGGCCACACTTTTCGTAATTGCACTGACTTAATCCAAGGCAGCTCAACCAGTTTCACTTCCACCTGCTCCATTTCCATGGTGAAGAAACCGCGATCTTCAATGCTACGCAACACCTCATAAACGCCAACCGCGTCAGTGAACGTATGCTTCTGCAATTCCACCTTTTTAATCGGAAAGACATTGTCAGTGTTAATGCTGAATACCCAAATCCCACCAAACACCAATGCTACGGCAACCAGCGATCCCGCAAGCAAACCAGCCACCCACTTTAAAGGCTTTGCAAAACCTTCCAATGAACGCTGTTTTTTGTCGCTTCGAGTTGCCATCTTAGCCATAGACTAGTTAGCTCCTTCCGTCATCAACCCACCTTTGAACAAACCATCTTGGCGTCCAAAACTTGTGTCCAACACGCTCAATACCAACTGCTCAAAACTCATACCTTGAACTTTTGCTGCCTTCGGCACCAATGAAGTTTGAGTCATACCAGGTACAGTATTGACTTCCAGTAATAACCACTGTCCAGTGTGTTGTTCACGCATAAAATCCACTCGGCCCCAGCCATAACAACCTAACGACTTGAAGGCTTTTTCGCTCAATTCAGCTAAGTTCTTTTCATCGACTTCTGACAAACCACTTGGGCAGTGATACTCAGTGCTGTTACTTTTATACTTTGCCGTAAAGTCATAAAACGTATGTGGGGTCTTAACACGAATACTTGGTAAAGCTTTGCCGTTCAAAATCGACACCGTGTATTCGTCGCCTTGTATCCACTGCTCTAACATAATGTCGGTATCAAACTGTTTAGCATCAGCTACCGCTTTTTGTAACAGCTCTGCGCTATCAGCTCGCGCCATACCAACGCTCGATCCCTCATGAATCGGCTTCACCATGACGCAGCCGTTTAACTCGGCCAATAATGCTTCAGCCTCTTGCAGAGACAAATCCCCTGTCGTGACCATTCTGTGTTTTGCCACTGGCAAATCTTGCGCACTCCATAGCAATTTTGTACGCAGCTTATCCATAGCAATAGCCGATGCCATAACCCCACAGCCGGTGTACGGAATTTGGTGAAGCTCTAAGAAGCCTTGAATCACACCATCTTCACCACCGCGGCCATGCAGAGCATTCCAAACCCGATCAAAACCTTGTTCAGAAAGCGCGTTTAAACCATCAGTTTTTGGATCAACTTTATGAGCATCAACTCCAGCACCAATCAATGCTTGATACACTGTCTCTCCAGAAATTAGAGAGATCTCGCGTTCAGCAGAGAAACCACCATAAACAACGGCTACTTTGCCGTAGTCTTTAGGCGATAGTGTTGCAGGAGAAAAGTCGTTGCTCATTGCTCCTCCTTTGGGATCAAACGTTCAAAGTCCAAACCAACCTGTACCCAAGAAGGTGCCAAAGTGCCAACGTTGCCAGCGCCTTGCGTTACCAACACGTCACCATCTTCTAGAACATGGTGTAACGCTTCTGGTAACTCCAAAATCGACTCAACAAAGATTGGTTCAATCTTCCCACGTTGACGGATACTGCGACACAATGAACGACTGTCTGCGCCAGGGACATGATCTTCGCCTGCCGCATAAACTTCTAGCATCAACAGCTCATCAACCTCAGACAAAACACCGCAGAAATCTTCATACAAATCACGCGTACGTGAATAACGGTGTGGCTGATAGACCATCACCAATCGACGCTCCGGCCAACTTTTGCGTAACGCTTTAATGGTGGCGTTCACTTCACTCGGATGGTGACCATAATCATCAATTAACGTCACCGTCTTATCATTCACTGTAAAGTCACCATACATCTGGAAGCGACGACCAATCCCTTCAAACTCTGCCAAAGCTTTTTGAATCGCTTTGTCACTAACACCATCGTCGGTAGCCACAGCAATCGCAGCTAACGCATTCTGAACGTTATGCATGCCCGGTAAGTTAAGCTCGATATCCAAGTTACCGACACAATCACGGCGTACAACTTTAAAGAAACTTTTCGTGCCTTTTTGCTCGAAATCAATCGCTCGAACATCCGCTTTTTTACTAAAGCCATAAGTAACCGTTGGTCTCGAAATCCTTGATATCAAATCTTGAACGGTTTCATCATCGATACACATCACCGCTAAACCATAGAATGGCAAGTTGTGTAAAAACTCGATGAAGTTATTTTCTAAATTCTTAAAGTCGCCGCCGTAAGTATCCATATGGTCAGCTTCAATATTCGTCACCACTGAAACCATCGGTTGAAGGTGTAAAAACGATGCATCACTTTCATCCGCTTCAGCAATGAAGTAACGACTTCTACCCAGTTTGGCGTTAGAGCCCGCACTATTTAATAAGCCGCCAATCACAAACGTCGGATCACAATTACCTTCCGCATAAATACTTGCTAACAAGCTGGTTGTCGTGGTTTTGCCATGTGTACCGGCGACTGCAATACCGTGTCTAAAACGCATTAGCTCCGCCAACATTTCTGCACGACGAACGATTGGCACTCGACGTTCACGCGCCGCTTCAATTTCTGGGTTATGCTTTGGAATAGCCGTTGAGCACACCACAACATCCACATCCAAAATATTGTTACTACGGTGGCCTAAGAAAATTTCAGCACCCAAACTTTCTAATCGCTGAGTGACATGACTTTGGCGTAAGTCAGAACCACTTACGGCATAACCCAAATTCAGTAATACTTCAGCAATACCACTCATCCCCGCGCCACCAATACCAATAAAGTGGATACGTTTAATGCGACGCATCTCTGGAATTACTTGCTGTAATTTATCGTTGTTCATTTGTACTCTCCGCAGCTTCTTTATCAGAAGTACCGATTGCGGTTTTTTCTAATGTATTCTTCATAATCTCAAACTGGCCTATAGCAGCACGCTTACAATACTCAGCTACTTGAGTTGTCGCATTTGGCTTAGCCAAACTTTTGGCGATGGTGGCTATTTCAATAATTCGACTTTTGTCATTGGCTAGTGCCGTGATTTGATGGGCCAGTTTTTGCTCATCCAAATCATGTTGTTGGATAATTAAGGCGCCACCTTGGTTTGCCAAATAGCGCGCGTTGTGCGTCTGGTGATCATCTACGGCGTGAGGGTATGGTACGAAGATCGCAGCACACCCAGCCATCGCTATTTCAGCCACGGTTAAAGCACCGGCACGACAAATAACTAAATCCGCCCACTCATAAGCTTCAGCCATGTCATCAATAAATTCTGTGACATCATGCTTGACCAGCGGGTTCTTTAACTCTTTATAACGCGCCGCAACATCGCCTAAATTGCCACGCCCACATTGATGACGAACATTCACCTTTAAACCGCCGTTAATGACGTCAAGCATTGCTGGAATCTTTTGATTCAAAACTAAAGCGCCACGACTGCCACCAATCACTAATAAATTTATACTGCCTTCTTCAACCACAATTCGTTCTTTTGCTGGCGATATTGTCATCAAGTCGGTTCTCACCGGGTTACCAACCGTCGCCACTTTTTTCATATCAACAAACGCACCGGGATAAGCTTGCAAGGTGATTTTGCTGAAACGATTTAATTGTTGGTTAGTCATCCCTGCAATGGCATTTTGCTCATGCAAAACCAATGGAACGCCACATAACTTTGCCGCTAAACCTCCGGGACCGCTTGCAAAGCCCCCCATTCCTAGCGCTACGTCAGGCTGAATTCTTTTTATCGCTTTTCGAGCCAGCAACACGCTTTTTATCAATTGCAGTGGCGCCTTGATCAACGATGCCAAACCTTTGTTGCGAACACCTTTGACTGGCAAAAGCGTCATCTTAATACCGTGTTTTGGTACCAATTCTTCTTCCATGCCACCTTCAGAGCCAAGCCAATGCAGTGTCCAACCTTGCTGCTCTAATTCTTTACCCACGGCTAGCGCCGGAAAAATATGACCGCCAGTTCCACCAGCCATTAATAAGATCGTTTTCTTTGCTTTATTCATTACGACCTCCTCTACTTCTACCGCGATAAGACTGCTTTGCACTTGAATACTCGTGCTCTTTTCGACGAACTTCAAAGTCAACGCGTAACAATACCGCTACCGCCACACAACTGACGATTAACGAGTTACCGCCGTAACTAATAAACGGTAAGGTTAAGCCTTTGGTCGGCAATGAGCCGCTGGCTACACCGATATTGATTAACGCCTGTAAGCTCAACCAAAAACCAAAACCGTACGACATATAAGCGGCGAAATAGTGCTCCATCTTTAAAGCACGGCGACCAATAGTTAGGCTCTTCATAAAGATGATGGCAAATAAGGTAATCACTAACGCCACTCCTAAAAAGCCAAATTCTTCAGCAAAGACAGCGAACACAAAATCCGTATGCGCCTCTGGTAAATACGACAGTTTTTGTACGCTGTTTCCAAGCCCTGCGCCAAACCAATCACCGCGACCAAATGCAATTAAGGACTGAACCAACTGATAACCGCTGCCAAACTGATCCGCCCATGGATCTAAGAAGCTCGTTAGACGCTTCATGCGGTAAGGTTCCTGCCATGCTACTAACCCCATGACAATACCCACAAACCCCGTCAATGTAATGAACTGCCACAATCGCGCTCCCGCTAAAAAGAGCATGGCTAACGCTGTGGCTAAGATCACCGCAGAGGTGCCGAAGTCGGGTTGCAATAATAAGAAAGCCACCACCAAACCAATCACGAACAACGGCTTGATGAAGCCTCTAATTTGAGTCTGGAGTTCATCGCTGCGTCGCACCAAGTAACCAGCGAGATAAATCACAATAAAGAACTTCACCAGTTCAGCGGGTTGTATCGTTAATGGCCCAACGCCAATCCAGCGTTTACTACCATTAACTTCTCGTCCAATGAACAATACTGCGACTAATAATAAGATTCCTAGCACTAAGAACTTTGGCCCATTTTCTTGCCAAAAGCGGGTATCCAGTTGCAGCGCGAACACTGCGGAAGCCAAGGCTATTGCCAAGTAAATGCAGTGACGGATCAAAAAGTAGAATTCATTCCCTTTCATGTGATCTTCTGCATAAGGCATTGAGCTTGATGCCACCATAACGACACCAATCGCCAACAACGCTATTACAGGACCTAATAACCAAGGGTCCAATCGCGTGCGTGGATCTGACAGTTTTAATTGTTCAACAAAATCGTTGAGGCGCAATACTTGGGTAATACTACTCATAGCGCCTCCACCAAATGTTCAAACTGTCCACCACGCTCAATATAGTTTTTGAACATGTCCCAACTGGCGCAAGCAGGTGATAACAACACGCAATCGTTGGCTTCACTCGACGCCACAGCTTGCTCCACTGCTTCTGTTAAGTTACTCACCTGTATCGACTTATTCTTAGCCAAGTCAGCAATCGCTTTTCCGTCTTTGCCAAAACAAATGACTGTTTTAACGTGCTGTTCGATACTGTCTTTTAAGCTGCCAAGTTCTGCCCCTTTAGCATCACCACCCGCGATTAAAATAATGCGGCCGGTAAAGCGAGGTGCAAAACTTTGAATCGCAGCAACCGTCGCTCCCACATTGGTCGCCTTAGAATCATTGATATAGGTGACATCGTTTTTCACCGCTACTAACTGGCTACGGTGCGGCATACCGCTGTATGTTTTCGCACACTCGATAACAGCCGAGTCAATCACCACACCTGCGCCTTCTAATAAGGCAAAAGCAGCGGCAACATTCATTGCATTGTGCGAGCCTTGTAACCTTAAATCTTTTAGCTCTAAGACAGTGCGTTCACTGCGACGTAAAACCCCAGCGTTAACATCCACCTGCCAGTCGCTTTCGCTACTAAAGCCGAATGATAAGCGCTTTGCCGTTACCTTTTCGGGCTGTGTTAAATCGTCTTCTGAATTTTCAATAATGGTTTCTGCGTTATCAAAAATCCGCTGTTTCGCTAAAACGTAAGCTTGGTAATCCGCGTAACGGTCTAAGTGGTCTTCACTGACATTCAATATTGTCGCTGCCACAGGTTTGAGCGAGTGCGTGGTTTCCAGTTGGAAACTTGAGAGCTCCAATACCACCACAGCGTCGCCTGCTTCTTGGCTCAGTAAATCAAGCGCGGGCAACCCTATATTGCCACCAACCAATGCGTTTAGTCCTGCGGCTTGCAGCAACTTTCCGACTAACTCTGTGACCGTACTTTTACCGTTTGAACCTGTAATAGCGATCACTGGATACTGATTAGCGCGGGCAAACAACTCAATATCGCCAATAATTTCTACGCCAAAATCTTCAGCACGAGCTATATCAGGTTGTGTTACCGCGATACCGGGGCTTACCACTAATTGTTCATACCCCAGCATCTGCTCCCCATTCCAAGGAATCAAAGCATCGCGATCCAATTGCGCTAGCTCTTCTGAGCCGGGAGCTTGGTCACGTGTGTCCATAACTTTAAAAGGCTGATCATTCTCTGATAAATAACGCGCAACCGACAGCCCGGTCTGTCCCAGACCGAGAATCAAACGATTTTTATGTTCGACTGCGTGTTGTTGCATTAAACTTTATCGCCTCTTAACGTATTTTTAGGGTCGCTAGACCAATCAATACTAAAATCAATGAAATGATCCAAAAGCGCACGATAACTCGCGGCTCTGGCCATCCTTTTAACTCATAGTGATGGTGCAGTGGCGCCATCTTAAAAATTCTTTTGCCAGTCAACTTGTAAGAGCCGACTTGTAGCATCACAGACACGGTTTCAATCACGAACACGCCACCCATGATAAAGAGCACTAACTCTTGGCGAACCAATACCGCAATGGTTCCAAGCGCTGCGCCTAGACCTAGTGCGCCCACATCACCCATGAAAACTTGAGCTGGGTAAGTGTTGAACCATAGGAACCCTAAACCTGCTCCTACGATAGCCGCACAGAAAATCACAAGCTCACCAACGCCTTGAATGTATGGTATCGCTAAGTACTCAGAAAACACCTGGTTACCAGTAAGATAAGCAAAAATCCCAAGTCCGCCCGCAACCAATACCGTCGGCAATATCGCTAAGCCGTCTAAACCATCGGTTAAATTCACCGCATTACTGGTGCCTACGATGACCAGATAAGCCACTAAAATGAACATTAAGCCCAACTGTGGCATCACATCTTTGACAAATGGAATTAACAGCTGTGTTTCTTGTGGGCTCGCCGTATAGAACAAGTAAATCGCAATGCCCGCGCCAATCACTGACTGCCACAAATATTTCCAGCGCGCGATCAAACCTTTAGGATCTTTTCTTACCAACTTAATGTAATCGTCTGCTAGCCCAACTAAACCAAAGCCCACGATGGCAAATAAGCAAACCCACAGATAGCGATTTTCTAACTCACCCCAGAGTAAGCATGCGAGTACAATGGCAACGATAATCAAGGCACCGCCCATGGTCGGCGTACCGGCTTTGCTTAGGTGGGTTTTAGGGCCATCATCACGCACCGTCTGCCCAATTTGATAACTGCTTAAACGGCGAATCATCGGAGGTCCCACTATCAACGAAATACCCAACGCCGTGATCACGCTCAATATTGAACGGAACGTTAAATATTGGAAAACGTTAAAGCCTGAGTAAAATTGTGATAGATATTCTGCCAACCAGGTTAGCATGGTTAACCTCCCCTCTTTTCAGTCTGTTGCGGCTCTTGTAACGCTTGTACTACTTGTTCCATGCGAGCACTGCGCGAACCTTTTATTAATATAATTTGCGATGGTTGAAGCTGTTTTTTAACGGCTTCTATCAACGCCTCTTTTGCAGCGAATAACTCGCCGCCTTCCCCAAATGTTGTCACCGTATGCTCGACTTCAGTCCCCGTGGCGAATAATTTTTTGACGCCCTTGTCTTTGGCATACTGGCCAATTTCTTGATGATATCGAGCGCTTTCGTTACCAAGCTCGCCCATATCACCAAAAATAAAAATGGCTTCGCCGGGCTTACTGACCAAAACATCAATGGCAGCTTTAACCGAACCGACGCTGGCATTGTAAGTATCATCAATAATTAAACTACCTTGCTGACCAGCCACCATATTCAAGCGACCTTTAACCGCTCCAGCTTGCTCCAAGCCGTCTTTAATCAGGCCTAAGTCAACATCAAGCTGGGTGCAAATCGCTGCTGCCACTAACGCATTTGATACATTGTGTAAGCCCGCTAGTTGTAGCGTTACCGTAGTCGATTCTTTGCCCGTTAAGTTTCTTTTAATCACGTCAAACGTCACCAAACCTTCAGAGTTTAGGTGTACATTATTCGCGCTAAAGTGGGCATCATTATGTCGAGACACTGTAACTTTATGACAGTCGATAAATTCTTCGAGCCATTGCGATGCAAACTCACAGTCAAGGTTAATGATCGCTGTGCCACTTTCGCCCAATGACTGATATATTTCCGATTTTGCCTTGGCCACGCCTTCAATCGAACCAAACCCTTCAAGGTGTGCTGGCTCAACATTATTTATCACGCTGACGTCAGGTTTGGCTAAGCTGGCACAATAAGCAATTTCACCTTTATGGTTTGCTCCCATTTCGATGACGGCATACTCGTGGTCCTGCTCTAACTCCAGTAACGTCAGTGGAACACCTATGTGATTGTTAAAGTTGCCTTTTGTAGCTAACACTTTCCCTTTCAGGCGCAGAATCGATGCGACCAATTCTTTAACTGTCGTTTTGCCTGCGCTCCCCGTGATGCCAATCACTTTTGGGTTGACTTCCTGACGCACGAACCGAGCCAGTTGGCCTAATGCTTTTTCAGTATCTTGTACGATGATTTGTGGTAACGGGCTATCCACTTTACGGCTGACCATAAGGGCTACCGCGCCTTGGTTTTCAGCGGTAGTAATAAACTCATGCGCATCAAATCGTTCGCCAACTAAAGCCACGAATAAAGCACCGCTACAATCAGCTCGACTGTCAGTCATGACTTTCGCAATGGTTAAGTCATCACCGATAAGTTCACCAACGCAGAAGTCGGCAATCGCAGAAAGTGTTAAAGGAATCATGACTGCTCCCCCAGCAACTGCTTGACCGACTCAAGGTCGCTATAATCGACTTTTTCAGTGCCGATGACCTGATAATCTTCATGGCCTTTGCCTGCCACTAAAATCATGTCATCCGCTTCCGCATGCTCGATGGCATATTTAATCGCTTCGAAACGGCTACTGATATAAGGTGTTTCTTGATTCTCCATCCCTTGACGAATCATTGCCACAATCGAATCGCGATCTTCAGTACGCGGATTGTCGTCCGTAATGATGACGCAATCAGCGTTAGCTTCAACCACACCACCCATGATCGCTCGTTTAGATGTATCACGATCACCACCACAGCCAAATAAACACCAAACCTTTCCAGTGTCACAATGAGCTTTGAGTGCTTTAATCGCTTTTTCTAGAGCATCAGGGGTATGAGCGTAATCCACCACCACGGTTGGTTTGTCATGTGCACTAAACTGTTGCATACGCCCTGGCACGGCATTCGCCGAATTCAATGCCACAATCCACTTATGACTATCACCCAGCATCACACCTAAGGCTCCTGCTACCGCCATTAAATTCGAAAGGTTAAAATCACCCAGCAGCCCTGAGTGCAACTTTGCGCTACCCCAAGGTGTGTGCAGGTCTGCCTTTAACCCATTCAAACTTAACTCTGTATTATCCGCAGTAATCCATTGCTCGATATCCAGTTCAGGATTTTGCCCTGACTGGCTATAAGCAATTTTCTGGCACTTAATTTTTTCATCGTTTAATAAGCGACGTCCGTATTCATCATCGGCATTAATAACGGCGGCTTTTAAGTCCTTTTTCAAGAACAGCTCGCGCTTCGCTAGGAAGTAAGATTCCATATCACCGTGATAATCAAGGTGATCAACTGATAAATTCGTAAACAATGCCACCGTAAACTCGACGCCATTGACGCGGCCTTGCAATAAACCATGTGACGAGACTTCCATCGTCATGTAATGATTTTTATGCTGTAAATATTCCGCACAAATCTTTTGAAGCGACACGGCGTCAGGCGTGGTGTTTGACGTAGCCTGTAACGCTGATGGATTTCCATTGCCAATCGTGCTCAACATCAAGGTTGGGTAATTCAAAAATTCGAGCGCCTGCGCTAACAGGTAGCAACAACTGGTTTTGCCGTTTGTACCAGTAATGCCGGTAACCGACATTTTTCGCGTTGGGTTTCCGTAGAAACGAGCAGCAATATCGCCACAAGCTTGTGCAAGGTTTTCAATCGCAACTAACGGTATACCAGCAAAGTTACAGACATCGCTCTCAGCAGGAGCAAACTCTGCTAAACCCACTTTCTCAACAATTAAGACACTAGCACCAGAATCGACAGCTTGCTGTAAGTAATGGCGACCATCCGATTGATGTCCTGGGTATGCGATGAATGCAACCCCGTCAGTTACGGCACGGCTATCCAAGCAAACTCCAGCAACGTCCAAATCAGCATAAGAACCAAGCTGGTCTTTACTGATATGACTTTTCAACACTTTGGCCAGTGCTTTTGGTTTAAAACTTGCGCCTTGGAAGCTAGTCATTGCTTGCTCCTTTGGCAATAGCGCCTGTTGCTGTCGCCACAGTTGGGCGCTTAATGTCGCCATCTGGAGCAACATTCAATAAGTGTAGAGCGGTATCAGCGACTTCTGAAAATACCGGTGCCGATACTGTACCGCCGTAATAGCTATCACCAGCAGGCTCGTCCACCATAACTACGATGGCAAACTTTGGATCAGTCGCTGGTACTAAGCCCGCAAAATAGGTCACATATTCGTCACCGTAACCGCCACGAATGGCTTTACGAGAGGTTCCTGTTTTACCTGCCACTCGATAACCATCGACTCGTGCACGCGTTCCAGTACCGCCTTCTTGGGTCACATGCTCCATCATGTTGAGTACCGCTGACGCGATCTCAGGTTGGATAACCCGCTCGCTGTCAATTTCTTCATGTTCTGGACGCTTTAATAATGTCGGCGTACGTCGAATACCACCGGTACCGATAATAGTGTAAGCCTGCGCTAACTGCATCGGTGTCACCATAAAGCCATAACCGTATGACCAAGTGGCTTTTTCATGACGTGACCAATTTGGGCGAGGCGATAAACGCCCTTCCGCTTCACCCTGGATTCCAAGCCCGGTATCAATGCCAAAACCTACCGCATACAAGGTTCTTAGGAACTCTTCGTCGGTCAGTTCTAGTGCAATTTTTGAGACGCCCATGTTGCTCGACTTTTTGATAATGCCATCCAGGTCGAGCACACCGTGATTCCGCGAATCACGCACCCAAGCGTAATCCAAATACATCCGTCCAGGTGAGGTATCTATCTCACTGTTAACGCTGAATTTTCCGCTACTTAATCCGCTAATCACCGTTAAAGGCTTGACCGTTGATCCGGGTTCAAACATATCCGTAATCGAACGGTTACGCGTAAGCTCTGGCAAACGACTGTCTGAACGGTTTGGATTAAAAGATGGTTGGCTTGCCATTGCTAGCACTTCGCCAGTATCAACATCCATCACCACCACTGAGCCACCTTTAGCACCATTCGACAAGACTGCTTTCTTTAACTCTTTATAAGCTGCGGCTTGAATTCGAGAATCAATGCTCAGCTGTAGATCATTGCCTTGCTCAGCTTTAGCCAGTACACCACGCTCTTCAACCACGCGACGGTACAAGTCAACAACCACTTGCTCTTTACCCGGCTTACCCGTTAAAAAGCTATCGAATGCCTTCTCAACCCCTTCTAACCCTTTATCGTCAACCCCAGTAAAGCCGACGACATGCGCCGCAACTTCGGCACTAGGGTAATAACGACGGTATTCGGTTTTGAAGTTTACGCCTTTAATATCTAATCGCTTGATATACAAGGATACGTTAGGATCAACCTGACGCTCTAACCACACGAACTGTCGCTCAGAGCGGTTGATAACCCATTGATTTAATTCATCTTCATCGCGTTTCAATGCAGCAGAGAATGCTTTCCACTTTTCACTCTGCAAGACTTTTGGTGTCTGCAATAAGGTTTTAATATCCAACCACACAGACTCAGTTGGCACTGAACGCGCAAGCTCGACTCCATTACGATCAAGGATTAAGCCGCGGTGACTCGAGATACCTTTGACGCGGACTGAACGCGAGTCACCCGCTTTAGCTAAATCATCAGCGCTCACAACCTGTAAGTAAGCCGCGCGACCTAACAGGGCAAAAAAACCGCACAGCAATACCACGCTCATGGCATAAAAACGCCATGTGCAGAGTGGTACTGTCTTAACTTTGCGGTTTCTAACCTTCTTCATTCGTTATCGGTCCTAACCTATCAACTGCGTTTAATCATTATTTCTTAGCGCCGGTTTCATGATGATTTCGTCATCATTGTCCGTGTGCTTCATTTGTAACTGTTCTTCCGCCAGCCGCTCGATTCTGCTGTGGTCGGCCAGCGCGCTCTGCTCAAGCCTTAGTTTCTGCCATTGCAAATCCAGCGCAGTTTGCTCATCTTGTAACGCCTTTAACGCTATCGTTGCCTGACGTAATTGATGTGTTTGGTAAGCCACTGTGATCGCTGAAATCACCACCACCACACCTAAAACAATCACACCAAAACGTCTTGCGAAAGCTGCTATCAAACTATAAAAAGGCCATAAACTATTGGTTTCTCTAACCTTTTTACCAGCTGCGGCTTTCTTGCTTTCGCTCAAGAAATCTTCTCCGCAACACGCATAACCGCGCTACGCGCGCGGTTATTTCGTTCTAACTCATCGTCACCGGCCTTGGTGAACTTGCCGACTTTTTTCATTCGGCGGTTAATCATGT
Organism: Kangiella marina; assembly: GCF_039541235.1. Classification (NCBI taxonomy): domain Bacteria; kingdom Pseudomonadati; phylum Pseudomonadota; class Gammaproteobacteria; order Kangiellales; family Kangiellaceae; genus Kangiella; species Kangiella marina. The sequence continues at coordinate 228,022 of NZ_BAABFV010000002.1, read as the reverse complement.
CTTCCGTCACCGGCAAGCCAGGTGGAAAATCCTGGCCTTTTTCCTGCTTCTGTATAAATCGTTTCACCATTCGGTCTTCCAACGAATGGAAACTGATGGCGACCAAGCGACCACCAATTTTTAAGCACTTCAACGACTGTTCTAAAGTGTGTTGCAAGTCATCCAGCTCACTGTTAACAGCGATTCGTATCGCCTGAAAACAGCGAGTTGCTGGATGTTTATGTTTTTCCCAGCGCGGATGTGCCTCTTTTATAATTTCCGCTAACTGTAACGTGCGGTTGATAGAGGCTTTTTGTCGCTTCTCAATGATCGCGCGCGCGATTCGTTTCGCGTAACGTTCTTCGCCAAAGGTTTTGAACGTCCACACCATATCGTCTTCACTGGTTTTGGCGACCCACTGCTCTGCGGTTTGCCCGCGTGTCGTGTCCATTCGCATATCCAGAGGACCGTCTTGCATAAAGCTGAAGCCGCGTTCCGCCTGATCCAGTTGTGGAGATGAGACCCCTAAGTCCATCATGATTCCATCAATAGCGCCGACTAGTGATTTTTCGCTAACCTTTTGTTCTAACAGGGAAAAACTCTCATGAATAATTTCAAAACGAGAGTCTTCTTGTTCTAAAGCTTGGCCCTCTTGAATCGCCTGAGGATCTTTATCGAAAGCCATCAGACGGCCCTGTTCAGATAGCATCGACAATACTGCTCGACTATGGCCGCCACGGCCAAAAGTGCAGTCAATGTAAATACCATCAGGGTTGATCACCAGAGCCTCCACTGTTTCATCGAGTAGAACCGAGTCATGCGCCTTGTCTTTCATGGTTAAAACGCCAGATCCGGTAAGTTCTCTGTATCTAATGGACCCTCGCCCAACGCAGTAACATCGTCTTCAATTTTCTTATGCCAGTTGGTTTCATTCCAAATTTGGAAGGTTTTACCTTGACCAGCTAATAACACTTCTTTTTCAAGATGTGCGTATTCACGAAGAACCGGTGGTAGTAGAATACGTCCGTTACCATCGATATCATGCTCAGAAGCATGGCCAAGTAACATACGTTTTATGCGACGTTGATTAGGGTCAGTGTTGGAAAAAGTGTCAAGAGTCGCTTCGAGTTGTTCCCATTGGGGGAGCGGGAAAAGCAGTAAACATGGGTCGAAGAGGTCAATAGTCACCACGATTTGATTAGCGCATACATCATGAAAACGCGAGCGGTACTTCGCCGGAATGGCGATACGACCTTTCGCGTCCATATTGATTGCTGTTGCGCCTCTAAACATTGGCTTCTTTTAACCCCAGTTAACTCGACTGTTCATCATTAAGGGCACTTTAGGGAAAGAAGCTTGAAAGAGGACTGCTAGGAGAGAGTAAAAGCAAGGCTCTTTCAAGGTTCTTTTTAAAGCTCGCCATCAGTAATGATGGTTTGTTACAACGCTCAGTAAATCGTTTTGATCGTCACTGATCCTTTACGATCCACTTTGCGACACTTTTCTCCACTTCTCTACACTATATGAAGTTTGGATGATTTTTGCAAGGCAAATCTGCATGTAAAATGTGAAAAATGTCCTTATTTGACAAACACTTAGCAATGGTTAGTTGGCACTAACAAACACCTAAAAATAAAAGCGAGACTTTTCATCAAATTAGCGTTATAAGTTAGAAACTACTTTAAGTTAGAGGCCAGTTTTGGTGGATTTTGGAGGTCTCAACCAGCCTGAAACCACCCAAATAGCAGGTTTTTAGTGACACAATTTTACAATTGGTCGCTTCTGAGCTTGTTATTCTGCTGGACAGAAACGTAACACCTTGACGCCAGCTATGTGTCGAGCCCAGTTATAACCAATCGACATATGCTACAAATCTAAGGTGGTATTTCTGAGCGGAGTGCCCTAGACTGTCCTTAAGACTAATGTCATGATAACTCTATGAATTATAAAGAAATCTTTGAACAAATTAGTGAAGAGCTAAAAGGCTTTGATGAAATCGGCCAGGTTGCAACCTATATCCCAGCATTAGCTAAAGCCAATCCTAACAAGTTTGGGATCTATTTGGTGACGGAGGAAGGCCATGAATATGCGCATGGCGACACTGACGAGTCATTTTCCATCCAAAGTATTTCAAAGGTTTTGTCTCTGGTATACGCCTTCAAGTTAGTAGGTACTGACTTATGGAAGCGCGTTGGTGTCGAGCCATCGGGCAGCCCTTTCAACTCTTTAGTTCAGCTTGAATATGAGCAAGGTATTCCTCGAAACCCGCTTATCAATGCAGGTGCCATCGTGGTTTGTGACATTTTAGTCAGCCAACTCGAGAACCCCTATCAGGACTTCATCCAGTTTGTACGTGAGTTAGCCGGAAACCCACATATTGATTACTGTGTAACAACAGCAGAGTCAGAAAAAGAGTGTGGCTTCAAAAATAACGCACACATAAACCTCATGAAATCCTATGGCAATATTGAGAATGACGTCGAGGAGGTTTTAGACTTTTACTTCCACCTTTGTTCGATCGAGATGAGCTGCAAAGACTTAGCACAGACTTTCATGTTCCTCGCTCGTAGTGGCAAAAACCCGCTCAATAATGACACCGTTCTTACAGCACGCGAAACTAAGCGTATCAACTCCATTATGCTGTTATGTGGTTTTTACGACGAAGCGGGTGAATTTGCCTTTAAAGTCGGGCTACCCGGAAAAAGTGGTGTCGGCGGTGGCATCGTTGCCATCTACCCGGATCAGTACAGTGTCGCCGTATGGAGTCCAGGCCTCAACAGTAAAGGTAACTCCAGCAAAGGCATTAAAGCCTTAGAAATATTTACAACCATCACACAGTCCAATGTCTTCGGCCCCTCTCCCTTGTTTGACGAACTCGAATACGAATAGTCGTACTCCACTGCGTCATCAAAGTGTAGTCAATCTCTCACAAAAGCTTCATCGTTTACACCTAGCATCAAATTCCTACTTATTATTAAATTACAAGTGAACCGACGGACTGGTTCCGCTTTTAAGGATAAGGGCGAAAGGGAATGTCTCAGGACGAGTCATCTCAAGGAGGATCCCTTTAAGGACAAATCTCAGGAAGAGATCTCTAGGGAAAGAGCTTGCTCATGATGAGCATGTTGATGAAAAAGGGGAACGGCACAGGATGTGCACTCCCCTTTCAACATCAAAGTCACATAGAGACACTGTTTCAGGGATTGAACATTTACGGAAATACTGAAAAAGGAACTTTTCATGGCGATCAAACTGATTCAAAAATACCAAGGCTGGTGGGACTCTAGTCAAAACCGTGGTCACTTCTGGTTTACCTATTACGATAATACTCGCGAAAGAAGCGTCTATGTAGATGCTCCAGAATTTCAAATCATGATGGACATGCTACGCAATGAAAAACCCGTCTACGGCGACCATACCCGAGCACTCGTCACAACACAGTCAGAAGAAACGGGTGAAGAAGAATCATAGTTCATTTACCAAGTCAGCTTTACTTCAGTGTAACAGTCAGCGCAGTGTTTTAACCCAAGACACCTAACTACCCCTTAGTAACCTTCGCGCTGACTGTTTTTTTTCAAAAATATTCTAGATTCTAGACTTGACCAAGTCACTGTTTGCCAAAGTATGTCGGCTCAGGCAAACTAATCACAACTGAATAAACCCAACCCCACAATGAGCAACAGACAACTCGAACACGCTGATCACTTAGAAATCCAAAATAGAACAAAGAAAAGCACACGCCCAATCAGCCTACTCGCCCACAACATCACCGTACCCATGAACGTCGGAAGCCTTTTCCGTATTTCTGATGCGCTCGGCATCGAAAAAATCTATTTATCCGGCGATACACCAGTACCACCCAACAACAAAATCCGTAAAACATCACGCAGCACCGAAAAATACGTGCCGTATGAAACAGCAGAAAACCCTGTTGAATTAATAAAAAGATTAAAAGAAGAAAACTACACCATCATCGCCCTAGAAATCACCAGCGACAGCACTCCACTACAAGAATTACAACTAGAAAAAGAACAAAAAGTTTGCTTGATACTCGGCTCAGAAAACACCGGCGTCAGCAAAAAACTATTAGAGTTAGCCGACATCACCACCCACATCCCCATGCTCGGCAAAAACTCCTCCATGAACGTCGCCACTGCCTGTGGGATAGCGGTTTATGGTCTTACTTTAGCAGCTATTTAATTTAGACGTTCATTTTCTTTGCTTGCCTAAGTGACCGAAGGGAATCCCTTTAGGGAAAAACGAACCAAAAGAAAAGGCACCCCAGACCGTTAGGTCCTTCGGACTTCCCTCGCTCATTAAAGTTACTTACGCGCCGCTAAACGAAACCTCCCTGTTTCGTCTTAGCTAAATTAGGCTCCATGCCTAATTTACGCTATAACTTTTTCTCTCTCGGCTAACTTTAAGGGGCTACTAAAAGCACAAGCCTGCACCGATTCCCCCTTATATTGAGCTGATCGAAATGAAAGGCATAGCAATTCAAATCGTGGAAGATTTGAATAATGAAATCCAGACCATGGATGGGCTGTATTTCATGGTGCGTTAAATGACTTGAATGAAGTGAAGGAAGTTATTTGAAAAATAACCTCAATATCGGGGTGTCTTTCTTTTGGCTACTTTTCTTGGACAAGCAAGAAAAGTAGCTCGCTATAAAGCGAAATAAATACTAAAAATAAACCTAGATTCCAAATTACCTAAAGGCATTCCCTGTGGTTACCATTTGGAATGACAAGACTTAAGCAACTGTTGGGTTACGCCTAGCGGCTAACCCAACCTATAGAAAGTCGCTAGATACCGTAGTAAGCGACCGAAGGAAGTGCCTTTGGCGCCACGGTATGACGAAGATGATAGATTCCAAATCAAGTTTTGAATGACAAAAATAAAAAATAAGAAAAGCTGGCCGATAAGCCGGATTCTGTCGTGGACAGTCATTCGTCTAGGCCATCAATCACTCGATGGCTCCAGCAACCTACCCGGTTCCAACGCGAGCAACGCCGTACGGAACCCTATTTGGTCTTGCTTCGGGTGGGGTTTACCTCGCCGCTTTCTGTTACCAGAAGCGCGGTGCGCTCTTACCGCACCCTTTCGCCCTTACCTGTGAACTTAGCGAACTAAGAACCATCGGCGGTCTTCTTTCTGCTGCACTTGCCGTCGGCTTGCGCCGCCCAGGCGTTACCTGGCACCCTGCTCTATGAAGTCCGGACTTTCCTCTCCCTATGAAACATAGGCAGCGACTGTCTGGCCAGCTTTGCAGCAAGTTTAGTCTTCGCACAAAAAAAGGCAAGGAAAACTTAATTTCCTTGCCTCTGGTGTTGTTACATTAAGCGATTAGCTTTTCTTAATCGTGTCTTCAAACCACTCTCGGAACATGTGTTTTTCATAGTAAAAACCTTCTTTATAACGTTTCCAGGTTTTTTCATGATAAAGGTAGTTCATATCTTTTAAGCTTGCTTCGCCCTGCTTTATCACACTTCCATCAGCGCCAACAAGCTTGTAGCTAAACTCCATGCGTGGGAAGTCAATATCTTTCATCACGCGGATGCTTCTGGTTGCCTCTAGCTTAATGTTGCCCGCAAGATCTAAATCATTGATCTTAATAGACAAGCTTTGGCCATCGGGTAATTCCGAACTGTATTCACTGAAAAACTTGTCAAAGCTTTTCTTGACGCGCTTGTGAAATACACCTTTTGCTTCAGTGGCTGGGCGTACATCGCGATAATCATCAAAATCGCTCCACTCTACGACGATACCCGCTTTAGATTGAGCGGACTCATCGTTCGGGTTAGCAGCGCTCATTCCGGCCCAGCTTAATGCTAAGACACTCACTGCACTGATTAACATACTTCTATAGTTTTTCATAAAACCTCCGCTTAATCTGCTTTCTGATCTAACGCCCATTGATACAAGTCTTTCTTTTTTGCACCTGTGATTTGTGCCGTTAGTTTCGCCGCCTTGTTGGGCGGTAACTCTGTCATCAGGTGTGACATTACCGTTTTAGCTTCGCTACTGATTTCTTGATCAGCGGCGTTTTTTGCCACACCTTCGACCATCACCACAAACTCACCTTTTTGCTGATTCGGGTCGTTAATAACTTGTTGTAGTACTATAGACGTAGTTCCTGACAAAATAGTTTCAAAGTTTTTTGTGATTTCTCTGGCAATAACGACCTGACGCTCTCCAAAAACGTCGCTTAAATCCTTTAAACTATCTGCGATACGGTGTGAAGATTCATAAAATACCAGAGTTTCCTTATTATCTAAAAGCTGTTGATAACGCTCTTGACGAGCTTTTGATTTTGCCGGCAAAAATCCCCAGAAACTAAAGCTGTCGGTAGCTAATCCAGCTACCGACAAAGCTGAAATCAACGCACTGGCCCCGGGTATTGGGCTAATCTTAAAGCCTTGCTGTCGTAATCCTCGAACCAGTTTAAAGCCAGGATCACTGATTAATGGCGTGCCAGCATCTGAAATTAGTGCTATCGACTGCCCCGAGCTGAGTTTTTCCGCAATCTGCCCTAGGCGGGCCTCTTCATTGTGCTCGTGCAGGGATATCATTGGCGTACCAATATGATAGTGCACCATGAGCCTCTGACTATGGCGCGTATCTTCAGCACAAATTAAGCTAACCTGTTGTAATGTTTCTATAGCACGGTAAGACATATCGCTGATATTGCCAATCGGCGTTGCCACAACATACAAGGTTCCACTGCCAGGATGGAACTGATTGATTTGTTGTGAATTTTCCTTGTTAGAATCTGTCAAATCTGCCATTGGTTCTTTGCCTTGTTGTGCCCGAGCGCTTAGAATAACACTAACTATTTCTTGAGAACGGAATTATGACAAAAAAGTCCTTGAACAAGAACCTATCTTTAGCAATATGCAGTTTTTTGCTGGTCTCTTGTGTCACGACACAACCTCGCTCATCGAGCCAAGACTCGGGTATCCGTGATCGTGTGGCAGAGTCTCCCGACTATTATCTTGCTCAAGCTGAGCAATATCAGGGCACAGCTCAAGCTCCCTTTAAGTTAAAAGCCGCAATCGCCTATCACGAAATGGGCAATCCCGCTGAGTCTTACGCATTATTGCGTAGTTTCCAGCCGACCGAACTCCCGCTAGAACAACGCGATGGGTACTATCTTTTGCTCGGTGAAGTTGCATTAACTCAGGATAAGCCATTCGAATCCATCCGAGCCTTACACTCCGTTGGCAACCCTCAAGATCACAGTGTTAACTGGCAAGCTCATTATGCAATAACACTCGCGGATAGCTTAGCTGCCAATAATCGCCTTGCCGACGCCGCCGTTGTTCGCCTTGAAGCTGAGCCTCTTTTTAATGGTTACCTTAACGATAGTCGAATTGCTGAAGCGCAGTTCGAAAGAGCTTGGCAGGAGCTGTTAGCATCACCACTGGGCGCAATCGAGTTAAAACGCTCGCGGGCTTCTAGTCACCACGTCTTGGGTTGGCTCGACATGGCGATTATCCGTCACCGCTACATGCGTAATGCCTCCAATATGTCGACAGCGATGGAAGAATGGTCACACATTTACCCTGAACACCCTGCCATTGATTATCTCGATATGAGCCAAATGGGGTCTTTTGATTTCACCGCGTCAGCTCCGACTAAAATCGGCTTGTTTGTCCCCATGTCAGGAAACTTAGCGCCTGTCGGACAGTTAATACGTGATGGATTCATGGCTGGTTATTACCAACAACCCAATCGCTTTGAAGCTGCGGATGTGGCTGTTTACGATACCCATGGTATTGATATGCAAACGCTTTATCAGCGAGCTTTCGAAGAAGGTGTCGACTTTATTGTTGGGCCTTTACTTAAGCAAAATATGGAGGAGCTCGCGGCTCAGCCCAATCTTCCGATTCCAACTTTGGCTCTAAACCGCCTAGACTCGTATTATGCACCCAGTAACTTTTTCCAGTTTGGGTTACCGATTGAAGACGAAGCAAAGCAAATAGCTCGCCATGCCATACGACAAGGGCAGGATCGTGCTTTTATCATTAACGCTGACTCATCGTTAGGCAAACGGGCAGTAGATGCTTTTACCGAGGAGTTTGAGCAACTTGGCGGCTACATTGTCAAAACCGCCAACATTGCCCACAACCAAAATGTCAAAGCAGCAGTTATGACCATGCTTGGCGCAGATCAAGCTGAAAAACGTGCACAAGATCTGCAAAACTTCCTCAATATTCCAATTGAAGCCAGCGGCCAAGGCTCAGCCACAGCAGACTTCATTTTTATGATCTCAAAAGTTGAAAAGGCACGCATTATCAAACCTTACCTTAATTATTATTACGCGTATGATCTGCCGGTTTATGCAACCTCTGCAGTGTATGAAGGGTATACCAACCCAACCCGTGACAATGACTTGGATGGAATATCGTTTACCGATGCCCCTTGGATGCTAGGGAGCACCGAAGAATTACGCGATAGTCGCCGCAAAATGCAACAGCTGGTGCCTAACTCAACCAATACTTTGGCACGTTTTTTTGCGTTAGGTCACGACGCCTTCGCCATTATTCCCGAACTTCAGGAGTTTGCCCGTAATCCCAACCATCAAATCCAAGGCTTATCCGGTGGTTTGACAATGGATGCCTATGGCCAGTTTGTGCGACAACTTTCCTGGGGCTTATTTAGAGGCGGTCAAATGACCCCTGCTGGGGCAAATAACTAGCGCGGGAACTTTAAGGCTGGCAACAGTCAAAATCACTATCAAGGATTGATATGTTAGCTCGAACAAAGGGAGATAAGGTTGAGCGCTTTGCGATGAAATATTTGCGTCGCCAAGGGCTTGAACTGGTAGAAAGAAACGTTAACTCACGCTACGGCGAAATTGATTTGGTCATGCTCGAAGGCAAAACTCTGGTATTTGTCGAGGTGCGCTTCAGAGCTAAATCAACTCATGGCTCCGGCGCCGAGAGCGTTGACTTTCGTAAGCAACAAAAAATTATCAAAACGGCACAATTTTTTCTGCAACAGTCGAAAAAATATCAACATCTGAATTGTCGTTTTGATGTGGTTTCCGTAACATTACAACACAAATTGCTATCAGCCAATTGGGTAAAAGACGCGTTTCAAGTATCTGGCTGGTAAATAACATTAGGCTCTCTATGATAGAACGTATAAGAGATATTTTTACAGAAAGTATTCAAACCAAAATAGCCGCCGCCGACTCCTTACCAGAGTCAATCGCCAAGGCTGGCCAGATCATGGTTAACTCTCTGCTGGCAGGTAACAAAGTACTTAGCTGTGGTAATGGTGGTTCGGCGGGCGATGCACAACATTTTTCCTCAGAGATGCTCAACCGCTTTGAACGAGAACGTCCCAGTTTACCGGCCATAGCCTTAACCACGGATACTGGTACTCTGACCTCGATCTCTAATGATTATAGCTACAATGACGTATTTTCAAAGCAACTGCGAGCGCTAGGACAGCCTGGAGATATTCTGCTTGCTATTTCTACCAGCGGTAATTCCCGTAATGTGATCAATGCCATGGAAACTGCGCTCAGTAAGGATATGCTTATTGTCGCTCTGACTGGCAAGGATGGTGGCGAAATGGCAGGCCTGATGGGGCAAAATGATGTCGAAATACGCGTTCCATCAAACTCTACCGCTCGAATTCAGGAAGTACACTTAGTCGTGATCCACGCTTTGTGTGATTATATTGATAACTCTTTATTTGGTACCGAGGCTTAAATACCATGACTTTTAGACAAACCTTGCGCACATTGAGTCTTATATTCGTAACGCTGACCGTTGTACCTGCGTGTACAACTTTTGGCACCATGGCTGAAGATAACAGCATCGAAAGCCGCGTTTACACAATCACAGATGCTATTGAGGCTAAAAACCCTCCCTCATTTATTGGCGTCGATAGCCACAACTTATACGTACTGATCTATGGCCAAGTGCCTAATCAGGCAATCATTAACCAAGTTTCCAACGAAGTTAAGGGTATACCTGAAATACGCAAAGTATTTAATGAGTTAAGGGTCGCAAACCCGGATGATGTCAGTACCATGTCTGATTCATGGATTACCACCAAGGTTAAATCCAGTTTAGCTGCTGAAAAAGGACTCGACTCAAAACGCATTAATGTTACAACCGAAGCAGGCGAAGTTTTCTTGATGGGACTCGTAACGCGCGAAGAAGGCGATAAAGCTGCATTAGTGGCGCGAAATATCTCTGGCGTCCAAAAAGTCGTAAAGATATTCGAGTATATAAACTAGTGCATCTGTAATAAAACTCCCTAAAATAAAAGCCCAGCAGATGCTGGGCTTTTTTATGCTACTTCACGACTTTTAAATTCGGCCGTCCTTTTGGTGGCGTTGGAGGCTCATCATCTGGACCATCACCATCATCAGACTCAGAGTTTGAATCTTTTAATTGTGGCGCATCACCAACACCGTACATATTCGGTGAGAACATGATGCCTTGATCGTTTTCACGAGCATAAATAGCAACAATAGAGTTCATCGGAATATAAATATCAAGTGACTTGCCAGAAAAGCGAGCACTAAAACTTAAGTAATCATGATTTAACTCAAAATTTGCAACAGCACTCGGTGCAATATTGAGCACAATTTTACCATCATTGGCAAACTGCTGAGGCACATCCACTTCTGGGTGGGAGCAGTCGACTAGAACCTGTGGCGTCCAACCGTTATCAATCATCCACTCATAGTAAGCAATAAGCAGGTAAGGTTGTAATGGCGAAACATCCGCCATTACATAAGACCTAATTTCATTTCACGCTCTTCTTCAGTCAAACTGACCTTAAATGATTCGCGCTCAAAGATACGTTCCATATACTCGTGAATGGCTTTACTACCACGGCCACTGATTTCAATACCTAGCTGATCTGCGCGCCATAAAAGTGGAGCAATGACACAGTCAACTAAAGAGAACTCCTCGCTCATGAAGTAAGGATTACTAGCAAATACTGGAGATAGCGCCAAGATGCTTTCCTGAAGCTCTTTACGGGCTTTCTTAGCCTTTGCTTCAGTGCCGTTGACAATGATTTCATATTGGCTGTACCACTCTTTGTGGATACGGTGCATCATTAATCGGCTACGTCCGCGAGTGACTGGGTAAACAGGCATCAATGGCGGGTGTGGGAAGCGTTCATCAAGATACTCCATGACAATACTCGCTTCATAAAGCACTAAGTCACGATCGATTAGAGTAGGGACTGAGCCATACGGGTTCAGATCCATCAAGTCTTCTGGAACTTTATCAGACGTTACTTCAACCACTTCATAATTGACACCTTTCTCAGCAAGCACTATGCGCGCCTGATGACTGTATACGTCATTACCTGAATAAAGGGTCATTACCGAACGTTTGGCAACTACGGCCATATTTTTCTCCTAAACAGTAAGGGCCTCTGGGATGAGGCCCATCAAACCGATTTACTTCTTCTTGATATCTTTCCAGAACTCTTTCTTCAAGAAGTATGCTAATACCAGTAAGACGAGTAAGAACAACAAGGCCCATAGACCAATTGCCTTACTTTTCAGTTTTACTGGGTTAGCGGTATAAGCCATGAAAGCGACTAAGTCACGAACGGCGTGGTCGTACTCTTGTGGCGTCATGTCACCTTCTTCAACGATGGTGAACATTTTACCTTCGCGAGCAATCTTCGCGATTTCAAGCTCAGCGTCATGAACTTCTTCTTCAAGCAAAGCAACACCTTCTTCTGCTTTTGCTACTGCTTCAGCAGACGCATCAGCATCTTTCAAAGTCGCTTTTAATTGTTCGATACGAGCTTTTCCACTAGTAATCGCCTCTTCCGCAGCCACTAACTCATCACTTTTAACTTGTAGACCTTGCAGGTCCGCCAAAACGTGAGGCATACCAACACTTGGGAAGACAGTGTTATTAACGCCATACGGGCGTGAGTCATCGAGGTAGAATGCACGAAGGTAGTTATAAACCCAATCGTTACCACGAACGCGAGCTACCAAAGATAAGTCTAGTGGGTTCACACCAAACCATTTTTCTGCAAGCCCTGCATCCATCGCTTTATCCATCGTATCACCAAGCTTACCGTCACCTAAGATAAGCGCTGATGCTTGATCTTCAGTTAAGTCTAAGTCTTGAGCAATACGTGAATAACGCACGTACTCCATTGAGTGACACCCTTGGCAATAGTTAACGAATAACTTGGCGCCGTTTTGGATCGACGCCTTATCACCATAGTTCACGTTAGCCTTATCGTTCGGATAAGTCGTGCCGCCACCCGCAGCAAAGGCTGCGACGGGTAGCAGGAATAAAATAGCTGAAATTAACTTTTTCATTTGTCTGTTACCCTCTCTGGTACTGGCTTCGTTTTCTCGAACTTCGGTAAGAACCAAAGCGCGATAAAGAAGAAGAAATAGTAAGCCGTACAAACTTGACCTAGCAATGCTGTCGTTGGTGTTACTGGAACCACACCTAACACACCTAAGATGATGAACGACACAACAAAGAAGAACAGAAGTACTTTGAACGACAAACCACGGTAACGGATTGACTTCACTTTTTGACGATCAAGCCATGGCAACAAGAACAAAATCACGATTGCCAATGCCATCACCACAAAGCCACCAAACGGATCTGGAACCGCACGCAACATCGTATAGAACGGCGTAAAGTACCAAACTGGCGCAATGTGTGGAGGCGTTTTAAGCGGGTTCGCAGGCTCAAAGTTTGGACGCTCTAAAAAGTAGCCGCCAAAGTCTGGAGCAAAGAACACGATGCTTAAGAAAATCATTAAGAAGACCACCACACCCACGATGTCTTTTACGGTGTAGTATGGGTGGAAAGGAATGCCGTCTAGTGGAATACCGTTCTCATCTTTCTTCTCTTTAATTTCTACGCCGTCAGGGTTGTTAGAGCCTACTTTGTGTAACGCAACAATGTGTAAGAACACCATCGCAACTAACGCCAAAGGCACAGCGACAACGTGTAACGCGAAGAAACGGTTAAGAGACGCTAGCGACAAGGTAAAGTCACCACGAATCCACTCAACCAAATCAGGACCGATCACAGGAATAGTACCGAACAGGTTGATAATTACCTGAGCACCCCAGAATGACATCTGACCCCATGGCAATAAATAGCCCATGAATGCTTCAGCCATTAATAGTACAAAGATGATCATACCGAAAATCCACACTAACTCACGTGGCTTCTTGTATGAGCCGTAGATAATGCCACGGAACATGTGAAGATAGACCACCACGAAGAAGGCAGATGCCCCGGTCGAGTGTAAATAACGGATAATCCAACCCATGTCCACATCACGCATGATGTACTCTACAGACGCGAACGGCTCGCTTGGGCTGTAGAACATGGTCAACCAGATACCGGTTAATAATTGGTTAACCAGCACCAAAAGTGCTAATGAACCGAAGAAGTACCAAAAGTTAAAGTTTTTTGGTGCGTAGTATTCAGCTAAATGCTCGTTCCATACTTTTGTCGCAGGAAAACGTGCATCAAGCCATGTCATAAAACTTTTAAACATTAGGCACCTCCATCTTCGCCCACAACGATAACTTTGCTCGTTGTGTTAATTGAATAAGGCGGGACCTCTAAATTCGCGTTCGCTGGTACGCCAGAGTAAACTCGACCAGCCAAATCAAACTTAGAACCATGACATGGGCAGTAAAAACCACCAAGCCAGTCATTCTCAAATGAACCAGGCTCCGCATAAAGTGTTGGCGAGCAGCCTAAGTGCGTACACAAGCCAACTGCCACGAAGATTTCCGGCTCAACAGAACGATATTCATTTTTACAATATTCTGGTTGTTGGTCTGCTTCAGAGTTTGGATCGGCTACCTTTTCTTCACTTTTAGAAATGCTGCCAAGCATTTTCTTATCACGGCGAATAACCCATACAGGTTTTCCACGCCACTTTAGTGTCATTTGCTGACCCACTTCTAATTTAGTGTAGTCATACTCTACTGGCGCACCGGCCGACTGTGCTTTCGCACTCGGTGCCCAAGAACGGACAAAAGGTACAGCCGCACCAATCACACCAACCGCGCCTACTGCTGAAGTAGCCCCGATTAGGAGATTCCTGCGTCCTTTGTTAACGCCCTGATTACTCATTCGAATAGTCTCCCCACGAAGAAAACCCACCTGTTACAACAACACGTGGGACAAAATCAATATTGATAAATAAACTGCTCAAAGCCGCTAGAAACACACACGGTGTCAGTGGCAGGTTACTGGGCGCATATCTTATAGGAAATGTGGGGTTATTACAATGTGGTCAGACCACTCAGCGCTAAATGGGTTATTTAGGATGAAGAGATTTAACTATTTGAAAATAAATACTTAAAACAAAAACACCCGCCAAGAGGCAGGTGTTTTGTAATCCAACGATTCTCGCTTCCCGAAAAGAAGCGCGTAAAAATTAACGCTTAGAGAACTGAGGACGTTTACGTGCTTTATGAAGACCAACTTTCTTACGCTCAACAGCACGTGCATCACGAGTCACATAACCCGCTTGACGTAGTGGTGCGCGAAGCTCTTCATCATATTCCATAAGTGCACGAGTAATACCGTGGCGGATTGCACCCGCTTGACCAGTACCACCGCCACCAGAAACAGTAACGTAAACATCGAATTTTTCAAGAAGTTCAGTCAACTCTAGTGGTTGACGAACGACCATACGTGACGTCTCGCGACCAAAATATTGGTCTAAGCTCTTTTGGTTAACGGTAATTTCACCGCCACCAGGACGCAAGAATACGCGAGCTGTTGAGCTTTTACGACGACCTGTACCGTAGTATTGTTCAGCCATGATTTCCTACCTTAAATATCTAATTTAATAGGTTGCTGAGCGGCATGGTTATGCTCAGAGCCTGCGTAAACTTTCAATTTGCGGAACATATCACGACCTAATGGATTCTTAGGTAACATACCTTTAACCGCCTTCTCAATAATCATTTCAGGCTTTTCAGCTTGAAGTTTATTGAAGTTAGTCTCTTTGATACCACCTGGGTAGCCAGAGTGACGGTAGTACATTTTATTTTCCGCTTTGTTACCCGTTACAGTAACTTTCTCAGCGTTGATAACAACGATGTAATCGCCAGTGTCAACGTGAGGTGTATATTCAGCCTTATGCTTGCCTTTTAGACGGCGAGCGACTTCAGTCGCCAAGCGACCTAATGTTTTGCCTTCTGCATCGACGACATACCAGTCGCGCTTAACAGTTTCCGGCTTTGCACTAAATGTTTTCATATTCGTTAAGCTCCAAAAAGCCATTTGCACTCGCAAACAAATAAGAGGCGTTAGCGAACCTATTCAGCCGTTAACATCTCTTATATGAGCCTTCAGCGGCTCAGAAAAAAGAGCGCAAATCATACAGAACCCGCCCCTATATTACAAGTGGCAGGCGAAGGATTTACTAAATTTATATTTCGTCTTGGGCAAATTTACGAATTTTCAAACAAATCCTTTCAAAAAGACTTTATTTACGGGGCTTTTAACGCTATAAATAAAACTGCGTTGGGAGAGTCAATTTTGCATTGCTCGCCAAGACAAGTAACTATTTTAACAGTCAAACAACCCAAGAGGCAAAGGAAAAATGGCAGATAATAAAACTCGCAAGATTACTGCGGTCAAAGAGAAGTTCACCAAAACCCAAATTTTAAACGAAATCGCTGCTCAGACAGGCCTTACCAAGAAAGACGTAGGTGCCGTCATTGATGAACTAGGGATTGTTATTGAGCGTCACATCAAAAAGCGTTCAGTGGGTGAGTTTACACTTCCAGGACTATTAAAGATTAGTACAGTGAAAAAACCTGCTGTGAAAGCACGGAAAGGCATCAACCCTTTCACTGGTGAAGAAACCACATTCAAAGCTAAGCCAGCTTCAACAGCAGTTAAAGTTCGTCCTCTTAAAAAGCTAAAGGATATGGCGAAGTAATAAGTACTCCTAAAGATTCCAAAAAGCCGGCTTATGAGCCGGCTTTTTCTTACATTACAAAGTCCTAAGCTTAAAAAACAACATCAAAATGAAGCGCCCCCCAAGCAACTCGAAAAACACTAACAATACCTACAAACTGATCCCATTACTGCTGATCATGGCAATATTCACTGGATTTATCGTCTTGAGCCTATACGACATGGATCGTGGGAAACTGGTTTTTTTGGGGCAAGACACAGAGAATCAAATTTTTAGCGTCTTTTGTCTCGGTATTATTTTGTGGGCCTGCTACGGCATTTATCGAGTCTATCACCCCACATTTAAGCCACTGGCCGAGGCAGAAGAAATACCCACCGATTTAATTATTAAGCAATACAGTAGTAAATATGGCGTTCTAGGCAAAACCATTTTTTTACTATTAGCAGTACTGTCCACAGTGCTTTTTCCTACCATGATTTACATGATGGCTACGGGGCAAACTGAAGATCATATGCCGCCGTTAGAAACACTCCTGTTCTCGATAATTTTTGTAACCGTCATGCTATGGAGCACGATTTCAACACTCAAAGCGGCCTTTTATCAATACACAGTTACCATTGACCCTCTATTGAATGTGTTGATTCACGAAAGGTCTTTCTTATTTTGGTCGACTAGCGCCACCTACAGTTTTGATGATGTGCAATACGTTATTCCATCACCTCGAAAGTTCATGAACAGATACGTTGCATTTCAAGTGAGTTATGGCGGCAAGCACAATAAAACTTACATGTACTATATTTACATCAAACCGTATAACACAAGTCCAATCCTCTTTCTGGAGAGTAAGAGCTGGCTGGAAGTAGAAGAAAAAGCACAAGAACTTGCAAGTCTATTAGGGTGCAAAACTTACACCCTACCGTTTAATAAATGGATAAGTACTTATTGGTAGTGATCGTTATGCTAAATGCTCTAGACTTAAGTAATCGGTACTCTGCATTTCCTGCAGTCGACTTAAGGTCCTTTTAAACTCAAAAGCGAGTCCTTTGCCGGTGTAGAGCTCTTCCATTGGCACTTCTGCTGAGATGATAAGCTTGACGTGGCGCTCGTAGAATTCATCAATCAGCGCGATAAAGCGGCGAACCGCGTCATTTAAGGAGTCGTCCATTTGTGGCACTTGTCCGACAAAGACGGTGTGGTACCCACGTGAAATTTCAATATAATCCGATGCCGATCGTTCGGTGCGACAAATGGCATCAAAGGTAAACCAAACCACGCTGTCCGAAAGTTTTACTGTGTCAATTAATCGACCTTCTACTTTCAGCTTGCAGTTATCTTGGCCTTCGGTTGCCGCCAGTTGCTTGAAGTATTCGCGCATATTGGCGTTAGCGTCACTGTCCAATGGGTAATGATAAATTTCGGCTTGTTCTAAAGTTCGCATCCGGTAATCAATACCGGCATCGACATTGAGCACTTCGCAATTTTCTTTGATCAGCTCAATGGCTGGCAGGAACCGCTCACGTTGAAGGCCATTCCAGTACAGGCGATCAGGGGGAATATTCGAGGTCGCCACCAAGACCACGTGCCGCTTAAAAAGCTCCTCAAACAAACTTCCCAAGATCATGGCGTCAGTAATGTCAGTGACAAAAAACTCATCAAAACAGATGATTTTGGCGCGCTCGGCGAGCTGATCGGCGATTTTAATCAGCGGATTTTTTTCACCCGCTAAGGTTTTCAGTTCATTGTGAACTTCGTGCATAAAGCGATGGAAATGCAACCGTATCTTAGCGTTCAAAGGCAGAACATTAAAAAAGGTGTCCATCAGATAGGTTTTACCACGGCCGACACCACCCCACATGTACAGGCCTCTAACCGGCTGACTGTCGCCCGACAACCAGCGTGTGAGTTTTCGCATAAAGCCCGAATCTGGGCGCACTTGCATCAAGTCATCGTAAACTTTTTGCAAAGCTTTAACGGCCTCTTCCTGCGCAGGGTCTTTGCTGAACCCGTTGGCCAGATCGTGGTGATACTTTTCAAGTGGCGTCATGGCTTACAACGCTTCAGGCAACTGTGGTTTTAGTGCGGCCTCGAGCTCTTCACGCAGCTCTACTAAACGACCATGAAAGAAATGTCCCGCTTCCGGCATCTTGATCAGCTCTGGCTGAGGTTTAAGCTCATCTATCCAATTAAACACAGCTTCAGGATCAACCACTTCGTCAGCATCGCCCATCACGACTAACCAAGGGCAATCTGGAATTTCAAAGTTATCAAAGCTAAAACGATTGACCGGCGGAGCGATCGAAATAAGCTGCGCCGCATTGTGAGACTTTGCTTGAAGCGCTGCAATCCAAGAACCAAAACTAAAACCCGCTAACCATAATGGTCGGCCAGGATACTCTTTCTGCGCCCACTCAATCACCTTGAGTAAGTCTTGCTGTTCGCCTTCGCCTTCATCATAGCTGCCCTCCGAAGCACCAACGCCACGGAAATTAAATCGAATAGAAGGAATACCAAGGCTCGCCAGCGTCCGCGACACGGTGTGAATGACTTTATTGGTCATGGCCCCACCATGCACAGGATGTGGGTGACAACAGACGGCCACAGCATTGCGCTCATCGCCATTAGGAGTATCTAACGTGGCCTCGATAGCACCAATAGCACCATCAATCAAAAACTTGTCTTTGCTCAAAATGATGTAAGAATAAGGACTTATGTCAGTATTTTCGCATGTTTTGCTTGGTCATGGAACCATAAGGCAAGCAACGCCAAACGAAAGCAAATGGGCTAAAACAAAAAAGGAGTCCCGAAGGACTCCTTGCTCTACGAGAGAGCCACCATGACTGGTTATCACTCGCTACTTATCATCTTCTAAGCGAGTCTCTGATTCGGCTTTTACTTCAGCCTTAATTCGAGCATCCTTTTCTTCTTCGGATACCTCGGCTTTTGTCTCGGACTTAACTTCGGCCTTGGTTTTAGCTTCAGCAGCGCGTTCTTTCGCACGCTCGGCACGTTCTTTAGCTTCTTCAGCACGCTCACGAGCGGCCTCACGCTCTTCCTGAGCTTTTTCCATCGCCTTTTCAGTCGACTCTTGGACTTCCAGCTTTTTCTCAACTTCAACTTGGCTTTTAACGCCCACCGCTGAAGCACCAGCTGATAAGGTCATTGCGATAATCGTTGCAATTGCTAATTGTGTTTTCATAATCAACACCTGCTATGTTTTTGCTCAATGTGGACTATCAGGCTAGCTCAACCGCTAATATCCATCTAGCGATTGAGGCTGATAACAGCCATCTTTTACACTTTTTAATACAATTCAAAGGTTTCGTGAATAACGTCACAGTTCACTAAACCATTCTTACAATAGCCTTATTTATCAATGACTTGATTAAATTTTATCGTGTTCCCCCAAAGGGCGATTATCTTTAACACGAAAAGAGTCACTCCATTCTTTGGCAAAGTCGCGCTGCCACTTAAAGTTAATCGCCGCCACCAGTAGCATGGTGATTAAAGCGCCGATACTGGCGAGCGCCATATCCTTGTGGGCATCCCATACATCGCCTTGCGTTCCTAAGTATGCCACTCCTAAATCGCCACCAAAGTATTCAGCCGCGCCCCATTCAATTAACTCAAAGATCATGGAAGTGGACATGGTCAAATCCAACGGTAAAAAATAGCCCCAGAAACCTTTAACATTACCCACCCGAATAAACACTTCACGGATCGGATAGGCGAACAGGAAACCGTATAAAAAGTGCACCAAGCGGTCGAAGTGGTTACGCTCCCACCCAAACCAGCTGTTCAGCTCTGAGCCGAAAACGGCCAGGGTCCAATCGTTATAGGGGACTTTGGCGTAAGTATAATGTGAGCCAATTTCATGCAAACACAAAAAGATGAAAATACAACTGTAAGAGATTTTCGATAACGGAAAAATTTTATAAGTAGCCGCGAGTCCAATCACAAAGAGAACCGTTAAAACGTTCTCAAGCGCCCAGTCTGCTCGGTCATGAGGGTTAATTGCACAGATAATAAAGACGATACTGAATAGAACCCCAAGTATCATCAAAAAACGACTATTGTGTGTCATTATTCTACTCGAACTTTAGCTTATAATTTGTGTATCATAAGCGTAAAGTACAGATTTCTGCAATTTTACGTGAATCGCGTGAGTTGCAGAATTCTCATGGGCAATACACATCGTTAAAAAAGGATATTCTGAATGTCAGCAGTTCTTACCATTGTTCTCATCCTGCTTGCCGCCGTCGCTGCATTTTTCGTCGGACGTTGGCACGGACTTTCAACAGGCAGCAAAGAGCTGACCAAAGAACTTGAGTCTAAAGATAAAGAGCTTGAAGCATTAAAGTCTGGGGTCAATGAGCACTTTGATGAAACAGCCCGCCTTTTCTCTAACCTGACGGAAGAGTACAAGACGCTTTATCAACACCTCGCCACCGGTGCCAACACGCTTTCGAATAAAGAGTTTAAATTAAAGCTGTCGGCTCCTGTTGGCGCGGGCGCTCTGCCGTCTGAGTCATCAGCCTCACAAGCCAGTGCAACAGACGTTATTGATGCCGAGGAGCACTTAAGCAAAGAAGCTTCAAACAAGCAAGCAACTGACAGTCAGCAACATGAAGAAGAGTCCTTCATCCGCAAAGATGACAGCTCTGACGCACTTGAAGCTGAAGAGACGGACACTGATACTGACACCCAAACATTGGCAGACACCAATGATAAGCCTCTGGATAAAGATAAACCGGATCTGGATATCGAGGTATCACCACCTCGAGATTGGGCCGATGGTGATATGGATGATGATTATCACCCGAATGGTTCTAAGGGCGAAGAGTCCGAATTTGCCGATCTGGCGAAAGAAAAAGCAGACACAACCAATGCCAGTGGCCATAAGAGTGACAAGACCGAACCATCGGAATCAAATAACACCACAACAAAAGCATAACCTTTGAGAATAGAATGAAATTACTGGAATTTTTAGGATTCATCGTTAAGTATTTATTGATTGGCTTAGGCATCGCTGCACTATTCATTGTCTTTATGCCGGACCGCTTTTCGCAACAGACGCAGACGCAGCCGCAATCACAGACACAAAATACGGTAGAGCCGCACCAAGCGGAACATCGAACCAGCCAAAAAAATGGTTACGCTGACATGTTGGCGAAAGTAACGCCGGCAGTAGTCGCCATCAAGGCACGCTCTCAAGCATTCCCTCTAAACAGTGAAGCTTGTAGCTCCCGACTCCAGGCGTTACCGCCTGAAACCAATGCCTGCGCTTTTCTTAATAATGGCTCGGGAGTTTTCATTGATGAAGAAGGTCATATCGTGACCAATGCGCACGTTCTTGATAAAGCCTCAACCATTATCGTCGAGCTTAAAGATGGCCCGCAACTGAAAGCCGCCGTAGTCGGCATTGATGCTGATTCAGATATTGCGTTACTCAAAGTGAATGTAACACCGAACCACTATTTACCACTACCTCAAACTGATCCTACACGGGTTGGAGATTGGGTCTTCGCCATCGGTACCCCTAACATGGCATTCAACCAAACCGTAACTCAGGGTATTATCAGTGCCAAGTTTTTCTCTCGCGTGACCCACTATATTCAAACTGACGCTTCATTACGTCCTGGCAATTCAGGTGGCGCACTGGTCAATGCTACCGGTGAGCTGGTTGGCATTACCTCCCTCAGCTCTCAAAGTGAGCAAGGGGAAAAGCTTTATCAAAGCTATGCCATCGTCTCCAGCAATGTTGCGCACATCGTTGAGCAACTGAAGCAGCATGGCGAAGTTCACCGTGGCTGGCTCGGGCTAGATGGCGATATGACGATAAACCTTGATTCCATCAGCATGGAACTCAGTCTTACTTCTGAACAACGCCAGCAACTCCAAAACCGCATTAGTCAATTACCTTATGGTAAAGGTATCGTTGTAACAGGTATCAACCCTGACGGCCCCGCAGATACCGCAGGCTTGCAGCCGCTGGACATCATCACCAATGTAAACGACAAACCGATTTACAACACCGTCGACCTAATTTCAGCAATCTGGAACTTACCACCAGACAGCTCCGTCGAGGTGATGTTCATGCGTGATGGTCAGCAGCAGACAGTAGACGTAATGTTAGGGCAGCGCCCATAACGAAAACTCATTTGTTGCTATTCAAGACACAAAAAAGGCGCCAACTGGCGCCTTTTTGATTTTCAAATAACCGATGATTTATCCGACACGTTTAATCGAAGCGCCAATATTTTGCAGCTTCTCTTCAATCGTTTCGTAACCACGATCGATGTGGTAAATACGATCAACCAAAGTTTCACCATCCGCAACCAGCCCCGATAAAACAAGGCTCGCTGAGGCACGAAGATCCGTTGCCATAACCTGAGCACCTGACAGTTTTTCCACGCCACGGCAAATTGCGGTATTGCCTTCGATGGCAATGTCCGCGCCCATGCGCTGCATTTCTAGAACGTGCATAAAACGGTTTTCAAAGATAGTTTCGGTGATAGTACCAGTACCATCAGCGACCGCATTCAGCGCACAAAACTGTGCCTGCATGTCAGTTGGGAAAGCAGGATAAGGGGCTGTTTTAATGTTCACAGCTTTAGGGCGCTTGCCCTTCATATCCAACTCAATCCAATCATCACCCGTATTAATTTCTGCGCCACTTTCCTCTAGCTTCTTCAATACCGCGTCCAACAACACAGGGTCTGTGTTTTTACACATAATCCGTCCGCGAGTAATTGCCGCAGCCACAAGATAGGTCCCCGTCTCTATTCGGTCGGGTTGAACGTTGTGTTCGCCACCATGTAGACGCTCAACACCCTCAACCGTAATCACTGAAGTGCCTTCGCCCTTAATTTTAGCGCCCATTTTGTTGAGGAAGTTGACTAAATCAACCACTTCAGGCTCGCGCGCGGCGTTTTCAATAACGGTCGTGCCATCTGCTAGGGTTGCCGCCATGATCAAGTTTTCAGTCGCGCCGACACTGACTGTGTCCATCACGATTTTAGCGCCTTTTAAACGTCCATTAACTTTCGCTTTGACGTAACCACCTTCCACTTCGATGTCCGCGCCCATTTCACGCATGCCATCAATGTGTAAGTTAACTGGGCGTGCACCAATCGCACAACCGCCCGGTAACGACACTTCAGCCTGACCATAACGCGCTACGAGCGGCCCTAGAACCAGAATCGATGCACGCATGGTTTTCACTAAGTCATAGGGTGCTTCGTGGCTGTGAATATCTGAGGCATCGATCTCCACATTAAACTTATCGTCAATGGTCAGTTGCGCACCCAAACGGCCCAACAACTCAAGCGTCGTGGTCACGTCGTTTAGGTGAGGCAAATTACCGATGGAGGTCACACCATCAACCAATAAGCTGCCCATTAAGATCGGTAGCGCGGCATTTTTTGCGCCAGATATTTTTACTGAACCGTCCAATGGACCAGCGTCTTTGATTAATAATTTATCCATCAGTAAGCCTTAGTACGTTTGCAAATAAAAAACCGCTTTACACGAATAATTTCGCTTTTTCCCACTCAGCAGGAGTGTAAGCTTTAATGGTTAGGGCATGGATCTCACCACTGGCGATATGTTCATTCACCGCTGCGTATACCATCTGTTGCTTCTTGACTGCACGCAAGCCATCGAACTCCTCACTCACAACGATCACTTGGTAATGGCTACCGTCGCCGTCGACACGTAATTCAGTAGTCTTAATGTCTTGCTCAATTAATTTTTTAATCTCTTCTATCATTAGGAAATTCTTTGTTTGCTGATAAATGACTGATTAGCCCACAGTATGACGCCAGATGTTGACGAATTAAAGCCCGAAAGCGGCCTTGGAGCTATCAAATATGACTGTAAAGTGGCGCGATTTTACCTCAATTTGAGATAATAAACACTATTAGCGGTTTATCTTTACCATAAACCCGATTTGGCATGATGCTTTAACACGCAAAACAAAGGATCGGAAAACCCAGTGGCAAGCAGCTGCAAGCTCTCAATAAAACCACTCAGAGCTTGCTTGACGCCCGCGCCGCCTTCCTGCACCTCACTTGTAATGACAAGCTTCCGGCGACCTAGTACAATAGCCCGCTAAATTAGGGATTCTAAGCGGTTGAAAGCAAAGCTTGGTTACATTTTGCAACTGTAAACTTACGACTTGCTCACCCTATAATGGTCATCTAAAGAATTCATTAAGGTCCTCATGATAGAAAATATAGCGTTTATCGTTATCGGTATTACTCTCTTGGTGTGGAGCGCAGATCGCTTCACCGACGGCGCAGCAGCCATAGCGCGCAACTTGGGTGTGTCGCGTTTAATCGTCGGCTTAACCATTGTTGCCATCGGCTCTTCCGCTCCTGAGATTTTCGTTTCCATCTTGGACTCTTTAAAAACATGTGCTCCGGATAAGCCTGACTGTGGCCCAGAAGTTGCCATAGGTAATGCCCTCGGCTCAAACATTACCAACATTGCTTTAGTGCTCGGTATCACCGCCTTGGTACGCCCGCTCATGATCCATTCGGGACTCCTAAAACGTGAAATCCCGATTCTTTTTCTGAGCTCGGCAGCGGCGTTCGTGTTCTTCTGGGATTACCGTCTAAGCCATACCGAAGGTTTTATTTTACTGACCGGTTTAGTGTTCTATTTCTTCTGGTTGGTTCGAGTCGGCATACAATCCAGAAAAGAACATGACCCGATGGTCGATGAAATGATCGATGAACTCCCCGAAGGGATGCCGACAGGCAAAGCGACCTTCTGGGTCATACTAGGCTTGGTCTTGCTGGTAGGTAGCTCAAAATTATTGATTGAAGGCGCCAGCGGTATTGCTTCAACTTTTGGCGTCTCAGAAACCGTGATCGGCTTAACCATCGTCGCTTTAGGGACGAGTCTTCCAGAGCTTGGCGCATCCGTCGCCAGTGTGTTAAAGAACGAGCACGAAATTGCTATTGGTAACGTCATTGGCTCAAATATCTTTAACTTATTAGGTGTACTTGGCATTCCTGCCGCGATTGCAGCGCCCGTCATCGAAAAGAACATACTGCATATCGACTACCCGTTAATGCTAGGGTTAATTATCGCTATGGCAATTATGGCCTATGGTTTCCGCGGTCCAGGCAGAATCAACCGCATTGAGGGCACTATTTTAGTTGCGGTCTTCCTAGGGTATTATATAGTTCGGTTCTTTGTGCTTTAATTGCATAAAAACCCTTTAAAGCCAAATAGTTAGGGAGCTTAGTTTGACTCAAAAGGCCACCAAAGAGCAGTTATTGAAAAGTGCTGATCGCGTGATTAGTATTGAAAGCCAAGCCGTAGAGCAGCTGAAAACACAACTTAATGATAACTTTGTTGCGGCATGTCATCGATTGCTTGAATGTCGCGGAAAAGTGGTTGTCATCGGCATGGGTAAGTCAGGACATATTGGCGGCAAAATGGCGGCAACTCTCGCCAGTACCGGCACCCCAGCATTTTTTGTCCATCCGGCTGAAGCCAGCCATGGCGATTTGGGCATGATTGAAGAGCGAGACGTGGTCATCGCTCTTTCCAACTCTGGCGAAACACACGAAGTCACCTCCCTAATCCCTGTTATCAAACGCCGTGATATTCCGCTGATTAGTATTACCAGCAACCCTGACTCGAGTCTTGCCAAAGCCAGCGAAATCCACTTAACCGTCAAGGTTGAACAAGAAGCTTGTCCACACAACCTCGCGCCGACGGCATCAACCACAGCCGTTTTAGCATTAGGCGATGCTATCGCTGTCAGTCTGCTTGAAGCCAAAGGGTTTACGCCCGATGATTTCGCTTTATCACACCCAGGCGGTAGCTTAGGTAAGCGCCTATTGCTTCATGTCGGTGACTTAATGCATACCGCTGAAAATTTTCCTGCCGTATCTCCTAACACGTCGGTCAAGGATGCTTTATTGGAAATCACTGATAAACGTTTGGGTATGACCGCTGTCCTTGATGAGCACAAGCACCTCTTAGGTATTTTTACCGATGGTGACCTTCGACGCGCTTTTGAAAAAGGCATCAATGTTGATACGCCTATTAAAGAAGTGATGACCACAGGCGGTAAGACCATCACCTCCGATGCTTTAGCCGTCGATGCGGTAGGGCTTATGGAGCGTAACAGCATCACCTGTTTAATCGTTGTGAACACCCAGAACAAACCGGTTGGCGCGGTGCACATGCATGACTTATTAAAAGCGGGAGTGGTCTAAATGAGCAAACCAAGCTATAAACAAGACTTACTGCGTAAAGCAAAAGATATCAAACTTTTAATTTGTGATGTCGATGGCGTCTTAAGTAATGGCCAAGTGATCATTGGCAACCAAGGTGAAGAGTTAAAGACCTTCAACATTAAAGATGGTCTCGGTCTAAAAAGCTTGATGAAACATAGGGTTGAGGTCGCGATTATTACTGGTAGGCGCTCTGAAATCGTTGAAAAACGTTGCCGAGAACTGTCGATCAAACATTGCTATCAAGGCCAAAGCGACAAAGTTGCAGCTTATGAAGAGCTTTGCGAACGATTGTCGTTAGAGCCGAGCCAAATATGCCACGTTGGTGATGACTTACCGGACTTGCCGTTAATGCGCCGTTCAGGCCTTGGTGTTACAGTAGCAGATGGACACTGGTTCGTCCGTCAAAAAGCAGACTGGGTCACTCAGAGCAACGGTGGTTTTGGTGCCGTTCGCGAAATTACTGATCTGATTTTAGAAAGCAAAGGCGTGTTAGAAAAGCTTCATCAGGAGTACTGTTAATGACATTTTTGAAAGGTCGCCAGATATTATGGTTACTGGTTCCAGCTACTTTTGTAGTGGCCTTTCTATGGGACAGTTCAGTCCAAGAAAAACCAAGCTTTGTTGAAGCCGACAATAACCCTGACTATTACCTGGTTGAGACTTCGACTTTAGAGTTTAATACTGACGGTCAGCGCGTCCGGAAATTTACCAGCGAGAAAACCTCGCATTTTAAGGACATCATGCAGACTCGCCTTGAAAAACCTGTTTTCAAGATGATGACTCCAGAGCAAAACTGGCAAGTCTCAGCGGATTTCGCCGTCAGTAATGAGCTGAGTGAGCAACTGGATCTTGATGGCGATGTTACCATCAAGATGAACTCCAGCGATGAACGTCCGCCAATGACCCTATCCATGCCAGTACTCACGGTGGACTTTGCCACCCAAACCGCATTTACGGACGCAGAAGTAGAGTTAACCAACACGATTTTCAAGCAGACTGCCAAAGGCATGAGCGCTGACTTAAAATCCAATACTATAGAATTTAAATCTCAGGTCGTTTCAGAAGAACTATGAAAACATTGATTTATTCAATCATCCTTTTATGCAGCAGTGCTCTTTTGAGCCAGCCGCTTTATGCCGCACAATTTGAAAAGTCGCGTTTAAAAGCTGACAACTCTTATCTCGATGCATCAAAAGGAACGCCTACCGTCGTGTATGAAAACAATGTTGTGTATCAGCACGGCCAAATGACGATTCATGCACAAAAGCTCATTAAGCAAGGCGAGGATGCAGGCACCATCACAGCAGAAGGTTCGCCAGTGAAAATTCATTATATCGATGAACTGGGTGAAACTACTGATATAGAAGCCCCCAGCATCAGCTACGAACAACAAACTGGTGAGCTGGCAGCCGATGGTGATATCCAAATCATCCAAACTTCTGAGCAAGATCAACTGACGCTGCTAGGCAATAAACTGCGTGCCAACCAACGTATCACCAATGGCTTCAGCTTCGTACTAACTGGCAACCCAACTACATTTATTTTAAAGCAACCAAATCAAGCTGAAATCACTGCCGTCGCAGATACGCTTCGTTCGAACGGCAAGGATAGACAAACCCAGCTTGTGGGCTCCGTTAAGCTAAGCCAAGGTTCCTCCAATACCTCAGCAGCTCTTTTGACCTACGATGGGCAGACAAAGCGCATTTCAGCGGGACAAAGCGACAACAGTAACCAGCAAGTGGTCACCGAATTCTACTGGCAGGAAGAGCCTAACACTGAGAAAACAGAAACCGAAAAAGCGCTTGAGCAAACCTCTCAAAGCACGTCAGAAGCGTCTGTAGAAAACTCTGACCAACGCGCCGATGAAAGCCCTGAAACTGGAGAAGGTGAACAGTAACATGAGCTCCCTTCAAGCAAAGAACTTGGCGAAAAGTTACAAGGCACGTAAAGTCGTCGAAAGCGTTTCTCTCGATGTTGAGCAAGGCTCCATCGTCGGCCTTTTAGGCCCTAACGGCGCAGGTAAAACAACCTCCTTTTATATGATCGTCGGCCTAGTTCCATCTGATGCCGGCCAAATCTTTTTAGCGGGCGAAGATATCACTGGCGCTGCGATGCACTCGCGCGCTCAAAAAGGCATTGGCTACCTACCTCAAGAAGCCTCAATTTTTAGAAAGCTCTCGGTGCAAGACAACATCATGTCAATCTTGCAGTTGCGCAAAGATTTGGATGAGCAGCAGCGTGAAGACAAACTTGATGAGCTGTTGGCCGAGTTTCATATTGAGCACATTCGCCTGAGTATGGGCATGAGCTTATCCGGCGGTGAACGTCGCCGCGTAGAGATTGCCCGAGCCCTTGCCAACGACCCCAAGTTTATTTTATTGGACGAACCTTTTGCAGGCGTTGATCCTATCTCGGTAATCGAAATTAAAAGCATCATTATGCAGCTTAAAGAACGCGGTTTAGGGGTTTTAATCACTGACCACAATGTTCGTGAGACTCTGGATGTGTGTGAGCGAGCTTATATTGTTGATAGTGGTAGCATTATCGCTGATGGTGATACGGACACCATCCTTGAAAATCCTGTAGTTAGGCAGCGATACCTCGGTGAACACTTTAAAATGTAGCGCTAGCTTATTAAAAGCTTCACTCCAGAAATCTATAATTTTTTGCTCAAAAAACAACCGTAATCATTGAAAATGTTAAGCCAATCCCCAGATTTATAATAAGCCTTGCAAGATCACTCATCTCAAGGTAACTTGTAATTAAAGGGTAATAAAAAGGAAACGATTGGCTTACGTGGTAACGACTAAACGCCTACAACTCACTCCCCTTCATATTTGGTTCCTATCAAAACCAAAGACATGGTTTAAGCCAATGACATCTCCCTTCAAACGTCTTACGTTTACCCTAAAAGATTTTCTAACAAGTTGTCTCCAACATAACTCAGGAGGTGAACTATCAATAAGTCTCAACATCAAACCTATTGCAATACAACATCAACCTTACCGTCTATGCGTGGAACCTTCCCACCCTAGACCAAGTAGTCATCGATTAGAACGACTACCACTATTCCATTAAATCAATGATAGAAGGAAAGTATATTATGCAAATCAATCTAACAGGGCGTCATTTAGATATAACAGAACCATTAAAACAATTTGTTGACGAGAAATTCTCAAAACTGGAGAGACACTTTGACCACATCAATAATGTTTACGTTATTTTAAGCGTCGAGAAAATTCGTCAAATTGCTGAGGCTACCGTCCATGTCAATGGCGCAGAGATTTTCGCCAATAGTGAATCCGAAGATATGTATGCTGCTATTGATTTATTGATTGATAAGTTAGACCGACAAGTTATCAAGCATAAGGAAAAGATCACTCGACACTAATCCCTATAGCCGATTCAGGCTCGCCTCTGTTGCGCCTAAAATATCGTCAACAGAGGCGTAAGATGGTACTATTGAGTCATTCTAAATCAATAGCTTACAACGAAGAATGACCTTAGCTAAGCCTCACCCCTACTCCCCCAAATGGGCTGGGGCTTTTTTTCCGCCCAGCAGAGATGCTTTATGAGTGAATCAAAGACCCAATCAATGCACATATTAGATACCATTGCGCCAGAGCGTTGTAAGTTAGGTCTACAAGCCACCAGTCGAAAAAAAGCCTTACAAGCGATAGCCAACCAATTCAGTAAAGACAACCTTAAGCTGGTCTCTTTTGAAATCCTTCAGGCGTTCACTGAAAGAGAACAGCTGGGCAGTACGGCGATTGGGCATGGTATCGCCTTACCTCATGGGCGCTTAAAAAACTGCGAAAAGCCTGTTGCCATCTTAACTACTTTAGAAAAGGGCGTTGATTTCTTCGCTTCTGATAAAGAAAATGTGGATATCATTTTTGCGTTACTGATTCCTCATGACCTCGACTTTAGGGATCTTCAAGGAATTGAACTCGTAAAAGCCATTTTTGATAACAAAACGTTATGTGCTCAGATAAGAAATGCCCACAACGATGAGGCATTATTTGATATTATTGAGCACGCCATCAAAGAATACAGCACTAAGGATGAAGCTTCGTGAAACTTGTTATTGTTAGCGGACGTTCAGGATCAGGAAAGTCAGTGGTACTGAAAGCGCTTGAAGACGCCGGCTACTATTGCATTGATAACTTGCCACTCATTTTAACCCTTAACGTGATCAACGATCACATCTTAAAAAATGAGCTTATCGCCATCAGCGTCGATGCCAGGAACCCTTCCGACTTGGAAACGTTTTCTGACGAAATGGAAAAAATTAAAGCTGCCGCGCCCCATGCCCGTATTCTCTTCATTGATGCTGATGAAAATATTTTACTGAAACGGTTCAGTGAAACTCGTCGCCGACACCCTTTAACCAAAGAGGGCTACTCGCTTCGAGATGCCATTAAGGAAGAAAACAAGCTATTAGCACCAGTCAGAGCACTGGCTGACTTAGTCGTGAACACCTCAGAGCTTACGCCACATGAGTTACGCGAGCGTGTCAGAGAGCGTGTCAGTGCCAACAAAGCGCCACAAATGGATATTCGACTGGTATCTTTCGGCTTCAAACATGGTGCGCCTAAAGACGCTGACTTTGTGTTTGACGTACGCTGTCTGCCCAACCCCTACTGGGTTGAAGAGCTTCGCGAGTTTACGGGAAAAGACCAAGAGATTATCGATTATTTATCCTCAAGCTCAATGGTCATGGAGTATACATGGCAGTTGAAAGTCTTCCTCACCACCTGGATTCCAGAATTCAGTAAGCAAGATCGCAGTTATTTTACTTGTGCGATTGGTTGTACCGGTGGCCGGCACCGTTCAGTCTACATGGTCGAAACTTTGGGACAATACTTAAAGCAGCACTACCCCAACATCTCGGTAGAGCACAGTCGACTCAACAAAATGTAAATCTTGATAAAGAATCAGCGAGGTAACCAAATCTCGCTGGATAAGGCCCTCTAGCTACGTTAGAATAAGCAATAAAATCAAATACTAACGGAGAAGAGCTATGGCTGAGAATCAAAACAATCAGACTCGTCAAGAGCAGCTACAGCTACTTAACTCCGCACTGGATAGTGGCCACCTTATTCCCGTTCGCAACCTGCTCGAAGAGTTGCACTCAGCGGACATTGCCCACCTTCTAGAATCGACGCCCCCTCGTGTTCGTAACGTCATATGGCAATTGCTCGACAAAGAGCGCGAAGGTGATGTCCTACAGCACTTAAACGATGAAATTCGTCAAAACTTCATCGAAAACATGCAGCCACAAGAGCTGGCTAATGCTCTTTCTGATCTTGATACCGATGACGTGGTAGACATCCTAGGTGATCTATCCAATAACGTCAGTAATCAAGTTTTGCGTCTTTTAGATGAGCAGAATCGTGCCTTGATTGAGCACGCATTAACCTATCCAGAAGATACCGCTGGCGGCTTGATGAATATTGATACCATCATGATTCGCCCACGAGTATCGGTTGAAGTGGTACTGCGTTATTTGCGTATTCGCGGTAGCATGCCACCCAATACTGACCACCTTTACGTCGTCAACTCGCGTGATGTCTTGATCGGATCGGTACCTATTAGTTCAATCTTAACGTGTGATCCTGACACTTCCATTACGCAAATTGTTGATGAAGAGATGTTTACCATCCCAGCGGATATGAAAGACACTGAAGTGGCTCAAATCTTCGAGCGTCATGACTTAGTTTCTGCGCCGGTGCTAGACGAAGAAGGCCGACTATTAGGCCGTATTACCATTGATGACGTGGTAGACGTTATCCGTGAAGAAGCGGATCACTCATTGATGTCGATGGCAGGTTTGGACGAGTTGGCTGATACCTTCGGTCCGGTGATGGTTACCGCCAGAAAGCGTGCCATTTGGTTGGGGATTAATTTACTGACCGTTATTTTGGCAGCATTGGTTATTGGCATTTTCGAGAGCACTATTGCTAAAGTTACGTTGTTGGCCGTACTGCTACCAATTGTTCCAAGCATGGGCGGTATTGCCGGTACTCAGACGCTAACACTGGTGATCCGTGGTATGTCGCTTGGACACATTAGTGACGGTAACCAATCCTATTTACTGAAAAAAGAGCTCGCCGTTAGTGTTATCAACGGCATCCTTTGGGCGATAACCATCGCTTCTTTAGTCTATGCTTTCTCCTACTACAAAGAGTCAGGAGTCAATCACTTACATCTAGCCATCACCATAGGTGGCGCCATGCTTATCAATTTAGTGACTGGTGTGTTAAGTGGCGCTAGTATTCCGCTTATTTTGAAAAAGCTCAATATCGATCCAGCCATTGCCGGTGGCGTTGTATTAACCACCGTGACTGATGTCGCAGGCTTCTTTGCGTTACTCGGTTTAGCGACTTACTTTTTCGCTTAAACTAGCTTAAACCGCTACCGTCATCGCTTTCAACGCGACCGAGCCGGTTAAAATGCTAGAGCGCTTATCGAGATCATCCCCCAAAGCAACAATATCCTGCAGCATCTGCTCAAGGTTACCGGCAATGGTGATTTCTTGGACATAGTGTTTTATTTGACCATGTTCAAACCAAAAGCCGCTGGCACCTCGCGAATAGTTTCCGGTAACAATATTAACGCCCTGCCCCATAACCTCTGTAACCAATAAGCCCGTGCCCAACTCTTTGAGTATTTCATCTAGCGGCTGCTTATCGCCATCAATCGAAATGTTATGAATACCGCCAGCGTTACCTGTCGGCTCCATACCTAGCCGTCGTGCCGAGTAACCACTTAAGAAATAACCATCCAGCTGGCCTTTATCGACAATGGTACGCTTGGCGGTAGCCACACCATCACTATCGTAATTCGAACTACCGAGTCCCTTAGCGATAAATGGATCTTCAATGATGGAAATTGATTGAGGCAGAATAATGTCCCCCAACTTATCCAGCATAAACGACGAACGCTGATACAGCGCGCCACCTTTCAAGGCTCCAAACAAATGCGACCATAGACCTCGCGCGACTTCAGGACTGAAAACCACTGGAAACTTGCCAGAGGTACAACTTCCTTGCTTTAACTTGCGTTCAATTCTGTGGGAAGCTTCCTCGCCAACTGACTTAGCCTCTAGTAAATCTGAAAACTCCCGACCCAAGGTATAATAACCATCTCGTACCATGCCTTTTTCAGTCTGACCGATCAAAACATTGGATAAACTATAGCGAGTGGTTCGATTAAAACCGCAAAAGTCATGGCTATTGGCGTAACAGGATACGGAGCGATGACTGTAGAAGTTCGCTCCCTCTGACTGTTTAATGTATTGGCTTTGTAGCGCTGTCGCCTCAGCTTCTTTAGCCGAAGCAACCATATCCTCAATCGTTAATTGAGCCGGATGATCTAGCGACAGATCTCGACACTCAGTTGCCATGCGAGATTTATCAACCAACCCAGCATGAGGGTCAGGTTCCGTAAACTTAGCGATATCACAGGCGGCTTCTAACCCTTGCATTGCTGCAGCTTCGGTTAAGTCATTGACTGAAACCGTGCCTTTTCGCTGCTCAAAGTAGACATTAATGCCCAGGTGGCTGTCTTGGTTAAACTCTAACGTTTCCAGATCACCATTACGCACTTCGACACTGTTGCCGATAGTGTTATAACTCCAGATCTCGGCAGCATCCGCGCCAGCTTTTTTGGCTTTAGCGATCA
Source organism: Kangiella marina (assembly GCF_039541235.1). Lineage (NCBI taxonomy): Bacteria > Pseudomonadati > Pseudomonadota > Gammaproteobacteria > Kangiellales > Kangiellaceae > Kangiella > Kangiella marina. Next base: position 194,174 of record NZ_BAABFV010000002.1, on the reverse strand, counting down.
CTGTCTCAGCGATCTGCTTCATGGTTGCAGAAGTTTGCTCTTGCTGCTCGGCAATTTGCGCTAACGTTAACTGTTTATTGTCACTTTGAGTCAATCAATTCACCACTTTAAATCACTTAATATTGAGTTGAATAAACTAGGCCAACACCGACCCATTTATTATTTATTTACTTGCTTGCTACCACTCATCATCGGAAAACGTTATCATAAACCGGAACCCAATAACCAGCTGACTCCATGATTGATAACTTTGATGAGCATGATGACTTTGAACACGATAAGTCTAAATCACAAATCAAAAAAGAGTTGTTAGAACTTACCGCTTTAGGCGATAAGCTCGCTAAACTGCCAAAGCACCAATGGCAGGCGTTACCTATTTCGGATACGCTAAAACACGCGCTAAACGAAGTCTCAAAAATCAATCATCACATTGGCCTCAAGCGTCACATCAAATACATCGGCAAGCTCCTCCGAAATGAGGATGTTGAAGCTATTGAGCAACAATTACTGCAAGACAATCAACAACACACACTTGAAGTCCAACGCGAGAAACTCTGTGAGCACTGGCGCAACCGACTGCTACAAGAGGGTGATGACGCCACGTTTGAACTGCTACAAGCAGCTCCGAACCTGGATCGCCAACAACTGCGTCAACTGGTTCGAAACGCCACTAAAGAACAGCAACAAGACAAACCACCAAAATATCAAAGAGAGCTGTATCGCTACCTTAGAGATAACGCTCAATTCCAAAGCCCGTAGGCATAACCACCAACGTTAGCCTGCCTGCGTTCCGCCAACGGTCAATTTATCAACTTTTAAAGTTGGCTGCCCTACGCATACAGGAACGCTTTGCCCATCTTTACCACAAACACCGATTCCTGGATCGAGTTGGCTATCATTGCCCACCATGCTGACATATTTTAAGACTTCAGGGCCATTACCCGCCAATGTCGCCCCCTTGATCGGAGAAGTCAATTTGCCATCCTCGATCAAATAGGCCTCACTGGCGCTAAACACAAAATTGCCCGACGTGATGTCCACTTGACCACCAGCAAAGTTAGGGGCGTATATCCCTTTTTTCACGCTGCGGATAATCTCTTCAGGATCGGAGCTGCCACCTAACATCAAGGTATTGGTCATGCGCGGCATCGGCAAATGAGCATAAGATTCGCGACGACCATTGCCGGTTGCTTGTTGACCCATAAGTCGAGCATTGTGTTTATCCTGCATATACCCTTTAAGGATACCGTTCTCGATTAACACATTGGATTGGGTTGGCGTTCCTTCATCATCCACATTTAAAGAACCGCGATGCCCTTCCAGAGTGCCATCATCCACAACAGTACATAAATCCGAAGCAACCTTCTCACCAATCCGTCCTGCGTAGGCTGACGAACCTTTACGGTTAAAATCGCCTTCTAGGCCATGTCCAACCGCTTCGTGCAACAAAACTCCAGGCCAGCCATTGCCCAAAACCACAGGCATAGTTCCTGCTGGTGCTTCGACAGCATCTAAATTGATGATCGCTTGCTGTACCGCTTTCTTAGCCAACTGCTCGAGATCCAGGGACATCAAATGATGCCAATCATAACGGCCACCCATACCCGCACTCCCCCGTTCACGACGACCGGCGTGCTCAGCAACCACCGTAACATTCAGTCGAATCATCGGACGAATATCTGCCGCTAAAGTACCGTCAATGGCCGCCACTAACATATGTTCATCGGCGGCTGACAGACTGACAATAACCTGCTGAACCTTTTCGTCTAACTGTCTCGCCTGTGCATCCAGTTGACGCAACAGGGCAATCTTATGCGATTGCTCAATATCACCTAAGGTTTTATTGTCGGTGTACAGGCGGTGCTGTGCACTGGCTTGATTAAAGCTAACTGTCTTTGACTGGCCCGCTCGACTGATGCTGGTCGCAGCAGTCAGCGCATTATTAAGTGCAGTTTGCTCAAATTGGTTGGCGTAAGCAAAACCAGTTTTTTCACCGTCGATACTGCGAATGCCTAAACCTTTATTTAAGTTAAAACTGGCATCTTTTACCAATCCATCTTCCAGCTGCCAGTACTCCATAACCACTTCCTGCAGAAAAATATCCGCATAATCTTGTTGGAAACGACTCATGGATTCTATGGCTTTTTTTATAGCATCTACGGACAGATCACTATCGTTAAATAGGTGCTGCTCAACGCTCTGTATCACTTCTGACATGCTTTACCTTATAATTTTCTGTGCGTATGCACTGGAAAACGTTTTTGGATTGATTCAATTTGCGCGATATTAAGTTGGCGATTAATGAAGCCAACGTCACTCCCCATTGCTCCGAGTACGTCTCCCCACGGTCCGACAAACATACTATGACCATAGGTTTTTCGTTTATTGTCATGCTCGCCGGTTTGGTTAGACGCGGCTACAAAAGCAAGATTTTCCACCGCCCTTGCCTGCAGCAACAGCTGCCAATGGACTTCACCCGTTTTTAACGTAAACGCCGATGGCGCCAGTATCACATCGACACCAAGCTTCTGATATTCACGGTAAAGCTCCGGGAATCTCAAGTCATAGCAAACCGATAAACCAAAAGTAATACCGTTGTATTCAAAGGTTTTTATATCATCACCCGCAAGGGTATTATCGGACTCGGAATAGACTTCATCTTCTTTCACAGCGACATCAAACATGTGTATTTTGTCATAGAAGGTGATCAAGTCGCCCTGCTTATCATAGACATAGCAACGTGCAACGGGGCGCTTTTCAAGACCAGAAGCAATAGCAATGGTGCCACCAACAATCATCACGTTATTGTCTTTCGCGACTCGCTGCATCCAATGCTGGATTGGCCCTTCTAAGTGTTGCTCGACAAAATCCAGTTTTTGACCATTATATTTTTCCATTAGCGCAAAAGTTTCTGGCAGTATGACCATCTCTGCGCCATCTGCAACAGAATCTTTAATCAGAGCCTCGGCTTGCTTTAAGTTGTCCTCGACACAGCTCGATGAAGACATCTGAATCAATCCGATAGTGATACTTCGTTTATCTGACATTATTGATCACCTTCCGTAAGCTTGTTCTCTTGCTCTTGTGGCGGCATTGAATTGGTTTCACTCTTTACCTTGTCAGACATATCTACCTCATCAGTCTTATCGACCTTGTCAGTGTTTTCAACCTCTTCGGTCTCATCCTCTGTATCAGGCACCGCAACCTCTTTTGATTTTTTGCTAACCTCTACGACGCTCGGATTAGCCAAGTTGCCGCTGACTTTATACTCAATACTCACCACAACATCGATCACGGGTTCAAAGATTTTATTAACGAGCAGCATAATCAAACCAGTCGTTGGCTCTACTGCCCAACCTGCTAGGACCGGTAAACTCGCACCCAACTTGGGCACGACCGTAACATTTTGGTTTACCGTTTGCTTCACCAGATCAATTGAGCCTTTCACTCTGACGTCAGCTGCAGTACCGTCAATAAACACATTGTCGCTGTGAACAACGCCATTTTTGACCGTAAACTCACCATTCATTTTGTCATAGAAGAAGCCGTCTTCAAACAAGTCACTAAAATCTAATGACAAACGTCTGCGGACACTTTGTAGCGAAAACAAACTAAAAACACGGGCCTGTCTGTCGCTCAACTCTTTAACAGCACCCTCACCAGTTTCTAATTTAACCTGACCGTTTAATTGCGGTAAGCTGAACTCATGGAAGCCCCCGGTCCAATTAAGTTTGACACTCCCTGAGGCTTTGGTTTGAGAAATACCATCGCCATATCCCCAGCGTTTTAATAATTTGCCGGTGTCTTGCGTGTCAAAAGTCAAATCTACCGAGCTTTTATCACCAGCCCAAAGCCCCTCTAAGTAAGCGCTCAACTGGCCGTCAATTTTGGTATCACCTTGAAGCTTAACGGCACCATTCTCTAACTTGGATAACAGTGTTAACCGCCCTATATCAATACCATTAATTTTGCAGCTTAAACACTCTAACTGCCAATTATCCAGCGCTGACTTACTGATATTCACTTCTGTATCAGAAAGCTCGGAAAACGTATCCAATTCAATTTCGAGTTTTTCAATGGTGACATGCTTGCGACCATCGTTGTGCAAGGTTAAGTTACCCAGGCCTTCACGCGCCTTGACGTTGAACCTGATGCTTTCATCCGCCAACAACGAATCTGTGAACACAACATCGTGTAACGATTGACCGCCAATAGTAAAAAGTGCGGTTTGAATAGAGATATGGTCAATCCACTCAGGCCAGAAAAACTCACCCTCTTTTTTTACTTGTAGACTGTTGAGCCACTCTGCACTGTGAATTTCTGCAAAGAAACCTTCAATCGCCACCCCTTTTGCAGGTACCTTTATTGAATGAGTGGCTAAGTCACCAAGCGCAATAACACCATTGATGTCGTTCGGTGTATCAACGCCAAAGTCGAGTTGCGAGGAAACCGTATCGCGATAGATGGTTCTCGCATGAATTCTATTTTTCTTTCTATAGAGTGTCGCTAAGAAGGAGCTTTGCGCATCTTTTTCTTTGCTGACCCAAGAAGGTCCTTTGATTTCTGTCCCGGCTAGATCACTACGTACAATTAATGACTCAGACCCTTCGCTATCTTGTCGATAATGTAGGTTAGCCTGACTCTTGCCCTCAACGTATATCGGTAACTGTATGTCGAGCGAAGCCACGGCTTTAGCCAAATCAAAATTAGAGTTCGCATCAATGTTAACTAAGTCGTCATTGTTGGTGTATTCATCGACAGCAATATCAATTGTCACAGGGCTCTGCCATAAGCTAGCGTTAAGCTGTTTAGCCGATGCACCACGCTCCGAGTAATTTAAAATCCCTCTAAGATTATTAAGCGCCAACTGATAACTTTTTAATTCAACACTTTCTCCAGCAAATTCGATCTCACCATTTAAAGTAATGTCATCACTGTTCTCACTCAAAGGCACTGTCGCTGATAGCTGATTCTTAAGACTTCCCGAAAACTCTAAGTCCAACAGCTCTTCGCCCAACCACTCTTTTAGCGGTGAGTTTAAAAACAACTGCTTGTAACTATCAAAAGCCACTCTATTGCTGACGTCTAAGGTTAATACTGAGCCTTCTGTGAAGAGTGATTCGATAACACCTTTCGCTTGCTCGACAGTATTCCCCATGATCGAGCCTTGATGGGCAGTCATCAACACTTCATTATTGGTAAAGTGAACAGAAGCCGATAACCCATCGACAATGGGCCAGGCTTCATCAAAGCGGAACTGGCTATCAACCACACGAGCTTTGATATCAAATTGACCAGTATTATTTTGATAGGGAAACTGTTCAAAGTTGCCACGCCAAGTTAACTTAGCAAAATCAACACGGCCCGCCACTAAAGCCATATCTAAAAAATCCAACACATCGTCTTCAATATGACTTCTAGGCCAGTAATCTTCTAGCTTAGCAATATTGATATTTTTGGCTTCTGCATAGATTGATAACTCGGCGTCCTCATCTATTATCCTGACGGAACCATTGACAGCAACATCGAGATCGGGAGTGGTAAAGGTTAATCCATTAATATCAATATAGGGGGTGTCAATATAACTCACCCAAGCATCAAGCGTCAGTTGTTTGACGGGAATAATGCCTTTCAACTCCTTGTCCCATTGAAGCTCGCTATTCTTGCTGTCAGCCTTTAGACGCCAACCTTCGCCTTCGTTATTAATGAGTATTCGATCTAAACTCATCCTAGGCGACAATCTGCTTTGCTGCGTTTGAACGTTAATAATTTCTGCAGAACCAAACTTAGGAACTAGGCCATGCTCAGACTGAGTCGCCTCCATATCTAAAGAAACCAATTCACCCGTTGGTTGAACTTGATTCAAGGTATTACGCAAGTCTGAAGGCAAAAATGGGGATACTAATGCTGAAAAATATCCTATCGGTGTATTTTCAGCTTCAAGGATCCAGTCTGTCGTATTGCTCTCTTTTTGATGGCGGACAAGCTTGAAGAAACTATCATAACTTCGTAACTCACCCGATTCGGTTCGTTCGACAACGTGGAACTGGTCACTGGAAAAAATGGATAAGGCCCCATCAACCTGATAATTGATTTCAGAATTCAACGCCGCGACTTTTGAGCTGCTGCTGTCTGCAGAAAAAATAAGTCTTCCTGAAACAGGATCTTCGCCTTGATAACTTACCCAAAACTCACTGTCGGCTAATTCTACGGGGATGCCCTGTGGTAATTCAAAAAAGCTGGTGCTATCGACCACATCAAAATCTCGCAATAAACCGTAAATTTTGATCGGGCTGTTTCCAACAAAAGGTTGGCCTTTACTTTCTATAATTAGACGAGCTTGAGAGGCAAAGGCGCTTTGCGACTCTACAATTAACTGTCTTTGCTTACCTCGCTTAGTAAAAGATAAGTCACTAATTTGGATTTTTCGAGTTTCATCTTTTTTATGAAGGTTAATACTAAAGTCAGTAATACTGATGGATTCCTGATCAATCATTTCAGGATAACGTTTAAGAAGAATTCCAAAGTCAGTGGATAAGGGGGTTTCTTGACCAGCCAATTGCGGCAGCATAATTTCTGCATTAACCGAATTGAGGTCTACGCTTTCTGTTACCAAATACCCTTTGAATAAACTTTCCCAAAAGTTAAGAACCACATGAGCCTTGCCCGCCCGATATGACTGGTCTTTGCTTTCACTACTCCAACTTATACCATTGACAAAAATACTCGGTTTAAATTCAGACCAATCAACTTCAAGACTCGAATAATTAAAATCACCACCAACTTTATCTTCCAACAAAGCGATCATTCGATCTTTGTTTTCAGTCCAATAGGGCAGGCTTAATTTAATAACAGAAACGACGAGAACAAATACAATGACAAGCAGGGACACTAACCACAGAATGTAGGTTAAGAATCGTCTAAAAAGTCTTGTCAAAGATTTCGCCATTAAGAAACCAGTTTTACATTAGAACAACATCAAACTGCTCGGGTGAATATAGACTTTCAACCTGCAGCTTGATCGGCTTATCAATATCAACTTCCAAGTCACCTAAACTGCTTGCCTCTTCATCTAACAAACAGTCCACCACTTCCTGGCTAGCTAAGACTAAAAACTTTTGTACGTCATAAGTTCTAGCGGCTCGGCTTAATTCTCTAAAAATTTCATAACACACGGTGACCGCTGTTTTAACGTAGCCGCGACCATTACATTGCTGACACGGCTCACATAATAAACGCTCCAAGCTTTCCCTAGAACGCTTGCGCGTCATTTCGACCAAACCCAATGATGACACTTCTGTAATTTGAGTTTTAACATGATCTTTTTCTAGAATTTTTTCTAAGGTCCGAAGCACTTGACGTTTGTGCTCTTCCTCTTTCATGTCGATAAAGTCGACAATAATAATACCGCCCAAATTTCTCAGCCTTAGCTGACGAGCCAACGCCGTTGCCGCCTCAAGGTTCGTCCTAAAAATCGTTTCCTCAAGATTTTTGTGCCCCACAAAAGCGCCGGTATTAACGTCAACCGTGGTCATCGCTTCGGTTTGATCAATAATTAAATAACCGCCAGACTTGAGTTGAACTTTACGCTCTAAAGCCTTTTTGATTTCCTCTTCAACGTTGTACAAGTCAAAGATTGGACGTTCGCTTTGGTAAAGCTCAATTCGGCTTTCCATCTCAGGCAAAAACTCTCTAACAAAATCAAGAATACGCTCTAAGGTGACTTCATTATCAATTCTTACGCGCTCTACATCATCCTCAAAAATATCCCTCATGATGCGCAGTTCTAATCCAAGATCTTCATGCACCAAACCGGGTGCACTCACTTGCTTCGATTTTTCCGTAATGCCGTGCCACAACTTGGCCAGAAACAGTGCATCTCTGACCAGCTCTTTTTCGGTGGCACCTTCTGCTGCCGTTCGGATGATAAAACCGTTATCGAGGTCTTCATGATCTTCTAACAGTTCACGTAACCGTACTCGTTCGTCGTGGTCATCAATTCTCTGTGAGACACCGACATGCTCAGTATCTGGCATCAATACTAAGTAACGTGATGGAATCGTGATATGCGTCGTTAACCGCGCTCCTTTACTGCTAATCGGATCTTTGATGACCTGAACAATAATTTTTTGCCCTTCATGGAGTACAGAGGTGATATCAGTTTCCTGGGCTTGTTGCTTGTCCAGAAGTTTAGAGCCTTCCACTGCCTGCTTACTGCCTTCGGCTTTATCGGTTACGATATCGGCTAAATGAAGAAAGGCCGCTTTCTCATGACCAATGTCTACAAAAGCGGCTTGCATCCCGGGCATGACTCGTCGAACCACACCTTTATAGATGTTTCCAACGATGCCTCGATTCTCCGTGCGCTCAATATGAACCTCTTGCAATACCCCGTTCTCGACAATCGAAGCTCGAGTTTCCTGAGGGGTAATATTAATTAAGATTTCATCACGCATAGTTCGGCCGCTCCCTAATAGATTAACCCAGTCTGCTTAACGCAAACTGAACTTTTGCCTGTTCTAACAGCTGGCGTGTTTGATAAACGGGCAAGCCCACAACATTTGTGTAACTTCCAGAAATCGATTCAATCAGGCTACCACCAAGCCCCTGAATCGCATAGCCACCTGCTTTCCCCAGCGGTTCTTGTGTCTGGCAATAAGCTTCAATGGTTTGCTGCTTCAAAGGCGCGAACGTAACCTCGGTTTCTACCGTCGTTTGCAGTGGCTCTTCACCAACCATCAACACAACACTCGACAACACTTTATGCTTCTGACCACTCAATCGTAATAATAGCTGTGCAGCGTGTTCTATATCCCGTGGTTTGCCTAAAGGTTCACCACCATGAACCACCGTTGTATCGGCACTTAGGATGGGGAAATCAGGAGTGTCCGTCATGCTCTCACGTGCTGATTGCGCTTTGCCTAAAGCCACCCGTTCAACATATTGTAACGGCGTCTCTTTTGTTAATGGCGTTTCATCAAAATCATTCTCGATCTGGATGAACGAGACTCCCAACTGAGTCAGCAATTCTTGCCGACGTGGAGAGCCCGAAGCCAAGTAAATTTTTGAGTAACCTTGTTCCATTCTTATGCCACCTTAAAGTAACGACGGATGTCACGCAGCAAAATGAAAAGCCATGGCCACAACAAAGCATTAATCCCTGCTGAGAGCCAATAGTCGAATGAGCTTTCAGGGCTACCAGTAATGCGGGATAGCCACAACACGAGTGCCAGATACAATAAACTCAAGCCACCCATGGTTAACGCTTGTTTCCAGATCGGATACAAACGAATTCTTAAATAACTTAATTGCAGAATGAAGGCCACAATACAAAAAGTAAAGCTGTGTAAGCCCAAAGTGCTGCCCAATAAGCCATCGAAAATAAGCCCCCAAACAAACGCCCAAAGCAACCCAATACGATGGGGTAGCGCTACCACCCAGTAAGAGAAGACCAAAAAGACCCAGTCAGGACGATAAGGCTGCCACGACTCTGGCAAAGGAATGACACTCAAAATCAGTGCGATCAGTAGCGATAAAATAATTACCCAAGAGCCACGTTTTTGTTTATTCTGCATCTGGGCTTACCTCTGACTTATCATCTTCTTGAAGCGCTTCATCATCAAAACTGCTGCTAGGATCATGGTATGGCCATAGCAATAACACGTGATTCGCTCGATTAATATTTGCTGTGGGTTCCGCTAGAATTTCAGCGTAAGGCTGTGCAGGCTGACGCACCACAGAAATAACTTTAGCGACAGGGTAGCCATCAGGAAATTTCTGTCCTAAGCCAGAACTGAGTAGCAAGTCCCCTTCTTCGATATCGATCGTGTTTGGTAAGTGTCTCAAGTAAAGTACCTGTCCATTACCTTGAGCAATTGCTCGAACCCCATTGCGATCGACTCGAACGGGGATCGCATGTTTTTGATCATTCAATAAAATCATGCGCGAAGTTGAAGTCGACACTTCAACAATCTGGCCCATAATACCTTCAGCGTCGACCACTGGCTGACCCACAAACACACCATCGAGACTGCCTTTATTCAGTAATAACTCATTAGCGAATAAGCTACTGTCGATATTCAATACTTCGGCAATCACTCGCTTTCCGCGTAAAGTGCGTGACGATCCTAACAAAGAACGTAAACGAGCATTTTCTGACTCAAGACCAATCAACCGCTGGTTCTGAGCTTTCAAAATTAACAGCTCGTCTTTCAATCGACGGTTCTCACCCAGTAAATCATTACGGCTAACAATGTTACTATCGGCCCAAGCCGCAACTTCGTTGGGCAAGTTGGCTAAAAAATAGATGGGGGCTAACACGGTAGATACCCCTTTACGGGCGCTACTTAGATAGTCATAGCGATAGTCCAGCACCATCAAAATTGCCGCTAAAATCAGGCTGAACACCAGCTGCAAAACCAATGATGGGCCTCGAGTGAATAGATTTTTAATGGCCTACTCCTCCCGCAAGAGTAAATTCTTATAGTTAGTCCACATAGATAGACTTTAGTTTAGCAATTTTTATGGTATAGATACAAAAATCGGGCAATCTAAGTGCCCGATTTTAATGGACTTTTTTCAAAGTCTTTAATGTGACCGATTAATCGTCAGAGAATAAGTCGCCACCATGCTCGTCGATGGTCTCTAATACTTTACCGCCACCGCGTGCCACACACGTTAGAGGGTCTTCAGCCACAATTACTGGCAAGCCAGTTTCTTCCATCAATAAACGGTCGATATCACGAATCAAAGCACCACCGCCCGTTAAAACCATACCGCGCTCCGAAATGTCTGCCGCCAACTCTGGTGGAGACTGTTCAAGCACCGTTTTAACCGCACGAACAATGCCGTGTAATGGATTTTGTAGCGCTTCAAGAATTTCGTTACTGTTAATGGTAAAGCTTCTTGGAATACCTTCAGCCAAGTTACGACCACGTACGTCAAGCTCACGAACTTCAGTACCAGGGTAAGCCGTACCGATCTCGTGCTTAATACGCTCAGCCGTAGCTTCACCAATAATAGTGCCATAATTGCGACGAATGTATTCGATAATCGCTTCATCAAAACGGTCACCGCCGATGCGCACAGAGTCTGAATAGACCACACCATTCAATGACAAGATGGCGATTTCCGTCGTACCACCACCAATATCCACAACCATTGAACCGCGCGCTTCGTTGACTGGCAAGCCAGCACCCACCGCGGCCGCAACCGGTTCTTCAATCAAGTAGACATCACGCGCACCAGCACCGAGCGCTGATTCTTTAATCGCACGACGCTCGACCTGAGTTGAGCCACAAGGAACACAAACCAACACTCGTGGGCTTGGGCGGAAAAACGTGTTGTCGTGAACTTTACGAATAAAATGCTGAAGCATTTTCTCGGTCACTTCAAAATCAGCGATCACGCCATCTTTCAAAGGACGAATCGCAACGATATTACCCGGCGTACGACCTAGCATTCGTTTCGCAGCTTCACCAACTGCAGCTATGGACTTAGCACCACCAGAGCGATCTTGTCGAATCGCTACCACAGAAGGTTCATCAAGAACGATTCCTTGGTCACGAACATAAATCAAAGTATTTGCCGTACCCAAGTCAATTGATAGGTCGGTAGAAAAAAGGCCACGTAATTTATTAAACATCGGAGGAGGTTTCCCGCTTAAAACTTGTTTTACTCAAATTCGTTAAAATAATTGTCATTAAAAAGGGCTTAAAACCAATAGCGACAAGGCTTGTGAGAATATTCTCAATCGCGTTACTCTAACAATACTCGTCAAGCTCGGCAAGCTTAAAAGCCTACCATACAAGATTATTTTCACAGATTGGCTAATCTGTGCGGTTTTTGTCGTTGAGCGCTTTAGAAAAGACCCTTTTTACCGCTTAAAGTTCAGCTTTTGTCCATAAGTCACTCGATCAAGTCCAGCGTAATCCGCTTCAGTTTCGACGCATGCAAAACCTTGGGTTTGAAGAATGTGTCGCACAACGCCACCTTGATTATAACCATGCTCAAGCATCAACCAGCCACCAGCTTTTAAATGCAGCATGGCTTGCTCTGTAATTTCTTTGATATCGGACAGCCCGTCATCATCCGCCACTAACGCCGATATTGGCTCATAGGTCAGATCCTTCAAATGCGGATCGTTGGGTTCAATATACGGCGGATTGCTGACAATGAGATCAAAGCCCTCCCCTGTCCAGTTTCTGAGCCAGTGCCCTTTGCGACAAGTGACGTTCTCCAACTGCAGTTGCTGGCGGTTATGCTCAGCAACAGCCAAAGCTTCATCACTCACATCCATCGCCCAAACCTGACATTGAGGACGCTCTGAGGCAATGGCGAGCGCAATGGCACCAGTGCCAGTGCCGAGATCGACAATGTTCAACGGTTGATCATGCGGCGCTTTACTCAGCACAGACTCAACCAAGTGCTCGGTTTCCGGTCTTGGGATTAAGGTCGCTGGGGTGACTTTTAAACTCAGCGTCCAAAAGTCTTGTCGCCCCACGATATAGGCCACGGGCTCGCCTTGCTGGCGACGGCCAATATACGCTTTAAACTGGGCTAGCTGCTGCTCTGAGATAGGTTTATCTGACCAGGTCTTAAGCCAGGTTCTGGATTGCTCCAATGTTTCAGCGAGAAGTACTTCCGCATCCAACTTGGCGTTATCGGTATTAGCCAGCTCTAAAACGGCCCACTGCAACACCTCTTGAACCGTTTTAGTCATGATGCATTAGCGCTCTAAGTTGAAACGAGTGGCTGCCAAAGTTAATCAGCTTGGCCGGATAACGCCGCTAACTGATCCGCCTGATGCTCTTGAACTAATGGCTCAAGGATTTGATCGATATCCCCTTCCATAATTTCGTCCAACTTATACAGCGTCAGGTTAATGCGATGATCCGTCATGCGTCCCTGAGGATAATTGTAAGTACGGATTCGATCTGAGCGATCGCCCGTCCCCACTAAGTTACGACGTATTTCCGTCTGCTCTGACTGGTGTTTCGCTTCTTCAGCCGCCTGCAAACGAGACTGTAATACTGACATCGCTTTCGCGCGGTTTTTGTGTTGCGAACGCTCGTCCTGACACTCGACTACAACGCCTGTTGGCAAGTGAGTAATACGGATCGCTGAGTCAGTTTTATTAACGTGCTGACCACCCGCGCCCGACGCTCGGAAAGTATCGACTTTCAGATCCGCAGGATTAATATCAATCGCGTCAATCTCGTCAGCTTCTGGCATCACCGCCACAGTACAAGCCGACGTATGAATACGCCCTTGAGACTCAGTTTCAGGTACACGCTGCACGCGATGCGCGCCGGATTCAAACTTCAAGTGCGAATAAACCGCATCACCAACGATACGCAAAATAATTTCTTTATAGCCACCGTGTTCACCTTGGCTCTCGCTGATCACTTCAACCTGCCAGCGTTTCTTCTCCGCATACTTGCTGTACATACGGAATAAATCACCCGCGAAAATAGCGGCCTCATCACCGCCCGTACCCGCACGAATTTCTAAGAAGGTGTTTTTGTCATCGTTCGGATCACGCGGCAACAGTAACTTCTGTAAATCGACTTCAAGCTGTTCGATGGTCGCTTTTGATGCTTTAAACTCTTCTTGCGCCATTTCGCGCATGTCAGGATCATCGTCCTTTAACATCTCCTCGGCGTTCCCAAGGTTCTCTACCGCTTCTTGATACTCCTGGAACGTTTTGACCACTTCCTCAAGCTGCGAATACTCTTTCGACAGATCGCGAAATTTATTTTGATCAGAAATAATCTCTGGGTCACCGAGTAATGCTTCTAACTCTTCATGGCGATCAACCAGAACTTCTAATTTTTGACTGACAGAATCCTGCAACATGCTATTTCTTTGTTCCTATCGGTATAATTCTTTATAAAACAATGGTTAAAGTAACGTTGTACTTAATCATCTGAGTTTTTGTCAAGCTGAAACAGTTGACGAGTAATGTCATGACGATCCAGTTCGTCGTCATCTTCTCTGAGCCAAACCATCGGCTGATGTAAAAACTTTTTGGTTAAACGGTGAGAAAAATGCTCTAACGCCGCTTCAATGTCATTACCATTCTTCAGCTGTGCTTTGGCACGATCCAATTCCGTCTGGGCAATTTCCGCGAAGACTTGATGCAATTCGCGTACCGTATCATGTTTTTGACGACCGGCGTGCCACTTTTCAAAGTCGCCCGCAAATTCATCCAGTATGACCAAAGCCTCTTCAGCGGCTTCTTGGCGCGCCTGTAAATTTTCTTGAATCACGCCTTCCAAATCATCAACGCTATAAAGGTAGACATCGTCGAGTTTCGCCACCGAGCTTTCAATATCGCGCGGTACCGCTAAATCCACCATGAACATACTTTTGCGACGACGCGCCTGAATCGCAGTTTCGACCATGCCTTTACCAATAATCGGTAACATACTTCCGGTCGAGCTGATCACAATATCGGCTTGAGCTAAATAATGCGGAATAGCATCCAAGCCAACGGCCTTGCCGTTAAATTGATCCGCTAATTTATGCGCGTTAGCCAAGGTCCGATTCGCCATCACCATCTTCTGCACGCCGCTTTGCTCTAAATGACGCGCGGCCAACTCAATGGTTTCACCGGCGCCGACAAATAACACCGTCAGCTTAGAGAAATCGGCAAAGATATGTTTAGCCAAGGTCACAGCTGCATACGCCACCGAAACAGGGTTAGAGCCTATGTCAGTTTCATGGCGCACTCGCTTAGCCGCGGCGAAGGTTTTCTGGAACAAACGTTCCATCACCTGCTCAACCGTCCCGGCTCGCTTCGCTTTTTGATAACAGGCTTTTAACTGACCTAATATCTGCGGCTCTCCTAGCACCATTGAATCCAAGCCACTAGCGACCTTCATCAAGTGCTTAACCGCTTCTACGCCTTTGTAATAGTAAATTGACGCTTCTAAGTCATCATCCAGCTCTTTTTTTGCTTTGAGCCACGTCAATAACTGCGCTTTGATTTGCTCATGCTCTTGAGATTCATTCGATAAGTAGAACTCGACCCGATTACAAGTCGACAATAGAGCAACCTCAGATCCTTGCGTCTGTGCTTTTACTTCAGCCATAATTTCGCCGAGTTCATGATCAGCAAAGGCCACCGTCTCACGAACGGCAAGCGGTGCGGTTTTATGGTTAATTCCTAAAACAATCAAAGACATAGGTCAGAACTAGCTATCAAAAAGGTCACTCACAAAAGACACGACATAGCTCAGGCATGTAGCGCAGGCATGTAATTGGCGCGAATTATAACACCGCTTCATTGTGTCCGCTAATTTTAAAAAATCGTCAAAACTACATTTTGACACTGTTTTCGCCCAATATTCCTGATAATCTGTTTTCATTAGCGACTCCCTCACACTTTGCCGAGTGCTTTCTGTGGAGTACTTTCACAAAACCTTTATAGGAATCTTTTATACTATACGGATGAAAAGTTATTCTTTGGCCAAAACCCTATTGGTTTCAAGTTGCTGCCTTGCCCTGGTTGCCTGTTCGACCACGCAGCCTAAAACGATTGAAGCCGCCACCGAATCCAGCGTCAATCAGTCGCAGGAGCATCCTTCTGTGGCCAACTTATCAGCCGAAGAACGCAGCCAACTTTACTTTAGTATCATGCTTGCGGATATCGCCAACAAGCAAAAGTTATACGATGTTGCTCAGAGCAACTACTTTTATGCCGCCGAGCAAACTGGCAGCAAAGAACTCTCCTCACGCGCCGCCATGGTCGCGCTGATTGAGCGAGATTACAGCAATGCGATTGAGGCCACACAACTTTGGATCAAGTCAGCGCCCGATGACAAAAATGCCTATAAAACAGGGTTAATCGCCAGCTTGGCCCAAGGTCAGCAAGAAAGCGCCAATCGTTACTTATCACAGCTGCTCCCGCTGTTACCGGATAATGCGGATGAAAAGCTGTACGAACTATTACGAATGGCCAGTTTTCAGGAAGATGCGGACTTTATCGAGTTTTTTGACCGCAACAACCAACCTTTAAGCTCACCTTATACCGCTACAGCCGAGGCCTACTTGCGCCTTAAATCCAGCGTTCCATTAAAGCAATCGGAGCGGATTCATCAACTGTTAGATTACGCACTTGAAAAACGTCCGAATTTTCTATCAGCGATTGAGCTAAAAGGTGAAGCTTTCGCCCTGAACTCAAACGAAGCACGACGCGAATACTTGAGTAACGCTCTAAAAAGCAACAGTTTAACCATTGACCAAACCTATAAGATTGGCGAGCTGTTGTACACACAACGCAACTTTGGTGACGCCTTAAAAGCATTTGATAGAGTGTTGGATAAGCGCCCCAGTGATAAGCAAACTCAGTTTTTAGAAGCCAGCAGCCACTATGCGTTAGAACATTATGCACAAGCCAGCGAGCTATTCTGGAAGCTGGCCCAAGGCGATTACAAAAAAGACATTGCCAGTTATTACTGCGCTGATTCAGCTGCACGGATCGACGATTTAGTGAAAGCCTACAGCTGCTATGAAATGGTTCCATCGGGTCGTTATTACATGACCGCTCGCACCGAACTGGCGCAACTTTACGCCGAGAACGACCTCATAAAACAGGCTATTACGAGCCTACGCCAAGCTCAGCGTGAAGTTGGACTCGACGATAGGCAACGTCTGCTTGAGTTTGAAATTAACCTTTTAACTCAAGCTGGTGACTATGAGCAGGCAGAACGCCGTATCACATCAGCACTACAGGTCAGCCCCAATAAGCCGTTCCTTTATTACCTCAAGTTACAGCTGCTTAACCAGACGCAATCCGTCACCGAGTTTGTGGCTTCGGTCAAATCCTTACAGCAGGTAACGAACGAGCAACAGCTCAAAAACGATATTTTGTTGATGGCAACGAACTTCTTGCAAGGAAGGAACAGCTATTTATTGGCTTACCAGTTGCTGGACGATGCCGTGGCCGATGACCCGGATAATGTTGAGCTACTCTATGGCAAGGCCATCGCTGCCGAACCTCTGGAATACTACAGCTCGATGGAGCGTGACTTACGACAAGTGCTGAAACTCGACCCTGATCACTATCATGCTAAAAATTCCTTAGGGTATACGCTAGCCGACCTTAACCGTTCGCTTGATGAAGCTAAGTCGTTGATTGAAAGTGCCTACGAGCATCAGCCTGATAATGTCGCCATCCAAGACTCGATGGGCTGGGTTCATTACCGATTAGGGAATTACCAGCAAGCCTTAAAATACTTAGAAATGGCTTACAAGCAAGACGAAAGCCCTGAAATCGCTTCACACCTGGGTGAGGTCCTCTGGACCATGGATTTGCACCAGCGCGCTATCGACGTTTGGCAAAAAGCCTTGCGAATGGCACCCAATAACCAGTATATTTTGCGCACACTCAGACGTTTTCCTGAAGCAAACCTTCTAGGCAACTAGAACGAGTACTGAAAGCCGGTATTCATTCTTAATGCTGAAAAAGCACCGTTTCAGCTACACTAACCCCAGTGATTAATACTTTATGCCGATAACAATGATAAAAAACCTCGTTATAACCGCCTCATTGATTCTTTTTTTAGCGGCTTGTGAAACAACGCCGGTTAAGCAAGAAACCACCGTTTGGGACGATCCCTTGTGGCAAAAGCATTACAAGCGCTTGAAAACCTTTGAAACGTATCAATTGAAGGGGCGTATCGGCATTACCCACCCAGAAGATAGCTTTTCTTCCAACTTTATATGGCAGCAACAAGAACCGAACCGTTTTACTTTCCGCATGTACGGCGCTTTTGGCCAAACCTACATGATTCTAAAGGTGCAGCCGAACCTCAGCACACTAGACACTGCTGATGACGAACACTATCAAGGCTACGATGCACGCGAATTACTTTATGGCGTTTCTGGCTGGAATATTCCAGTCTCGCTGATGCAAGACTGGATCAAAGGCTTACCCACCGGCATCAACAAAAGCGACTTACTGATTAACGCAGACGGTACTTTACAACAAATTAAGTACCTCGATTACGTGGTCAGTTTTGTACGTTACCAAGATGCTGAATTACCTATAGCTGGTAACGGAACCGACGGTGACAAAACCATCAACCTAAAAATGCCAGACAAAATACGCATCGTCCAAGGGCCTAACAAAATTGCCTTATCGATTCGCTCGTGGGAAATAGCTGTCAGCGGAGACTAACCAATGACCTTTTCGCATGAAGCGGGTTATACCAACGAACATAGTTACTCCTATTGGCCAGCTCCAGCCAAGCTGAATCTAGAACTGCGTATCTTAGGCCGCCGTGATGATGGCTACCATGAATTGCAAACCTTATTCCAACTGCTGGATTGTGGTGATGAAATTTGGATCAAGCCAAACCTCACCGGCCACATCACGCTCCAGTCAGAATACGACGAAGTACCGAGTGACGACAACCTCATCGTAAAAGCAGCCCGCGCGTTATCCGACTATAAAGAGGCGCAGCAAGGCGCAGACATCGTGCTCAATAAAAACCTTCCGTCAGGCGCAGGTCTTGGCGGCGGCAGTTCGGATGCCGCGACAACCTTGGTCGCGCTTAACCATTTATGGGATTTGCAGCTTTCTAATTCGCAGCTGTGTGACATTGGCAAAAATCTAGGGGCAGATGTACCGGTTTTCGTCAAAGGAAAAACTGCGTGGGCGGAAGGGATTGGTGAAATTTTAACCGAGACCCAAATGCCCCCAAAGTGGTATTTAATTGTCTATCCTGATGTAAAAATAAACACTTCGGAAATTTTTTCGCATCCAGCGTTGACAAGAGACAATAAACCGATTAAATTACGCGCCACTCGCACAGAGGCAAGTTTAGAACTTGGTTACAACGCCTTTGAGCCTCTTGTCGCAGAGCTTTATCCAGAAGTCCGGGAAGCCCTTGAGTTTCTTAGTAAATTTGGAAAAGCAACGCTGACAGGAACTGGTAGTTGTGTGTTCTTAACCTTTGACAATGAGCGAGAAGTCCGTAAAATAGCGGCACTGTGCAAGCAGCGCTGGCTAACCTTAACAGCACGAGGTATTAACACTTCGCCGCTCGTTTAAGGTGCTACATTGCAGGGGTATCGCCAAGCGGTAAGGCAGCGGCTTTTGATGCCGCCATTCGTTGGTTCAAATCCAGCTACCCCTGCCATTTTTCTTTACGTTTAAACATCAACTCTCTGCTTGTGAATTTGGGGCAAAACACAGGGCTTTCCGATGTCAGATTTAATGCTTTTCAGTGGTAACGCCACTCCTGATCTCGCTCAACGTATTTCCACTTACTTAAAAGTTCCTCTTGGTAAAATCAACACGTCTAGCTTTAGCGATGGCGAATGTAATGTTGAAATCCTTGAGAATGTTCGTGGTAAAGACGTTTTCATTATTCAATCAACCTGTGCGCCTACGAATGACAACTTGATGGAGTTGATCATTATGGCTGACGCGTTAAAGCGTGCTTCTGCCAAGCGTATTACAGCCGTTGTTCCTTATTTTGGTTATGCACGTCAAGATCGCCGAGTTCGCTCAGCGCGTGTACCGATTAGTGCTAAAGTTGTTGCTGACATGATCAGCGGCGTTGGCTTTGATCGCGTACTGACAGTTGACTTACACGCTGACCAAATCCAGGGTTTCTTCAACATTCCAGTAGATAACGTTTACGCCACACCAGTGCTTCTCGACCATATCGCTTCTCAGTCGGGTAAAAACCTGATGGTTGTTTCTCCTGACGTTGGCGGTGTTGTTCGTGCTCGCGCTATTGCGAAACGTTTAGATGATGCCGACCTATCGATTATCGATAAACGTCGTCCACGCGCGAACGAAGTTGGCGTGATGAACATCATCGGTGATGTTGCTGGTCGTGACTGTGTTATCGTTGATGACATGGTTGATACCGCCGGTACGCTTTGCCAAGCGGCGAAAGCCTTGAAAGACAACGGCGCCAACAGCGTATCCGCATACGCAACGCACCCAGTCCTTTCAGGTAAAGCGATTGATAACCTGAACAACTCAGCACTAGACGCACTCGTCATCACCAACACCATCCCGTTGAGCGATGATGCGAAAACCTGTGATCGTATTGAAGTGCTTGATTTAGCACCATTGCTTGGTGAGTCGATTCGCCGTGTAAACACCGAAGAGTCGATTTCAACAATGTTCTTGGACTAAGTTTTTAGACTAGGGCTGCGACACTCCCCCCTACTGCTCGAACACCTAAAATCCCGCGCCTTGCCGCGGGATTTTTGTATCTGACGTCGTTTGATGAAAAAAATACGCCAAAATCCCCAAAAACCTTGAATTTATCAAGATTTAGGCTGGCTTATTGCTTTTGGATCACGGTATAATTCGCGTCCGATTTTTCGGGTTGAGCCTGGTCGCAAGGCTTAACCTTTTACTTACTCAACTTGTGGAGAAACACAATGAGCGAATTTAATTTAAAAGCTGAATCACGCAGCGATATAGGGAAAGGTGCGAGCCGCCGCCTACGTCGCCTTGCGGACAAAATCCCTGCCATCGTATATGGCGGTAAAGAAGACGCTAAGTCGATCACTCTTGACCATGACGAAATCAACAACATGTTGGATGATGAAGCAGCATACTCTTCAATCATCAACTTGGACATTGATGGTGAAACTGAAGAAGTTCTTATCAAAGACCTTCAGCGCCACCCGTTCAAATTGAAGCTTCTTCACGTTGACTTCAAGCGCATCGTTCGTGGTGAGAACATGGAAGCTAACGTTCCATTACACTTCATCAACGAAGAGAAAGCACCTGGTAAGAAAGATGGTGGCGTAATGTCTCACCAATTAACAACGGTTGAGATCTCATGTCGTCCACGTAACTTACCTGAGTACATCGAAGTTGACCTAGGTGAGATGAACATTGGTGATTCTATCCACTTAAGCGAAATCACATTACCAGAAGGCGTTGAGCTAGTTGCCTTCATGCACGGTGATGTTGAAGAAAACGACCTAACTGTTGCTAACATGGTACCGCCAGCGGTTGAAGAAGTTGAAGAAGACGCTGACGAAGTTGATGAAACTGAAGTTCCAGCTAGCGAGCAGAAAGATGATGAAGGCGGCGACGCTGAGGAAAAGAACGAAGAGTAACTCTTCGTTCACCCTGTCTTGCCTTCGTTAGACCTTGGAATCAATCCTGTGTCTAGCATCAAGTTAATTGTGGGCCTGGCCAATCCAGGCTCACAATATCAAGATACCCGTCATAACGCTGGTGCCTGGTATGTCGAAGAACTGGCACGCGCGTATAACATCCCCTTCAAAGTCGAAAGTAAGTTCCATGGCCTATTCGCCAAAGGCTTAATTGGCTCTGAAGAGATCAAATTATTAATCCCCTCCACCTTTATGAATCTAAGTGGCAAAGCCATTCAGGCCGTCGCTAACTTTTATAAAATTAACCCCGAAGAAATCCTCGTCGCTCACGACGAACTGGATATCGATCCGGGTACGCTAAAGCTCAAAAAAGGTGGCGGACACGGCGGTCACAACGGTTTACGTGACACCGTCAGTAAATTAGGTAACAACAAAGACTTCATGCGCTTGCGCGTTGGCATCGGCCATCCAGGACATAAAAGCCAAGTCACGGGATACGTGCTTGGAAAACCGAGTCCTGATGATCGTAACGCCATCAACCTCGCCATCGATGAAGCCGTACGCGAAACCCCAACGCTTTTAAATGGCGACTGGGACAAAGCCGTACATCGACTACACAGCGTAAAAGCAGGCGCTGAATAACCCAATCAATCGTAGAGAGAAGTAACATGGCACTAAATTGTGGAATCGTGGGCTTGCCCAATGTTGGAAAATCAACACTCTTCAATGCACTGACTGACGCAGGCATCGACGCTGCCAACTACCCTTTCTGTACTATTGAACCGAATACTGGCGTGGTGCCAATTCCTGACCCGCGTTTAGACGCTATTTCAGCAATTGCTAAGCCACAGAAGATCTTGCCGGCCACGATGGAATTCGTAGACATCGCAGGCCTAGTGGCAGGCGCCTCGAAAGGCGAAGGCTTAGGTAACAAGTTCCTCGCCAACATCCGCGAAACTCACGCTATCGCCCACGTGGTTCGCTGCTTCACCAACGACGACGTCGTACACGTAGATGGTAAAGTTGATCCACTGGCTGACATCGACACCATTAACACCGAATTAGCACTAGCGGATTTAGAAGCGGTAGAAAAGCGCATGATTAAAACGGCGAAAGTCGCTAAAAGCGGCGACAAAGACGCTAAAATCGAATTAGAGCTGTTAGAGAAAGCCAAAGCCTGCTTAGACGAAGGCAACGCCCTTCGTAGCATGGACCTGGACAAAGACGAGCGCAAACTGATGCGCAAGTTTCAGCTGATCACGATTAAGCCAACTATGTACATCGCCAACGTCAGCGAAGATGGTTTTGAAGACAACCCTCTCTTAGACCAAGTTCGCGAGTTCGCAGCCTCAGAAAACGCCGAAGTGGTGCCTATCTGCGCCTCTATCGAATCTGAAATCGCTGCGCTGGATGATGAAGACAAAATCGACTTCCTAGCCGACTTAGGCCAAGAAGAGCCAGGTTTAAACCGCGTAATCCGCGCTGGTTACAACTTACTAGAACTACAGACCTACTTCACTGCTGGCGAAAAAGAAGTTCGCGCATGGCAAGTTAAAGTCGGCGCCACAGCCCCACAAGCTGCTGGCGTGATACACACAGACTTCGAAAAAGGCTTTATCCGCGCCGAAGTCGTCGCTTATGACGACTACATCGCTGGAAACGGCGAAGCAGGCGCCAAAGAAGCCGGAAAATGGCGCCTAGAAGGCAAAGACTACATCGTCAAAGACGGCGACGTCATGCACTTCCGATTCAACGTATAACCGATTACAAAAAAGGCGTATATTTTAAAATAGCACGTCATTACCCGGCTGGACCGGGTAATCTCGGCTCATAAAGATCGGACTTCCGATTAAAGAAAAAAATCTGATTGTTTTATCGTTTTAGGCTTGACATAAAGCCCCGAAATCACGAAAATACGCGCCACTGAATTAAGGCTATGTAGCTCAGCTGGTTAGAGCACAGCATTCATAATGCTGGGGTCGGTGGTTCAAGTCCACCCATAGCTACCATATTAAAAAAGGCTTACAGAGCAATCTGTAAGCCTTTTTTATTTATGAAGTTTTCTGTAAGTCCACCCTAAGTCCACGAGCAAAGGGCTTTAACAAAACCATACTGATACTTTACTTATAACTGTCCTACCAAATCAGTATATTAGGCTTCATTTTCTTACAAAATAACCTCCTCAGTGACAGCGGTCTAGCATTACTTCTTTATACAGTCCACAAGCATATTATTTATTGTTATTAGTTCTTTAACTATAGTCACAGAACTAATAAGTGTGGATACCGTCTCAATCATAAGCTCCTCTTTTCCCTTTCTCTGCTGAACAATATAACTCGGTGCGTCAAACTTGATTTCAAGAGGTGTTATTTCCTCCGCATCAAAGGGGAGATTAATGTAATTAAGCATTTCAAACACTTCTGAGCAGTTTGTACTATCAAACTCAAATTTTTCCACTTCAACTAGCTTAGCTGCTTCAACGAACATCAATTTTGGCGAAGTATTGAGAATATCATAAAACTGCTCCTTAATTGGCTTTCCTAGAGAATGTAAAGCATCTATTTTTTTATCCTTAAAGTTATATAAATACAGCTTTGTTTCTGAATTTTTCGTTCCAGTCTGTAAAAAATATAAGTCGTGGTTACTGCTTGAGTTTAAGTCAAAGTATCTATAATAAGCTTCGGTATAAATACGGCTCTGCATCATCAGATTTTCGGGTGATTGTTCCCCTCTAGAATGATGCATTACTGAGAC
This sequence comes from Kangiella marina, assembly GCF_039541235.1. NCBI lineage: Bacteria > Pseudomonadati > Pseudomonadota > Gammaproteobacteria > Kangiellales > Kangiellaceae > Kangiella > Kangiella marina. Next base: position 170,318 of record NZ_BAABFV010000002.1, on the reverse strand, counting down.
TAGTAACGTTATCAACACTATGTATTTCATAAAGTTTAATCCTCAATAGTTCTATAGAGTTGATGGAGACAGACACATTTATTTAAACTTTCCTTTCTCTAAACTTTTTTTGCCTCTCATTTTACCGCCGTTAAGAAGTTGTAATGCGGCGTCGAGGATGTCGGTTTTGACGGCGACGTAGGCTCAGCTGTTGGCGATTTGGATTTTGCCAACGTTGCTGCCTTCGATGCGATAATTGCTGGTCAATGTAAATATAGCTTTATATTTTCAAGCTAAAGCTTCCAGCCTTTCGACTTCAGGAATGTCGCCTTTCTGTTCCTCTTCCCAAATATTCAAAGCATTTTGCATATTTAGCCAAGAAGCCACACTTGTTTCGGTAAAAATAGCTAAGCGATGAGCTAAGTCAGGTGTGCAAGGAACTCGCTCATTAACAAAGTTGGATAAGTGCTTTCTTGTTATGCCTAACATAGTAGCAGCTTTTGAAATTGACATCCCAATCGGCTCAAGCACATCCAGTTTGAACGCTAAGCCCGGGTGTGTGGGTTTACGCAATCTTCTCATAACTTCTCCATTCAAAGCGTTATTAACGCTTAAGGCCAGTGGCCTGCTATCATCTATTTAGTGGTAGTCTTCATAATCAACTACAACGGCATCATCATCATCGAACTCAAATGTAACACGCCAGTTACCGTTTACCTTAACTGCCCACCGCCCTTGTTGCTTAGGCTCTAGCTTGTGCAGTGCGTAACCAGGCAACCTCATATCCTCTGGCTCTTTTGACGAATCAAGTCTATCCAAAATTCGCTCAAGCTTATTATGATGATCTGCCCTAATTCCCTTTGTCTCTCCCTCATAGAAGAACTTTTCTAATTTTTTATTTCTAAAACTTTTTATCGCCACGCAGACTCCTTTCCCAACACTCCATCAACCTATTGTAACCAACCTGGTTACACTTTTCAAATTAATTACCGCTACAGTGTTGTAGCAACGCTTATCTCTTATTTCCATATTAATCGAGCTAAGGATAATAACCGCTTAAATCTTTCGTGCTCTGAACTTTTTGCCTTTCATTTTGCCGCCGTTGAGGAGTTGTAGTGCGGCGTCGAGGATGTCGTTTTTAACGGCGACGTAGGCCCAGCTGTTTGCGATTTGGATTTTGCCGACGTCGTTGCCTTCGATACGGTAGTCTGCTGTGAGTGCGCCTAGAATATCGCCGGGACGGAGTTTTTGCTTTTTGCCGCCGTCGATTTGGATGGTGGACATTGGGGCTTTGTAGGTTGGTTGGTTTAATAACTTGGTGTCGGGTAAGCCGAATGTTTCTAATTCTTGTCCTAGGTATTCGCCAAGGCGTTTTAGTTTATGCTTTTCTTTATTGATGACAATTGAGCAGGCGTGGCCTTTGTTGCCTGCGCGGCCGGTACGCCCGATGCGGTGCACGTGGACTTCGGGATCGCTGGCGATATGGTAGTTAATCACTAAGTCGAGTGAGTCGATATCTAACCCGCGAGCCGCAACGTCGGTGGCGACCATAATCGAGACGCTGTTGTTGGTGAAGCGTACGAGTGCTTGGTCACGTTCTTTCTGGTCAAGATCGCCATGCAACGCTAGGACGCTAAAGCCGCTACTTTTTAAATACTGAGTTAAATCTTTAACGTGACGCTTGGTATTACAAAAGACCACTGTAGAGTCTGGGCGGAACTGTAGTAACAGTAATCTCACCGCAACATCACGCTCTCCTTCATCACTGATACGGTAAAAGTCTTGCTCAATGCTGGGGTTGCTTTGCTGATCATCCGCTTTAACTGACACGGCTTCGACCATGACGTGATCAGCGATGGCTTGGATCTCTTTAGGGTAAGTGGCGCTGAATAGTAGCGTTTGTCGTGCGCGTGGGATTTCAGCGACGATGGCTTCCATCGCGTCTTCAAAGCCCATGTCTAACATTCTGTCCGCTTCGTCTAAAACTAATGTTGAGACTGAATCAAGGTCTAAGGTTTGCTTCTCTAAATGGTCCAAAATTCGGCCTGGCGTGCCGACAACAATATGGGCACCAAACTTTAACGAATCAGCCTGTGGCCTTAGCGGCGTACCACCACATAAGGTTAGTACCTTAATATTAGGAATGGGTCGCGCTAGACGACGAATTTCTTCCGCCACCTGCTCCGCCAGTTCACGCGTCGGACACATCACCACCGATTGCACCGAGAAATTTTTTGGCTCTAATTTTTGTAGAATGCCTAACCCAAACACCGCGGTTTTACCCGAGCCAGTTTTCGCCTGCGCGATGACATCTTTACCGTCTAGTACGTGTGGTAACGCTTGCTCTTGGATTGGGGTCATGCCCTCAAATCCTAACTCGGCTAGATTAGCGATTAGCTCTTGTTGAAGCTTTAACGTTGTAAAAGCGGCATGGCTCATTGTTATGTCCCGTGTGAGGTCGTTATGATGAAGTGTAGCAAGCTTGGTGTGCAGAAATAAAGCTACTGGCTGGCACCAGAATGTAGGATCTGGGAGCAAGCTCTTGAAGGTATGCGAATTATAGACACCTCCAAGGGGTTGTCAAAGAGTATTCTTGTCGAAGAGAGTATTCTCATCAAAGAGAGTATTGGCTCAGGAATATTCCAACACGGTTTCAATAATCGATTCGCTGTGCAGGGTTTTGTGCACCGGGCATAAGTCTGCGATTTCGAGTAGCCGCTGGCGTTGCTCTTCGGTGATATCCGCTTCAATAACGATACTTCGATGAAACTTGTCGATCTTGCCGTTTTTATCCCCTTTTTTGGCTTCACAATGATCACAATCTTCAAGGTGTACCTTATCGTGGCTAACATTAACGATGACTTTCGATACGTCGAGCTTTTTGCGGCGCGCATACATATTTAAGGTCATGGCTGTACAGGTTCCTAGCGCGGTAGACAAGAAGTCGTATGGTGTTGGTCCTAAGTTGGTGCCGCCGAGTCGCTCTGGTTCATCAGCTAAAAAAACATGCCCATTAGCGTTAACGCGATTCAAGAACCCCTCTCCAGTTTGTGCAGCGATCACAACTTTATCTTGAGCTTTGGGTAATAAGGGTTCTTCTTTTGTATCGATATAACGGCTGGCCCAACTCGCTAAAACGTGCCCAGCATACATAGAATCTTCGGTCTTACTCATGAGGTGATCGGCTTTATCCAGAGTGATAAAGCTCTTAGGATGTAGCGCTGACTTATAAATCGTTTCGGCTTCGCTGATAGAAACAGTATCGTCGATTGGCGAGTGCATCACCATAAGCGCCTTATTGAGCCCGTGAATATCGATGTTGTGTTGCTGCACATCATCCACGAAGTCTTGTTTAAAAGTAAAAGGACGTCCGGCGAGTTTGATCGTCGCTTCGCCTTTCTCTTTTAACGTTTGTAACTCGGGCTCCAGTTGATGCAGTACGTGTTCTGGGGATGCAGGAGATCCAATTGTCGCTACGGCTTTGGCCGAGGAGATATCTTTTGCTGCGGCCAGAATTGCTGTGCCACCTAGCGAGTGACCGATAATAATCTGTGGCGCTTCATAATCAGCTGCTAAAAAGTTGGCAGCATCGATCAGATCATTCACATTGGTGGTAAAGCTGGTGTCCGCAAAATCACCTTTACTCGCGCCCAGACCTGTAAAATCAAAACGTAAGGTGGCAATACCTTCATCAGCTAAGGCGTTGGCGATATTTACCGCTGAATTGATATTTTTAGTGCAGGTAAAGCAATGGGCAAACAGCGCATAGGCTTGAGTCACTCGATGCTCAGGGAAATGAATCACTCCAGATAATTCAAAACCATCTTTTGTGGTAAAGTTTACTTTCTTCTGCATCAGACCATCCCCTTTGTTCGGTGATTTCTTTTACTCGATACTTTCTTTTACTCGATACTTTCTTTTACTCAAGAATGACTATCAGATGGCTGACGTCTGCTTTTGTTACAAACACCCTAGCCAGCTATGCCAAGTTCACTATTCAGTTGCTCGATAAAATTATCAACGTCATTAGAGTTCAATAAGTACTTCGCAATAACTTCCTTGGTGCCGTCTTTGCTCTTCACAGAAAGGTGGTAATACTGCTTATTACCTGAACTCATATTACTTTCACGTGTAATTTTTTCGATGTCGCTTTTATTGAAACGATAAACTTTGCTGAATAACGATCCTTTTTTACAGATTAACACTCCAGAGCTCACGGCAATGCGACTCCTGAATAACAAGACATTCAGGCCAATAAAAAATATAAGAAGTCCCATGCCACCAAAAGCTATCAGGAACAAATAACTAGACTCCGCCATAAAAACCCCTAAACCAATAGCAAAAAATACCAGCCCAAAGATTAAGGTTCCGATTCCTAAGGCTTTGTGTCTAAAGGCTTTAAAGTAGTACTCTTTTCCGTAATTCGAGTGCGACTCTACGATATCCAAGTATCGCCAATCACCACCTTTCGATGTTACTGAGCCTTCTGTAGATTGCTCACTAAACAAATCTTCTTTCGGCGTTTCGGGCTCTATTCTGTGCGCCACGACAAACGCAGGAAGCTCAAACATCAACTGCAAGTCTGGGCCTTTTTGTTTCTGCTCGACTTTCACAACCCATTCAATTTTATTATTCACATCAGCATCGCTCGACTCAGGCAAGCCTTCTGGGATTTTTACGTCAAAATCCACAGCAAACTGTTGTGCTTGATGCTGTTGTACAAGAAGCCGCTGATCATCTTGCCACAGTATTTTTGTGGTAGTTCTAGTTTCTTTACCGCTACGGCGGCGAGTCACTCTTTGACAGCTCAGGGTTAGCATCACTTCCCGCTCTTTGAGCTCACCATTGATAATAATTTTTCCGGAATTACGCCCACCAATGACTAAAGGCGTTTGCTGTAACACGAGCTTGGAGTCACCAAACGCTTTTTCCCGACGGTAATAAATCACTGTCAAGACAATCATTCCTAAGCCAACTAAAGGGAACAAAAAAACCAAGAGCTGCAATGGCTCCTTAAAATAATTGCCTTCGTGAAGGACTCCGATAGTGCCCGGTAGCGAAATCAGATTCCAAATAATGGCGAAGCCGAGCATGACCTTAAAGGCACTTTTTGTTTGGCACCTAAAATCATTGCCCTGCCACTCTTTACGCCACAACCATGGTTCTTCGCTATGAGTTTCCTGGAATACTTCTTTTTGAGCTAAGCGCTTAGCTCCCCAGCGAGCCCACAACATAATACCCAATCCAACACCGCCGAACACTAGTAAGAAGATGGAATAAAAGCCCAGCATTCCCCAGCGCATGGTTCGATCCAGCACGCTTTCACTGGGACTTTCTGGGTTAACGTAGGCTTTGAGTTTCTGTTGGCTGCTTGCGTGCCTTAGATTCCGATAAAGTTGCTGCTGGTAGCTGCCGATATTATCCGTGCCAGAATAGAAAGACACTTGGTTCGATTGGTATTCTCGATCATTAAACATATAGCGGTAAGTCCCTTTTACGCCATAAGTCGTGCTGCCGTCGTCGGTAGAAGACACCTGCTCCAGGCTGATTATTTCCGCATCTACCACAGACCAGTCTTGGGCTCGCCAGACGTTAACGCTTGAGATAAGCCCCCAAACAAAAATAGCCAATCCGGCTAAGAAAAACACACCACCGAATAGGGTTAAACAGCCAGCGCCTTTGTTCATAATTGTTCTTTATAAGATATTTACCCGTACATTAGCAGAATTGCTCAGGGTCAACAATTTTCGGGGAGTCACTCACTCTTTAAGCTTGTTAATGCCATTAAATAGTGACGTTATGACACCGAAACATTCACAACCTTAATTTTGTCGTCTTGCACCATTAAATGCAGGAAAGCTAAATATTCGTTTCCCGATATCGTGTACCATTGCTTCCAATATATTCGTGCATCCGTTGCTTTTCGAACAACGCCCATCAACTCCCTTTCTGCAAAATAGCCTAAAACCTTTTGGTAGCTTCTGCATTGTTGTTCAAAATTTTCTTCCGTCACTATACGCTTCATATTATCGCTAAAGTCTCTAACATGACGCTCATAATCAATATCGGTAGAAGCTTGCATTAAGTTATCCATAATTGGCTCTGCAATAGCCATGACCTCAGAGTCCTTCATTTCTAACCAATTCATTCAGCTCCTCCACATCAACATTTACAAGAATTCATCGCCAGCTTAACACTATCAACCGCTATTCTTATTTGGAAATACTTAAAAAACACGATTGTTTCAAATTATTCATTCGCTATCTGGTAGTACCCCTTTCCCTTAAAAAAACGTTACAATAGCGCCATATTTTTATCTGGAGTTGTTTTTTTATGATTATTAAGCCGAAAGTACGTGGTTTTGTTTGTACTACGTCGCACCCTCAAGGTTGTATCGCTCACGTGAATGAGCAGATTGAGTATGTGAAGAAGAATAAGCCTGAAGTTACGGCTGATAGCCCTAAAAATGTGTTGGTTATTGGTTCTTCGACGGGTTATGGCTTGGCGTCGCGTATCGTGTCGGCGTTTGGTTATGGCGCTAAGACTTTAGGTTTGTTTTTTGAGAAAGAAGCGACTGAAAACAAGACAGGGACTGCGGGTTGGTACAACAACCGTGGTTTTGAGCTTGCTGCTGATGAAGCGGGCCTTTGGAATAAGTCGATCAATGGCGACGCTTTCTCGAACCAAGCGAAAGAAGACGCGATTAAGATCATTAAAGAAGAGATGGGCAAGATTGACCTAGTGGTTTATTCATTAGCCTCTCCTCGTCGTCAAGATCCTAATACAGGTGACGTTTATAAGTCTGCGCTTAAGCCTATCGGTGAAGCGGTGACTGAGAAGACGTTGAATACCGACAAAGGCTTGGTTCACGACATTTCCATCGAGCCAGCGACTGAGGACGATATTCAAAACACCATTAAGGTTATGGGTGGCGAAGATTGGGAGCTTTGGATGGAGGCTCTGGACGAAGCTGGTGTATTAGCCGATAACGTCAAAACAACCGCTTACACCTATATCGGTAAGAAATTGACTTGGCCAATTTATGGTCACGCGACGATTGGTAAAGCGAAAGAAGATCTGGATCGTGCTTCGCACGCGATTCATGAGATGTTGCAAGATAAGTACAACGGCTCGGCAAACGTGTCTGTCTTAAAGGCGGTTGTGACGCAAGCAAGTTCGGCGATCCCGGTGATGCCTTTGTATATTTCATTGCTGTATAAGGTGATGAAGGAAAACGACGTGCATGAAGGACCTATCGAGCAAATTCATGAGTTGATTGTTGAGCAGATGTACGGCGATAACGCGGTGTATGATGATACTCGTCGCTTCCGTCTCGACTTAAAAGAGCTTGATGACAAGATCCAAGAAGAAGTTGAGCGTCTTTGGGAGATTGCGACTACTGAAAATATTAGTGAGATTTCTGACTACAAAGGTTATCAGCACGAGTTCTTCAAGCTGTTTGGCTTCGAGGTCGATGGCGTGGATTACGATAAGGACACCAGCCCTATCGTTTAGTGCTTGGAGTCTTCATCAACATATCAATGTCTTCAAAAAGGCACCTGTTTAGGGTGCCTTTTTTGTTGATGCATCTTTGTTTACACGCCAGGGAGCACAAACCATATTTGCATTAATAATTCTTATCACATACATTTTAATGCAGATGTGATTTTGGCGTTAAGTCATACCTGCATAAACTGTCAGATTTATTTACATTCCCTTTGAAAACAAATACTTCCAAACGTGGATTGGTTAACATTTCTACATTATACGCTATGGAAAAAACCAATTAATAGGGTTAATCTATATCCATGTTTGAGCATCATTGTCTTCCCTACACTCAGACAAGTTAATTTGGAAAATAAGTTTATCAATGCGCAAGCCATTAGCCCACCACCTGGTGGGCTCTTTTTTGCCTGTATGAAAAGTTGCACTAGAGGGTTATGGTTAAACTACTTCAACCACGCCAGCATCTGATACAGCATGGCAATACGGGTTTCAAGGTGGCTTTCTTCTAAAACGGCCTGCTTCTGCGGTTCGGTGACCGGCAGGAACTCCGTCAAACGCTCGACAATAAAGTCCATGTGCTGCCAGCGCTCCGGTGCTTCTAAGATTTCTACCTGAGGATGCTTTCCTAAGTCGGTCAGCAAGTCGATCAACTCCCCCTGATTATCTCTAATAGGCACTTGTGGCAAGTTTTCTAAGAAAGACACATTGGCGCTAATAAGGTTATCAGGAAGAATGGAACTGGAGTTCACCTTAACTCTTTGCCGCCCTAAGCAGGTAATCAGCAAAATACCGTCTTCACGTTGATCAAAATCTACGATCTCAACATAAGTACCATAAGTGAAAGGTGTGGCGGGGATGCCGGTCTCGTTACCTTTCTTAATAAGGCAGGTGGCGAACCCCTGATTGTTCGACAATTGGCGCGCGATCATATCCAGATAGCGCTGCTCAAAAATTTGCAGCCGAAGCACGCTATCTGGGAACACGACCCGCTGTAGCGGGAAAATCGGTAGAACTTGGTTATCGCCGCCTAGGCTGCCAGTATCAGGCACGTAAGCCAATACCTCGGTTCAATAAGTACATCGCAAAGCTGGTGAGTAGCGCGATAAAGACTAGAATTATCGCAAAAGCAATGCCTATCTGAATATCCGACTTACCTAAGAAGCCATAGCGGAAAGCATTTACCATATAAATAATCGGGTTTAACTTCGAGACGCCTTGCCAAAACTCTGGCAACAAACTGATCGAGTAAAAAACACCGCCTAAGTATGTTAATGGCGTTAAGATAAACGTCGGTACAATCGCCACATCATCAAACTTCTTAGCGAATACCGCGTTGATCAATCCGCCGATAGCGAACAAAATCGAGGTCAAAAACACCACACTAATAACAACCCAGAAGTTATGGATCTGTAAGTCGACAAAGAAAGACGCGACGATAGTGACAATCAGGCCAGTGAATAATCCGCGTAGCACGCCACCGCCGACATAGCCCGCTAAAATCACCCAATTAGAGACCGGCGACACCATCATTTCTTCAATCGAGCGCTGATATTTCGAGCTAAAAAACGACGACACAACGTTGCCGTAGGAGTTGGTAATAACCGACATCATGATTAAGCCCGGCACGATATACTCCATGTAGCCGAAGCCATCCATCTCACCCACACGCGAGCCGATCAAGTTACCGAAGATCACGAAATACAAGGTCATGGTTATCGCTGGTGGTAGCAGCGTTTGCGACCAAATGCGGGTCCAGCGTGTTATTTCTTTGATGACAATGGTTTGGAAGGCAACTAAATTCATGACTTAGGCCCTCCATGTGGATTTTCAACCAGACGCACAAATAACTCCTCTAAACGATTCGCTTTGTTTCTCATGCTTAAGACCGTAATGTCATGTTTGCTTAATTCTTGGAACACGCCATTAACGCCTGCCCCTTTATTAACATCGACTTCAATCGTGGTTTCATCACGAACGCAAACGTCATAGCCATTGAGCTCAGGCATTTGCGCAGGCAAGCCCGTGGTATCCAGTACAAAGGTTTCAACATCCAGTTTTGACAGCAACTCTTTCATGCTGGTGTTCTCAGCAATTTCACCGTGATTAATGATGGCAATATTACGACACAAGCTTTCAGCTTCTTCTAAATAGTGAGTGGTCAATACGATGGTTGTTTTCTTGTCACGATTCAGATCTTGCATGAAGTCCCACATCGAACGACGTAACTCAATATCAACACCAGCCGTTGGCTCATCCAGAATCAACAGTTTTGGTTCATGAATAAGGCCACGCGCAATCATCAAGCGACGTTTCATACCGCCAGACAGTTCACGCGACTGCGCATTACGCTTATCCCATAATCCCAGTTGTTCCAAAATAGGCTGAGCACGCTTTTTTGCTTCTTTGCGCGAGATACCGTAATAACCCGCCTGCTGTACGATAATCTGCTCCACGCCTTCAAACATGTTGAAGTTAAATTCTTGTGGCACCAAGCCCAGTTGTTTTTTGGCATTGGTGAGATCGGTATCAATGTCATGCCCAAAAACTTCAACTTTACCGGCGCTTTTATTGACCAGCGCACTGATGATACCAATGGCGGTCGATTTACCAGCACCATTAGGGCCTAGCAGTGCAAAAAAGTCACCCTGCTCTACTTCAAGGTTGATCCCTTTTAAGGCTTGCGTGCCATTATCATAGGTTTTGCATAAGTCTTTAATCGATAATGCTTTTGTCATTTAAGTACCATGTTTTTATTTGTCACATCACTCCACAAGTAAACTCAGGAGCGCGGATATTGTCATCCTGAACTGGATTCAGGATCTCATAAAACGTAAATCTCATACCAGAAAAGATCCTGAGTCAAGCTCAGGATGACAGCGAAGCCGTCAATTACCGCTGTAACCCCAGCGATGTCCAAGGTCGTGCTCTAGATCCAAATGATCAAGAATACGCGCCACCATAAAATCGACTAAATCATCAATCGACTTGGGCTCATTATAAAAGCCCGGTGACGCTGGCATGATAGTCACGCCCATCTGCGATAAGCGTGTCATATTCTCTAAATGAATCGTATTGAACGGCGTTTCACGCGGGACCAAGATTAACTGTCCCCGCTCTTTCATCACCACATCAGCGGCACGCTCAATTAAATTATCCGAGGCGCCATGCGCTATAGCGCTCAAGGTTCCCGTGCTACAGGGACAGACGATCATTTGTTTCGGTGCGCTCGACCCACTCGCCACTGGAGACATCCAATTATCGCTAGAGAATGCTTCAAGCGCCCCAGCGTCGATGGATAACTGTTCCGCAAGTTCACGCTCAATCACACTCGGCGACTTGTTAACCTGCACTCCACACTCGGTCGCCAAAACGACGCGCGCAGCGCTGGACAGCATCAGGTAAACTTTGTGGTAATGCTTAGTCAGTTCTTGCAATAACTTCAAGGCATAAGGTGCGCCCGAAGCGCCCGTTATGGCGAGAGTGATTGCAGTGTTCTTTTTCATGCTCATTCAGCTAATAGCTCCAACAGCTTGCCGTGAATTCCGCCAAAACCGCCATTACTCATGACAAGAATTTGGTCATTGGATTGTATCATTTTTGAGACGGCATGCAGAATCGCATCCACATCCTCCAATATCTGTACGCTTTTGAGCTTTTCAAGCTGCGCTTGGGGGAACTGCCAGTTATACTCATTGGGTTTGTGAATAATCACTTCGTCAGCTTCAGCTAAGGTTGGAATCAAGGTGTCTTTATGGATGCCCGAACGCATCGTCGCTGATCGCAAATCCAAAATAGCAATAACACGCTTCTCACCCACTTTCTTTCGAAAACCGCCCAAGGTCGTTTGAATCGCTGTCGGATGGTGTGCAAAATCATCATAAACCGCTACACCGCCCACTTCGCCTTTTAGCTCCATTCGACGTTTCACATTGCGGAACTCGGATAGTGCATCGCAGCAATGATGGGCGGGGACGCCAGCGTGTCTAGCCGCAGCAATCGACGCCAAGCCATTGACGACGTTGTGCAAGCCGATCAACTCCCAGTTAACTTCGCCCTGTTTTGCCCCGGCAAAGAAAACCTCAAAATGACTGCCATCTTCTTTGAGTAGCTTGAATTGCCAGCCATCTTCCGGGCCAATCAACTCTTTCTCCGACCAGAAGCCCATGTCTACGACTTGTTGTAAATACTGTTCATCGTCAGGGTAAATGACTAAGCCATTGCCCGGGACGATTCGAAGTAAGTGGTGGAACTGAGTCTTAATCGCCTCGATATCCTTAAAAATATCCGCGTGGTCAAACTCAAGATTATTCATGATAAGTGTGCGCGGTCGGTAATGCACAAACTTCGAACGTTTATCGAAAAACGCCGTATCGTACTCGTCGGCCTCTACCACAAAAAACGGCGACTCGGTTAAACGTGCAGATAACCCAAAATTCTCAGGAATCCCACCAATCAAAAAGCCTGGATTTAGGTTCGAATACTCCAAGATCCAAGCCGTCATACTCGCCGTCGTGGTTTTACCATGGGTCCCCGACGCTGCCAGTACCCACTTGTCATTTAGAATATTCTCCGACAGCCACTGCGGCCCAGAGCGATAATTCAAACCCTGCTCAAGCACATACTCTACCGATGGGTTACCGCGTGACATCGCGTTGCCGACCACCACACAGTCGGTGTGTTCAGGTATGTGCTTCGGATCAAAGCCCTGAATTAACTCAATGCCCTGCTCCTCCAACTGAGTGCTCATCGGCGGATAAACGTTCTGATCGCTACCACTGACCGAAATCCCCTGCTGCTTCGCCAGCAAAGCAATCCCGCCCATAAAAGTACCGCAGATGCCTAAAATATGAATATGCATGTATGAATTATCAATAATCTGATGAAACTTTGCTGACAATCATAAGCCAAGCATGATTTTTCGTCATCTTTTCAGGAAAGAAATCTCAAAATACGGTAAAATCGCCACAAATTTGTCCTAATCCTCATGATTTTGTCAGGGTTAGGGGTGTTTCGGTGCTCAATAGGCTTGCACCAATAACCCCATAAACATTTGCCGAAGCGACTACAAAATTATAGTGCAAATTGGGCAAGGACAGCCCAATTTAATCAAAACGAAACAGGACGTTTCGTTTGATGGCACGTCATAATTTTTAGTTGCAAGGGAAGCCGAAGGCCGAATGTTTGGGGCGCCCTTTCTTTTCGCCCTTTTCTTTGGGCGAGCAAAGAAAAGGGTAATCAATACGTATAGAGATTTAGCACTATGAATGTCTCAAGTGCTGATAACGGGAAACTTGGTTATATCCCCAATTTAGAAATTAAGGTTTAATTTATTATGCCAAAGAAAAAGTATAACGCCTTCTACGCCCAATCCGGCGGCGTAACAGCAGTCATCAACGCAACAGCCTGTGGCGTGATTGAAACAGCTCGTAAATCACTCAACATCAATAAAGTCTACGCAGGTCGTAACGGTATTATCGGTGCTTTGCGTGAAGAGTTGATCGACACCAGCAAAGAAACCAAAAAAGACATTGCTGCACTAAAGCATACGCCATCGGGTGCTTTCGGTTCTTGCCGCTATAAGCTGAAAAGCTTGGAAGAGAATAAGGCCGAGTACGAGCGTTTAATCGAAGTGTTCAAAGCGCACGATATTCGCTATTTCTTCTATAACGGTGGCGGCGATTCGCAAGATACCGCGCACAAAGTGTCGCAGTTAAGCGAAAAGATGGGCTTCCCGATTACTTGCATCGGTATTCCAAAAACCGTCGATAACGATTTACCGATTACCGACAACTGCCCAGGCTTCGGCTCGGTTGCTAAGTATGTCGCGGTTTCGATTCGCGAAGCAGCTTTCGACGTTAAGTCGATGGCGGAAAGTTCGACCAAAGTTTTCGTGATGGAAGTCATGGGCCGTCATGCGGGCTGGATTGCTGCTGCAGGTGGCTTGGCTTGTGAAAAAGATGGCGATGCGCCACACATTATTCTGTTCCCAGAAATCGCGTTCAATAAAGAAAAGTTCTTAAAGAAAGTTGAGCGTACGGTTAAGAAACACGGTTATTGTGCAATCGTCGTATCTGAAGGCGCGGCTTATAAAGACGGTACTTTCTTAGCTGACGCAGGCACAGTGGATGCCTTCGGTCATAAGCAATTAGGCGGCGTAGCGCCAGTAGTGGCACAAATGATCAAAGGTGAGCTTGGTTACAAGTATCACTGGGCAGTGTGTGATTACTTACAACGCGCCGCGCGTCATATCGCCTCTGAAACAGACGTTGAGCAAGCTTACGCCATGGGTCAAGCAGCGGTTGAGTTTGCTGATGCAGGTAAAAATGCAGTGATGCCAACGATCGTTCGCAAAAACACAAAGTCATACCGCTGGACAGTTGGCGAAGCCAAACTGGCAGACGTCGCTAACGTCGAAAAAATGATGCCACGTAAATACATCTCACGTGACGGCTTTGGCATTACCGAAGAATGTCGCGAATACTTACAGCCATTAATTGTCGGCGAAGCCTACCCGCCATACAAAAACGGCTTACCGCAATATGTGGAACTTAAAAACGAACTTGTTAAGAAGAAACTTAAAACTAAGTTCGAGATTTAAGTATCTCGTCTGATATAAAAAAGGCCTCAATTGAGGCCTTTTTTTTGCTAAACCGATTCTAACTGGCTTCAAGTTACTACTGCAAACTTCCTAAAGCCTTGCTTATGGAAAGTGTGTGTATAGCGAGTATTTTTTCCAGTAGAGTTACTTATTAGATTTAATTTCATTAATTAGCTCCTCAATACTAATGCTACCTTTTCTATGCAGCATAGCATGACAGTTAGGACAAACTGGCCTTAGATCTGTTATAGGGTTGACCTCATATTCATCACCAATATCCGACACTGGGATAAGATGGTGAACATGAATGAATCCCTTACCTCTTCGTCCGTAGGTATTTTCAAAGTTAAAACCGCAAACAGTACAGCTTACTCCATATCTGTTGATGCACTCAGATCTGGCTTTAGAATTACGTTCGTAGGAGTTAACTGTAATAATTTTTTTACTCCCTTCTTTTAGTGCGCTAGGCACTTCTTCGGGATAGAGGTTGTCTGGACTTTCAATTCTATTGGAATGCTCTATGATTTTAATATGATACGATGAAAAATTATGTTCCGTACTATTTGATTGATTATCAACTAGGGGGGCGCTTAAGCTTAATTTATTAGTGTTCGCTGCAGAGATAAATATATCTGCTGTATTTTCCTTATTTCTAAATTTCGTTTTAGGTTCAGATATCGCTCCTGAAGGAATATGAACAAAAAGCATTTGTCCTGATTGCTCATTGTTTAGCACAAAGTACAGGTCTTCCTCAAATTTACCGAAAGGAACGTTTAACCACCAACCATTTTTCCCACCATAAGCAGATAGATTCGCCCAATGTGTATTCTTACCCGTAAGAGAAATATGCTCATGACTTTTATTGATTAGTGCTATTGCCTGATTCTTGTTCATAAGTTCGTTTTAAATCTAACTTTAGATTACCGGATAATATCGTTAACATTTTGATTTTAAATTGCGTATTTCACCTATACTAGCAAGATCAGTAGTTTAGAGGAAGTATGTGAGTGGGTAGGTTACCTACCAAGACGTACAGCCTACGTTTTCTTAATACGTCATTCACCACGGGTATTCCTTTCAGCCCCCGCGAAGGCGGGGATGACGTGCTTGCTAGAGAATGACAGTTTATCTCTTTAATTTTTAAAAAGATCCTGAATCTAGTTCAGGATGACAATCCTGTTGGGTTATATCAATCCTGATCCATATTGAATTCAATCTTGACGGTTTGCCCGACGCTGGCGATTGGCTGGCCGTTAGTCATGCCTGGTTTGAATTTCCACTTACGCAATGCTCGCACGGCTTCTTTGTCAAAAATCTTACGAGGCTCGGAGTCTATAACGGCGATATTCGATAAGGTGCCGCTGGTATCGACGTCGTATGTCAGCAGTACCCATCCTTCTAGCCCGCGCTGCTGTGCCACAATAGGGTAATTCGGTTGTGTACGATACATGGGCATGGCTTCGGACTCCTGCGAAAAATCCACTGCGGGAGCATCACCTAAACCATCAGGCAGCCCGATAACGTCTGGCGTTTCAATAAACACCCACTCTTCTGTTGAAGTATCAATCTCGCTTGAGTCTATGGGATCACCATCACTGTTCGGCGCGGGCTCAATCGCTGGTGGTTGAGGTGGCTTTACCACTTCAGGTCTCGGCTTAGACTTTTCCTCTGGAATAGTTATCTCACTCAGCTCTACCGTCGGTGGCGGCTCTTCCTCTTTAGTTTGCGGATCTTTGATCAGTAGGCTCATAAAAAATAACAAGCCTGCTGTAATAATGACAGCTAGCACGACCGATAGGATTGTTCTCATAATGTTCCCCTTTTTAGTACTTTCAACTCTATAAACGGCTAAACCAATAAAAGGGGTTAAATTTTTTGTCATTTGTTTATAATTAGCTCAATGACGATAAACAATAACCATTGAGAACCATAATAACGACGAAGGATCGGAGCGCTTGCCATGCTTTTATTACCCGCCGAAAACGGCATTTCTAAGAATAATCCACCCTACTTAACGATTGCCTTAATCTTGATCAATATTGCTGCGTATATTGTTCTACAAACGAATGACAACAAAGTGTTTAGCGATGCGGGCGAATACTACGTAAAGTCTGGATTGTTGAAAAAAGAGCGTGACGTGTTTGAGGAGTACGCTTTAGAAAATCGAACTGAACTCTATCACTCAATTCATAACAATCAGTTTTTACCCGATCAATACTTAGTCCAACTGATTCTCACTGATAAGCACTTTACGCACTACATTACGAAGCTTAGTAGCTATTCTCTTGATTGGCGGCAAAAGCGTAATACAGTTAATGAAACCTTAGAAGACTCATCCTATTACAGTTACGCTTATTACCCCTCCGAGCCGAGTGTATTCACGGCCTTTACTCATATGTTTATGCATGGCGGTGTTGAACATTTGCTCGGAAACATGCTGTTCTTATTTCTCTTTGGTTTTAATTTAGAGTTGTTATTAGGTCGAGGCAAAATGTTTGGCCTGTATATCGTTTCAGGGCTAGCTGCGGTTACATTCTTCTCCTTAACCACCAGTGATAAGTATGTGCCGTTAGTCGGTGCTTCTGGCGCTATTGCGGGCCTAATGGGTGGCTTTTGCGGCTGGTATGGACTTAAGAATATTCGTTATTTTTATTGGCTCTTCGTGGTTTTCGATTACGTTAAGCTTCCCGCGGCTTTGGTGTTTATCTACTTCCTCGCGAAAGAATACATTATGTCGACCATCAGCGATGATAATGTCGCTTACATGGCTCACTTTGGCGGGCTGATCGCAGGCTTTGCGTGCGCCATTCTATTTAAAATACTAGCCAAAGCGCCAAAGGAAGAAACAGCAGACGTATCGGTGCCGTCCCCTTCGGCAGCCGATAGAAGTCACGCAAAATATGAAGAAGCTTGTGCGGCTTTTCAGCAACTCGATTTCGAGCGAGCTCGTATGCTATTTTCACAGTTGATTGAACAGGATCGTCATCAAATCGAGTCCTACTCAAAACTTTATGCGCTGGAAAAGGTCAATCCGACATCAAAGAATTTTTCAAACCTAACGAATCTGATTGTCTTGCGTTCCACCAATGATCCAAGGTTGAACAAGTTAGCGGATATTGCGCTTGGCGAAATCACCAGTAACGGTAACGGTTTGAAAACGTTACCTGCTGAGACATTAATTCGTTACACCACGCAGCTTGTGAAAAAAGGGCAGCTTCACCAAGCCAAGCCTTTCGTTAATTTCTTGGTTAAGAACTATGACTTTAATGAGCAGGTGCCTAAGTTACTGTTCCAGTTTGGTTTGGCCTGCGAAGAAGATAATGACCATATCACTTACAAGAAGGTCTTTACTTTCCTCAGCAAAAAGTACCCTGATACTTTCATCGGCGAGGAAGCGAAGAAAGCTTTAGCCAAGTCCAACTAAAGCTTAAGTTTTTTTATCGCTATGACTTAGAAGGGATCGGTTGCTGCATCGACTGACACACTTGCCTAAGTTGCTGTGCTTCCCTTTGATGCGAGCCCCGAGGGTATTTGCTTAATAACTTGTTGATCATTGCTAATGCTGTCGTGTCATTATTCATGACTTCGGATTCAAAGCGTGCTCGGGACAGCATTAACCAAGGAATGTTAACATCACTCTGCATCTTTTCGCTGACTGAACTTAGCTTGTTCACTTCCTCTAAATAGCGCTTGTGCTTCATTTGATTGACCAGCACGGATCTCGCTTTAGCCGTCATCGGTTTAAAGCGGGGTTCAAACGCTGTAATCTCTTGATAAAGACGCAATGCATCTACACCAATACCTGATAAGTTAGGGTTTTGATAGTAGTTATTGGCTGCTTTGATCGCACCTACTGGATTTTTACGAACAATGTTCAATCGTACTAAGCGCTCAAGCGCTTTAACCGTATGTCTTTTGTCCTGGGCCAAGTCATATAACACCTCCTCAGCATCCTCGAAACGGCCTTCTTGGATATAGACATCGGCCTTCGCCAAAAGACGTCGCTCTAATGCGTTGTCACTCTCCGTATCCAGCAAGTTCTCTGCATCAATGCCATAGCCTAATTCGTTATGGTATTGGAAGGCGACATAGCCAAACATGCTAAACTTCACGATGTAAAAATACGCCAGCGCGGCAAAGAGCATTGGGTACGCAACCGCTTGCGGCAGCCAAAAATGCAGTTGACTTTGTGCGAACTCCAAACTGAAATCAATCAGGAAGGAAAAGCCAAATAATAATAAATAGGGCCAGCCGATGGCCTTAACGCAACTTGCGATTCGTGCTGGGTTTACTGCCGAGGAAACATGCTTCTCCATCGCTAAAATGATTAGCATGGCCGGAGTAGCAAACGAAACAACGGCTATGTAGGGGAGAATAAAACCACTGCCAAAAATATACCCCCCAATAAAGCCGTTGCCGATTAAAACACAATACAGGACAATGACTTTAAGCGTCATCGAATCAGAATTAAACGTTAAGGCCTCATCATAACTGGGCGCATCTAGTTTCCCCCGAGCTCCTCTAGTTAATACCGTAAACACATAACCGATACCAATCGAGTACAAGGCCAACAACAGTAGCAACTGGATCATCATAATTGGAATAAAGTCAGTGATCAGCCCTACAACAAAAGCAATTCCCATATACGTCAGCAAGAAGTTATAGGCATTTTTTTGCCACGGGTACTTATTGAATTCTGAAAGCTTATTCCAAAAAGGGGTGACCTTGTCGCTGACACCATAAGACTCAAGGTGCGTTCGGCACAACAAGCAACGAGGCGCAATTTCACGTTGGTTGATGTCACAACAATCAATACAAAATGAGGTGTCACACTGATGGCAAAACCACTGCGCTTTTTCTTTATTATGGTATTTACAGTTCATTCCTTGTCCTTTGACAGAATAATCACGTTAACTTTTTAGTTCTTATTTTTTAATATCTCCGTGTTACTTTACCAAAATGAGAATGGTTTCTCACTACGAAATCCTCCTGACAAACAAAAAACACCGCAGAGAAAGCTCTGCGGTGTTTCAAGTACCGCTCTTAGATTAAAGTAGTGGTGCAATCACAAGAGATACAATCGCCATCACATTAATTAAAATGTTCATTGATGGCCCTGAGGTATCTTTAAACGGATCGCCGACAGTATCGCCGACCACGGTTGCGGCATGTGACTCCGAACCTTTTCCACCATGGTGACCTTTCTCGACATATTTTTTAGCGTTGTCCCAAGCACCACCGGCGTTGGCCATCATTAAAGCCAACGCGACTGCCGTGATCAAGGCTCCACCCAACATCCCACCAAGCGCTTCGGCGCCAAGCAAGAAGCCAACCAGCGGCGGTGCGGCTACCGCTATCACGCCCGGCAAGACCATCTTTTTTAAGGCCGCTGTCGTCGCGATATCCACACACTTTTTCGTGTCTGGTTCAGCCGTACCTTCCAATAGGCCTTTAATTTCACGGAACTGACGCCTGATTTCATGGATCATGGCGAAGGCCGCATCCCCAACCGCTGTCATTGTAATTGAGGCAATCAAGAAAGGAATAACACAACCGATAAATAAGCCCATCAATACCGTTGGATCACCAATATGGAGCACAAAATCTTCAACCCCATTGTGTGCATCCAAGGTTTCCACAAAGGCGGCAATAATGGCTAGCGCCGCTAATGCCGCGGCACCAATCGCAAAACCTTTACCGATCGCTGCGGTTGTATTGCCCAGCTCATCCAATGAGTCGGTAATTTTTCGAGTGTCTTCACCCAGCCCACCCATTTCGGCAATACCGCCAGCGTTATCCGCCACCGGCCCGTAAGCATCAATCGCCATGGTGATACCTACTGTAGCCAACATACCTACGGCAGCAATACCCACACCGTATAAACCGGCCAGTTCCGTTGAAAGATAAATAATCGCGGCAATAGTTAAAATCGGTAAGACCACGGACTGCATTCCCACCGATAGCCCCGTAATCATTACCGTAGCAGAACCAGTTTCCCCCGATTTTGCGATTTTACGCACAGGCTTAGCGGAGGTGTAATACTCGGTCACGAGGCCGATAATAATGCCACCAACGGCGCCACATAAAACCGCCATCCACACATAGCTCGACACTTCCATGTAGCCAAGTAGGAAGTAGGCAGCAATAATAAAGAGTACCGCCGAGCCTATCGTTCCAACTCGTAACGCCACTTCGGGGCTTTTCTTTGACATGACCTTAACCAACACAATACCGAGGATTGAGCAGATTAAACCCACGGATGCTAAGGCTAAGGGTGCGGCCATGAGCGCATTTTTCGAACCTAAATCACTGCCCCCTAGAGTCGCTGCAATCGCGATGGAGGCAATCATTGAGCCACAATACGACTCAAAAATATCCGAGCCCATACCGGCAACATCGCCCACATTATCGCCGACATTATCAGCAATAACGCCTGGATTACGCGGGTCATCTTCTGGAATACCGGCTTCGATTTTACCGACTAAGTCTGCGCCTACGTCTGCTGATTTGGTGAAAATCCCCCCACCAACACGACTGAATAGCGCCACCGAAGAGGCTCCCATGCCGAACCCATGAATATAGTGTGCGCTAGTCGGATCTGAGCCAAAGTACCAATATAGTGACCCTAGACCGATTAACCCGAGCGAAGCCACGCAGAGCCCCATGATGGAGCCTCCAAAAAAGGCAACGCTTAATGCCTCGGCTGGCCCCTTACTATGCGCCGCGGTTGTGGTGCGGACGTTAGCTTTAGTCGCCGTATACATGCCAATATAACCCGCTAGCGCCGAAGATATGGCACCGACAGCAAAGGCTAAAGCTGTGTTATAACCGAGCGGAGAAAACCACAGTATAATAAGCAAAATGCCCGCAAAAATTGCGAGCATTTTATATTCTCGGTGCATAAAGGTCATAGCACCAGTATGGATAGCGTCTGAAATCTTTTTGATTGCACTATCCCCTTCAGGGTATTTCTTGACCACGCCGTAAATGATAAAGGCGATAATCAAACCCAGCACGCCGAGTGCTGGCGGCAGATATAGCATCTCTTGCATAAAGCCCCCAATTGATTTTATCTCATTGAATGTTATATAAATTTTCTTTTTTGCAAATTTAGTCTATAGCAGTTTTACCAGTTGTACAATTTATAAACAAGCTGATTATCAATTAACCAATTTATTTTGTGAACAAGCGCTTATCCGTGAGTTTCATGAAATATGGCCATGATTATCCTTCACTATAAGTAACCTTAGGTTGTGCAGAGTTATTTTGCTTTGGATTAAACGGCTCTCCACCCCTTAGAGGCGTGTATTTTCTAATCGATTGAGTATATAATACGCGCCCTCTGAAAGCCCTAACACGCAAAAAAGGTAATACAATGAGTTTGGATAACGTACCTGCGGGTAAAAACGTCCCAGAAGAAATTAATGTCATTATCGAGATCCCTGCTCACAGCGATCCGATCAAATACGAAGTTGATAAAGAGACTGGCGCGGTATTTGTTGACCGTTTCATGGCAACTTGTATGCACTACCCGACAAACTACGGTTATGTAAACCAAACGTTGTCGGCAGACGGCGATCCCGTTGACGTTTTAGTTCCAACTCCATTCCCGCTAATTCCTGGCTGTGTGATTCCTTGTCGCCCGGTGGGTGTACTTAAGATGACTGACGAGTCTGGCGAAGATGCGAAAGTTATCGCGATTCCAACAGGCAAGCTGAGCAGCATGTACCAAGGCATCCACAATGTGGACGAGCTTCCTGAATTGCTACTCAACCAGATTGAGCACTTCTTCCAACACTATAAAGATCTTGAGCCAGGTAAGTGGGTTAAGATTGCCGGTTGGGAAGGTGCTGAGTCCGCTAAGAAAGAAATTCTTGACAGCATCGAGATGTACAAAAACAGCTAATCAGTGCTATTTGTGCATAACCTGCAAAGCCCGCAACATTATTCATGTTCGCGGGCTTTTTTGTATTCTACCGATACTAGACAACCAACTGACGTAATATCGTTCGTTCCTTTTGATACAGCCAATACAGTCGTTGTTGTAAGCGCCCACTATCGGGATTTTTAGCCAAAGCATGGCGATATTGCTGTTGAGCATCACGCAAACTGTCAAGCGAGGCTAAGGTCTCCGGCGACACCAACTGACCATTCTCACTCACCATATAACCGAGCTTTGCATAATAACTGGCATTCGCTTGCTGCAAACTTCCAATGGTCAGCTGGTAAGTGCTTGGCACAGTTTTGGCTGGAGTCGTATCAGTCGCAGCACTTATCACCGTCTGATTGCTGATTGCTGAATCCTGAATTACCCCCTCTTGATCTAGGTAGATTGGCGACATAGCCGCGATCAATAAGGCGCAAGCGGCAACAGCCAAGCCCCATCGAATACGAAAGGTATGACGATTTTTGTGTTCAGGCTGCAACGGCTCAGCGCCAGCATCAGACTCTATAGCTTGTTGAATCTGTTGCCAGCGATCAGGCGCTTGCGCTTGATTCGGCAAGCCCTGTAATTGCTTCACTAATTCGTCATCTTTATTCATACATTAACTCTCGCTCTCGACCGTTAACAGGTCTCTCATCAAACTGCGCGCACGATTTAGGTGCGCCTTGCTCGTTCCCGCTGCGATATCTAGCTGCTGGCCAATCTCTTGATGGGTCATGCCCATCAAGTCGTGCAGTATCAGTACATACCTTGCTTGCGCTGGCAACTGGACAATGGTTTTCTCCAAATCAATTTGCGAAGCGCTATGGGTTGCTGACAGGCTTTGCTCAAACTCTCGTTCCCAGTCATGATCCTGCACCAGATCTAAGCGACTCTTTCGTTTATCCGCCAGCACAGTATTCACCGCAATACGGTGGATCCATGTTGAAAACTGACTATCGCCTTTAAAGGATGATAGGGCCTGCCACGCTTTAATAAACGTTTCCTGCATAAAATCTTCCGCATGCCCCTTGCAACCACAAAGACGTAAGCACAAGAGGAAGATTTGGTTGGAGTGGTGCCGGTACAATACTTCGAACGCACCAACGGAACCTTCCTGCGCTTTATTAACAAGCCAAAGAATATGTTCAGGTTCTAATGTTGTTGCTTCTATTGCTGACAAAGCATCTACTGCATGGTGTTTACTCGTTAGATGATGATTACAGCAAAAAGGTTTAAACGCAAAATAAAAAAAGCCCCGCATTAGGGTGCGGGGCAAAACAGAGTCATTTCTAAAAAGTTTGGGGAAGAACATGACTCGTGTGGCGTCCGTGCCAACTACTATTCAACTTAAGGAGTACAAATTTCAACCAACGGTTATACTGTAACGAGAACGGCGTGAAGGTTATGTCAACGCCATGATTTTCTATACAATCAATAACTTAACAATGGCTTAGTGCATTGAAAATGTCTCGGAAACCGTCTAATTGGCTGATATTAGGCTTTCATTATGGTGTGGATAAGGGTAAAAAGGAAATTGATTGATTTGATACTCGCAATAGTCTTTAGCTATTACGAGTATCTAGGCAAAGTTCTTTAGCCTCGCTTAAGCAGTTCAATTAAGTCAATAATCGCTGCATTAGCTCGCGAAATATAAGAAGACATCACCAGCGAGTGATTGGCTAAGAATCCAAATTCATTACCGTTAACAATCATGGGACTCCACACCGTCTCTTGGGTCGCCTCCAGCTCCATAATGATTTGCTGAAACGAAGCCACCGCATTTTTGTCACGCAGAACACTATCGAAATCATGCTCTACCGCCTTTAGAAACTGTATTAAAGCCCAAGTCGAACCACGCGCTTCCCAAAACACATCATCAATCTCCATCCACGGCGTTTGCACCGTGACTAACTGGCCTTTCCCTGTTGACTGTTGTGCTGAAGGATCGTTGGATAAATCGGTATTCATACGAGTACGGCCGACACTAGCACTTAAACGCTGCGACAGACCGCCAAGACGCTTATTCACCAGATAGAGCCACGAGCGGAGATTATCGGCCCTGGCATAGAACTGCGTTTCTGTATCTGAAGGGTCGGTCAGTCGATCTCGGTAATCACGCAGTAAATCAACGCCTTTTTGATATTCGCGTTCAGCTCGCGGGAACATCCATTTACGATGGTTGATATTAAAAGCAGGCTCCGCAAACTTCAACGCCTCATCTTCTAACGACTGTGATTGCGAACGGCTCATGTCATTTCTTAAGACCTGGACAATATCTCGAATCTGTACCAAGGCGCCAAACTCGTAGGATGGCATGTTATCCATGAAAACACTTGGCGGTAAAATATCATTACTTAAGTAACCGCCACTTTTATTGAGCAACGACTCAGCAACCTGAGCAACCGTCTCAACCGTCACATAACCCACAGGAGGATTTCCCGGATACTCCTTGACCACAGAATCAGCGCTAACAGGCTCCGGCTCAGAACTCCAAATAAAGGTAAAAACCAACATCAGGATCATTAACAGGACAAAGCCAGTTAAAATCCAAGTCCACTTTTTACGCTTCTTAGCCGATTGCGGCTGTGTATCAACATTCATTGTTTATCCAGTATTTTGCGAGGACTACTGATTAGCATCGCGCACTTGTGCAGTAACATCAAGTGACGGCTTGTTAGCAAAGTGTAACCTGATGTTATAGCTCTTAGCGCCGTCAGACATATCAAGCCCCATAATCATGACGTGTTTCGCTCCAGGCTCGAAATGAACGGTGTCCTCGATCACAACCTGCTCCAAATGCTCCATTTTAGCCATATCATTGACGACTTTTGTCTCGTGCATCATGACATGCCCAGCTTGCTCCATAGAGACTTGAGTGAGCGTTACAGGAGCGCCGGTGTGATTCTTGATGGTCATAAAAGCTGCCGTGTTGGTCATGCCTGGTGGCATCTTTCTAACCCAAGCATCACTGACTTCAATGCCCTCTTTGGGGGCTTCTTGGCTACACGCCAAGACCAGCGACGCCAGCAAAAGTGTTAATATCGCCTTTAAGTATAGGCTCAAAGAAATAGCTCGATTCATCATTCTTCCGTTGGCAAAAAGTCGTAAAGCCGTTATTGTACTTTGAACTTCCTCCAAACTCTATGCGAGTCATGACAACACTTTTTCCGATACCCAGCACTCCCCAGTTACCCATTCTCGGCAGTGAACTCTATTTCCCGGTTCGCCGAGTCTACTGCGTCGGCCGTAACTATGCCGCTCACGCCAAGGAAATGGGGCATGATCAGCGTGAAACACCCTTTTTCTTTACCAAACCAGCGGATAGCCTTGTGCACTCACCGAAGTCTCTCGCTTATCCGCCGATGACAAATGAACTGCACCACGAGGTAGAGCTGGTTATTGCGATCAGCGAAGAAGTGGTCGAAGCTAATGAACATCAAGCCGCGGATAGCATTTATGGCTATGCTTTGGGAATCGACTTAACCAAACGCGATATTCAAGCGGAAGCAAAGCAAAAAGGCCGTCCTTGGGATCTGTCAAAGGGTTTTGACCAGTCCGCGCCAATTACTTCAATTCAGCCAATAGCAGAACTGGATGAAATCACTCAAGGCTTTATTTCCCTCTCAGTTAATCAAGATATGCGCCAAGAAGGTCAATTAAAAGATATGCTTTGGTCGCCGACGGAAATCATTACAGAGTTATCCAAACACATCACATTAAAGCCTGGTGATCTTATTTTTACCGGTACACCATCGGGTGTTGGCGTGGTTGAGCGCGGGGATAAAATTGAAGCAAAGCTCAATCAAGAACTTGCACTCAACTTTTATATCGAATGATGGCTTGAGTGATGAGGGGGAACTCCCCCTCGATAGTTTTGCTTATAGACTGTTGTAGATAAAAGTCACGATTTGATCTGGCTTGATAAAGTTTTTACCATTCTTTTCATCAAACTCAGCACTCGGCTTAGCCGCAATAACGGCTTCTAGCGATTTGCCCTTGCTCTTAAGCGCCGCAACGTTACCCCGCAAACTTGTTAACATCGCAACATAGTCAGCCATTTCCGCTTTAGTCGACATCGGGCCGTGACCAGGAATAATTTTAGTCTTGTCATCCGACAGCTCTAACCCCTTTTGCAAAGCAGCGATGTAGCCATCTATCGAGCCGCCACTATCGGTATCAATAAAAGGATAGCCAATATTGAAGTAAGTATCGCCCATGTGCAGAACATTATCTTTTGCGAAATAAATAATCGCATCACCATCGGTGTGGGCATTTGCGACATGGTAAACCCGCATCTCATCATTGTTAAGATGTAGGCTCAGCTCGTGATCAAAGGTGACCACCGGCAGCGCTGCCTTCGGAGCGGCTGGGACTTCTCGGTCAAAGAACGCCATCACTTGATCACTGTTCATACGTTTACGGACGTTATCATGAGCGACGATGGTAGCGCCCGCCTTGCCAAAGTTCTCATTGCCACCGGTATGGTCGCCATGCCAGTGAGTATTGATCACAAACTTAACCGGCTGATCACTAATGTCATCAATAGCAGCATTAATTTTGTCAGTAAGGGGCGCATACTGGTCATCAATAATATAGACCCCGTCATCGCCCACAGATAAGCCTATGTTGCCGCCCTGTCCAAACAAAACGTATAGCCCGTCTGATAGCTGCTGAGCCTTGATGGTAACCTCTGGCTGCTTTTCACCGTGCGCCATTACAGTTGGTGTCACCGTCGTTAGAGCTAAGCCCATGGCCCAATAAATTCGGTTGATGAGTGTCATATCAAATAATCTCCATAAGTAAACCGTCTCAATACACTACCACAAGCCTGTGAAAAAACAGTAACTTTCGACAAGTTATGATTCCAACCATCAAAAAAGCGCCCCTCAGGACGCTTATTATTACAGCCAATCGGTTAAAACGAACCCTACCCCGAGGCGGTTAACACGCCGATTATAGTCAATCAGGCTTTCGCCATAACCATTGAAGTATTGGACATAGCCTCTGAGTTTTCCTTCATCATCCAAAGGGAAGGTCCAGTCAAACTGAACGGCTCCTTTGTTATCACTTCGGAGGTTATTTCGCAGTAATATTCCAAAGTTATGCTCATCCCACTGATACGCCGAATACAACTCAAAATACCCCATGAAATCATCAATATCGGGATTATCGTCACCATCCGGATCCATCGGATCGGTTTTACGCTCTTCCGGGATTCGCCACCAAGGTTTAAAGGCTAACACCCAGCGATCTTGCTCAAAGGCAAACTCAGTATAAATTCGGTTCCAACTCCTCGAACTTAATCCCGAACGTCCATTGGACTGGTGCGAAACACCCATCGAAAAGTAAGGGATCTGCCAACCACCTAACTGCCAATCTGTAGCCCAGGCAGCAAAAATTTCGGGTTCATGGTTCGTTTCGCGAAAGGGGCTTGAGACGTCTTTATTATAGGCTTGCCAATAGGACTGTCCGGTGTAAGCAAAAAACAAGGCGCTGTTTTCCCCAAAAGGTTTTTCCCAAAAAGGGGTTTTGAAACTGACCTGAAACTTGATTTCAACATTATCAACTTGTCGCTCGTCACCTGCGTTATCTAAGCTTTCTTGGTTAGGAGAATTATTAAAGGTCACCGGTAACAAATAATTTGGTTTATGCGGAATAATCGCAAAGCGGTTATCACGAACTCGGTACTCCATTCGCAACCGTTTTTTTAGCAGTGCAGAACCTTCCTTGCCCTCTTCGCCTTCAGCTGAAGCATCATCATCTTCGTAAGTCAGTAACTCTTTGCTTGGCCTAAAAATAGCCAAGTCGCTGCGCTTTTCACAATACTCTTTAACCTCTTTAATGCTGGTATCATCACCGACCAACTCAATTCTTTGCAAGATGCATTCTTCGTACTCCATCTGCGCTTCTTGCTCTACATTGTCCGCTGCTCGCGACAACGAAGGCATGACAGCGATAGAAGAAAGCATTGATGCGGATAGGAGTTTCCAGTGAAAATCACGACTCATGACGACAAGATCCTTAAGCTATTTGGCATGAATTGTAGCAAATCAGGCCGATTGTTCTATCACAAATACAAAAAAGGGCCTGTACAGGCCCTTTTTCTTGCTGAATTTTACAAATATAACTATTACAGCTTGTTGCCTTCAGCATCGATTTCGATAATGTCATAGCCGAGCTTTTCCAATCCAGGCATCACCGATGCTTTATCGCCAACAACGACAATAATCATCTCATCAAGGATTAAATGTTTTTCAGCTAGGGCATTAAGCTCTTCAAGCTCAATCGACTGCAAAATATCACTTTGCTCATCAACATAGTCTTCATCGAGGTTATAAGCCATGATTTGACCCAGGAAACCAAGCTTCTGGCGAGGCGTCTCGTAATCACGCGCGTCACGTTGACCGAGTGAGTTACGCATAAACTCCAGTTCAGCTTCGCTCATGCCACTATTGTGGTAGGTCTTAATTTCTTTAAGAAACTCGATAATAGACTTATCCGTCACATCCGTTCTAACGCCCGCTGAAGCAACGAAATAACCGTAATCCTCACTACCACGGAAACCTGAGCGCGCACCATAGGTATACCCCTTATCTTCACGCAGGTTGATATTAATACGGCTATTAAAAGCACCACCCAAGTTATAATTCATCAGACTCACGCGATAATAGTCACCCGTAGCATCATACGGTAAAGAACGTTTACCCATACGAATTTCAGACTGAGCCGCACCAGGCTTGTTAACGAAGTAAATCGCTTTTTCCAACTCAGGGAAAGGCTTCACCGCTACAGGCTCAACACTATCACCTTCCCATGAACTGAAACGCTTAAGTTTGGTGCTCAAGGCATCTTGCTCTAAGTCTGAAACAGCGACAATCGACGCTATAGCAGGCGAGTAGTAAGTCTTATAAAAGCTCTTTACATCTTCTAGGGTAATGTTTTTTACCGTTTCTAACGAGCCTGAAGATGGGAAAGCGAAAGCATTCTCAGTACCGAAGAGTAACTTTTGATAAACGTTACTGGCGACTACTGACGGTTGTTTCGCAGCACTTTTAATCCCTTCAATGGTTTGCTCTTTTACGCGCTTAAAATCAGCCGGATCAAACTTTGGCGCGCGTAATTTTTCGTTGGCAATCTGCAAAGTACGATCAAGGTTTTCAGTTAAACTTTGGATCGTTAACTGAGTGTACTGCTCGCCAGCAGAAACGCTTACCGAACTACCCAACTTTTGCAGAATATTACTGAGCTCTTCGTTTGAGTAACTTTCGGTCGCTTCGTTAAGCATACTTGCTGTCATGCTGGCTAGACCAATTTTATCTAATGGGTCATTCGCCGTGCCCGCTTTAATGCGCAGGCTAATTGCCGTAGTTGGTGTTTCTTCATTAATAGCACCAAGCACTTCGATACCGTTTGACAACTCACTGCGCCAAATTTCTGGCACCTTGATAGTCGGGTTATCGCCCGCTTCTGGCATTACGCTGCGATCAAAGTCATCTGTAGCCACTCGTAGCTCAAGATCTGCTTCCGTCACTTCTTTGTACTCTGGAATATTGCGTGGCGAAGGCTTCCAAGTATCTTCATGAGCGACCATAGCCTTCATACCTTTTGGAACGACACTCATGATCACGGCGTGTTGACCTTTCAAGTATTGTTCATAAACGCGCATCACATCTGCTTCAGTCACATTGTCATAACGCTCCAACTCTTTTTGAATCAAGTTAGGATCGCCTTCAAACGTCTGATTAGCAGCTAACTGAGAAACTTTGCCTGAAACGCTTTGTAGTCCATAAATCAGTCGAGATTTAATACCCGCTTTGACACGCTCAATATCGTCGGCTTTAACGCCGCGCTTTTCAAACTCTTTGAAGCTCTCACGAATCGCACCTTCTAAATCCGCCAAACCTTTGCCTGACATTGGATTGGGTAAAGCATACAGCACAAATTCACAGGACAACTCTTTACAGCCGTGATTGACACTGCTTTGAACCGCTTGGCCATTTTTGACCAAATTCTTGTACAGAATCGATGTTTTGCCTTGCCCAATGATTGACGCAAGTACATCCAGTGGCGCTTCATCTGGGTGCAGGCGGTGAACCGTTGGGTAAGCCATATAAATCAATGGCAATGACACATTGTCTTCCAATGAAATATAACGGTCACTGTCTAAAGAAAGCGGCGTCGGCTTCGGATCGGAAACTTCAGGGCCGCGAGGGATAGAACCAAAATACTTCTCAATCCATGCCAAAGTTTGCGCTTCATCAATATCACCACCAATGGTCAATGTGGCATTATTAGGACCATACCAACGCAGGAAGAATTTCTTCACATCATTAACATTCGCGCGGTTTAAGTCTTCCATATAACCAATAACGGGCCAAGAATACGGGTGGCCTTCTGGGTATAGCGCCTGTCCAACACGCTCACCCAAACGTCCATAAGGACGATTATCCACACGTTGACCACGTTCGTTTTTTACTGTTTCACGCTGAACTTCAAACTTTTTCTGGGTGACCGCGTCTAGTAAAAAGCCCATACGGTCCGCCTCTAACCACAGCATCTTTTCGAGTTGATTAGCAGGAACCGTTTCAAAGTAATTGGTGCGATCAGAGTTAGTCGTGCCATTTAAGGTACCGCCTGACTCAGAAATGATTTTAAAGTGCTGCTCGTCGGCCACATTTTCAGAACCTTGGAACATCATGTGCTCAAAGAAATGGGCAAAACCAGACTTACCAATCTCTTCACGACCCGAGCCAACGTGATAGGTCACATCCACGTGTACTAAAGGGTCACTGTCATCATTGTGCAGAATAACCGTCAATCCATTATCTAAAACGTACTTCTTATAAGGAATGACCAACTGCTCTTCTTGTTGCTCGACAACCTCAACTAAACTGATTCCTTCAGAAACCTCTGACTCAGTTGATGGCGAAGAGGCACATCCTATTAAACCGGCCACTAAGACTGTGGTGATTGCTTGTTTAAACATTCTAATCTCCTCCAAAATAGTGGCTACATTATACAGATAGACGCCTAGAAATGGCTGTCTTACATATTTTGATACACTTTTAGAAGTATGGTTACAGAGACAAAAAAGCCCTGGCAGACTGCCAAGGCTTGAGTTGTGAGATGGTTGGAAACTATTTAGCTTTCAATGTCTTCTTTTAACGCTTGAAGCCCCTCTTCATATTTTGGCCCAAGCATACCATCCATAAACATGCCAAAATAACGGCCAACAATATTATTGCCAAAATCCGCGTCAAACGCCCAAGTTAGCTTGCTTTGCCTTGGCCCAAGTTCTTCGATGGTGTAGCTAATATAACCAGGATTTGGATCCTCACCAAACAACAGCTTGGCTTTGACAAAGTTTGGATAAGTGCTTTCAACAATCTCCTGCGAGCCTACGCCGACCTGAGCTTTTTCACTGTCCCATGCCATGGTAGCTCCAACACCAGAGTCTGGCCCACTAAAAGTGTACTCTGCATCAGGATCCAGCTTAAACCACGGTGACCAGTTATTATAGTTCTCGAAACTGTTAACTTCTTGGAACACCGTATCTTGTGAAGCCTCAATAACAATGGAACGCTCCACATGCGACGTCTTTGGAAGGAAAAAACCAACCACCACCAACACGACTGCCAATACAACAATAACGATGAATAAATTCTTTAGAAACTTCATAGTTCCCCCGCTAAGCAAGATAGACCTTTTTTACTTTAGACTAAAACAATGTAATTGTGCAAGAAATAACCAGCGCAAAACTAGCCACACTCTTTATTTTTATTTTTCATATGCTGCTCTAAATGTGCTGGAAATCTATCAGGATAAAGAGGCAGCCCAAGCACTTCTCTATTTTGCCTCCAATAATCAAACAAACGCTTCTGAATATTATTAGCTTCAGTATGTACGGCCTGTAAATCAGTATCTGGAAACTGTTTACTGTACTTATCTAACAAGTCATCTGACTGATTGGAGTATAAAAACCCCTCCATAAGATCAATATCTTTTGCAAAAACTTGTTGTAATAAGCTTCTATAAGCGATACTGAGAATCATGGCATTCTTGATACTCTCTTTGTTGTTACTACTTTCGATTTGGCGCTTTAAAATATAATGATGCAATGTGGTTAGCTCAATAATACCACCAAGCTTTCCCGCAACAGCTGCATCCATCAAATACTTTGCACCCTCCTCCAGCATGGGCAAGTCCAATTGATGACTATTAGCTAACTCTTGCCGTTCTTGTTGAGATAAAACTTGTGTGCGGTTCAAATCATTAAAGTAGAATCCAAATCCATTTTTCCAAATCACCTCAGTACCATAATGAAACATAGCATCAGGATTACCTGCGTCAGCATAAGACTTTACAGCCTCTAACGGCATCTGCTGAAAGTAATGTTCCCCGGTCATCTCTTCTATCGACATATAGAGAGATTCAAAAATATCATTTATCTCTTTCCAGTTTTCATGCTCTTGAAACCATTGATGACACTTTGCAGAATTCTTGAATACTGGTTTACCCGTAAGCTTTATGTCAGGTTTTACTTCTTTTTCATCTTCATGACCAACGATGTCAGAAAATTTTTCTTTGCTTAATTCAATCTCAATTTCGTTTTGTTCTTGACGGTTATCACTTGCTATATTTTCTTTAACCCCATAAAAATTCCAAGCAACCAATGCAGTTACCGTGAGTATTAGAAGCATGACAACCTTCTTCATCAATCTATCGACACTCGTTCTTCATTTCTTCTAAAAGTGAATCTAGTCGCTCTGGAATGACATCAGGATAAGGTTCAAGACCGAGAGATAGCCTATCTGACTCCCAGCGTTCTCTCAGCTTTAACGAACGCTCATCAATGTCCGTTTTAATCCTCTCAAGAGTATCAGAGTCAGGGCCAACCACGCCATACACCATTGTTAAATCGCCTTTAATTTCTTCATCGTTTTGAAAGAACAACAAAAGCTCAGAATCATTTTTATGAACTTGCTCTAAGAGGTTTAGGTAAGCATGACGATGAATCAAAAACTCCTCGATATCCTCACGTTGGCGTTGCGAACGGACCATTTTTCGCAATACGCTCTTGCTAACCAGTGAGACTTCCAAAATCCCACCGAGTTTTCCATGAACAGCCGCTCTGTAAGCATAATTAGCGCCCTTGTGAAAAGCTTCTAAATCAACTTTGTGTTGTTGAGCTTTTTCCTGCCTTTCCTTGGTTGTATTTCCCGGGTTCTGATTAATTGGATTAAAGTATAAACCAAAGCTTGAATTCCACATGGTTTCCGAACCAAAATGAAACATTGCGTTGGCATCACCTGCATCGGCATAGGACTTTACAGCGTCTAATGGAATTTGTTGATAAACACCCTCGCCTGCAGCTTCCTCACCACTCATGTAGATAGAGCCAACTATCGCCTCAATGTCTTTCCACTCGGGTTTTTGCCTGTATTTTTCGAAGCATGATAACTCTTTCGTTTGGTTCGCTGAGTTTAGTTCAAGCTTCGGATTATTACTTTCGTCGGCCTTGTTAGCGGGGTTGTTTCCATGCTGCTTAACGAGGGATTCAGGTATTTGTTTTGCAGATTTAGAGAAGCTGACTTTTTCAGTAACTGATTGAGATTCTTCTGCGGTTGTAGACCATAGAACAAACACAACGACTGCGCATAAAGCCAACAAAATAAAAATGACTTTTTTCATGATTCCCTTCTTTCTCTTTCTATTCTGGTGGTAATTTATTTAAATAATGTTAACGCCTCTTCGATGACCTCAAGACCTGCGCCTTTCTTGTAAGCATTCTCACTTAAATGTCTGCGCCATAGTTTACCTTTAGGCTGGGCATAGAACAGCCCCAGTATGTGTCGCGTCATGTGGCCAAGATACACGTCCTGATCAAGTTGGCTTTGGACATAGTTACAAAATTCGTCCGCAACTTCAATCCGACTTGGGATGGCATTGTTTTGATCATAAAAGCGATTATCGACTTCAGCCAAGAAATACGGATTATGATAAGCTTCTCGCCCTATCATGGCTCCATCTAAGTGCTGCATATGTTCATCAACTTGCTCCAAAGTGGTAACGCCACCGTTGACGATAATTTCTAAGTCTGGAAAGTCTTTTTTTACTTGATAAGCGACATCATATTTGAGCGGTGGAATTTCACGGTTTTCCTTAGGACTCAAGCCTGACAGCCACGCTTTTCGTGCATGAATAATAAACGTTTTAACGCCTGACTGACGCACCGTATCAATAAAGTGGTGGAGATGCTCATAAGCGTCTAAGTCATCAATGCCTATCCGAGTTTTAACAGTAACTGGAATATCCACCACATTCGCCATGGCTGCCATACAGTCAGCCACTAACTGCGGCTCTGCCATCAAGCAAGCTCCAAAACGACCGTTTTGTACACGGTCACTAGGGCAGCCAACATTCAAATTAATTTCGTCGTAACCATAGTCTTCGCAAACTTTTGCACAATGAGCCAGATCGTTAGGGTCACTCCCTCCCAGCTGAACAGCAACAGGATGCTCCTCGTCATTAAATTTGAGGTGTCGCTCTTCACCACCATGAATAATGGCTCCGGTAGTAATCATTTCGGTATACAACACCGCATGCTTCGATATACAGCGCATAAAGCGGCGCTGGTGGCGATCGGTCCAGTCGAGCATCGGTGCGATACAAATTTTTCGGTCTATCGTTTTTGTCACTGCTAAAATTCTTTGTGGATATAAACCAATGGCGAGCTATTATATAATCCTTTAAGCTCATACCCTAATTTTGTGGCGAAATTAAGCCTCTCCCCTTTATGAGCTGGTGACGTAACTACAATGATGAAGAGTTAACCATGACTAAATTACGCTTATTGCTGATCTTATTGTCAGCGGCACTGACCCTAACAGGCTGCTCAACCTTATCAGAGTCGGAGTGTGCTGTCGGTAACTGGTACCAAATTGGGTTTAAAGATGGAAAGCGAGGCAAAGACTCAGATTATGTGATTGAGCATGAGTCATCTTGCGCGGAATACGGTGTTTTCATCGATCGAGAAGAGTATGAGCAGGGAAGACAACGTGGTCTTGATCAATATTGTGTTGGCGCCAATGGTTACCAGCGCGGAAGCTCAGGTTCATACCCCAACCAAAGCTGTAGTCAACGCTATGTGGATTACCACCAAAGTTACTACGATGGATTATTAGCCCGCTACGATTCTTTACAGATAACGCTAGAAGAGTTACACAAAGAGCACGAGATACTGCGCCAAGTTATCCGCCGAATCGACGATGAAGAGGAAATTGAGCGTTTGAATCTTGAGCTTGATGAGATTGATGACGACATTGATTCCGTTCAGTCGAGCCTTACTCGAACCCGGAACTTACTTGATCGCTTCCGCTAGAAGCGCTACATCCTACAAAAACGGGGCATATTGCCCCGTTTTTACTGCTAACTAAGAATGTCTAGTAGCGGTTACGCAATGCCTCAATTCGAGCATCCAATGGTGGATGCGACATGAATAAGTGTCCAAACTTCTCTTGGAAAGAGCCTGTACGGCCATTCTTTAAGCCAAACGCGGTAAAGGTTTCCCCCATATCCGACGGCATATTGTATTCAGCTTTAAGCTTTTCCAAAGCACCGATCATTGCTGCTGAACCTGCCAGTTGAGCGCCCGCTTCATCCGCTCTGAACTCCCGTCGACGCGAGAACCACATAACCACCATGCTGGCCAGAATGGTCAACACAATTTGCGCGATCATCACAGAAATAAAGTAACCAATGCCATGACCTTGTTCATTCTTTAGAAGAACACGGTCTACGAAGTGACCAATCACTCGTGAGAAGAACAGTACGAAAGTGTTCACCACGCCTTGGATCAAGGTTAAGGTAACCATATCGCCATTTGCCACGTGACCAAGTTCGTGAGCCAGAACAGCACGAACCTCATCACGATTCATGCGCTGTAGTAAACCTTCACTGACCGCGACTAATGAGTTATTTTTATTCCAACCAGTCGCGAATGCATTGGATTGAGGCGATGGGAAAATACCGATTTCCGGCATTCCAACACCCGCATCTTTTGATAAGGTTTCAACCGTGTTCACCAGCCACTGTTCCGTTTCATTACGCGGCTGATCAATCATTCTGACGTGCATGAACTTTTTCGCCATCCACTTAGAGGCGAGTAAGGAAATTAATGAACCTGCGAAACCAATAACCGCACACCAAATAAGTAACGCCGTTAGATTTAAATCAACGCCGTTCTGCGCCATGATGCTGTCGAAGCCAAAGAAACTTAAAACAGCTCCAGCTAATAACAAAATGGCGAAGTTGGTTAATAAGAACAAACCAATTCTTAACATCGAAGTCTCCAAATAAGATCAGTTAACTGTATTAATTATGGGGGTTATTAGGGGATAAACAAGTTAATTAAAACGACAAAATCGTCAATATTGTAAATATTCGTGTCTAACTAAATGAGGTACTTAAATATCAATAACTTAATCAACCAGAAAAGGCCTAAAATGACGACAATGGATAACACAATGGGCTTCCATTTGCGCTTCAGGTTAGGCACGTTTCCTCGCTCGTTTGGTTTTAAAAAACGTTAATTTAATCACCAAATACAAGCCGCTCAAACTCATGAAAGTTGCCAGAATAGCCGCAATCACAAGCAACGGATTATTGAAATCTGTTCTGTTTTTATAATCCATGATGTGGAGCATCCAGAAAAAATCGAACAATCGCCACGTGTCGTTACGCCTTGCGACGACCTCACCACTTTGTTGCGAGACATAAATTCGAGTGTCATCCTCATCCGTAAAGTTGACTTGCCACAGCGGTAAACTTTTATTACGGACTTCCCCTAGAGGCTCTTCAATCAGCACCACTTGTGAAATTGGCTCATCACCTAAGAAATCCGCTAAGGCAACTTGTCGTGCACTTGCCTCACTCAACGGCGAAATCAATTCACCTGTTAGCGCATTAACCAAAGCCTGATTCTTGCCCTCAGAAACCAACCATGTCGGCTTTCCGAGCCAGGACTTTAATACCACTTGCTGCGCTACTAACCCTGAAATGTCTATTGCCTCGATAGCCGTCACGGCAATCGGTTGTGATAAATCGGCTTTGGGTTGCTCGGCAATTCGATGTTCGCCACGGACTTGCTGGATATCGAAAAAACTCATGACGAATCCACCAACGACCCACAAGACCAGTTGCAGTCCTATGATCAATCCAAGCCACTTGTGAAATTTTCGGAAAAAGATAACAGGTTTCATGTTATGCACTAATATGAAGAATAATTTTACGGTTATTAGAATGGTGGCGGTGTTCCCAAAGGTACAAGCCCTGCCAAGTGCCAAGCGCCAAACGGCCGTTCACAATAGGAATACTCAACGAGACATTCGTCAAAATAGCCTTTATATGCGCTGGCATATCATCCGGGCCTTCCATCGTATGGGTGTACAAAGGATCGTTTTCTGGCACCAACCGATTGAGCCAGTTTTCAAGATCAGTTTTAGCACTTGGATCAGCATTTTCTTGGATGGTGAGGCTGCACGAAGTATGTTTAACAAACACATGACAAACGCCAACGTCTGTTGCTTGCTCTTGCACCCATAACTCAGCATCACGCGTGAATTCGTACAAACCTTGCCCTCGTGTTGCAACGGATAGTACCTTTTGTTTCGACGACATCAAACACCTCCTCGATAGACAAAATGTACACGTCCTGTAACACCACAACTTAAGGTATAAGGGATAGTATCTGCATTATTGGCGACGATTTCAGCGGGTAATTCTTTGCCCCATAAGACCACACGATCACCAATTTTTTCATTATGATCTGGACCAAGCTCAACCGCTAGCATGTCCATCGACACACGTCCGACTAATGGTACGGTACGACCATTAACCCAAACTGGTGTGCCGTTTTTAGCATGTCGAGGGTAGCCATCACCATACCCAATAGCCACCAACCCAATCACGGTGTCCTTGTCAGCGAACCAGTGACGCCCATAACCAGTGGACTCACCTTTATTCACATGTCTGATTGACATAATTTTGGACTCTAAATTCATCACCGGTTGCAAGCCATAATCAGCCCCCGTAGTACCAATCATCGGTGAGCAGCCATAGAGAATTAAGCCCGGTCTTACCCAATCAAAATGTGCATCTTTTGCTTCCAAAATACCCGCAGAGTTTGCCATCGAGCGCTCTAAAACTAAATGCTTTGTACTGTTAAGAAACGTCTCTATCTGCTGTGAAGTAAAGCTATCTTTTGGATCATCGGCGCTCGCGAAGTGCGACATCAAACGAATCGGCTCATTGATACACTCAACGTCCGCAAGGTCCTGTTCAATCTGTGGCAGTTCTTCCACTTTGAAGCCAAGACGATTCATACCAGAATCAACCTTCAACCAAATATTGATTTTCTTGTCGGTTTTTAATCGTTTTAGTGCATCAATTTGTGGGCTGTGATGTACCACCAGTTGTAGGTCATTCTCGACAATTCGCGGTAATTCTTTTGCCTCGAAAAAACCTTCCAACAACAAAATCGGCTGTTGAATACCGGCTTTGCGCAGCTTATAAGCTTCGCGCGGTGTGGCGACGGCAAACATTTCTGCTTGTGGTAATGCTTTTGCGACTTCGACGAGCCCGTGGCCATAAGCATCGGCTTTAACCACCGCCACCACACGGCTACCGGCCGCGATTTTTTGGATGGTGTTAAAGTTGTGGCGTAAAGCATCAAGGTCGATAACGGCTGTGGTTGGTCGCATAAGTTTAAGAGTAAACCTTAGTAGCCTTCACCCAAGGCTTCATAATCGTTGTGAGCCAAATTATCGAAGCGACAATACTGCCCTTGGAAACTCAACTCTACAGAACCAATAGGACCGTTACGCTGCTTGCCAATTTTGATTTCAGCGATGCCCTTGCGTTC
Organism: Kangiella marina; assembly: GCF_039541235.1. Classification (NCBI taxonomy): domain Bacteria; kingdom Pseudomonadati; phylum Pseudomonadota; class Gammaproteobacteria; order Kangiellales; family Kangiellaceae; genus Kangiella; species Kangiella marina. The sequence goes on along the minus strand of NZ_BAABFV010000002.1, from coordinate 131,387 downwards.
GGTTTCAGGGTGATACACTTCATCACGATAAATAAAGAGAATTAAGTCCGCATCCTGCTCAATCGCACCAGACTCACGCAAGTCAGACATCACCGGGCGGCGATCACTTCGCTGCTCCAAGGAGCGGTTAAGCTGTGATAAAGCGATCACTGGCACCTCAAGTTCTTTGGCAAGCGATTTCAATGATCGGGAAATTTCACTAACCTCAAGAGTACGGTTATCACTCATGCCGGGGACCTGCATCAACTGCAAATAATCCACCATAATCAACGCAATCCCACCGTGCTCACGCGCTACCCGTCTTGCACGAGAGCGCATTTCGGCAGGCGATAAACCGGCTGTATCATCAATCATTAATTTGGTGTGATTTTTGAGTTGTAAGACGCCGCTGTTGAATTTGTCCCAATCTTCTTTACTTTGGATTTGACCCGAGCGGACTTTATTTTGCTCAAGTCGGCCCAGCGACGAAATCGAACGCATAATGATCGACTCATTCGGCATCTCAAGACTAAAGACCAAAACAGGGAGCTCGCTGTTCAATGCCGCATTCTCTACAATATTCATCGCGAAAGTGGTTTTACCCATCGAGGGACGAGCAGCAACAATGACTAAATCTGCTGCCTGCAAACCTGACGTCATATTATCCAAATCCGTAAAGCCGGTCGCTAAACCTGTAATACTGCCTTTGTGCTTCTGAATCTCCTCAATTCGCTCGATGGTCGACTTAAGAATATCTTCCACCTTACTCGGTCCTGCGCCTGTCGTTTCACGGGATTCAGCAATCGCAAAGACTTTGCGCTCGGCCAAATCCAGTAACTCAGGCAAGGTTCGACCTTGAGGATTAAAGCTCGCATCAGCGATTTCGTTTGACGCCGAAATCAACTGACGCATAATTGCACGTTCGCGCACAATCTCTGCGTAAGCACGAATGTTAGCGACAGTTGGCGTATTTTGCGCTAACTCACCAAGATAGGATAAACCGATATCAACCTCACCCTGCTGCTCTAAATGCTCAGATAAGGTAATGACGTCCATCGGCTTTGCCGTATTCGCCAACTCCGTCATCGCTTTAAAGATTTCACGATGGTTTTTGACGTAAAAATCCGTCGCCAGTAACACTTCCTCGACTTTTTCCCACTGGTCATTATCGATCATAACGCCGCCAAGCACGGACTGCTCAGCCTCAATGGAATGCGGAGGAACTTTTAAATCTTTGATTTTATTATCAGATTGTTGTGCTGATAGCATGATATTTTAGTAACCAAATAGATAGAGGGTTTACATTGAGTTAGCTTATAGAGCTACTCCAAAACTATTCTATACTCTAACAGTTTTAAGGCAATACAATAAGTCTGTGGATAAGTTATGAATAAGTTTATGGTTGGTTGTCATACGCTTGAGGGACATAATGTCAGTAATGACTACTAGTATTGATAGATGCCACCTTATAACGAGGGATATCACGACATGACTGCAACCATCTTATTCGACGGCGAGTGTGTATTATGCTCTAAGTGGGTACCTTTCGTGATTAAGCGCGATCCTAATGAACACTTTAAGTTCTGCGCCGTGCAATCGCCAAAAGGGCGAGAAATGCTACAATCCCTAGGGTTACCCACTCATAGCTACGAAACAATGGTGCTGATCAAAAACGGGACGCCCTATTATCGTTCGGAAGCCTTCTTTGAAGTGATAAAAGATCTCAAAACACCATGGCCTTGGCTCCGCGTACTTAGAGTCTTTCCCCTTAGCTTTCGAGACTGGGTCTACGACCGTATCGCTTTGAATCGCTATAAGCTGTTTGGAAAGCATGATTACTGTATGGTGGCTACAGAGGAGCTATCAGATAGGTTTATAAGGTAATTTATGAGTAAGACAGAGAAATGGCTTAAGTTTATCGCCATAATCCATATTATCGGTGGCGTGTTGCTTCCCTTAGTAGTATTTACCCCAATCGCCACGCCCTACTTTGAATATCTTCTAGGAACATTCCCACAAGGCGACTTAACCTCTATGAGGTTCCTAATAGGAGTGTTTGGCCCTACCGTTGCCAGCTGGGGACTTTTGTTCTATTACACAGTAGGTAAAGCATTTCAAAGCAGAACAACAAAAGACTGGTGGTTTTTAGTAACGGCAATATTAATTTGGTCGGTCCTAGATACGATGTTCTCACTTCACTTCGGTGTCACATCGCATTTTTATATCAATGCTCTCATTGTACTTTTACTGCTTATCCCTATTTTGATTCAAAAGTCGCAGTTTTCAAAAGAATAGTGGTAGAGTAAAAATAATCATCAGCAATGGAGTTAAATATGAGTAACAAAGGTTCATGCTTGTGTGGTGAAGTTAAGTTTGAAGTTGAGGGTAACTTTGAGAAACTCTTTTTCTGTCACTGCACTCGCTGTCAAAAAAATACGGGATCAGCCCACTGCGCCAATTTATTCTCAGGTTCTGCGAGTATCAACTGGATATCAGGAAAAGAGCAGGTAAAAACTTATCACCTTCCAGAAACGCGCCATGCGAAAAGTTTTTGCGTAAATTGTGGGTCAGCCATGCCGACTGAAGTCGCCGGAGGGAAAATGATCGTGGTTCCGGCAGGTTGCTTGGATGATGATGTTACTATTCAGGCTAATGGGCATATTTTTATGGACGATAAAGCTAGCTGGGAATCTTTACTTGAAGAAACACCAAAATTTTCAAAACTTCCTGGCTAAAAATAGTCGCTAGCTTACTTAGTGATCACCTAACCTCTTCGAAAGCGCAATCTTAACCTTTTCTGGCTTTTGAGCTAAGTCAAGACGCGGCAAACCGTTATAAAAATGCGCAATGTATATTAAATACTCGAGCACATTTTTATAACGGTTTAACAAAGTATTGGCGACGCTCAAATGCTAGAAACAAAAAAGGCACCCGAAGGTGCCTTTCTTAACTCTTTCTGCTTAATTTAGAATTAAGCTTGAGCTTCGTCGAATTCACCAACAACAATAACTTTGATGTTAGCTTCAACTTCTGGGTGTAAATGTACTTCGAAAGTATATTCGCCCGTTTGACGGATAGCGCCTTCTGGCATACGAATTTCTTTCTTTTCTAACTCAACACCTTGCTCAACAACTGCTTCAGCGATGTCAGCTGTACCAACAGAACCGAAAAGTTTACCTTCGTCGCCAGCGTTAGCAGCAACAGTAACTTCGATACCAGCTAGTTTATCAGCACGAGCTTGAGCAGCAGATAATACTTCTGCAGCTTTCGCTTCTAGCTCAGCACGACGCTCTTCGAAGTGCTTAATGTTTTCTTTTGTCGCAGGAACTGCTTTGCCCGTAGGGATAAGGAAGTTACGACCATAGCCTGCTGCTACAGTTACCGTATCACCTAAATCACCAAGGTTGCGACGTTTTTCAAGTAAAATGACGTTCATCGTTATACCCTCTCAAAATGCCGCTTATTCGTGGCTATCAGTGTATGGCAAAAGAGCCAAGAAGCGTGCACGCTTTACAGCGCTAGCTAATTGACGTTGGTATTTTGCGCTAGTACCGGTAATACGGCTAGGAACAATTTTACCAGTTTCAGTGATGTAGTTTTTCAACGTAGCTGTATCTTTATAATCGATCTCAGTTACGCCTTCAGCCGAGAAACGGCAGAACTTACGACGACGGTTAAAACGTGCCATGATATGTCTCCTTATTACTCAGCCGCAGCTTCAGTTGATTCTTCTTTCTTAGCTTCTTCTTTAGCTGGCTTTTCGTCACGAGTAGGTTTCTCGTCTTTCTTAGCCATTGGAGAAGCTTCTGTGATTGCTTCTTTACGACGCATGATCATGTTACGTAGAACAGCATCGTTATAACGGAAAGCATCTTCTAATTCTTCGATAACTTCACCAGTCGCTTCAACATTCAAAAGAACGTAGTGCGCTTTGTGAAGTTTATTAATTGGGTATGCAAGCTGACGGCGGCCCCAGTCTTCTAGACGGTGAACAGTACCAGCAGCATCAGTGATCATTTTGCTGTAACGCTCGACCATACCTGGAACTTGGTCAGACTGATCTGGGTGCACCAAGAATACGATTTCGTAGTGTCTCATTTAAAGTCTCCTTTCGGTTTCCAGCCACCTATAGCAGTAACTAAATTATTAGCAACTATAAGCAACAAGGAGTAAACCTGATTGTAAAAAGCTTGGCCACAATGACCAAGGGCGCGTATTTTAAGGATTTAGCGCCTAAAGATCAACCAATTTAACTGCTCAAACCATTGAATCAGCCGTTGACACTCAAAATATTTCAGGTTAATCTCAGCTCAATGATTATTTCTCGCACAACAACTACCACCACAACGATTATCCTAACGGAGGTCGGCGGCTAGTTATTGTGTAGAAAAATACGAATACTTAAGCCCGAGGCCTCAAAACCTCGGGCTTTTTTTTGCCTCAACATTTTATCCATTAACAGGACAGTATCATGAAAGTTTTAAAATTTGGTGGTTCTTCACTGGCCGATAGTGCTGGTTTTCGCAATGTTGCTCAAATTATTACTGCTCAGCAAACGCGCAGTATCATTACCGTTTCAGCGACAGCGACCACCACCGATACGTTGCATCTGTTCATGGAGACTAAGGATCAGACTGCCGCTATGGAGCTTCTCGCCAAGCTTTTTAAACGCCACAAACAGTTGGTCAATGAACTTTCCATAAAAGAATCTGGCTCACTATTCGGCCGATTTGAGCACATGGAGCTGCGCTTGATCAATTTGTGGGACAGCCACCACAACTCGACGTCTGTCGATCCTCACCTTCTGAGTGAAGTCTTCTCTGCTGGCGAATACCTCAGCTCACAATTGCTGCAGCAATACATGAGTGAGCTTGGTTTCAGCAGCCACTGGCTAGACAGCCGTGAGGTGATTAAAGCAAGCGGCCCAATTTTAGAGTCTAAAGCCAACTTGGTCGCTAGCCAAAAAGCATGGAACGCCATGCCTTTACCGTCAAACGTTCGCTTCATTATTGCGCCCGGCTTTATCGCCACGCACGATAATAGCCAGCCGTGCTTACTCGGACGAAATGGCTCCGACTACTCGGCAGCGATATTGGCTCACCTTTGCAACGCCAATGCACTGGAGATATGGACCGACGTTTCGGGGATCTACAATGCCGATCCGAAGAAAATTACTCAAGCCAAGCTCATCGATAACATGTCGTACCGAGAGGCGATGGAGCTGGCGCATCACGGCGCTGGGGTTATTCACCCGAAAACAATTGGTCCTGTGCGCCAAAAAGGCATTCCTTTAAAAGTCAAAAATAGCTTCGCCCCCGAACAAGAAGGCACGGTGATTGCACCTAGCTGCTCTAATCGGGCGAAAGTCAAAGCGGTTTCAAGCCAACACGCCATCAGTCTGGTGAATATCAGCGGCAGTTATTTGTGTGATACTTATGGCGCAGCGGAGCGTATTTTTGGCTGTTTGGCGAGGCACCATATTTCTATCATTCTGATCAGTCAATCTTCCTCCGAGTACAGCGTGTGTTTTGCTATCCGACAGCAGGATGCAACAGTCGCCAAACAATCGTTACAGCATGAGTTTGCCCATGAGCTTGATCAGCACCAACTCGATCCAATCGATATCCGCGCTAACCGAGCGATTATTACCATTGTCGGTCAGGGACTGATTCATGAAAAAGGAGTGTCCTCAAAATTCCTTAGCGCCATCTCCTCCGGCGGTGCGAATATTGAAGCGATTGCTCAAGGATCTTCTGAATTATCCATTTCGGCAGTGGTTGATCAGCATCAATTATTGCCAGCGTACCATCGAGTGTATGCCGAGTTTTTCGACAGAAAACGTCAGGTCGATTTGTTTATTCTTGGTTGCGGTAACGTAGGTAAAGAATTAATCCGGCAAATTCAATCGCAAAAACCTTACTTAAGCAGTAAAGGGATCAGCGCCAACGTTCGTTTAATTGCTAACTCCAAATTCTACTGCGATGATACACATCATGAGCTTGAACACTGGCAGCCGCTTCTAGAGCAAAGCCAACAAGTACTGAGTCATGACAAGCTCGAACAATTATTGCAGTCCGGTCGCTACGTTAACCCAACGATCGTCGACTGCACCTGCTCGGAAGAAGTCAGTGCTAACTATGCTGACTATCTTGATATGGGATTTAATTTAGTCACGGCTAATAAAAAAGCCAACTCAAGTGATATGCAACATTACCGCAATATTCGCCAGTCGGCCTCACGCCGTTTTAGGCACTTCTTCTACGAAACCAATGTTGGCGCTGGTTTGCCCATCCTTAAGACTCTGGACTCTCTACTCTGCTCAGGAGACAGGGTTCATGATATTTCAGGGATCTTATCCGGCTCGCTCTCCTATATTTTAGGGTTGGTAGAAGACGGTATGCCCATGTCACAAGCGGTGGAGCAAGCTAAACAACAAGGCTTCACCGAGCCTGATCCGCGCGATGATCTAAGTGGCATGGATGTTGCGCGCAAGATCTTGATATTGGCTCGTGAGCTGGGCGCCGAATTGAATATCGACGACATTCAGTTGGACTCTCTACTGCCGAGTGACTTTGATGGCAGTGGAGCTATAGATGAATTTATGCAGTCGCTCACTGATGTTGACGATCACTTTCAAACCCTCTTTGAGAAAGCCCGGTCTAAAAACGCAACCTTGAAATATGTAGCGAGCTTTAAAGACGGTAAGCTGGCGGTTGGACTACAGCAAGTGGCTGCCGAACACCCGCTCTACTCGATCAAAGGTGGCGAAAATGCGATAGCCGTTTATAGTGATTACTATTCTCCGATACCTTTCGTGATCAAAGGGTATGGAGCCGGCGCTTCGGTTACTGCTTCCGGAATTTTTTCCGACATACTACAGACCTTGCCGCATCGTGAACAGGAGTTAGCATCATGAGTATCAAAATATTCGCACCAGCTTCTATCGGTAACTTTTCGGTGGGTTACGATTTATTGGGTGCAGCAATTACTCCTATCGATGGCGCATTACTCGGCGATGTGGTTGAAGTTGCCGCCAGCTCTCAGTATCAAATCGTATGTGATGGTGCTTTTGCCGAACAATTACCAAGCGACGTTACTGATAACATTATTCATCACTGTCATGAACTGTTTCGTGCTGAGCTTGCTGAAAAAAGTGTTGAGCCTCAAACGCTAACCTTGAAGCTCTCAAAAAACTTACCAGTCGGCAGTGGACTCGGCTCCAGCAGCAGCTCAATTGTGGCTGCCATTATGGCGCTTAATGAATGGTATCAATCACCGTTTACACCGCACGAACTACTCATGATGATGGGCAAGATGGAGGCACAAATCAGCGGCAGCCTGCATTACGATAATATCGCGCCCTGTTACCTTGGCGGGCTGCAACTAATGTCTGCTGATGACGCCATCAGCAAACCTTTACCGTGGTTTGACGACTGGTATATTGTGGTCGCTAACCCTGGCACCAATATTCTGACCAAAGCTGCTCGTGACGCCATCCCCAGCTCAGTGCCTTTATTGCAGGCGACGGAATACGCCCAAAACCTAGCGAATTTTATTCAAGCGCTGTATAGCGAGGATCAAGCCAGTGCTGTGCATCATTTAAAAGACGTCATCGCTGAGCCTCACCGTCATTCGTTGTTGCCGAGATTTACTGATCACAAGAAAGCGTTACTGAACATAGGTGCAGAGGCCGTCGGAATTTCTGGCTCAGGGCCGACGCTGTTCGTCGTATGCTCTGATCTCACCAAAGCCAAATCAGTACAACAGTACCTACAGTTCCACTACCGCGAAAATGACCGTGCTTTTAGCCATATTTGTCAGTTACACTCTGATGGCGCTCAACCTCTCAATAAAGTGCATGGAGAACACTAATGTCCTTTATCAATATTTCACAACAACACCAACGAGTATCGTTCAAGGATGCAGTACTTAATCCTATTGGGGAAAACAGTGGCATCTACTTTCCGCATGATATTAAGCCACTCGATAAAGACATTTTTGAGTGTGGAGACTTTCACCAAATTGCCGTTGAAACACTACATAACCTAACTCACAACGAACTCTCTAAAGATAAACTCGGCTCAATGGTCGCCCGTGCTTTTAACTTCCCACTCGAGCTGCACTCTTTAACTGACAAGAACCATATTCTAGAGCTGTTCCATGGACCAACTTTGGCTTTTAAAGATTTCGGCGCGCGTTTTTTAGCGGAATGTTTAACCGAATTCAATCAGCAAAAAGCGACCATCATCACAGCGACGTCAGGCGATACCGGAGCCGCTGTAGCTCATGCCTTTCATGGTCAGCCGAACGTTGAAGTGGTTGTGCTTTACCCGGAAGGTAAGATCTCCAAAGAACAAGAACAACTTTTCTGTACCTTGGGCGACAATATTCGCACGGTTAAAGTTGATGGCAACTTTGACAATTGTCAAAGCTTGGTCAAACAAGCTTTCAACGATGAGGAAGTTAACAATAAACTTAACCTCAATTCTGCAAACTCAATCAATGTCGCACGATTGCTGGCTCAGGTTTGCTACTACACCGCCTTGCCAACGCTGATTCAACAGCCTATTGACAACCTCGTGGTGCCGAGCGGTAACTTTGGTAACATCACCGCTGCTTTAATCGCAAAACACATGGGAGCACCAGTTGGCCACCTTATCGCAGCAACTAACGCTAACGATACCGCGCCACGCTTTTTCAATCATAAACAATGGTTACCGCAAGTCACCCAACGCACTCTGTCGAATGCGATGGACGTGTCACAACCGAATAATTTCTCACGGATCTTGTATTATTATCAACATAAGCTTGATCAGCTTTTTGTGGATATGAGTGCCCTTAGCATTAGCGACGCCCAAACTCGACAAACGATAAAAGAACTCGATACGCAAGGCTACCAAGTCGACCCGCACACCGCGGTTGGCATGCATGCTTTGAGTAAAATGAATGTTGGCCAGACGAATAATCTAGTGGTTTCAACAGCGCATCCAGCGAAGTTTGCCGACGTGCTTGAGGGTATTTTGCAAAAACCAATATCGCGTCCATCAGCAATTAGCGAATGCTTAACCAAGCCCAACCTATCGATTCGAATAGCGGATGACTTTGATGACTTTAAGGAGTACCTGCTTGCTTTAGATTAACTTACCTCTGTTCAAGGTTATATCAATAACCCATCTATATCCCTGTAAATTGGGTTTTGCAGGGATATCAATGTCTCCGTTGAGCCAACCTCTTCGATAGACTGCAACTTATCGATCAAAATATGTTGAAAACGATCAATGTCTGGCGCGATAACCTTTAGCAAAATACTGTACTGCCCGGTCGTGTAGTAAGCTTCTATCACTTCTGGAATGTTAATTAATTGCTCTTTGACCGGGTGGTAATCTTTAGCTGACTTTAAATAGACGCCAACGAAACAGCAGACATCATAACCAAGCGCTTTCGCATCCACCTTGACCTTCGTCCCTTTAATGATGCCGGCTTGGCGCATTTTTTCAATTCTTACATGGATGGTTCCAGGACTAACACCCAAGCTTTCGGCAATTTTAGCGTACGGTGTACGAGCCTCTTCCAATAATTGTGCCAAAATCTTTTTATCCAAATTGTCTATTTCATAATTTTTCATGCAAAACCCACAAACAAATCATATGCAAACTAAATTTATTATCATTTATTAGATTACATATATCAACAAGGCGTTTTTATTAAACATCTATTGAGCATTTTGCGATTTTAGATATAAATATAACAACGAACAACAATTATGAATAAGGAAAACAATGAAAAAGTTACCGAAAGAAGCCTTTATTCACGATCAAAGGCTGATCCAACGCACAAAGTCGTTCTTTATGGAGCGGTTAAGTCAAGAACTGTCGTTATTGGAGGTTCAAGCTCCGATTCTGACCTATCAAGGTAATGGGGTCCAAGACGATCTTAATGGCACTGAAAAGCCTGTCACTGTCCAGAGCCAAACCTTGGACAAGCCACTAGAAATCGTGCAGTCACTGGCAAAATGGAAACGTCAGCTATTGGCCCGCAGTGACTTTGATGTCGGTAGCGGTATTATCACTCAAATGCGAGCCATCCGTCCCGATGAAGAGTTTCTAAGCGAACGACATTCGCTGTATGTTGAGCAGTGGGACTGGGAAAAGGTTATCGCTGACGACGATCGAACATTGGATTACCTTAAAGACACAGTCGAGAAAATCTATAAGACCATGCTTGAAACGGACCATGTGGTCGCTAAGGCAACCTTGAGAGATTCTTTATTGCCAAAGACCATCACTTTTATTCATACCGAAGATCTCATGAAGCAGTACCCAGATCTCACACCTAAGCAGCGCGAGCAGGAAGCCTGTAAAGAATATGGTGCGATTTTCTTGATCGGAATCGGCGGCGAATTGAGTGATGGCTCAATCCATGATGGCCGCGCTCCAGACTATGATGACTGGACGACCGGAACGGACCAAGGACGCTACGGACTAAATGGCGATATTTTAGTCTGGAACCCAGTGTTAGAGGATGCCTTCGAGATTTCCTCCATGGGAATCCGGGTTTCCCCACAAGTCATGCAACAACAATTACAAATTCGCGGTTGCGAACATAGGCTTAACTACCTATGGCATCAGCAACTGATGGCAGGCCATTTGCCACAAACCATCGGTGGCGGTATCGGTCAATCTCGCCTCGTGATGTTCCTTTTACAAAAAGAGCACATCGGGCAAGTACAGTTTAGCGTTTGGCCAGAAGCGTTGGAAGTTGCCGTTCTTTAACCGCTTACCCTCGCGGCCTTTACGCCCCCCTATCGGTAAAGGCCGCACTTTATTACCTAATGCCCACCACTCGACTCTTCGAGATAAATATAGACTGTGTTGTCCTCACTGTTATCCCTCGATATTGAGTCAAAATCCTTATAGTTGCTATCTTCTTGTAACAATTTAAGGAAATCAAAGTAAGCCCCGACACTTGCTCCTGAACCTTGCTGTAGAGGTGTTACCGAAACGCGGCAGCTGGTTGATCGACAATCAATTTCGTTCAAACTCACTTTGCCGAGTAAATCAGAGTTATTCACAATTTCGGCTAAATCACGTTGTGTTTTATACGCCCAATCTTGGTCAATAGTATCACTTTCATACCGCGCCACTTGAGCGTCACCTTGCTTTCTCATTTCCTCAATAGTCATGCTTTCATACGGCTTTTGTTCGCTTTCGTCCTTATTTTCAACAACATCCTTTTTGGGCTCCAGTTCTTGATTCAATTTTGCAGCTGACATCTCTGACTCTAGACCTTCAACTTGTCTTTGAAGACGGGAAACCTCACTTCTAGACTTTTCTAACTTGTCGCTCAACATAGCGATTAACTCGTCTTTCTCTCTATCGTTGATATTATTAGTATCCAATACCGTACTCTTGGTTTGATTGGATTCAAGGGCGGCACTTTGTACTTCAGAGTGATATTTCGCGGCCTTTTCTTTGCCTATCAGGAGATAAGTATTGAGCGCCAAGGAAAGTATGAGAAGTGGGATAATAATTTTACTCATTGGTAACTCCATGTTTTATATTTATTGTCGCCGGTTATACCCAATTATGAGAAATTAGGCAAATTATTGCGAGGGTCAGTATTTACCTGTAACCTCATAAAAAAATCAATTCAGTATCAGTATGGCGAAATCTAAATTTTCTATTGGCCCAGCGGCGCTTGTCGCAGCGGCTTTTATTGGGCCAGGAACAGTAACCGTTGCTACAAAAGCTGGGGCAAACTTTGGATTTAGTTTACTTTGGGCCCTACTCTTTTCTGTAGTCGCCACAATCATTTTGCAAGAAATGACGGCGAGACTTGGAGTCATTGGCCAAAAAGGATTGGGGCAATCGATTCGTGAGCTGGTGAAAAATCCCTTACTCAAAGTTCTATCCGTTATTTTAGTGGTCAGTGCGATCATCATCGGCAATGCCGCCTACGAAGGTGGGAATATTGCTGGCGCTACGCTAGGAGTGCAGGCTGTTTGGAATTACCCAAGCATTGCAAACTTGGACTTGGCCGCACTATTGATTGGCTTAATCGCCTTTATTGTTTTATGGACAGGCAGTTACCGCTTTATTGAGAAAATTTTAATCGCGGTCGTTTTACTCATGAGCGTTGCCTTTTTGGTCACTTTCGTTATCACTAAGCCTGATCTGGGTGCTCTTTTTAAAGGCCTCTTAGTGCCTTCGCTTCCTGATAGTGCGACCTTAACCGTGATAGCTTTAATTGGTACAACAGTTGTTCCTTACAATTTATTTTTACACTCTTCGAGCGCCAAAAAGAAATGGAGCACGCCTGAAGAGCTGTCTCAAGCTCGACAAGATATTTATATTTCAATTCCTTTGGGTGGCTTAATTTCAATCGCTATTGTGTCGACCGCTGCCAGCGCCTTTTTTGGCAGTCAGTTGGAGATTGATAGCGCTGCGGATATGGCGAAAAGTATTGAACCTGCGTTCGGAAACCTAGCTCAATACATGATTGCTCTAGGATTATTTGCCGCCGGAATTTCATCAGCAATTACCGCCCCGCTGGCCTCGGCTTATGCCCTATCGGGATTGCTTAATATTCCAGAGGATCTTAAAAGCCGATCATTCCGGCTGATTTGGTTAGTTATTTTAGTGGTCGGAGTCGCCGTAGCATCGCTAGGTTTAAAACCCGTATCTGTGATTTGGTTTGCCCAAGTCGCCAATGGACTATTGCTGCCTATCATCGCCAGTTTTTTATTGTGGGCAATGAACCAAGGCTTTTTAGGTCAGCATAAAAATAATGCTTGGCAAAACGTGTTGGGCTTATTAGTAGTCATCGTTTCGATTATTTTGGGCGCGAAAAGTCTACTCTCTGCGTTCGAGTTGTTATAATCGCGATATGAGTAGAGTCATTGATATCAATTGTGATTTAGGCGAAAGCATCTTGCCCGAAGATTGGGCCAAAGATGCTGAGCTGATGCCTTACATTTCTTCATGCAACATTGCCTGTGGCGGTCATGCGGGAAATAGCGAAAGCATTCAAGCAGCGATTCATAATGCTACACAGCATCAACTGGCGATTGGCGCGCACCCCTCTTATCCGGACAGAGAGAACTTCGGTCGTCAATCAATGAAACTCAGCGACACTGAGTTACGAAAAACCTTAAGGCTGCAATTAAACTCTATTATTGAAGGCTGCAATCACCATGGCGTCACACTGCATCATGTAAAACCTCATGGCGCCCTCTACAATGACGCAGCAGATGATTTGCATCTAGCCATGATAATAGCTCAAGAAGTCGCTCACCTATCCGGTTCAATCAAACTGATGGGGCTAGCTGAGTCAGCCATGCTTGAAGCTGCTCATAAGGTTGGGCTCGACTTTATCAACGAAGGTTTTATGGATAGAAACTATCAGCCGAATAAAAGATTAGTGCCTAGAAGTGAGCCCACAGCGTTGCATGCCAATCTTGATGATAGCTTACACCAGGCTTTGCAGTTCGCCTTAGGTGAACCAATCTCGATACCAAACGGTCAGCAACTCATGATAACAGTAGACTCGATTTGTTTACACGGCGATAATCCTGATGCGCTAGCGATTGCACAAGCGCTTCACCAACGCTTAGCAGAACATAAAATTACAATCTACGCAGGACGTTAATGCCTCAATATACCGTTACCATCAACAGCGATAGCTCACTCATTATAGAGTTTGATGGCGAGATCAATCTTGAGCTGACTCGCTATATTCTTGGTGCGAAACAGCATATTGAAAAAGCAAAGCTGGCTGGTTTTATTGAAGCCGTGCCAGCTTATAATTCTTTGTTGATTATTTTTTCTCCCCTCTTCTTTGAGCCAAAACAGCGAGTCGGTGAGGTATCCGAATTACTTAAAGCAGTGAAACCTTTAGCATCTTCAGCCAGCAAAACTCATCGCATCCCCGTCTGTTATCACGCGTCCGTTGCTCCAGACTTAGAACATGTCGCGTCACACTGCCAGTTGACTACCGATGAAGTTGTCACTCTACACACGGCTAACGAATACCCTGTCTATATGCTTGGCTTCTTGCCGGGCTTTTTATACTTAGGCAACCTTAATTCGAAACTACATTGCCCGCGTAGAGAAGATCCCCGACCGAATATCAAGGCTGGTTCAGTCGCTATCGGCGGCGATCAAACCGGTGTCTACCCCATCAATAGTCCAGGCGGCTGGCATATCATTGGTCAGACACCAATAGCGCTTCTAAACACTGATGCTAAAGTTCCGGCTATTGCTCAACCCTTGGATACCATCGTTTTTGAAGCCATCAGCCTTGAGGAGTTCCAAAACTATGAGCATTAAGGTTTTAAAGGCTGGGCTTCTAACCACGGTCCAAGATCTTGGCCGCTGTGGCTATAGGGAGTTTGGTATCGCGACCAATGGAGTCCTTGATGAGTATAGTTGTGAAATAGCCAATTGGCTGGTGGGAAATGATAAAAACCAAGCGGTATTAGAAGTAACACACATAGGCCCAACCTTAGAGTTTACCACCGCAGTGACCGTCGGCATCGCTGGGGCTAAATTTGATATCTACATCAATGATCAACAAGTCATGATGAACAGCACCCTGCACTTAAAAAAAGGGGATGTTTTAAAATTTGGTAAGCTACACACAGGCGCAAGAGCGTATGTTGCGTTTGCGGGCAGGTTAACAATAAAGCCTGTTATGGGTAGTGCATCAACAAGCCTACTCGCTAACTTCGGTGGACTCGAGGGTCGCGCACTAAAAGACGGTGATGTCATCGACATTGAGCCAGCGGACTTTACAGACTCCCGAGTGACACCTAGTGAGCTATCAGAAGAGCATCACCATAACCTGTTGCAAAACCACATCATTGCACGAGTTACCGAAGGTCGGGAGTTTTCACAACTCTCATCATCGAGCCAAGCAAGGTTATTAGAATCAAATTATGAAGTCACCAGTTTCAGTAATCGAATGGCAATCAAGCTGGATGGCGAGGCTCTAGAGCTTTCTGAAGATTTATCAATGACCACGACAGCAATTGTCGCCGGCACCATTCAGCTGCCTCCAAACGGGCAGCCGATCATCACGCTAGCCGACGGTCAAACCGCTGGCGGCTACCCAAGAATTGGACAAGTTATCAGCGCCGATTTAAGCTTACTCGCCCAGTTGAAACCCAATGATACATTATCCTTTTACCAAGTGGATATTCAGAAAGCCGTAGAAACCCTAAAAGCTAAAAACCAGTATATTAAGCAGGTTTTAACGAGTTAGTCCTTTGCCTAACCGCTTCAAACAATGTGACTCCCGTAGCGACCGAAACGTTCAAACTGGATACTTCACCAGCCATCGGGATTTTAATTAAGAAGTCGCAGTTCTCACGAGTTAAACGGCGCATGCCATCACCTTCAGCGCCCATGACAATCGCCAAGCCACCAGTTAAGTTGGCTTGATAAATATCCTGCTCTGCTTCTCCAGCGGTTCCGGCGATCCAAACATTTCTTTCCTGCAGCTGCTTCATGGTACGAGCTAAGTTTGTCACTGGGACAAACGGCACCGACTCTGCAGCGCCACATGCCACCTTACGCACGACGTCGGTAATACCTACCGCATTATCTTTTGGTGCAATAACCATGTGCACGCCTGCTGCATCGGCACTGCGTAAACAAGCTCCCAAGTTATGAGGATCCGTAACACCATCGAGAATTAAAACGAAAGGTGGCTCATCAATAGCATCCAGAATTTCTGGAATATGCTTTTCATGGAACTGCTTTTGCTTGGACTGACGGCTCAGCGCAATAACACCTTGGTGTCGCTGGTCAGTCATTTCATCCAGTTCTTCACGGCTTTTTTGCGAGATTGGAATATCTTTTGACTGCGCTAATTTTACTAATTTATGGGCACGCTGATCGTGACGATTACTTTGCACATAAAGCACTTCGACTGCTTCACTATTTCTTTTAAGTAAAACTTCTACAGCATGCAACCCATACACTATTTCTGACATCAATACTTACCTATCGTCGATTCTTTTTTCCGCTTTTACCGCGTTTCTTTTTTACATTCTTAGCGCCCTTCTTACCATCCGCGTCGGCTTTTTTGCCTTTATGTTTAGAAGATGGCTTACCACTCTTGGAGAGTGAGCCTGAGCGCTTCGCTTTTGCATATAGCTTTCTTCGTTCGGAGCCTTTGACTTCCTCGCGCTTTACTTTTTCTCGCTCAAGCAACTCGAAGTCAATATTGCGCTGATCTAGATCAACTTTTGCAACCTTAATTTTTACTCGATCGCCGACTCGGAAACTTTGTCCTTTACGCTCTCCAATCAAGCGCATTTTCGTCGCGTCGAAATGGTAATAATCATCACCGAGTTCACTAATATGAATCAAGCCTTCAACAAACAACTCATCCAGTGCAACAAAGATACCAAAACTGGTGACCGTTGCTACGGTTCCCCAATATTCATCTCCAACACGGGTCAGCATGTATTCACACTTCAACCAATCAACCACATCACGCGTCGCTAAATCGGCTCGCCGCTCAGTCATTGAGCAGTGTTCAGTAAAATTCACCAACTCTTGTTCAGTATAGGCTTTACCACTCTCTGCACCGGTGATCTTATGCTGTTTAAGCAAAGCCTTAATAATTCGATGCACCAATAAGTCCGGATAACGTCGAATCGGTGATGTAAAGTGGGTATAAGAATCAAATGCCAGACCGAAGTGCCCCTCATTTTCAGGGCTATAAACCGCTTGCATCATTGAGCGCAACATCATGGTTTGAATCAGCTCATAGTCCGCACGACCTTTAATCGACTCATGTAGCTCTCGATAATTTTTAGGCTCAGGCTTATCACCACCAAAGAGGAAGATCCCAAGTTCACCTAAAAAGGCCCTAAACTTTTCCAACCGCTCTTCGGAAGGGCCTTCATGAATTCGATAGACACCAGCCAGCTCACTACTTTCAATAAACTCAGCCGCCGCAACATTAGCGCAGATCATGCACTCTTCGATAATTTTATGAGCATCATTACGAGTGCGACCGACGATATTTTCAATCTTGCGATTCTCATCAAATATAATTTGCGTTTCAGTCGTCTCAAACTCAATCGCTCCACGCTTTGTCTTGCGACTGATGCGTGCTTTAAATAACTCATACAACTCTTCGAGTTCAGCCACACGCGGCTGATACTCTTTACGCAGCTCCTCGTCGCCACTCAAGATGGCCCATACTTTCTCATAAGTAAAGCGTGCGTGTGAGTGCATGACAGCAGGGTAAAACTGCGAATCAACGACCTTACCCTCGGCATCAATATCCATTTCCGAAACCATGCATAAACGATCCACATTTGGATTCAATGAGCACAGGCCGTTAGATAATAATTCTGGCAGCATGGGTACCACGAACTCAGGGAAATAAACCGAATTACCACGCTCAATCGCTTCCTTATCGAGGGCGGAGCCTGGTCGAACGTAGTGACTCACATCCGCTATCGCGACCCAAAGCTTCCAGCCGCCATTTTTTTGCTTTTCGCAATACACCGCATCATCAAAATCACGAGCGTCGGCACCGTCGATAGTGACCAAAGGCAACTTTCTCAAATCAACCCGACCTTCCGAATCAGTCGCCGACACTTCAACCGGTAACTCGGTTACTTCTGAATTAACCTCTGCCGGCCACTCATGCGGGATCTGGTGATTACGAATTGCAATTTCGATTTCCATACCAGCGGATAAATGGTCACCCAAGACTTCAGTGATAATACCGCGAGCATGTTGATTCTTTTTAGGTCGCTGCACGATTTCAGCAACAACGACTTGGCCTATTTTTGCACCAAGAGTATCATCCGGAGAGATAATCAGATCGTGTAAAATTCGTGAGTCGTCAGATGAAACGAAGACTAATCCACTTTCTTCAAACAAGCGGCCAACGACATGGTGAGTCGAACCATCAAGAATCTCAACGATAGCGCCTTCAGTTCGGCCTTTCTTATCGATTTTCTTAACGCGAGCTAGGACTTTATCGCCATGAAACACGCTGTGCATTTCTCGCGGAGATAAATACCAGTCATCACCGCCCTGCTCGAGCGCAAGATAACCGTAGCCATCACGGTGCGCAAGCACCTTCCCGCGAACTAAGTCCGTCGCATCAACCAAGCAATATTTACCCTTACGGTTGCAAATAAGCTGTCCGTCACGCTCCATCGCGTTCAAGCGCTTGTGCAGTGCTCTTTTTTGCTCAGATTCTTCGATATTGGATTTTTTTGCAATGGTTTCAAAAGACACAGGCTCTCCTGAATCCTCTAACAACTGCAAAATAAATTGACGGCTGACAATAGGATTGTCGTACCGTTGTGCTTCTAACTCAGCTTGTGGATCTTGATGAGGCTTTTTTGGCATATATTCATCCTAATTTTTTGTCATTGTATCTATTATCCCCCCCACTAACCAAGCCTAATTCGGATATAAGGGCACAAATAGTAAAAAAGCGGCCATGTGACCGCTTTTTTGGTGTTATTCATGACCGTTTTGAGTTATTGCCCTTTTTTAGACTCACGAATGTAGTATCTCGCTTTCTCTGCGTTATTAACACAAGCATCATAACTCTCAAAAGTCTGGTTAGTTTTGGCTGCTGTTAACAAACTCGCTGCTTTGGTGTAATTCACCGTCCCAGCAAAACCTTCACTCTTAGCAAAGTTCAGCTCCTTGTAGGCCACATCGACTGATTGGCGACACTGTTCAGCACTGTAACCTTTTCTGGCACCTGCACACGACACTAACATCAGTCCCATGGCGCAAACAGCCATCAATACTAAAAACTTCTTCATTTCAAACCTCCAATCTGTAATTTACTGCGTAATAGTCTACCGTAAACTCTTTGATATTAAACAAAATATCTCTCAACTCTTACATCACCAAGGTTAACGCGATATGATTAATATACCCTTAACTTTGGCTCATGAGACAGAATTTGAACCTAAGTCTTCCAAAATTTAACAATTCTAGCGTGTTGGTGATTGGCGATATTATGCTCGATCGCTATTGGCACGGTAACGCAGCGCGCATATCTCCTGAAGCGCCAGTGCCCGTAGTCAACATCAATAACACCGAAGATCGCGCTGGCGGCGCTGGCAACGTTGCTTTGAATATTGCAGTTCTTGGCTGTGACGTTACTTTATGCGGCATCACTGGCGATGATGAAGCGGCAAGCAGTTTAGAAGAAATCTTAAAACACCATAAGGTTGACTGTCGCTTTGAGAAACGAAGCAATCAACAAACCATCACCAAGCTGCGTCTGATGAGCAGAAGTCAGCAACTGTTACGCGCTGACTTTGAGAAAGACTTCTCCCTGACCAACGGTTTAGATATTGAGCGCTTAAGCAAACTCATCGAGCAACATGATGTGGTCGTGTTATCCGATTATGGCAAAGGCACACTAGCCGATCCCCAGCCAATTATTCAGGCAGCCTTATTGGCCAATAAGCCAGTGATTGTTGATCCCAAAGGTTCGGACTTCACTAAGTACCGACAAGCAACGCTAATCACACCCAACCAATCTGAGTTCGAAACCATCGCAGGCAAACCAACTTCCGAAGATCATTTCCTTGAGTTAGGAAGAAAGCTTCGCCAGACGCTCAGCATTGATCATTTATTAGTGACGCGAAGTGAAAAAGGCATGGCGCTATTTAGTGCAAATCAAGAGCCTTATTTACAACCGACCCAAGCTCGGGAGGTTTATGATGTCACTGGTGCTGGCGATACCGTTGTGGCGACGCTAGCCAGTGCGATGGCCACAGGGGCGTCGCTCAAAGAATCGGTGCAAATTGCAAACTTAGCGGCGGGTGTTGTGGTAGGAAAACTCGGTACTGCAACGGTCAATACGCAAGAATTAAGCTACGCCATGTTACAGCAGCAACCACTGCAACAAGGCGTGATTGGCGAGCTTGAGTTAGTGGAACTCATTAAACAAGCAAAAGCCTCTGGCGAAAAAATTGTCATGACCAATGGCTGTTTCGATATTTTGCATTCAGGACATGTCACTTACCTCAAACAAGCGGCAAAACTTGGTGATCGCTTAATCGTTGCGGTAAATAGTGACGACTCGGTAAAACGTCTCAAGGGAGAGAGTCGCCCTATCAACCCGTCTCAGCAACGGATGATTGTTCTGGCTGAACTGTCGAGCGTAGACTGGGTCGTTGAATTTACCGAAGACACACCACAACGCCTTATCGAAGCGCTTTGCCCTGACGTGTTGGTTAAAGGTGGCGATTACAAAGTTGAACAAATCGCTGGCTCGGAGAGTGTTTTGAACAACGGCGGTGATGTCATCATCCTCGATTTTGTTGACGGTGTTTCAACCACAAAGATTATTGAAGCCGCCAAAAGTAAATAACCCCACTCCCACGGCGACAACAGTCGCCGTGCTGCCTCACTCAACCTCAAAGTTCAGACTTTAACGCCTTTAATCGATCCGAGATTTCCACCAACAACAAGTCTCCACAAGCGCCTGGCGACACTCGGGCCTTTATCGAGTCAGCAGCCTGCCGATCTTGCAATTCATCATAATTATGCTTGATATGACGATAAGCATCCCTAAAGGCCATCCCTTCATTAATCACTAATTCCACCGCTTTATCAGTAGCAAACATTGATGCGTCAATAGCCGCTTCACAACGCGAAGTATTGATGGTCAGCGATTGAAGTAGTTCAGGCAAAAGGTCGAGACACTGCGTCGCCGATTGAACGCCTCTCAACAATGCCCCTTTGGTATTTTGTAAATCACGTTGATAGCCGCTGGGTAAAGACAATAAAGATTCCAATTCATTATAAGCACCGACTAACTGAGAATAAGACGCTCGCATTAACTCCACCGCGTCCGGGTTATGTTTATTCGGCATAATAGAAGAGCCGGTACTAAAATGATCACCAACGTCAACAAAGCCATACTCCGCAGTCGAAAACAAACTCAAGTCCCAAGACAGACGGCGAACATCCAGCAACGCATTTTTAAAGTTGGAAAGCACTTGTAACTCGATCTTCCCTCGACTATTTTGTGCATAGATGGGATTCACTTGTTTACGATTGAAACTCAGTGCTTGCGTGGTGTAATCTCGATCCAGTTTCAAGTTAACGCCATAGCCCGCAGCAGTACCGAGTGGATTAGAATTGATCAGATCATGAGTATCTTTAGCTTGTGTCGCATTATCGACAAAAGATTCTGCAAAAGCAGCAAACCACATTCCCCAGCTTGAGACGACGGCTCTTTGTAGGTGGGTATAGCCCGGAAGTACCACAAACTCATACTTCTGGGCCAATTCTAAACAGGTATCCGCAATCGCAATAGATTGTTTTTGTAATCGTAAAAGTGCATCGCGGCAGTACAATCGAGTTGCAGTCGAGACTTGATCGTTACGACTTCTCCCTGTGTGAATTTTTTTCCCTGTCTCGCCAAGTTTATGGGTTAAGTACCATTCAATGGCCGAGTGACAATCCTCAAAGCGCTCATCCAGCACAAATGTTCCGCTAGCAAACTCTTGCGACAGTAACGATAAGGCTTCGTTAATCTGACTCAATTCTTGTTCACTCAATACACCAATTTTCATGAGTCCTTCAGCATGAACTTTGCTGGCCTGGATGTCATAGAGCAATAAATCACGATCTGAAATAACATCATGTCCCGACATAAAGTTGGTAATTTTCCCAAGTAAGGCAGAGCCGGCGTTATTCTGGCTTTTGCTCCAAAGTGGTTGCGTCATAAAGTGTACCTCTTATGTCAAAGCTTCAAGCTGTGGAAGCCCAAAAGTAATGTTGATATTCTGGATGGCCTGAGAAGCAGCCCCTTTGAGTAAATTGTCCAGCGCGCAATTCACGGCTAAGTGAGTTCCATCGTCCGATAAAGTCCAACCTCCAATGATGGCATGACAGGTCTTTGCGACTTGGGTTATTTGAGGCGCCTCACTCTGTACCTGCACCAGTTCGGCATTGTAGTAGTAGTCTTGATAAAGTGTTTCGATCTCACCTTCACTAACAGATTCTATAAGTGGAATGTGCGAGGTTAAACTTATGCCCCTAAAAAACTCGGCAACATGAGGTGAAAATTTAATGTCCACATCAAGCTGGTAGGACACTTCTTTTTCGTGCAAGTGATTCGCCAAGCTATAGGGCATAATATTACCAGCTAATAACGCGGTATTATTTTTATCCGAAGGGGTGGTTCCAGCACCACTATATCCCGACACGCCGAAGCAGCTCACTCTCGCCGCGATCAAATGGTTCACAGGCGCCAAGCTCAACTGCATTGCTGTCGCATAACACCCTGGATTACTGATTCGAGATGACACTTTCTGCTCAACAACTTCAGGTAAGGCATAATGCCAAGAAGGATCGAACCGATAATCCGCACTGAGATCAATCAAAGTGGTCTTCGGGCAGTGACTATCAATAGCGGTAACAAAGTCAGATGATAAACCATTAGGTAGCGCTAAAATAACCAAGTCTGGCGATAACTCAACTAAGTCTTGCGGACTTAAATCCCGATACACCAGCTCTTTTTTTCGATAGTGCTTTACTGCCTTTCCCTCAAGCTCCCTTGAACTCGCGGCGATTAAATCAATCGATGAGTGCCGAGATATCAGTGTCATTAACTCTGCGCCAACATAACCTCTAGCCCCAATTAAAACTGCTTTGATGCTCATATCGCCAGCCCCTCATAAACAGTGCGGTTTTTGCTCTCAGCAAAGTTAACGCAATATTCGATATCGGGATACTTCGTGATGCCCAGCCAGTAGACTTTCCACTGATCACACTTCATAAAGCCATCTGCAACAGAAGCATAAAACTTGTTGATAGGATTATTGAGACCCGCTCTCCAAAAAAGCTGTGAGTTTTTCCTCACCACCTTATCCCACAGTGCACGACCAATGCCCTCGCCTTTGGCATCATCACTGACCACAAATTTATCCAAGTAAGGAATACCGCCGGTCTCGACTAAAACAATCGCTGCTCTATAACATTCAGTGACATACACTTTATGTAATGGAACACTCAAAAAGTAATTCGTATCGAGCTGTTTGTTGAAGGATGACTCAATGAGTCTTTTAAGCTTCTCTTGGTCAATCCCGTCCCATGAATTTGAAACTACAGCTTTCTCGCCCATATTGACCAGTGTGCCGGACCCTTTATCGGTAAAAAGCTCTTTGGCTAGGAGATCAGGTTTCGTGATCGATACAGACGTTGCTGCTGGCATGACTTCCAAAATATCTTTAATCTTTTGTAACTTTAGTTTCATGCCTGAGTGAACCCACGGTTGTTGAATCAGATATTTGTAGTTATTCACAATACTGATATTAGGGATAATGAGCCCCTCCTTGTTAAGAACACCTCCCGTCTCAGTCAGAAAAATAATTTTGTAAGGTTGTATCGCTTTCGCCAAGCTAAAAGTTGCAGAGTCTGCATTAATATTGACTATCTGTCCTGCGCAAGTTTCACCTATGGGACTGACCACCGGAATCCGCCCTTTTTGAACGGAATTAAGTAATTGATCAACTTGCACAGAAGTAATCTCTCCAACCAACCCAAGTGATGATTGATGATCAAGATCACACTCAAAAACTCCTGAATAAAAGGAGGTCGCATCGACGCCAGCTTCTTTAAGCTTCGCAGCCAGGTTATGGTTTTCACCAATAAAAACATCACGCGCTGCTTTAAGAACTTCTGGGCTAGTGACGCGTTGCCCCTCAATAAATCGCGTATCAATATTATTCTGAGCTAACTTTTCGGTCAGCTGTGGGCCAGCACCATGAACAATAATCGGCGTTAAACCAACTTGCTTTAAGAACGTTAGCGATGTCACAAGGTTGCTCATATCTTCTTTTAAAATATTGCCACCCACTTTAATAACCGCGAACTTTAACCCCTGCTCTGAAGAAAATCGTTTCAGGTACTTCCTTATCTGAGTTTCGCTTTCCATCACGGTTAACAACTTATAAATCGTGTCCTTCACTGAGCTAGCCATGACTTAAAATCCTCCAATACTGCTTCATTACTTTTTCCAAGTCCGATTTTAATACCCACTCATTTGCGGTGTGAGCTTGCTCAATGGAACCAGGGCCAAATACCAGCGAGGGATAACCTGCTGCGGAAAACAGCGCCGCTTCGGTCCAAAAACTAACAGGGCTTCCTACTGGCAACTTTAGAGCATCTGCGAGTGCTTTATTGTCAAGATTCGACTGACAAGCAGGCAGTGATGGTGCTTTAAATCCAATGTCTACAGTACTGTTGTTTAAGTGAGTATCCTCCAACAATTCAACTAAAGTATCCTCAACATCATTACCTGGTAATGGCCGCATTCCAAACGTCACTTTTGTGCTTGGTGCAATGATATTGGGTTTAATGCCGCCTTCGACTTTGCCGATATTAAGGCAAACTCCAGTTAGATTGTCATACTGGTGATTGAGTTTTTCCTCGCCCCACTCAACGGCTTTTACCATCCAATAAGCAGCTTGATGGTTGCTGTTTTCCTTTAGTGCACGCGGCTCAGAACTGTGGCCACTTTCTGCTTCAAAATAAGCAGTCGCAGTAACAATGCCTCGATGGGCTAATACCGCTTTTGCTTGAGTTGGTTCTGCTACAATAACGCCTTGATACGAGTGTTTATCCTTGAGAAATGATGTTACGCACAAACTGTTTCCATGCTCCTCATCCGATGAAAATAGTACCGCATAATCATTTAAGCCAGCTTCAATACAGGCCAACAGACAAGCCGCCGCACCTTTGATATCACAAGCACCTAATCCATAAAACTTACCCTCGCCTTCATGCAGTTCAAAAGGATCGGTATCCCAGCCCTCGGTTACAGGCACCGTATCAATATGATAATTAAACAGATACTTGGGTTGGCCTTTAGTCGCCAGTATATTGACTGAACCATGACCATAATCCGTGACTTTAATGTCAGCATCATGCAATTGACTTTGTAAGTATTCGACTATCCCTGATTCAATAATATTTCTTGGAGGGTTGGTCGTGTCAAAGCTCACTAAAGCCCTCAAGTGTTTTTTAACCAGCCCCATTGTAGGAGCTGATTGAGTCTTGGCAATAATATTGAGTAATGACATCAGAAACCACCGTCTGCTTTCTGGACGCTTGACCAAGTCGCAGTGCTTTGGCCAAACAACTTGATAAAACCTGTAGCTTCCTCAATACCCCAGTTTGCTTTCTGCGCATACTCAACGTCTTTGTTGATGATCATATAAGAGCTATCGATAGCCACAGCTTCCACATGACCCGCGCTAACTTTAAGCTCAACTATGCCAGTAACATTTTTTTGAGACGATTCTAAAAACTTCTGAATATTCGCCGTCAGTGGGTCGAAATAAAATCCCTGGTAAACCAACTCAACCCACTTTTTTGCAAGCAATGGCTTAAAGTGATTTTGTTGTTGCGTCAACACCACTTCTTCTAAGGCTTTATGCGCAGCCAGTAACCCCATTAAAGCTGGCGCTTCAAATACAATTCGTCCTTTTAATCCAATAATGGTGTCGCCGGTATAGATGCCGCGACCAATGCCATAGCCTCCAAGCATAGTGTTTAACTGTTGCATGGCAGCGACACCATGCAGCGCCTCACCATTGATCGCCTTAAGCTCTCCTTCAACAAACTCAAGCTTTAAGTTAGTCGAAGTAGATGGTCTCTTCTCTGGCAAGCTCGTTAAAATATAAGTGTTATCTTCAGGCGCTAGCCACTTATCAATCGCACCTCCTGAGACGGTTACCCCAAGTAAGTTTTCGTTAATACTGTATTTTTTGTGAGTTGCAGAAACCTCATGTCCTTTGTTTGCTAGGTAATCAATTTCATACTGACGAACGTCAGTAATGTCTTTTTGAATGTCGCGTATGGGCGATAGTATTGTTAAATCACTTAGCGCCTTAATCGATAAATCAAAACGTACCTGATCATTCCCCATCCCCGTACAACCATGCGCCACATAATTGGTCTGTAATTTCTTACACAATTGGACAGCTTCTTTGGCTATTAAGTACCGATCTGCACATAACACGGGGTATTGATCTTGATACAATGCATTCCCCCAAACCAATGGCTTAATGATGGTGTTCCACAACTCCTGTTGACCATCAATCGTCCAGTGTTTTTCTGCACCGAGCTTAATCGCGGTTTGCTCTATCTCATCCACAACTTGAGTGCTCACACCACCGGTATTAACGAATAGCGTATGCACTTCAAATCCCTTATCAATTAAATAAGGCACGCAAAAACTGGTATCCAAACCGCCCGAAAATGCTAAAACAACTTTTTCTTTATTCACAATGCTCACCTTAAGAATGATTAATTAACGTATTCATAATGGATTTCTGGACATGCAACCGATTGCCCGCTTCCTCGATCGCAATACAGTTTTTCGAGTCAACGACTTCGTCCGACGCTTTTATATTTCGTCTTAATGGCAAACAGTGACTAAACAAGGCATTGTTGGTTTTTGCCATTTTTGCTTCATCCACCATAAAGTGCTTGTATTGATCTCTGATGGGCTTTTCTTTTTCCCACTGGCCAAAGTAAGGTAACGCTCCCCAACTTTTGGCATACACCACATCGGCCCCTTGGTAAGCACTATCAATATCGTGCGATACAGTCAGTTGATGACCGTGTTGGGCGCTGTAACTTTGTCCCAGAGCCATGTAGTGCTCATCCAGCACGTAATCGTCATTCGGACACAACAAAGTGACGTCCATGCCAAACTTACTGGCTATCATTAAGGCTGAGTTTGCTACCGCTGTGTTTAATGGCTTCGGATGATAAGTCCAAGTCAGGACATACTTTTTGCCCTTCAAGTCACCTAAATTTTCTTGTAACGCCATGATGTGCGCTAACTCTTGGCAGGGGTGAGTAATGGTTTCCATATTGATCACTGGTACGCTTGAGAAATGAGCTAGTGACTTAATCAGCTTATCCTGACGATCCTCTTGCCAGCTCTCAAACTTTGGGAATGCTCTGACGGCGATGAGATCACAGTAACTCGACAATACTTGAGCCACTTCTTTGATGTGCTCTTCGGCTTCGCCATCCATGATTGAACCCAGCTCAAATTCAATCGGCCAAGCATCTTTTCCAGGCTGCAAGATAACAGCTTGGCCACCGAGTTGATGCACGCCTAATTCAAAGCTCGTTCGTGTTCTCAAAGAAGGGTTAAAAAATAGTAGTGCAACCGACTTCTCTTTGAGCAGCGGTTGAAATTTATTGTTTTTGAGTGCTTTGGCAAAGTCGATCATCTCCTGCAAGGAGTGCTGCGACCAGCTTTCGGTACTTAAAAAATGTTGCATGGCAATTCCTGTTAGTCATGCCATCGGGAGGGGATTTTAGTGACGCATAAAAAAACCCAGCCGATGGCTGGGTTTTAAATTCTGTTGTTTTTTGAAGATACTTATTTCAACAACGTGCTACTCCCAGCCGGCATAATACGGCTGCGACGTCGTTGTTGTGTGGTATTACTGCTGTTAGCAGTTAAACATAAGTTAAGTATCATTCGTATTCTTTCTCTATATGTCTGTGTTTGGCTACATTCGCTGATTTAGGTCAATCTTTACTCCACGATAAGAGCAAGTTGGCGTCAACGACAATGAATTTACACTCTAATTTTTTTCTTGTAAAGCGTTTATGACTTTTTATTCTAAGGGCTAGATGTCATCATCCTGTCATAATATCGCCGCATAATCAGCAAAGATGTTGATAATTAACGAGTCTTTTATGAAAAAAGTCGTGTTCAGCTTATGTGTACTATCATCGCTATTAATAAGCTCACTGGTGGCCTGCAAGACAACGGCTCCAACCTCGCCTGCTGCTGAAAGCAGTTTGAAGCTCGAGCTGGTTGCACGCCATGTCTCTGGACAATACGGCGAGGGAGCGGCTGAAATTTTAGGCTATGATGCAAAGCATCATAATTTGTATGTGGTTAACGGCGCTGCTAAAGCCATTGATATTATTCCAATTTCAAGCTTACCCGACGAGGTACTTCCACTTCCCTTCAGCGGCCAAAACCTAACCAGCCAACGTCTCAACTTGCCTTCGTCGATTGATACCCATGAGCAAGGCAGATTAACTATAGGCTCTCCCAGCTCACTGAGTATTCATGACGAACTGATGGCCGTCGCGGTCACGCACAGCGATGAACAACAAGTAGGCGCCGTACTCTTTTATCAGCTTCATAGTAATCATACGACTTTTATTAAAGCAGTATCGGTCGGCTCACTTCCGGATATGGTGACATTCACTCATGACGGTACTCTTGCTCTAGTCGCCAACGAAGGCGAACCCAGTCACGATTACCGCAATGATCCTGAAGGTTCGATTAGCATCATTGAGATAAGTACTGAGATGAGTACTAAGATAGGTACTGAAATAGGTACTGAGATTGCTAATACAGCCACGCACCTTAGCTTTGCTCAGTTCAATAACCAAAGGGCTGAATTAGAGCAATCAGGGGTTAAATTTGCTAGCCCTGAAGGCACCTCTGTAGCCCAAGACCTTGAGCCGGAATACATCACCGTCAGCGTCAATAATGATAAAGCTTTTGTTAGCCTCCAAGAAAATAATGCCATAGCGATTATCGACTTAGCATCAAAACGTATCGATGCCATTAAAGGACTCGGCTACAAAGACTGGAGTCAATACAAGATTGATGTTAGCAACAAAGATGGCGTTAATGCGGCCTATTATGAAAACCTTTATGGCCTCTACCAACCGGACTCTCTAGCCAGCTACCAAGTTGACGGCAAAACCTATATTTTAAGCGCCAACGAAGGTGATGCCCGAGAATATATTTACTCAGCTACCAAGGCAGAGTGTTTAGCTGCTGGCCATAAGTATGATGACGAGGATGGGTGCATCAGCTACAGTGAAGAATACCGCGTTAAAAAACTCTCGATTAAGTCACCCTCGGTTATTGATTCCTATTACAAAAAAGATGGCATTGGCCGCCTCAAAGTCACTAACGTACTCGGTGATGACAACAATGACGGTATGTACGACAAACTCTACAGCTACGGCGCACGCTCATTCAGCATTTGGGATGAAGAAGGTCACTTAGTATTTGATAGCGGTGATTACATCGAACAATATCTTCTCAAACACTATGGCGAGGACTTCAATAACAACGAATCTGAGAACCAAGGCGATAGTCGTTCTGATGATAAAGGTGCTGAGCCAGAAGCACTCATCACCGGTGTTATTGAAGGCAGGACCTATGCCTTTCTGGGATTAGAGCGACAGGGTGGCATTATGATTTTCGATGTGAGCGATCCACGTCAACCGGTTTTCCAAAGTTATACCAACAACCGTGACTTCAGCCAAGAATTTGAGATCGATGATGATACAGATCCTGTTACCTTGAAGGGTGCTTACGATCAGGTCGGCGACTTAGCGCCCGAAGGGTTAGTTTTTATCAGTGCAGCAGATAGCCCAACGGGCAAGCCGTTACTGGCTGTTGCCAATGAAGTCAGCGGCAGCGTCTCTATTTATAGCATTCAGTAAGATATTGATTAATCAACGGAAAGTCGCTCAATTGAGTGGCTTTTTTACATCTTGTTACGATTTACTCAAATAACTATTCTCGTCTCACTTTGCCCACTAGCCGTTACTTGCTAGTCTCTATCTTTACCTTAAGGTTTTAACGCATTGGGGAGACACCATGAAACAGCTTGCCTACTCTGCTCTACTGGCAGTGAGTCTTAGTTTTAGTCCACTGGCTTTAGCCGAAGACAAAAAAGAATCGACACCAAACCCATACCCTGAAGAAAAGACTATCGTCACTGAACACTCTGCCGAGATTGGGAATAAAACCATCAAGTACAAAGCGACGACTGGTAACTCCTTTGTCTATAACGACAGCAATGAAGTAATCGGCTCTATCTTTTTTACGGCATATACCAAAAAAGGGACCAACTCCAAAAATCGTCCCATCACCTTTGCCTATAATGGCGGGCCTGGCTCAGCATCTGTCTGGCTGCATATGGGTGCTTTAGGTCCTAAGCGTGTGGTTATGGATAAAGAAGGTTTTCCTTTAAAGCCACCTTTCGATTTAATCGATAATGAGTACTCCATTCTAGATCTCACCGATATTGTCTTTATCGACCCTGTCGGAACTGGTTACAGTCGTCCGCACGATAAAGGTACAGCAAAAGATTTCCACGGTGTATGGGAAGATATTGAAACAGTCTCTGAATTTATTCGCCTTTATATGACACGCAACGAACGCTGGAGCTCCCCAAAATTCCTTGCGGGCGAAAGTTATGGCACTACTCGCTCAGCCGGTATCGCCTATCACATGGGACAGAACCACGGCGTCTACTTCAATGGCGTCATGCTGATCTCAAGCGTGCTTGACTTTCGTTTGGATGATTTCAGCGACCGTAATGGTATTTTAGCCCCAGTGACCATGTTACCGAGCTATACCGCCGCGGCCTGGTATCATAAAAAACTTAACGCCCCGCTTGATGCAAATTTACAAAACTCGATAGAACAAGCTAAAGAGTTTGCCATGAACGATTATGCCTTAGCATTATTGCAAGGCGACGAGTTAGAGTCTCGTCGAAAAATGGCTATCGCAGAGAGAGTCGCGGACTTTACCGGTCTATCCGTTGACTTGGTGATGGAAAAAGATCTGCGCATCACCCTGAATGATTTCTTGCACAACGTAAAGCGTAAAGAAGGCGAAACCATTGGTCGCCTGGACAGCCGCTTCACAACGCCAGAGTTAGACGCCATGAACAAGCGTGGCTATCGCGATCCAAGCTATATGGCGATTCATGGTACTTACACCGAAACACTAATGACTTATCTTTCAACAGAGCTCAACTACAAGTCTGACTTGCCTTACCACATTCTCGGTGGCGGTGTTAAAAGCTGGAATTACGAAGACTTCAACCGTCAAAGTAACGACATCAGCGATAAGTTAACCAGTGCCATGCTGCGTAATCCAGATATGCAAGTATACGTCGGTAACGGCTACTACGACTTCGCCACACCGTTCTTCGCCACCGAATACACCTTCTCACACATGGGGCTTCCTAAGTCATTAAAAGATAACGTACACATGTATTATTACGAGTCGGGACACATGATGTATATTCGTGAGTTCGACTTAATAAAGCTAAAGAAAGACTTGGCGGAATTCTTCAAAAAGTCTCTGTAAGACTTTAATCTTTTTACGCCCCCTTAGAGTTAGCCGAAGCCGATATAAAATCATAGAGTAAATTAGGCAGGGAAGCCTAATTTAGTCAAAACGAAACAGGACGTTTCGTTTGACGACTCGTTATGATTTTTATTGGCAAGGGTAATCCGCAGGATCTAACGACGGGGGTAGCCTTCTTTTGGTTACTTTTCTTGGCTACGCAAGAAAAGTAACAATCAAAATACTTCTACTTTTCAATACCCAAACAAGCCTTTACAATAAACTCAGTTTAAAACACAGAGACCATTCCAATGGCAAAAGCTAGTGATATAAAAAGAAACATGGCCGTTGAACATAACGGTAAATTGTTAGTGGTAAAAAACATTGAAGTCAGTAGTCCGAGTGCCCGCGGTGCTGCGACGCTGTATAAGATGCGCTTCACAGATGTTCAGGCGGGGTCAAAAGTCGAGCAAACCTTTAAAGGTGATGACCAGCTAACCTTAGTCGACTTAACTAAACGTGCAGCCACTTACTCTTATGAAGAAGGTGACAGCATTATCTTTATGGATAGCGAAGATTACAGCCAGTACACCTTCAACCGCGAAGATATAGAAGATGATTTACTGTTTATCACGGACGATATTCAAGATTTAAAAGTTGTGATTGCCGATGAAAAAGTGGTTGGCTTAGAGCTACCTCAATCCGTTGAGATGATTATTCAACAAACCGATCCTTCGATTAAAGGCGCCTCTGCGACAGCGAGAACTAAACCGGCAGAATTCGCCACAGGCTTAACCATCCAAGTTCCTGAATACATTTCTACCGGCGAGAAAGTCAAAATAAACGTCGAAGAAAAGAAGTTTATGAGTCGTGCGGATTAAATTTATTCTACTAATGATAAGTGTGTTGCACAGGCGACCTTACCTGCATGCTGTCAATAAACCGATTCCTCAACCACAATAAAAAAAGCGGCCTTCAGGCCGCTTTTTTATTAATATCTAACGCTTAGCTTTCAAACGGGTGGCGTTTAATAATCGTTTCAACGCGATCTGGCCCAGTTGAGACGATATCAACTGGCACACCGACCAACTCTTCAACTTTAGCAATGAAGTCTAATGCGTTTTGAGGTAAATCATCTAAAGATTTAGCACCAAACGTTGTTTCACTCCAGCCCGGCAATTCAATGTACTCAGGCTCAAGCTTTTCGTAGTCTTCAGCGCCACACGGCATGTTTTCTAACTCACCATTAATCGGGCAGTTATATTTAACAGCAATCTTTACTGTCTCTAGTCCATCTAGAACATCTAGTTTTGTCATACAAAGACCGGAAACACTATTGATATCAACAGCTCGTTTTAACGCAACAGCATCCAACCAACCGCAACGACGAGGACGACCTGTTGTCGCACCAAACTCATTACCGCGTTTAGCAAGCCCCATACCCACATCATCGAATAATTCTGTTGGGAACGGACCACCACCAACACGAGTGGTGTACGCTTTAGTAATCCCTAACACATAATCAATGTGACGTGGGCCAACACCAGCACCAGTAGCAACACCGCCAGCCGTCGTGTTGGATGAGGTCACATAAGGATACGTACCATGATCGATATCAAGCAAGGTACCTTGCGCACCTTCAAACATTAGTTTCTGACCATCGCGACGCATATTGGCTAGAATCGCAGGAACATCTGCCACCATAGGCTTCAACCACTTGGCGTACTCTTTGCACAATGCCAAAGTGTCCTCAATATCGATTGCTTCAGCTTTATAGTATTGAGTCAGTGCAAAGTTATGTAACTCCATAACCTCACGTAATTTTTCTTCCAAACGAGCTTCATCAAACAAGTCTTCAATTCGCAAGCCACGACGAGAAACCTTATCTTCATAAGCTGGCCCGATTCCACGACCGGTGGTACCAATTTTCTTTTCAGGGTGGCGTGCCGCTTCACGCGCATTATCGAGTGCGACATGATATGGCAAAATTAATGGGCAAGCAGGACTGATGCGTAGACGTTGCTCAACCGGAACATTACGTTCCTTAAGCATGTCCATTTCTTTTTTCAACGCATCTGGGGCGAGTACAACGCCATTACCGATATAGCACATGACATCATCATTTAAGATGCCTGACGGTATTAAGTTGAGTACGGTTTTTTCTCCATGAATGACTAGAGTATGACCCGCATTATGACCGCCTTGATAACGAACGACAGCGCTCGCTTGCTCAGTCAATAAGTCAACAATCTTACCTTTACCTTCATCACCCCATTGGGTGCCTAAAACCACAACGCTTTGTGCCATTACTAAACTCTTTACCCTACTTTTGTAGATGAATCGTTCGTTGTCCTAACTCGGACACCAAACCGCGCATTTTACCGTTATCGTCATCGAAAATCCCCCTTTTTTTATAAAAAAGGTTATTTTTTCAACAGCCGTTTTTACTATTTAGTGATACCTGCTATATATCAACAAGTTAGTCATGTGATCTATAGATCGCTTTAATCGAAAAGACACTAACTGATCAAGAATACCCAGCCAAGCCCGACTAACATCACAACTAGGCCAATCATGCGAAGTTGACCATCAGGTTTACTCGACATATCACTGACCATTTTTTTCCAAGCTTTAGGCGCCAATGTCGGAACCAAGCCCTCTAACACAAGCACCAAACCCATTGCTATTAACCACTCATCTGACATACCGCACCTCCTTAAGACCAATAAAAAAGGCCAGCTAAGCTGGCCTTTAGACTCGTCTTGCGACTAGTTTTTACCTTCGGCGTCTTTAAAGTACTTAAAGAACTCGCTATCAGGTTTAATCACTAAAATATCATCGGAATTTTGAAACGACTCACGATAAGCATCTAAGCTTCGTAAGAACGCATAAAACTCCGGGTTTTGATTATAGGTTTGAGCATAAATCTTTGCTGACTGAGCGTCAGCTCGGCCACGAATTTCACGAGCCTCACGATCGGCTTCCGCTAAAATTCGCTCAACTTCAGCGTCAGTCTCAGCAATAATAATACGCTTTTCTTTCTCACCTTCAGAGCGGTGCTCATTAGCAACACGTAAACGCTCAGTACGCATACGGTTATAAATCGACTCACTCACTTCTGTCGGTAAGTTAATTGTTTTAACTCGAATATCCACCACTTCGATACCCAGCTCAGGAGCAAGCTTCTTCACTTCTTCCAGTGTTAAGCCCATAACTTCTTCACGCTCACCGGATACTACCTGAGTACGAGTACGACGACCAAACTCTTCACGCAGAGTCGTTTCAACCGTATTATCCAATAAACGCTCGGCAGAACGGAAGTTTGCATTGGTCTTACGATAGAACTGGTCAAAGTCTGCAATCTTCCACTTAATATAGCTATCAACAATCAAGTCTTTCTGCTCTGAGGTTGAGATACGATCCGCTTCACCATCAAAGGTCTGGATACGCTTATCCATGATGATCGCTTTATCAGCGACAGGCCAGCGAAAATGTAGGCCGTGACCGTAAATTTTTGCTCTATCCTCATCATCTTTCTTAACATCACCAAACTGAAGAACAATCGCAGTTTCCCACTCTTTTACTTTAAAAGTACAAGTCAAGAATACGACCAAGGCGACTACAAGAATCACTAAAATACCAATTAACTTATTCATCGTTAGCCCCCTTACTGGTTGGTGTCATTTGATTGAGATGAAGAACGTTTACTACGCTGCATAATCTTATCCAACGGAATATACGTCATATTATTACCACCGTCTGTATCCAACATCACTTTCGATGTTCTACTCAATACTTGCTCGATCGTCTCTAAATAAAGACGCTTACGAGTCACTTCTGGTGCTGCATTGTACTCAGGTAATAGTTCTTTAAATCGAGCAACTTCACCGTGCGCTTTTTCAGTAACTTGCGCCTTGTACGCATTAGCTTTTTGGATAGCTTTTTGGGCATCACCTTCAGCCAGAGGTATTTGTTTACTACGATACGCTTCACCCTGATCTTGGTAAGCTTGCTGATCTTCTTCCGCCTTAATCGCATCATCAAATGCCGGTTTCACTGACGGTGGAACATCAACGTTACCAATTAAGTTCACACGGAAAATCTCAATACCGGTTTGATAAGGCTCAAGTATCGACTTCAGTTCTTTGGCAACGTTAGTTCGAACCAACTGCTTGCCATCTGTTCTGGCATCGCGCAGGTTAGTGTGGCCAATGACTTGACGCAGAGCAGCCTCTGTCGCGTGTTTCAACGTTTCTACAGGATCTTCGACGTTAAATTGGAACGCCATCGCATCACCAACTCGGTACTGAACCTTAACTTTAACTGTGGCAACATTGTCATCCTCAGTTAACATTAAGCCTTCGATTTCAATATCTTTAATACTTTCGACATCAACAAAATAGACTTGCTGAACCGGTGCGAAAGCAAAATGTAAGCCTGCCGTATCAGTACGCGTATGCTCACCAAAGGTTAGTACTATCGCTTGTTCTTTTTCGTTTACGATATAGGCTGACTTGACAAGATATACTGCTAGCAATACTAAAATACCGATGATAATACCAGCGCTACCGCCACTGCCTTTACCTTTGCCGCCGCTTCCGCCGCCAAATATACCACCAAGCTTTTCGCCAACTTTTTTGATCATATCATCAAGGTCGTTATTGTTATTTGGGCGTTTTTTGCCCCATGGGTCTTGATTGTTATTACCCGGTTCATTCCAGGCCATAGACACTTCTCCAATTACTGTTTAATTTGAATAATCACTCATAAAATAAGGGCTTAATAGCCCCAATCAATCATTCTTCGACGTTCTGATACCTATAATATCACGAACTCAGCACGAACTGGTTCAAATCTTTCTCCAGTTGGCGCCCCAAGCGGATCCAGTCAGCTTGTTCTAGCCTAATATCAAGCAGCATATCGCCATTTTCGGCAACGTTTTCTTGCTCAATGGCTTGTAACTCATACAATAAGCCTCGCAAGCGTCCTTCCTGCGGCGGCAACCTTAAGCTTGCGCTAAATTGTTGCTCTTCCGCGAGTTCTTCAATGGCTTCAAGCAGCAGCTCGATACCCTGCTCTTTTTTCGCTGAAGTCCACACACGGATCGGAACACCTTCATCATTGCGTTCAATCCGTGGCTCAGCGCCCTCTATCATATCAATTTTATTATAAACTTCTAAAGTCTGGATTTCATCAGCACCAATATCCGACAGCACTTCCCACACTTGCTCAATATTTTCTTCGCGACGCTCGCTCGCTGCATCTATCACATGCAAAAGGATATTCGCCTCGACCGATTCCTCTAGGGTCGCACGGAAAGCAGCGACCAGTTCATGCGGTAAATGTCGAATAAAACCTACCGTATCGGCCAAAATAATGTCACTACCCTGGGGTAAGGATACTCGGCGCAGCGTCGGATCGAGCGTTGCAAAGAGCTTATCTTCAGCCAGAACTTGTGCTTCGGTAAGCAAATTAAATAACGTCGACTTTCCAGCGTTAGTGTAACCAACGATGGAAACCGTTTTAATATTGGCACGCTTTCGAGAGCGACGTCCTTGCTCACGCTGCTTACCAACCTTATCCAAGCGCTTCTCAATATGCTTGATTCGGTCTCTGATTAATCGTCTATCGGTTTCGAGCTGGGTTTCACCCGGCCCCCGCATACCGATACCACCTTTCTGTCGCTCAAGGTGCGTCCAACCCCGCACAAGACGAGTGGCCAAGTGTCTAAGCTGAGCAAGCTCCACCTGAAGCTTGCCCTCGAACGTGAAGGCTCTTTGCGCAAAAATATCCAAAATCAGGCCAATACGATCAATCACACGACATTTCGCGACTTTCTCAATATTACGTTCTTGGGTCGGCGCTAGGTTGTGATTAAAGATGATAACGTTTGCTTCCGTTGCCTCTTTGGCACTTTGGATTTCTTCAATCTTACCTTTGCCAATAAAATATTTCGGATCCGGTGAATGACGCTTTGCGGTGACGATATCCATCACGGTCAAACCCGCTGAGCGTACAAGCTCGACAAATTCCTGTAGATCTTCTTGATTGGATTCTTGATCGAAATCGATATGAACCAAGATGGCTGATTCGCCACCACTATGACGGTCAAACAATAAACAACCTCAAAAGTCGGGAGTTAAATGATGAATAATAAGAATAGTGTAAAACGACCTGCTGAAATAAACCAGCAAGTCGTTGTATCAGAATATGTAAGATGGGTATTTAGTAAAGCTTACAGATCGCCCATTGGGCCGCCTGTGTAGCCACCACCGCTACCACTAGACATTGGTCCACCCATTCCACCTTGGCCGCCTTGGTCGTCACGCTGACCACCGTTTTCGTTATTCTGGTAATGACCACGAACGTTACGGATAGGAACTACCGTAGAGATCGCATGCTTATACACCATCTGGCTCACAGTGTTCTTAAGCAAAATCACGAACTGATCAAAAGACTCGATTTGTCCTTGTAGTTTGATGCCATTAACCAAGTAAATCGAAACGGGTACTTTCTCGCGTCTTAGTGCATTCAAGAAAGGGTCTTGTAGTGATTGCCCTTTTGACATTGCTCTCTCCTGTTCTTTATTAATTTATGTTTATTCAGTTAGCTTTTATTATTAAAACCTGCTCTAAAGCCAGCCTAAACTTATCTACTTCTACAAATCATAATGGAACGAATTCCAATAAAAGTGTACATCATTTACCTAACCAGATCGAGATATATCAATAAGATATGATTGGTTTTAGGGCAAATTTAATAATTGCGTCACGTCCTGATAAATCTCAGGTAAGGGGCGCTGAGAGTTAACCCAATGCAAGTCAGACCAACTCCGTAACCAGGTAAATTGTCGTTTTGCCAACTGTCTTGTCGCGATAATACCGCGCTCAACAGCTTCATCCAACCCTAGCTCACCTTCTAAGTACTGCCACATTTGGCGATAACCGACCGAGCGAATCGCAGGCAGCTCACTATTCAAGTCATGGCGTTGGTGCAGAGCTTTGACCTCGTCGAGAAAGCCTTGTTCCATCATCAGTTTGAAGCGCGTCTCAATTCGTTGATGAAGATAAGCTCGGTCGTCAGGTGCTACGGCAATTTGTGTAACATGATAAGGAAACTCTTGTTGCTGCTGCTCTTGGTGAAGTTGGGTCAGTGACTTCCCGGTAATTTGAAAAACTTCCAACGCCCGCAATGTCCGCTGAGGATCATTCTCATGGATTCGTTGTGCTGACTCAGGATCAACAGAAGCCAGTTCTTGATGTAATGATGGTAACCCCTTGTCATCAAGCCGCTGTTGAAGCGCTTTCCTAATATCGGGATCGGAATCCGGCAGGTTACTCATCCCTTCAAGCAAGGCCTTGTAATACAACATAGTGCCGCCAACCAATAATGGCGTGCGCCCGTTATTGACTATCGCCGCCATCTCACGCAGCGCATCATCTCGAAATTGTGCCGCAGAATAAGGCTCAGACGGATCACAAATATCAATGAGGCGGTGTGGTGCTTGTGCTAGTTCTTCTGCTGATGGTTTAGCCGAACCAATGTCCAAGCCTTTGTACACCATCGCTGAGTCGACACTGATAATGTCACACTGATGATCTTTCACCAGTCGCATCGCCAAGTCGGTTTTGCCAGAAGCCGTCGGCCCCATGATGAATATGGCTTTGGGTTTTGTCGATGCCTGCACAGCTAGCCTGCCTGCCTGTTCGATTTAGACTGTGTGGCGAGCCAGTGCCCAATATCACCACCGCTTAGATACTGACAATACTGAGACTGTTGCCAATTGTGTGGCTGTAAAAGTTCCAGCCACGAGTGCTTAGAATCCACCGCCCAGTGCGGTTCAAACTGCTTCAAAATCATCTCTTGTAACTGTTGTAGACTAATATTTTGGTCCTGAGCTGTGTGGTACAACACATCCTGCGTTAACGCTTTAATATCAATATGCAGCAAGGACGCAGGCACTTTTCTTAGTGCTACAGATTGTGGCCCAGTTAAAGAGAGATCAAACCCCAGCTTGGCCCAGTTGGTCAGGTAGCCTTCTGAAACAGACTCCACCGGCACTCCCAAACGCTCAGGAATTAACAAGGGTCTTTGCTTCACGTCATCACTTGCCCACTCGTCTTGTAGCAACTGAGTACTGTAGTCTAACCAAAAACTTTTGACGTCCAGCACCAATAACCCGTCGTCTTTGGGCTGCATTAAGTAGCGCTCAGCCACCAGAAAGTAATCACCAGCCCGCTCAGCATTGTTGGAAACCTGTTTGGGCGAATAAGAATGGTAAGTCTTTTCACGACTAATCGGTTGACGAGAACTGCGTTGCCCCGCGGTCGTGTCCAGAGATACGCCTGCGGCGAGTCTGGGGTGGTAATATTCATCATCGGCTCGACCACTTTGCGGCTGATAAGCTCGAGTCACTTCTTCAACGTGATTCAGCTCGCTTGCCAGTAAGGTTTCGTTCTGGGGCTGCAAACACTCTGCTACAGCCCTCGCAATAAAGTCATGCACTTGTCTTGCTTCCGAAAACCGAACTTCATGCTTGGTCGGGTGCACATTAACATCAACCTTCTCAGCATCAAGCTCAAGGTACAACACATAAGCCGGCACACGGCCTGTAGGCAGTAGATCTTGATAAGCTTGGCGTATGGCATGGTTGAGAGTTTTATCCCTGACCGCACGACCATTGACGAAAACATACTGACTTAAGTTTGAGTTTTGGTGATGCTGAGGACTCGACACCCACCCCCACAATTTTAAATTATCAATTCGGGTATCCAGCGCCAGCGCTTGCTGTAGAAAACTGTTACTGACGATAGAACCTATGCGTTGTTTTTGCTGCTCTTGCGAGCTAGCCGCAGGGATCCGTTTCGTTACTTTGCCGTTATGTTTTAAAGTGAACGCAATACTCGGCGAAGCCAGAGCAACCCGCTTCATGGTTTCTTCAATATGAACATACTCGGTGCGCTCAGCTCGTAAGAACTTTTGCCGTGCGGGCGTATTAAAAAACAAATCTTTGACTTCGACAATGGTTCCAGTGGGCATAGCGCGTGGCTGAATTTCAACCGCCATATCCCGACCCTGAGCAATTGCCGACCAACCCGATGACTGCTCATCATCAGAAGCAACTTTCGAACTCAAGGTAAGTTTCGAGACCGAACTGATACTGGCCAACGCCTCGCCGCGAAAACCTAATGTATGGATCGCTTTCAGATCGTCAGTATGCTCGATCTTACTGGTCGCGTGACGCGCCAACGCTAACTCCAATTGATCGCGACTGATACCGGAGCCATCATCAGTGATTC
The DNA here is from genome assembly GCF_039541235.1 of Kangiella marina. Taxonomy (NCBI): domain Bacteria; kingdom Pseudomonadati; phylum Pseudomonadota; class Gammaproteobacteria; order Kangiellales; family Kangiellaceae; genus Kangiella; species Kangiella marina. The sequence goes on along the minus strand of NZ_BAABFV010000002.1, from coordinate 90,945 downwards.
GAATTAAGCGTGTTCCGCCACGCTCAATATCGAGCTGAATTCGTTTTGCACCAGCATCAACGGCATTTTCTAACAACTCTTTAACCACTGACGAGGGGCGTTCAACCACTTCGCCTGCAGCGATCTGGTTAGCCAACAAAGGGGAGAGCTTTTTGATGAGCATCGACACAGTCCTGTAGCAGCTAGCTACGAGGGATCACTAATTTTTGACCAATACGCACTGTATCTGAGGTCATTTTATTAGCTTTTTTGATTTCACTAACGCTGGTGTTAAAGCGCTTAGCCACATTAATTAAGTTATCACCACGTTTAACATGATAAATATTCTTGCGATAAAGAGTAGCGAATTTAGTACCATCCGGCGCATGTTGCTTAAAGTAATCGACGATACCATTTTTAACAGCGCCCGCTAATTTGCGTCGGTAAGCTGTTGTTTTCAACAAACGTTCTTCGCCGGGGTTTGAAATAAAACCTGACTCAACAAGAATTGATGGGATATCAGGGTTCTTCAGTACCAACAATGAGTTTTCTTCAACATAATTCTTGTGCATTTTAGGCGCCACGCGCTTCATCGCCGAGTGCACCTCACGCCCCACTTTAAAACTTTCAGCAATCGAGCTTTCCATCTGTAAGTCAAGCAACACCGAACGCACCGAGTTATCGTATTCTGATAACACCACCGTGCTATCGACGCCGCCCAGCAACTCAGACTTTTCTTCCTGTAACTTCATCCAGCGCGCTACTTCAGATTTAGCACCATAAAGATTCAACACCCAAACCGAAGCGCCTCTGGCGCGTGGACTCTTAAACCCGTCGGCATGGACTGACACAAACAAATCAGCGCGGTGTTTTCGCGCTATGTCGGTACGCTTACGGTGAGGGATATAGTAATCCCCTTCACGTACCATTATTGCCTTTAACCCATTAACGCGATTAATGGCATTGACCAACTCTTTAGACAGCTGCAGCACGATATCTTTTTCGCGGGTACCGCTTGGACCCATAGCACCGGGATCTTCACCACCATGGCCTGCATCAACCGCAATAACGATATCACGCTCAGCGCCAGTGGCTGATTCCGGTGGTTTTATCACTTCACGCTTCTCATCCACCAGATCAATCACTAAACGATCGCCATATTCTTGGTAAGGTTTTAAGGCAAAGCTTTTAGGTTCAGCGGCTTTATTAAGATCCAAGACTAAGCGCAACACGCCTTCTTTTGGCGGCTTGCTTTGGCGTACGCGTTTCACCAAATCACTTTTAATATCCAGTTGACTGAGATCAACCGAGACACGGGATTCAGGAATATCAACAACAATTCGATCGGGATTAGTAAGGACAGTCAGCTCATGCTCGACTGGAGACGTTAAATCAAAAACGACACGGGTCGATTCCGGAGATTGCCAAAACCTCATACTCTTGATGACTGCAGCCTGTGCTGCAAAGCCAAGCATTAAGGTTGTGGCGAGTAATGTTTTCGTCAAATGCTTTTTTATCATTGTCACTTTGCAGTTACTGCTCCATTTGATTTTGGCATAATTTCACGTCATTTGGCTAGTTTTTGCCGGATTTTTTGTGCGATATTTTGACCTGCTGCAGCGTCCCTAAAAATAAACTCAGCCTTGCGGCCAGAATCTTGGTATTCCAACTCGATAACCAAGTCTGCTTCAGGGATCATACCGCTGCCCTTGTCGGGCCATTCAAAAATTACCAAGGCATCGTCATCCTGATACTCACGAATGCCAATAAACTCTAACTCTTCGGGATCGGAAAGGCGATATAAATCAAAGTGATAAATAGCTTTCCCCTTTAACTCATAAGGCTCGACTAAAGTATAGGTTGGGCTTTTCACCGCCCCCTTGTGCCCCAAGCCTTGGAGCAGACCACGAACAAATGTGGTTTTGCCTGCGCCTAACTCACCGTACATATAAATGACAAAAGGCAAGGCTACAAGTTCTGATAACGCAAAGCCCAACGCCACCGTTTCAGCCTCGCTTTCCAATAAAAAACTCAACCGCGGCTTATCAATTTCCGTCGTTCCCACTAGTCTCCCCCAAAGCTTATTTAACTGACCGTTCTAATTGATTGATCCAAACCACTAATTCATTGATCACTTCTGAGGCTAAAACACCTCTTTGGCGCGCTCCCGCAACACTTACAGCGGCTTCATAGTGTAACTGGGTTGCGACTAACGCTGCATCAAGCAGCTTCGCTCCCTGCGCGATGAGACTGGTCATTAACCCTGTCAGCACATCGCCAAGGCCAGCGGTCATCATGGCAGGATGCGCGCCCGCCAAGACAAAACATTGCTCACCATCACTGACGACAGTTCCAGCGCCTTTAAGCACACAAATCGCGCTGTACTTTTTGGCCAGTGCACGAGCAACATGGATCCGATTTTGCTCAACATAAGCTGTATCTACGCTTAACTGCGGTTCGATACGACCCGACGAGAAAACGTCCTCTTGCTGAGCGTTTAATAAACGACACGCTTCCCCAGCATGCGGCGTCATTATACACTTCGCCGGTAATTCAACGGAAGTATGTTGAGCCAGCCAATAAAGGCCGTCGGCGTCTAAAACACATGGAATATCAAGCTGATAGAGACATTTCATGCTACTAAGAAAGTACTGCTCAGCCGCTTCGCTGCGCCCCAAACCAGGCCCAAAGCCCACTGCTTGAAAGCGCTTAAAATCATTACTGACGGGGCTTTCAGGGTAGGCTTGCCACATCACTTCCGGACAGTGGCTCAACGCAGCTGTTTGGTTGTCACCATGCAGCCAGCAAGAGACCAGCCCTGAGCCGGACTTTATTGCCGCTGTCGCAGATAAGATCGCAGCACCGCCGAGATTCTGTCCACCGCCGACAATCAGCGCATGACCGCAATCAAACTTAGAGCCCACTTTGCCACGAGTCGGAATCTTGTCTCTAAGATGATGACTATCTACCGACCATGCTGTCGCCTGCTCGCCAAAAGCCAGGGGATTTTTAACGCCGAGTGTATCCAAGTACAGTTGCCCTTGGTATTCGAGCGCCTGATTCAGTCGCTGTCCAGTCTTTAAGGCAATAAAGCTGATCGTTGCGTCGGCTTTGAAGGCGATATCTTGACCATTGTATTTCGCACAGTTACCACTCTCTGCATAAACACCGGTTGGGATGTCTAGGGCTAGTTTTGGCGCCTCAAGTGAGTTCAAGCTTTCAATCATCAGACGATAATGGTCTCTTAATTCACCGTCAACGCCCGTACCCAACAGCGCATCAATAACCACTTCGGCGAAAGACAGATCCAATTCTTCAGCGTCATCAACACTCAAAATATCGAACGTTTGATGCGGCTCTTTTTTCATGGAGAGAAGCTCTTGCCACGCTTTTTTGGGATCGCCACGCAACTCAGCATACGGCTTTAACGCAATCAAAGTGACGTCAAACCCTGCCTGTAGCGCATGTTTGGCAACAACCAGGCCATCGCCGGCGTTATTCCCCGCCCCGGTTGCAATCAACCAGTGGCTGGCTTGTGGCCACAAGCGCCGCGCTCGCTCAAATGCACTAGCACCCGCTCGCAGCATTAATTCATACAGCTCGATGCCTTGCTGCTTAACGAAAGCCTGCTCAATCTTTTTAATGCTATCAACTGAAAACAGAGGTTGCATGGGCTAATGATCGTTTTCCGTTAAATCAATAAAATGCTCACGGTAATACGCACACTCAGCAATCGACTCGCGAATATCGTCCAGAGCCAAGTGAGTCGCGCTTTTCTTAAAGCCCGGAAGAATGCCCGGTTTCCAACGACGCGCCAATTCTTTCAAGGTACTGACATCAAGGTGGCGATAGTGGAAATAACGCTCAAGTTCCGGCATATGCTTGACCATAAAGCGGCGATCTTGGCAAATCGAGTTACCACACATTGGCGACTTTCCTTCAGGCACCCACTTTTGTAGGAACTCAATGGTCTGTCTTGAAGCTTCGACTTCGTCTACTTGACTGTCTTTAACTCGCTGAGTGAGCCCTGACTTACCATGCTGCTCAACACACCATTGATTCATATTAGCCAATGTATCATCGTCTTGATGAATGGCTAATACCGGCCCTTCTGCCAAAATATTAAGATCTTTGTCCGTTACAATGGTTGCGATTTCGATGACTTTATCAGTTTCAGGATCCAATCCTGTCATTTCGAGATCCAGCCAAATTAAATTATCTGCGTTTTGAGCCACAAAACACTCCCGTTCTTTGAGTTTTGCTAAAAATATGGTGTCACTTCAGTTATTATAGACACAAATTTAAACACATGTGGCGCTTGCCACAAATTTTAACGATTTTTGGAGTATCTATGGAACAGTTAGCATCATTGCAACTCTCTAAGCAAGAGTGTGTACATAACGACGACTCAAAAAAGCCACTCGACGATGCCACCCGCGACTCTTTACTCAAAGAACAGCTTCCTGAATGGACCTATAATGCTAATAAAGGTGAAGTGTCCCGTAAGTTTAAGTTTAAAAACTATTACCACACGATGGCATTCGTCAACGCAGTCGCTTGGATCGCCAATAAGCAAGCTCATCACCCTGATCTCGAAGTAAGCTATGGCCACTGCCTTGTACGCTACACCACACACGATGCAGGTAATAGCTTGTGTCTTAACGATCTGATCTGCGCCGCTCATATCAGCGCACTGGAAAACAACGGCTCTTTCGGCCCGAACTTTCAAGATTAATACAAAAACAGGACTCAAGCATTGGGAAAAAAACGTAAGCACAACAAACAACAGCGTCAGGACAACCTCGATGACGCTAAAGTGAATTCCGAAGAGCTTGGGCCCGAAGAAGAAGGTATCGTCATCAGCCGCTTTGGTCAGCAGGTTGATATCGCCGATCACAACTTCGAAACCATTCGCTGCTTTCTAAGACGCGCTAAAGAAGTCCCAGTGGTTGGTGATAAGGCTATTTTTCAGCGCCAAGAAAAACTGGATACCGGTGTTTTAGTAAGATTTGAAGAACGAACGTCGTTGCTCAAGCGCCCGACCCCTCACCACGGCATCAAACCGGTAGCAGCCAATATCGACCTAGTAGCCCTGCTATTAGCGCCAGAGCTTGGCTTTTCAGAAATGTTACTGGACCGCTACCTGGTTGCGGCGGAATCCAGCAAGATTCCCGTATGGTTAGTGTTTAACAAGTGGGACTTGCTGAATAATGAAGAGCGAGACGAGATACAAAGCCGCTTAAAAACCTACCAAGATATTGGCTACCCGATCTATTTTATTAGCGCCAAACAAGGTCATCAAGTTGACAAGCTTGTTGAAGACCTTCGCGGTAAGCAACTGTTACTGGCCGGTCAATCAGGTGTTGGTAAATCTACGCTAATTAAGTACTTATTCCCCGATTTAGAAGTGGTGACCGCAGACATTTCAGAAACTTCAGGACTCGGTACCCACACCACCACCGCCTCACGACTTTATAAGCTGGATGATGAAACCTTCTTAGTTGACTCACCTGGAGTGCGCGAATTTGGCTTATGGCATCTAGAAGATCACGACATCCAACAAGGCTTTGTCGAAATCTACAAGCTCGCCGAAAACTGTAAGTTCCGTAACTGTAAGCACATCAAAGAACCCGGTTGTGCCGTACTCGACGCAGCAAAAGAAGGCAAAATCGCTAAATCACGCATGAAAAATTATCATCACCTGATTCAGAATTACGATCAGCAGTTTAGTTAAATCTCAAACTTTCGCTGAATCAAAGATACCTAAATTGCGCTTTTCGCTTTTATAGCGAGTTCCTTTTCTTGTGTGGCCAAGAAAAGGAACCAAAAGAAAGCCACCCCGTCGTTAGGTGCTACGCACTTCCCTTGGCAATAAAAATAATAACGCGCCGCAAAACGAAACTTCCTGTTTCGATTTTGCTAAATTGGGCTATCCCTGCCCAATTTACGCTATATTTTTTATCGCCATCGGCTAACTCCAAGGGGCAACAGCCCACTTAACTCTTAACAAAACACAGAATTGCTTGCCTCAGAGCATAACAATAGTCTGCTTTACTAATTTAAGTTACAATTCAATCAATCAAAGCAAACTTCAAACCATCATGGCTGATAAACTCAAAGTCTTATTACAGTACCTGATCCCGCAGCATGGCTTATCCTTGCTGATGGGGAAAATTGCTGAAAGCAAAAATCCCAGAATTAAAAACACCTTTGCGAAATGGTTCATCAAAAAGTACGGCATTGATATGAGCATCGCGGAGCGTGAAAATCCTGAAGATTATGAAACCTTCAATGATTTCTTCACGCGTAGTCTAAAAGAAGGCGTTCGTCCGATTGCGCAAGGTGATTCGGTTATTGTCAATCCAGCCGACGGAAAAGTAAGTCAGTTAGGCCCCATTGAGAAAGGTTTTATTTTTCAGGCGAAAGGCCATCGCTATAGCGCTAAAACCTTATTAGGTGGCAATGCCGAGTTAGCTAAACCGTTCGAGAATGGTGAGTTTGCTACCATTTATTTATCGCCAAAAGATTACCATCGGGTACACATGCCGATGAACGGTAAACTCACAAAAATGATTCACGTTCCCGGTAACTTATTCAGCGTTAACCCACTAACAGCGCGAAACGTACCGAATTTATTTGCTCGCAATGAACGTGTTGTCGCTATGTTCGATACCGATATTGGGCCGATGGCAATGGTCTTGGTAGGCGCAACCATTGTCGGTAGCATCGAAACCGTTTGGGAAGGAACCATTACCCCACCAACTCGTGACGATATTAAAGCTTGGGATTATCACGATAAAAATATCACTCTTGATAAAGGTCAAGAAATGGGGCGCTTTAAACTTGGCTCCACCGTTATCCTACTGTTTCCTAAAGACACTATCGAGTGGGAAGCGGATATGAAAGCCTATGCCCCTACCGTTATGGGCAGCCCTCTAGCGTCAACCAAATAACTGAATCTTGGCGCTATTTTCAATAGCGCCAACTTGCCTTTAAAAAGCATCTCTGCCATTCTTATTCCAAATTATTGATAACATTCCACTAACAACAATCCCCATTGGAGTTACGACTATGGCAACAGATCGTACTAAATACACTTTGCTGATGCGCATTTTGCACTGGCTAATCGCTGTTCTTATTTTGGGCATGATTGGTGTTGGTTGGTATATGGCAGGCTTGCCCGATGAACACCCGACCAAATATGATATTTATGCCATTCATAAATCTATTGGCATCACGCTACTTGGATTGGTAATCATACGGTTGCTGGTGCGTTTTTTCAGCCCAATTCCCAAGCTTCCTCACGATCTCGCTTGGTGGGAAAAACTCCTCACCAAAACCGTCCATTTCTTGCTCTACGCTTTGATGCTATTGGTTCCAATATCAGGCTATCTGATGTCTGATTTCGCAGGATTTCCCGTTGAGTGGTTTGGTATCGAAGTGCCCGGACTGGTTGACGATGATATGGACCGTTCACAAGGTGCGTTGGCCGCACACGGTATTTTGCCTTATATTTTATTAGGACTGATTGGATTACATCTACTCGGCTCTCTCAAACATCGATTCTTTGATAAAAATAAAGACAATGACGTGCTTAAAAGAATGCTTTAAAAGATTTGTAGAGCGATTGCGGAGGGTTTATGAGCGAACGAATGGAGCACTTTAAAAAGCAAGTTTATTACTGGGTCGCACAAATCCCTGAAGGTAAAGTTACCAGTTACGGTACCATTGCTAAGTTAGCGGGTTTTCCGCGCCATGCCCGGCATGTCAGCAAAGCTTTAGGATCTGCGCCGAACCGGAAAACACTGCCGTGGCAGCGGGTGATCGGTGCGGATGGAAAAATCGCATTTAACCCAGACTCTGATCATTTTGCGCTTCAACAATCGTTGCTTCAACAAGAAGGAGTAGCGGTGCTCAAAGGAAAAGTCGATTTAAAGCTGTATGGCTGGAAGCATCCATTGCAAAGCGATAATGAGAACGAATCAAAGAATAACAAAGGCATTCAGGCGGAAGATTTTTTCCGCTAGAACTCGTCTTTCAAGCCACTAAGGTTGACGCTTTTGTCGTTGCTCCAGTAAGGATTGGCAATCTAGACACAGCTCAGTCTCAGGTGCCACGTCTAATCGCTTCATCGTAATGTCTTCGCCACACTCTAAGCAAAAACCATAGTCGTCATCATCGATACGCTTAAGCGCTTTACGCACTTTCACTAAATGTTTTTCATCTCGCTGATGTGCAGCACTGACCATGGCTTGCTGCTGCATCGCATCACCTCGTGACACCCGCCCCATTCTGGCCTGATCCAATTCAACGGCTTTGCTTGACTCAGAGGTCAACCCCAAACACTCCATCAGCTCTGCTTCTAACGACAGCAGCTGCTTTTTGAAATGTTGGATGTGGGTTTGTTTCATCTTGATGGATAACGGCTAATGTTAATGACTAATGCAAATGGCTTAGATGAGACACTTCGTCGAACTTTTGAATGGCCCGAATCAGTTTGTCTGAATCATCGGTTTCTTTAAAAGCCTCTTGCGCGATAGGTGCAATTTGCGCGGGGCCAGGTGGTAACTGCTTACGCTCCACGCTTCGGTGCATTCTCGGCAGAAAGACGAACTGCAACCACTGCTCGAGCTTCAGCGTATCGACGCAAAATGGCATCGAACTTTCCAAAGCTTCCGGCGCCGGCCGCTTTTCCGACCAAAGGTCTAATTCCATTAACCTTTTTTCAATTTTTTCAAAGACTTTTAAGTATTCTTCAAACCAATCTATTTGTTTCATGACTTATTACTTCTGTGAGGACTCTACTTAATGTTACACCATTTAGCGCTCGATTTCAGATCAGGTTACTCTGTTTCAGCCACAAAAAAGCCCGCAATAATGCGGGCTTTTGTCACCATACTCACTGGCTTAGAAAGATAGTTTTACACCAATCTTAGCAGTTCTTGGTTTATCAGGACGAGCACCATAAGGCTCACGTGCCACAATAGTGTCTTCGTCTGTGATGTTTTCGATAGTCGCGTAGAATGCAACATTCTCATTCGCCTGAATTTCACCAGACAAGTCGATCAAAGTACGCTCATCAGTACGCTCGAACTCACCACAAGCTGGCTTAGTACACAGCTCGTCAAAGTAGTTTACGCTAGCAAGAACGCTCCACTCTGAGTTGTCATAACCGAGCATCAACTGAGCTTGGTTTTCAGGGATATATGGAATCGGTTGACCTGCGTCAACATCACCCCAAACATTGCTGTCAAACGAGCTACCAAACTCAGTTTCAGTAAATGTATAGCTTAAACGTGCAGGCCAGTTTTCTGCTAGCTCACCTGTAACCAGAAGCTCAACACCTTTAACTTCAGCTTTACCGCCGTTAAATTTGTCACCTTCGTTATTAATGTCACAGCCGCTGTTAGCCAGTGTACATTCACCCAGCAAGTTCTCGTAATCGCTGAAGAAAGCAATCAACTCACTTGAGTACTGAGAGCCGCTAAAACGTAGGCCCATTTCGTAGTTCCAACTTTCTTCAGGCTTGTCGTCAGCGCTGCTTCCTGGAGGAGCAAAACCTTTATGAGCACCGAACAAGACACTGGTCGTGTTGTTAATCGCCCATACTGCACCAAAGCCAGGGAGCACTTCTGAAACGCTGTTTGTACGAACGCTTGCCGAGGCTGAACGATCTGGAGCAGAACCCCAGTTTTCACGCTTAAGCTCGACGTCTTCGTAACGTACGCCTGGCGTTAATGTCCAGTCACCCCAAGTAATAGTGTCAACTAGGTAATAAGCGTTAGCTTCTGCTGAATCAATACGATTACCAGCATCACCCCAAACACCAGGGTCCACAACTACTAGCTGACCATTTTCTTGTGCGAAGAAACCACGGCGCTGGAAACGATCGGCCTCATCTTCATGCACACGGATGCCAAGTTGCATGTAGTGATCCGCTGATCCCGTCATAAAGTTCCAGTCTAAACGAGCTTGAATGCCTTCGCTTAAATAGGCACGGTTACCGTCAACTTTATCAATCAAGTCATTGCCGCTATCAGCGCCATCTAAAATTGATTGATAGTAATTAGCTAAAGAGCTACCTGGGTTAGTGTTAACTTCACCCACAACAGACGACCAGCTCACACTGTTGTAGCTGCCTGGATTCGCGCTGTCTTCCATGTAGAACTTACCCGTTTTATACCAGTTACGAGCAAAATCATTTTGGTAGGCTGTAATATTTAAGTCGAAGCTGTCACTAAGATCAGCAAAGTAACTTAATACCACCTGCTGGTGCTTACCTTTAAAGTTATCACCCGCTGAAACGCCATACATTCTGTAAGGGTCTGCGGCGAAATCGACATCGGTTAAACCCATGTAAGACTGATCAGACTCTTCATAAGAGTTCTGTAATTTAATATCAAACTGCTGATAAACCGCTGCGTCTGAGTCCGTGTTAAAACGTAGTTTGACGATTTGATCAGACTTCTCAAAACCAGTCTGCTGTCCAACACGATCGATCGTTTTAAAGCCATCAGACTGATGATCATTCACTTCAACTAAGTAGCCAAAGTTATCAAAGCTGTCACCATAGTATAAATAGCCGTGCAACTCTTCATGCTGGCCTTTCTCAAGCTTTAGCTGACCTTGAGCATCTTGTGGGATCTGGCGAGAAATTAAGTTAACTGCGCCACCTACGGTAAAAGGACCATACTTGATGTTTGCAGGCCCTTTTAAGACTTCAATGCCAGTAATCCGATCAAATGTTGGGAAATAGTAAGCTGATGATGCCGCGTAAGGTGCTGGAGCGATCAAGACGCCATCTTCCATCAAGCTGACACGACCTGAACGGCTCGTCCCAGTACCACGCAAACCAATGTTAGGGCGTAGACCTAAGCCATCTTCAAGCTGGACATAAACGCCCGGAACTTGTCGAACCGCTCGGTTTACATCACTGTATTTAAATTGCTCAAGTTCCGCTTCAGTCACGATATGTGCTGAACCAGCAACTTTTTTCGCATTAGAACTATCGCCAATAATCGTGATAGTTTCTAGATCTTCTTTTTGTTTTTCTTCGGCGATTGCTGGAGATGCAGCCGTTATCCCCAATACCACGGCAGACGCCACGATACTAAAATGAAAAGGAGCTTTCATGTAATTACCTAACTTGTTTATCTGCAGAATGTGACTTTCGGGCGGGATTATAAATCTAAATGAGAATGATTACCATACATATTTCACTTTTTTGGTGAGTTTTCTCTACCTTTTCTTGAAGTTTGCTAATCTAACGGTTGTTGATACAGCACACCCTTCTTATAATGACTTTTTTTATAGGAAAAAACTTATGAAAATCTTGATTGCCCTGCTAAGCATCAGCTCTGTGTTACTATTATCGGGCTGTAACGCTGAGCCAGAAGAAAGAACAGAGCTAAGCGACTATAAAAAGCAGCAACTGGATAAAGCCAAAGCTGTTGAAGACGAAATGAATAAGCGTGTTGATACTATTAATAAACAGCTTGAAGAACACTCCAAAGAAAGCGACGACGATACGCTATAAAACTCACTGATGAAACGCTCAAATCTGATCACGGCAGCAGGTGCTACTCGGCTGCGAAACGAACTTGCCCATTTATGGAAAAACCTTCGCCCGGAAGTCACTCGCGCCATCAACGCAGCCGCGGCCGAGGGTGATCGCAGTGAAAATGCGGAATATATTTATCGCAAAAAACAGTTAAGGGAAATCGACCGTCGAGTCCGATACTTACAGAAACGCACCGCAGAGATGCAAGTCATTGAACACACTCCACAGACTCAAGATAAAGTATTTTTTGGCGCAGAAGTCACGGTGATTGACGACAGTAATGATGAAACACTGTACAGGATTGTTGGCTCTGACGAGTTTGATGTAAAACCTGAATACATTAGCGTCGACTCACCCATGGCAAGAGCTTTATTGGGTAAGATGATTGACGATGAAGTTGTGGTTAAACTTCCAGAGGAAACTCGAAGGCTGTGGATCGACAAAATTCGATACCCCAGCCCCCACGAGGAATAGCCTGAGTTAAAACCTAAAAGCGGTAACTAAAGCTCAGTGAGCCAAAACGTCCCCGCCCTTTTCTTTCTTCAAATGCTGAGCTGGTTTCAGCAATGGAAAAGAGCAGTCCCCACTTTTCCCAATTCCAAACGGCTCCCGTGGAAAGAGTGAAACCTTCATGTTTTAAGGTGACCGAGTGACTGTCACGGAAAGTATTACCATCAACAAAGATATCGTTAAAAACATACCGTGCCTGCGCACCGAAGAACAAATAGAAGTGATCCGTATTAGATCCTGCCAACGGGTTAATATCTCGCCCCGGCAAAATGCTGACAGCAGGGAAAGTCTCTGCGAGACCTGAGCCATAACGGACCATAGCAGATGCTGAAACCTCAGAGTTAAATGTTCCAATGCTGCCACTTGCGAAGGTTAGAAAGTCTGTCCCAAAACCTTCTCCGTTGCTCATATCAAAGCGCCAGCTGCGTTGGCCATTAATGCTAAACACCAGCTCGTTATGCAATTGATTGTCCCAGCCTTGTGGCTTCTCTGAGCCGGTAATTCGATGAACGATCTTTTGTGTATCTTCTGCCAGCGATGCCGGTCCTACGATACCTAACACCACCGAAAACTGGTCGGCCACATCATTATCCCAAGCATATAAAGTACTGCGCCAGCCAAGTAATCCTGCGTAGGGTAAGTCATCCTCGATCAACGCTTCGGTTTGAATATCTTCCGGGGTCTGCATGCCTTGGAAAATACTGAAACTCACCGCTTTCTCTCTAGGATCGGAGGTATGGATAAACAGCATGTCGCTCAGCCCAACAAGCCAACTAGGCGCACTCGACTCCGCATAATCATCATAAGGCCCATAGCCCCAGCTAAAACCAATTCCATTTGTGTAACCGCCATCTTTACCTGCAAAGAGATCGTTCTCTAATGTCAAAGTGGCAAACTCTCCTACTTGGGGATTCGTTCCAGCAAAACCCTCATCTTTGGGCTCCGCCTTCAGCGCTGACATTGAAAAAAGGGATAAGCCCCACACCTCTACAAAAAATCGCATCCTGAAGTTCCTTATACCTTAATCTTGACGAAATTGCGTTTTCACACGCTGCTTAATTGTTTCGACTAACTGCTGAGTACTTTGTGAGTTCTTAACGTCTTTTTTCAACACATCCTCGACAATATCCGCCAGATCATCTACCGTAACGGACTTTTTCTTGTCGAATGATTTGTGTTGGAACAAATTAATATGATGATCACTCTGACGGCCCCACTTCATGAGCCTATTCCAATGGTGGTCGTCCTTACTGTCACTGAATAAATCCATCAAGTAACAAACAAAACCTATCGGCATTAAAGCGAAATCCCTCAAAGCATCAATCCACAACTTCAACTGTAACAACAGTAAGTTGCGTGTTTTACGCCAAGTGTTGGTCGAGGTTTCTTCGGTCAAAATCAGCACCTTATCTTTCTGTTCCATTTCTCTGGTCCTTAAACCGTTTTATTATAGGTTTCTCGGTTCAGCTGCTTATCCAGCTCGTTCTTTTTTAACAACACATACACCGAGCCCAAACCACCATGTTTTTGCTGTGCTGAATGGAAAGCCATCACAGAGTCATGTTGCTGTAACCAGTGATTAACGTGGCTTTTTAACACAGCCTGAGGCACGCTCCTTTCACCTTTACCATGAGTAATTAATACTGTTCGCTTACCCCGTTTTACGCATGCCTTTATGAAATAAAAAACCTCGTCACGCGCCTCGTTAACGGTGAGCCTATGGAGGTCAGTTTGAGCCTGTATATCATACTTACCCAGCCTCAATTTTTTGTAAACGCCCTCTTGCACCCCTGAACGCTTATATTCCAGCCATGAGTTTGGTTCGACAGGCGCTACAAAATCAGTGCTTAAATAATTAGGGTCATGGTTTGGCTTGCGCCCCAAGGCTGCTTCTTGGCGGGCTAACTGTGATAGTGATGGTTCATCTTTTGGGCTATGCAAATTCACGCGATCATTTTTGATCGGTTTAACACCACCCAACTCTTTCTTAAATAAATCAAAATCATCATTTGCCATATCATCACCCACTTAAACCCGCCAACGTGGCATTCATCATTACAGCTAAAACTACGCCTCGCTTTCCAGCGCTTCCTTTTTAGCTTCTAACTCTTCCCAGCGCTCAAAACATTGCTCCAACTTCGACTCTAAAGCTTCTAGATTGGCACTAGTTTGTGTCACTTTATCATTACCTTGTTGATAAAACTCAGGGTCTGCCATCTCAGTGTGCAGCAGCTCAATGTTTTTTTCGATATCAGCGATATCAGCCGGTAACTGGTCTAATTCTCGCTGGTCTTTATAACTCAGCTTAGCAGATTTACGGCGCGACTTTACTTTCGACTGCTGTGACTGAGAACCACCGGCACCAGAAGAAGAGTCTTGTTTGGTTTTTCTTTGGCGTAACCAGTCGTCATAACCACCAACATACTCTTTAACCTTACCCTGACCTTCGAAAACAATACTGCTAGTGACTACGTTGTTAATAAAGTCTCGGTCGTGCGACACCAGCAGCATAGTGCCGCTATAATTCTCAAGCATGTCTTCCAGTAACTCTAACGTCTCAATATCCAGATCATTGGTCGGCTCATCGAGAATTAACAAGTTAGAAGGCTTTGCTAAGATTTTAGCTAACAATAAGCGATTTCGTTCACCACCGGATAAGGCTGTAATTGGCGCTCTTGCTCTTTCTGGGGTGAACAAGAAGTCCTGCATGTAACTGATCACATGGCGTTCTTTACCATTAATCATCATCATGTCTTTACCTTCCGAGACGTTGTCCATCGCAGACTTTGTCTCATCCAGCTGTGCTCGGTGCTGATCGAAATAAGCAATGTCGAGCTTTGTTCCTAAGGTCACCGTGCCCTGCTCCGGCTTTAAATCCCCCAGCAATATTTTAAGTAAAGTCGATTTACCGCAACCGTTAGGCCCAACGATACCGACCTTATCGCCTCGCATGATCAAGGTTGAAAAGTCATCAATCAGCTGACGGTCTTGATAGCTCATGCTAATGGCTGAAGCTTCGATCACTTTTTTGCCCGACAATTCAGCCTTCTGCGCTTTCATATCAACGTTGCCAATAAGATTGCGGCGCTCTGAGCGCTCTTTACGCGCAGCCTGCAAGCGCCTAACCCGACCTTCGTTTCTTGTCCGTCTGGCTTTGATACCTTGACGAATCCAAGCCTCTTCTTGTGCTAATTTTTTGTCAAACTCAGCGTTTTGCTTTTCCTCTGCGGCGAGTCGTTCCTCTTTTCGACGGAGGTAATTGTCATAATCCCCAGGCCACGACGTTAGCTCTCCACGATCAATTTCAACGATTCGTGTTGCTAAACTTTTTAAGAACCGTCGATCGTGAGTAATGAATAAAATACTCCCCTTGTAAGCTTTGAGAAAACCTTCTAACCACTCAATCGAGTCGATGTCCAAGTGGTTGGTTGGCTCGTCGAGCAACAGCACATCAGGCTGCTCAACCAATGCCTGAGCCAGTAATACACGACGCTTCATGCCACCTGACAGAGCTTCGAACTCCACATCAGCATCCAGCCCAAGCCGGTTAATCACCGACTGAACCCGCTGATCCATGGCCCATCCATCCTCGGCTTCAATTTTCTGCTGCACCTGAGCCATCCGATCTAGCGCTGAGGCATCAGTGCTAACACTCAACTGACGAAACTGCTGGAGCAGCTCGCCGACATGACCCAGCCCAGATGAGACCACCTGGAACACGGAGCCATGAGTATCAGAAGGGACTTCCTGAGTCAGCTTGGCAACTTTCACCCCTTCTTGAAAACGCAGGGAGCCATCATCAGGAATAATTTCTCGATTAACCACTTTAAGCAGCGTCGATTTACCAACGCCATTACGGCCAATAATACAGATCCGCTCGCCGGGCTCGATGGTGAAGTCCACTTTATTTAGCAGCGCAGGGCCGCCATAGCCGACTTCGACTTGTTGTAAGGTTACTAAAGACATTAAAATACAGTATCGAAATTTTGGGACATTTTAACGTAAAATCATGACTATCGCTTGCCCTCTTTGCCTCTCAAGCGAGACAAAGCAGTATTTTGAAGATAAAAATCGGCGTTACGAGATCTGTAAGCGTTGTGATTTAATTTTTGTGTCTCCAGAATTCCATCTAAATCAAGCTGATGAAAAGAAGATCTATGATTTACACCAAAACTCTCCTGACGATGAGGGCTATCGTCGATTCCTCAATAAACTACTCACTCCGCTCACTCAAAAGCTGCCTCAAGCCGCTTCTGGACTAGACTTTGGATGCGGCCCGGGTCCGGCGATTCAACCACTGCTGGAGTCCCAAGGCTACACAGTGAGTAATTACGACCTCTATTACTATCAGGATAATACCGCTTTAAACCAACAGTATGACTTTATTACTTGCACCGAAGCGATTGAACACTTTTCCCAGCCGCGTAAAGAGCTTGAGTTATTGGACGAGCTCCTCAAAATCGAGGGCTATCTCGGCATCATGACTAAACGACCGTTATCGGTCGAAGCCTTTGCCAATTGGCACTATAAAAATGATCCTACTCATATCAGCTTTTTCTCAGAAGCCACCTTTCACTGGATTGGCGACTGGCTGAACTACACTGTGGAGTTTCCTAGCAACGACACCGCCATATTACACAAACTGGCAACCCCATAAAAAAAGCGACCCTCAAGGCCGCTTTTTAAGTACTCATTATTAATAAATAACGAACGCCGTTACTTTTTCCGAACGTCGATATCACCGTTTACCGTATCGAACTTTAAGCTAGCGCCACCGTTTTTATACTTACCGTCCATGTCAGCGCCAACGTACTCACCTTCATCAACGTTAATGCCGAACTCATTGCTCAAATCACCGTTAACCGTTTCGGTGCGAAGTTCAAAGCCATCGTTTTCTGGCAAGTATACTTCGATATCACCATTGACAGTATCACCTTTAATTCGGTGTGAACTGTGTAGCTGGTCAAGATGCACTTCGACATCACCATTGACGGTGCCGAACTTTACATCCTGCGCCGCGTTTCGAATAACGATTTTTCCATTCACGGTCTCGGCTCTAATCTCACCAGAAACGCCTTCAATTTTAATGCTGCCATTGACTGATTCGATTGAGTTCAAACTAACACCTTTCGGTACTTTTAGTTGAAATGACACTTCGCCAGAGTTACCGCCCCAATTCATAAAACCGCCTGACTCAATGTCCACTTCCACATCAAAATCTTGTTCGCTGTGCTCAACTTCAACTTTGACATTTTTTAAGTCATCAGTATCATCCGCGGTGATCGTGTATTCAAGTAAGATCTCATCTTTATCCCAACCGCTCACTTCAATACTACCGTTGATGTTATCTAGGTTGATACTACCGTGCTTAAAGAAATCATAGCTCTGAGAAAACGTTTTCGTTTCATCAGCCGCTACGACCATAGAAGCTACGCCTAAAGCGACAGCTGAGATTCCACCTAACCATTTATTTACTGTTTGCATCATACACCTCAATAATTGCTACCATTTACTCTTTTGATGCAAACGGTAGCAAAAGGGTTTACTTATCGCTGTCTTTTTTACGATTGAAGATATCACCGAGTTTATCGTTGAGTTCATCTTTCGCTTTATCTTCAAGCTCTTTTTTCTTGTCATCGATCTTGTCTTGATATTCAGCTTTTAACATCGCTTCAATATCAATGCTCGCCTTAGGCTCAGCCCAAGTGCCTTTTAGCTCAAACGGTAACTTCTTATCTTTAAGCTTTGGATATTTCGCTTCCATCGCTTCCTTAAGCTTCCCTTTTAACACCAGCTGGAAATTACCCGCCAAAGTCTCTTTGTTGGCATTGGTCGAGGCTTTACCAATCAAGTCAAACGCAGGTGAGTTCAATTGAAAATCAGGCAGTTCGATCAACCCTTGATTAGCTTTGATATTACTGCTGAGGTTAGCGAAATTTGTCTTACCACTGTAATTTTCCTTGTTCAGCGACTGCAAACTCAAACCTGACTGAACCAGCTTTGCAATATCGATACCATTAAAGGCACCATCGCTCAGGGTTAAGTTACCCGTACCATTAAGGTTCTGTAGCATTTGTTTGACGTCAGCACCTTTGGTCTTCATGTTCAGATCGAGTTCGCCCAGCCCTGACAATTTATCCAACTCAAAAAACGCTGCCAATAAGTCGCCTATTTGAATATTGTCAAAGTCTGGCTGAATCGATAACGCCAAAGGTTTTGATGCGAAGTCCACACTGGCAATCGTTTCCATATTGCCTTGGAAAGCATCCGCTTTAAACGGATCTAAAAACAAGGTCGTTCCTTTGTTTCTTAAATTAGCCGAGACATTACTAAAGGTCGCATTCTTCAATATCAGTTGCCCAACATCAAGCTGCCCCTTTACTCGAGCACGCTTCAAGAAATCAGCAACCGGCGATAGATCCATAGCACCGGACTTCTTGGGCGCTTTTTCGCCAGCACTTGCCGCTAGAAATTGCTCTAACTCTAAACGCTCGGCACTTAGCGTCACATCAATATCTTTAAAAGTACTGAAGCCAGCATTCAACTTAAGATCGATAGGCTGTCCATTTAAATTCATTGCTCCCACATGACTAAGCTTGGTGGTTTTATCTTCCATGCTGAGCTCGAGGTCGCCGCTTAAACCGATGCTTTGTAGCTGCTGACTTAACCCTTCTAGCTCGGCATCAAGTTTGCTCACTTTAAACTGCTTAAAATCCTTCGCCACCCATAAATCACCGGATATTCCCCACTCAGACTGAGCCTCACTACTTTTTAAGCTACCTTGAGCCGTAACTGGTGTTACCGCTTCAGGTTCAAAATCGTTAACCTCTAGACTCGTCAGGCGGAAGCTCTGACTCAACTGTTGATTATAGTCATACTGGTTGAGGGTGAAGTCCTTTAGCGACAAACTATCAAGACTTAAGGCTCCTGGTTGAGATGAGTCAGTCGTGCCTTCTTCAGCGACCGCCTCTTCGCTACCTTTAGCGTTAACCATGGCTTCAATATTGGAGCGACCCGCCTTATCACGAAGCAAATTTAGCTCAGCCCCCGAAAGTTCGACCGAACCGACTTCGATATCACCGCTCAATAGCGGCATCAACTTAATGCTCGCCGCAACTTGATCAACCTTGAGCAGTGACTTATCACTCTTGAAGGTCGCAGGTTGAGACAGGGTGACACCACCCGTTTCGATCTGTAACCAGGGGAAAAAGCCCAGCGATAACTCCTGCTCAATGACGAGATCCGCTGTCGTTTCTGCTTTTACTTTCTTCACGATCTGATTTTTAAGCTCGTCACTGTTAAAGAAAATCACTGCAACGATGCCTAAGACTAGGATAAGTGCGACAAAAGTGCCGACTAGGCCTAAAATCCATTTAAATAAACGTTTCATAATCACTCACAATATCAATAACTTGGGTGTATGTAACTTAGAGTAACGCCATTAGAACAATGTTCCAACCGAATTTATCACTATTTATTTGAACTATTTGTAAAAACTGCAGACTAAAGTTATGAAAGGATAAGATTTCTTTGTTGTTGTTCTTCTTAAATGAAGAGTTTTAAAATACATGTTATTGAAATTGCTACAAAGTTTTGTCGTGTAAATTTCTTTGTAAGTGTTTAAAGAGTGTTTTAAAGAGTTGTTAGTCATAAAGAATCAGGCCAACCCTAGGGTTGGCCTTTCTTTTGCCTGCTATTGGCTAACCTTAAAGCTTTAGCCAATAAAATCAATAGGTTAGTCTATTTTGAGACGTTAGCCATTCCACGAATCACGCAAAGTCACCGTTCGGTTTAACACAAGACTGTCTGCGCTGTGTTCATAACGATCGGTCGTAAAGTAACCTTCACGCTCAAACTGGAAGCGAGTCTCAGGCTCAGCATCCGCCACACTCGGCTCAACCATAGCCTTAATGACGCTCAATGACTCTGGATTTAATGCCTCGTTAAAATCATCCATGGCACCAGGGTTTGGCACATTGAACAAACGATCATATAAACGCACAGTCGCTTCTTTAGCGTATTTCGCTGAAACCCAATGAATCACGCCTCGAACCTTACGGCCCTCGGGGTTTTTACCCAAGGTATCCGGATCATAAGTGCAGTGAAGCTCTTTAACTTCACCATTATCGTCCAAAATCGCTTCATCAGCACGAATCACATAAGCGTTACGCAAACGTACCTCGCCGTCTTTAACCAGCCGCTTGTACTTTTTATTGGCGCTTTCACGGTAATCGGCGCGGTCTATGTACAGCTCACGAGTAAAGGACAAGTCACGTGTGCCCATATCTTCGATTTTCGGGTGATTCATTCCCTGAAGCATTTCTTCTTTATCTTCAGGGTAGTTGGTAATAATGACTTTGATCGGGTCCAGCACCGCCATGCGACGCTCAGCCGTATCATTCAAGTCGTTACGTACCGCATCTTCCAGCAGCGTCATGTCGCTGACGCTATTGACCTTACTGATCCCAACCGCTTTACAGAAATCACGGATCGACTGCGGCGTATAGCCTCGGCGGCGCATACCGGCAATAGTCGGCATACGTGGATCATCCCAGCCATCAACCTTGCCGCTATCCACTAATTGCGTCAGCTTACGCTTTGAAGTAATGGTATAAGCTAGGTTTAATCGTGAAAATTCAATCTGTTGTGGTCGCGCTGGCGCATCAATATTGTCTAGTACCCAGTCGTACAACGGACGGTTAACTTCAAATTCAAGCGTACACAGCGAGTGGGTAATGCCTTCGATCGCATCAGAAATACAGTGGGTAAAGTCATACATCGGGTAGATGCACCACTCGTCACCAGTACGGATATGATGCAGACGACGAATTCGGTACAACACCGGGTCACGCATCAACATATTGGGGTGCGACATGTCGATTTTAGCGCGTAATACCATTTGCCCATCAGCATACTCACCGGCCTTCATTTTGCGGAACTGCTCTAAGCTTTCTTCCGCTGGGCGCTCACGATAGGGGCTATTTTTGCCCGGTGTTTGGAAATTGCCTCGGTTTTTCGCGATGTCTTCGGCAGGCTGCTCATCAACATAGGCCAAATCTTTGGTGATCAGCTCTTCAGCAAAATGATAAAGCTCATCGAAATAATCCGACGAGTGACGAACTTCGCCATCCCACTCAAAACCTAGCCAACTAACGTCGGCCTCGATAGAGCGAGCAAACTCTTCACTCTCTTTCGCCGGGTTGGTGTCATCAAAGCGCAAGTTACATGGCGCTTGGTAATCTTCAGCAATCCCGAAATTTAAACAAATCGATTTCGCATGCCCAACGTGCAGATAACCGTTTGGCTCTGGTGGGAAACGCGTGTGCACACGACCATCATTTTTACCCTCAGCAAGATCTTGGTTGATCTTGTTACGAATAAAGTTGGTCGGTGTTGAATTTTCAGTGGTTTTTTCCGTTGAATTTGTCTCAGACATATTGGAATTGCTCACACAGTATCAAGTTGATTAAATCAAGCCACAGGCTTGTGCGCCCAAACGCAGGCTTTCAGCTCAGGCGTATTCGTTTCGCAAGCCAGTGATTTTAACGAGATTTAAAGGCTAATGCGATAGCTATTAGCCTAATAATTGGGGCTTTGGCTCAAAAAGCAAGATTATTGCTGCTCAATAATCGCCGCAATTTGCTGTGCCAATTGTTTCAGTAGGCGACGCTCCGCAGATACCGCGGCAGCATACGAATTTCGCTCTATGTTTTCAGTTAAAGCGAAAGCTCGGGCAACCGACTGACCATCCGTGCGCGATAGCACCATTTTCGCTTCTAAATAAGCCGATGATTCCTCAAAGCTGGCATCAAAGCGCTTGATGTCCAATTGAACCGAGACATCGACTTGATCAGACTTGCGCCAGGGGAACTCAAATACATTGTTGGTGTTCAACTCATTGCCCAAATCATGCTGTAAAGCGCTGATAATGAGCCCTCTTAAGTCCGAAGCCCAACGGTCAAACTCGGAAAAAATAATCTGGCTGGTTTGAGTGCGAATGGCTATTTGTGGCTTTTGTAAATAGTCCGCCACCGACACTGGGCCTAATCCCACTCGAAGACTCCCTGTTCGCTCACTCTTAGTCAGCTCATTCTCCAACAAATAAAAGTTTGAGTTTGGCGAGCGGGTTGAACAAGCGCTTACTAGCAGCATAGACGCCGTCATTAAAGTAATCAGTAGATATTTCATTGCTTATCCTTACCATAAATCAGTGCTTCCGGATGACGTTCCAAATAATCGGTCAATACGCTAATCGAGTGCGCAGCCTTCGATATTTCATTTAACGTTTGGTTCAGCTGATACTGCAATTCTGAGTCTTGACCGTAGGAATGATCGATAGAGGCCACCAACTTTTGAGTATCGGCGAGCACCTTTTCTAGTGCATTAAAGCTATTCTCCATACTGCCAACCATCTCAGGAACGGAACGGTTCAAGTTTTTCGCTAAATCCTCATACTCGTCCATGGTTTGCTTAAACTCATCAGCCACCGGTTTAATTTCTGTGTTGAAAGTTTCCGCCACTTCGCGATAACGACTAATGGTTTCATTCAAATTCTTTAGGCTACTGTCCATATCCGGGCTGGTAATCAGGGTATTGGCATTTTCCAGCAAGGTATTCATATTTTGTGCAATATCTGCCAGCGGCAGCTTCGACACTTCATCAGCAAAAACACTTAAGGCACTAGGCGCAGTTGGGAACTCGGTAACGTCTTTAATAATTCCTTTGCGTTTAAGCGGCACTTCAGGGCGAAACTCTAGTGCAATACGCATCTTGCCGGTAACCAAGCTTTGAGTTTCTAAGGTCCCTTTTAAGCCCTTTTCCACAATACGATTGGTAATGTCTTTCATATCTGCTTCGCCAGCGTGCCCATTCAGACCTTTGAAGCTATCAGGATAAATATTGACGTAAACCGGCGTATAGATATCAAGACTTTCGCGATCTGAGACGACCTCGATTTTTTTAACAATACCAACTTTGACACCTTTAAAGACCACTGGTGAACCTTCATCCAGCCCCGCCAGTGAGCTATCAAAAAACATCACAAACTGGTTCACTGGCTCGTTAAATCGAGCTTTAGCAAAAAACATTATAGCGCCAACCAGCAATACAATAGCGCCTAAGACGAAGCCACCGATTGCTGTGGATTGCGATTTATTGCTCATGATTCATTATTCCTTACCGGTATAACCGTCGCTTTATTCACTCTCTCTTTATTCGCTCTTGCTTTTCTCACTGCCGCTCTCACTCACCATCACCACGGGTTAAAAACTTTCTAACGGTTTCGTGCTCTGAATGTTTCACCAGTTCGTTGGGATCGCCAGTAGCCAGCATGGTTTTCGTTTCTGCATCAAGAAATACCGAATTATTACCAATGGTAAAAATACTGGCCAGTTCGTGGGTCACGACCACCAAGGTACAGCCCAAGTTGTCTCTTAACTGTAGTATCAGGTCATCCAACAGTCGAGCGCTAATCGGATCTAACCCCGCCGACGGCTCATCCAGAAACAAAATATCCGGCTCTAGCGCTAATGCTCTAGCCAACCCTGCGCGCTTACGCATACCGCCGCTAATCTCCGCGGGGTAATAATCCTCAAAGCCATTAAGCCCGACTAAAGCTAACTTTAACGAGGCCAAGTGCATAATGTCTCGCTCCGGAAGATCCGTATATTCACCAAGCGGCAAAGCGATATTCTCAGCCAAAGTCATTGAACTCCATAAAGCTCCGCTTTGGTACAGCACTCCGCAACGCTGCATTAATTGCTGCCGCTGGCTTTCTTCAGACTGCCAGAAATCAATATAGTCAGACTGCCGTCCCGCCACAGTAGAAGATTGATACAAAATTCGCCCTTCAGCGGGCTCTTTTAAGCCGATAAAGTGCTTCAGCAAGGTACTCTTGCCACAACCACTACTGCCCATAATAATAAAAATATCCTGAGGCTTAATGTCGAAGGTCAGGTTCTTCTGCACCACATAATCGCCGTAGGCCATGGTCAGTTGTTCGGTTTTAATCGCGCTCTTGCTGGACTGTTTATCGGCCATGGTTAAATCCCCAACAAACTGGTCACAATCGCAAACAGCCCATCGATGACAATGATAAAGACCACTCCAGCGACCACAGCGGACGTTGCAGCATTACCCACAGCAGAAGCACTTCGCCCTGAGAGCATTCCGTTCATACACCCAGTAATCGCGATAACGATGCCAAAGATAAAGGCTTTGATCAGCCCTAAACTAATATCAGTCATATCAATCGCATTAACCGTTTGATTCCAATACTCGGTAAACGTCAGTCCCATGGCGCCAATACTGATCATGGCACCACCCAAAATACCCAATACATTGGCGTAGAGGCACAATAACGGCATCATAATAATCAGCCCAAGAATTCGGGGTAAGACGATAAAGTCCATCGGTGAAATGCCCAAGGTTCTATAGGCATCGATCTCTTCATTGACCTGCATGGTACCGATGCGCGCGGCAAAAGCTGCGCCAGTTCGCCCCGCCATAATGATCCCTGTCATCATGCAGCCCATTTCACGTACCATGGCAATACCGACCAAATCCGCGACATAAACTTCCGCACCGAACTGTTTCAACTGAACTGCGCCGACAAAGGCTAAAATAATCCCCACCAGCACACTGATTAAAGTCACGATAGGCAGAGCTTCAGGCCCAGTGTCAGAGAGGATCTCCCTTAAGTCTCTTGCTCGAAAGCGCGCACGCCCTCTGAGTAACCGGTAAAAGCTCTTAACGCTCTCACCTAAGAAAAAGAAGAACCCGAGCGCCTCACGGTAATCGGTAAGTACTTTATCGCCGATATTCGCCAGTATCGTAGGTTTGGTTTTATCTTTACCTGCACCCTGTCGCTCAGGGACTTTGTTGGCCAATTGCAATAACTCTAAAGCACCACTTGGAAATGATTGGTACTCAAGGTGGCTGGACGATTCCTTGGCTAGGGTGTCGATACGAAGCAGTAAGCTGATCAAAGCGCTATCCCACTGTTCGAGCGCGCTGCCGTCTACAGTCGCAAAGGGTGAGCGCTTAAAATAGCTCACAATCTCATCAGCGGCACCACCATTGTGTTGAATGGTCCAGTCGCCACAGAGGATTAAGGCTGCTTGAGAGCCCTCACCTTGTATTTGATACTGACTACTGCTCATGATGGGTTTACATCTTCACTCTTTGATTTTAGTTGTTAATGTTAATATTTGTGACGCACAATCAGTCCATAGTAGCCAAGGACCACGCAAGCCGCAACTGAGCAAGGCTACCAGGATCTTGGCCAGTTACTTTTCTTTTAAGTCACAATATAGGACAATAGCAGGCCTTAATGAATTCTTCGTGAAGACCTATGTCTGCAAAACAAGTGCCCGCAAAACAATCGTCCAAAACGAACTTTGAAACTCAACTCACGGAATTAGAGTCGATCGTCGAGCAACTGGAATCCGGCGAGCTGCCCTTGGAAGATGCTCTGAAAGTCTTCGAAAAAGGGGTTAAGCTGTCGAGACAGTGCCAACAACTATTGTCTGAAGCTGAGCAAAAAGTCACGATCTTGATGGATAATCAAGAGCAAGACTTCGAATCTCCCGACGAAGCTTAATATCGACACCTTAGTATAGACACCCTAATATCAACATCATGACCATAGAACAGCATTTGCAGCAATGGCAAGGCCAGGTCGCGGCATTACTAGAAGCGCGACTTCCTAACACAGACTCGGTGCCACACACGCTACACCAAGCCATGCGCTACGGTGCGTTAAATGGTGGTAAGCGTATTCGCCCTATCCTCGTTTTCGCCACCGGCCAAGCCTTAGGTGCTAATGAACAGGACCTAAGTTCTCCAGCACTAGCCGTAGAACTCATTCACTGCTATTCGTTGGTGCATGATGACTTGCCTGCGATGGACGATGATGACTTACGTCGCGGCAAACCAACCTGTCACATTCAGTTTAATGAAGCCACCGCCATTTTAGCGGGTGACGCGCTGCACACGCAGGCGTTCCAAGAACTGTCATCGTTCGAATTTAGCGCCCAAGCCAAACCGCAACAGCTTGAAATGATTCGCGTCTTAGCGGAAGCCAGCGGCTCTTTGGGTATGGGCGGCGGCCAAGCGATTGATTTAGAGTCAACACAGAAAATCATCGACCTGCCGATGCTGGAAAACATGCACCGCATGAAAACTGGCGCCTTGATTAAAGCCAGCGTCTTGCTGGGAGCCTTAAGCGCGGGCCCTTTAAAAGCTGAGGAACGCCAAGCCTTGGTCGACTATGCCGATGCTATCGGCTTGGCCTTTCAGGTCAAAGACGATATCCTCGACATCGAGTCGGATACCGAAACCCTGGGCAAACCTCAAGGCTCTGATCTTGAGAAAGAAAAAAACACCTATCCGGCATTGCTCGGAATCGAAGGTTCACGTCAAAAACTCGACGATTTATTACAATTAGCGCTACAAGCTTTGGCTAAGTTACCCTACAATACGCAGTTGTTAGCCGATTTGGCTGAATTTATTGTCCATCGAAAATCCTAACGGCATCTATCTAGACCTATGAGCACTGATCTTTACCCACTATTGACGCAAATCAATAACCCACATGACCTGAGAAAACTTGATAAAAATCAACTGGTTGATGTGGCTGATGAGCTTCGCCAGTACCTGATTAATACGATCAGTCAGTGTGGAGGTCACTTCGCTGCGGGCCTAGGAACGGTAGAGTTAACGGTAGCGCTGCATTACATGTTCGAAACGCCGGAAGACCGTATTGTATGGGATGTGGGCCATCAAGCCTATCCGCACAAGGTTTTGACCGAGCGCCGAGAACAACTGCACACGATCCGCCAGACCGATGGACTGCATCCTTTCCCCGTTCGTGTTGAGTCAGAATACGATACGTTTGCCGTCGGACACTCCAGCACCTCCATTAGCGCAGCTCTGGGCATGGCTCTAGCCGCGAAGCAACGTGGTGAAGAGCGTCAATGCGTGGCCGTGATTGGTGATGGCGCCTTAACCGGCGGCATGGCGTTTGAAGCGATGAATCACGCTGCTGATACCGACGCCAACCTGTTGGTTATCCTGAACGACAACGAAATGTCGATTTCTGAAAACGTCGGTGGCATGAATCGTTATTTAGCAAAGCTACTTGCCGGTCGCTTTTATCAGCGTGTTCGTGAAACCGGCAAAAAAGCGTTGCATGGCATTAAGCCACTATCTGAGTTCGTTAGCCGCGCCGAAGAACATATGAAGGGCATGGTATTGCCGGGCACTTTATTTGAAGAGCTCGGCTTTAACTACAATGGCCCCATTGATGGTCATGATTTACCGACCTTATTGAACACGCTCAATAATATTAAAGAACTCAAAGGCCCGCAATTTTTACACGTGGTCACGCGCAAAGGTAAAGGCTACGCGCCAGCGGAAAATGATCCGATTGCTTACCATGGCGTGCCGATTTTTGATCCAAAAACCAGCGAATTACCCAAAGGTGTAAAACCAAAAACTTATTCCAATATTTTTGGTGACTTTATGTGTGATATCGCGGCTAAAGACGAACGCGTCGTCGGTATTACGCCAGCCATGCGAGAAGGCTCGGACTTGATCCGCTTCTCAAAAGAATTTCCAGAACGTTACTACGACGTTGGTATTGCCGAGCAACATGCCGTCACGGTATCAGCCGGCTTAGCGTGCGAAGGATTAAAACCTGTTTGTGCCATTTACTCCACGTTTTTACAGCGCGGCTATGACCAGCTGATTCATGACGTTGCGTTGCAAAACCTTGATGTTCTGTTTGCGATTGACCGTGGTGGCCTAGTCGGTGGCGACGGTGCAACCCATAACGGCGCTTTCGACCTAAGTTATTTACGTTGTATTCCAAACATGGTCATCATGGCGCCTAGCGACGAAAACGAATGCCGCCAATGCCTATACACCGGTTATTTATACGAAGGTCCTGTTGCCGTTCGATATCCACGCGGCATGGGCTCCGGCATCCAAGCTGAAAAATCCTTCACGCCGCTTGAAATAGGAAAAGGTCGTCTTGTTAAAGAGAGTACCAAAACACAAGGTGAAAAAGTCGCCATTCTAGCCTTTGGCTCCATGGTACAAACCGCATTAGAAGCAGCAGAAAAGATCAACGCCACAGTAGCCGACATGCGCTTCGTCAAACCACTCGATAAACAACTGATTCGTGACCTTGCCGAAACTCACGACCAATTTATCACCATCGAAGAAAATGCCGTACAAGGCGGCGCTGGCTCAGCTATTAACGAATTTATTCTCAACAATGACATTCAAATCAAAGTCAAAAATTTAGGATTACCGGATAGGTTTGTTGAGCATGGTAGTACCGGGGACTTATTAGAAAGAATTGGCTTAACAGCGGACGATATCGTTAAGGTTGTTTCGTAGTTTTTCTTTACCCTGTCATCCCGCGGCATGACAGCGAGATCCAGTGACTCTGACTATTGTCATTCCAAACTGGATTTGGAATCTGAAATCCCCCTAACTCTTTCGCACCTCAGAATCTATAGGCTGGGTTAGCCGCCAGGTGTAACCCAACATTGTTTATGCTTTGTCATTCCAAATTTAATTTGGAATCTAGTGCCTTTATAGTTTTTCTACGCTCTTACCCTTTTCTTTGCTCGTCCAAAGAAAAGGGCGAAAAGAAAAGACGCCCCTATATTGAGATTATTCTACGAATAATTACCTTTACTCCGTATCAGTCACTTAACGCACCGTGAAATACAGTCCCTCCATGGCCTGAATTTCACTATTCAAATCATCCACGATTTGAATTGCTATGACTGCTTCTTCGTTCAGCTCAATATAAAGGGTGCTATGGTGCTAACCTTATATTTCGCACCAAAATTTTAACTATAGCAAACACTGTCAGGTTACGATTATCCCCTTAAAGTTAGCTGAAAGAGAAAAAGTTATAGTGCAAATTAGGCAGGACGCCTAATTTAGCTAAAGCGAAACATGGATGTTTCGTTTAGCGGCACGTCATTAACTTTTTTGAATGAGGGGAGCCTGTAAGGCCTAACGTCTGGGGTGTCTTTCTTTTGGTTACTTTTCTTGGACACGCAAGAAAAGTAACTCGTTAAAAAACCAAAACTTAAATCAATTCATATTCTTTTAAAGCTTTTCCCCACAAAAACTCTTTGTTTTCGCGAAAATAAGCTTTAAGCAGTTTATCTACTTTAGAGCTTTCTAAATCATTAGATAATATCGCACTAATTAAATAGTTGGAATCATCAAAGCTAAACTCGCTAATTAAGGTTGAATCAATATTATGACATCCGTAACCGTCGTACGAGATTCTAATCAAATAAAGACAACCACAATCGTTTATATTGAAATCAGCAAAGATACTATCCTCACATAGCGAAAGGGAGTATTTACAGCTTCTTGTTGCTGAAAGGCTTGCTCTTCTTATTACCATCAAAGTAGCCACGCTGTGGCTTGCAAAATCCCCAAAGCAAAACCACCCGCCAGTAAATCATCCACCATAATCCCAAATCCTCCATGGACTTTTTTGTCGAGCCATTTAATTGGCCATGGCTTTAGGATGTCGAAGAAGCGGAATAGGAAAAAGCCGGCGAGAGCCCATTGCCATGTTGCGGGGATGGCGATCATGGTGATGAGGTAGCCGCAGATTTCGTCCCAGACGATGCCGGGGTGGTCATGGACACCGAGTTTTTTGGCGGTGTAGTGGCAAAGTCCGATGCCGATAATGGACAACGCGAGTGTGGCGATTAGGTAATAAGGCAGTGTGAGAAACGATAACCCATACCATACCGGTATCGCGGCGATGGTTCCCCATGTGCCTGGGGCTTTCGGCATGAGTCCTGAGCCAAAACCAAAGGATAAAAAGTGTAGAGGGTTGGTGAAGACCATTCTTTTGATTAGGGTTTTATCAGCTAATGGCACCGTCATAATTTGCTTATTCTTTTGTCGTTATTGGTTAAAGTGTTGCCAGCTGGCACGATTACTTTCGAAAGGCTGGCCATTTAGAGTCAGCTGCAACCCAGCCTCATGAATTTTTCCAATTCGGGTAACGTTGATACTGCACCGTTCAGCTAGGTTTAAAATTTTATTGCGATGTTTGTTAGAGGCGGTGAAACACAGTTGATAGTCATCACCACCGTTCAACGCATACTGCCTTGCTTGCTCAAGCCCGACGACCTCGATAAGCGCTTCAGAAATAGGCAATGACTCCACAGAAAGCTTGGCGCCACACTGACTTTTCGACAGTATATGACCTAAATCAGCCGCTAAGCCGTCGGAAATATCAAGCCCACAGCAAGATATTTTGGTCAGTTTACGAGCAAACTCCAGAGGTGGCAGCGGACGAGTTAAGGCTTGCCACAGCTCAGACTCGGCAGCAGTCAATGCTTCTTCGCGAACCAGCGCTTTATCTTGTAACTCCAGCGCTGCCGCGGCTTCGCCTAAATACCCCGTAACCCAAATATCATCGCCAACCTCTGCGTTATGACGCTCAAGCAAACGGCCTTTCTTTACTGAGCCATAAGCGGTAATGTTGATATTCAGCGGTCCTTGAGTGGTATCGCCGCCCACTAGTGGCACCTTAAAGCGTTTACTGGCTTTCTTTAAGCCTTTACTGAAACCAGCGAGCCAATATTCGTTAATCTCAGGCAAGCTGATCGATAATGTGAAAGCTAATGGCTTAGCGCCCATCGCGGCTAGATCGCTGACGTTAGCGGCAAGCGCCTTATGCGCAATCAGCTCAGGGTCTAAGTCAGAAAAGAAATGAACGCCATCAACCAGAGTGTCGGTTGACGTCACGAGTTGATATTTACTGGGGATGTCAAAAATGGCGCAATCGTCGCCAATACCTTTGACGACGCGCGGTTTTGATGTGCTTTTCTTGGTGCTGGCCTGTTTAGGGTCATCATCGTTCGAGTGTTGATCAAAGTCATACTCGAAAGTGAAGTAACGTTCTATCAGGTCAAATTCGGCCATACACTCTTAACTCAACTCCTTAACTCAATTCCTTTGTTTATGCTGCCGCGACTTACTCGTGTGGGCGCAACTCTTTACTGATTTTATCCAGAACACCGTTAATAAACTTATGGCCATCAGTCGCACCAAAGGTTTTGGCTAACTCGATGCCTTCGTTAATCACCACTCGACGCGGAATGTCGATGCGATTTTTAAGCTCAAATGCAGATAAGCGAATAATAGCACGCTCCACTGGATCAATATGCTCCATCTCACGATCAATAGCCGGAGAAACAGCTTCATCAATATCGTGCAATCCCGTCAGCACGCCACTGAACAACTCTTGAAAGTAAACGATATCGACTTTCTTACTATTCATGGTCGCAAGGTATTGCGCCTCAATCTCGCTCAAGGCATTCCCCGTCATTTGCCACTGATAAATCGCCTGCATCGCGTATTCACGTGCTTTACGGCGTGCTGCTGGTTTAAAATTTTGTTCCATAATAAACGCTCTTCGTCTCAGTTAGCTTGGGTCTTTAACCTAGTTTACGGGTTAAGTTGATCATTTCTATCGCAGTCGCGGCGGCTTCACCACCCTTATTCATTTTCTTAGGGTTAGCGCGCTCTTCAGCCTGCTCATCCGTGTTCACGGTTAAAATGCCAAAAATCACGGGCAGATTATGCTTTAACGACACATCCATCAAGCCACGACTCGATTCGGCACAAACATAATCAAAATGCGGCGTATCGCCACGAATCACCACACCAATTGCAATCACCGCATCATACTGACCGCTCATGGCAACCTGTTGCGTTGCATAGGGTAGCTCATACGCGCCAGCGACATCAAAGCGCGACACTTTATCGGCAGGCACTTCAAGCTCAGCAAATTTCTGCTCAACACCATCA
Source organism: Kangiella marina (assembly GCF_039541235.1). Classification (NCBI taxonomy): domain Bacteria; kingdom Pseudomonadati; phylum Pseudomonadota; class Gammaproteobacteria; order Kangiellales; family Kangiellaceae; genus Kangiella; species Kangiella marina. The sequence goes on along the minus strand of NZ_BAABFV010000002.1, from coordinate 59,030 downwards.
ATCATCATATTAATAATGGGTTGATTAAAGCGTGCGTGTACGATGGCAATCTTACCACCTTGATACTGTGTTTTCGAAAAGTCTAATTTAAAGTCGCTCATGTGACATTAGGCTCTTAACGTAGGGATGAACTGATGTGTAATCAAAGAAGGCTTGACCACGGTTATAAGCGCGTATTGTATTATAACCGTGGCATAATCACTAATGATTCGAGCTATTTTTTAGGCGTAATATGCTCCACAATCTCTAAGCCATAACCGCCAAGTGCTGTGTATTGAGTGCCGGAGCTTAACAAGCGCATCTGTCTCACCCCTAAACTCACCAGAATCTGTGAGCCAATACCCACGGTACGTTTCTTTTTGCGTTTCTGTTCTTGAGTTAAGGTTTCGCCATGATCCTCACGCTCGAACTGTCGAACACGATCCAACAACTCATCGCTCGACTCTTTCTTCGCAATCAGAACAAGAACGCCCTCGCCTTCCTCAGAAATCTTTTCTATCGAGTCGCTCACGGTCCAGCTTTTGCTTTTGCCTCGCTGCGACTCCAGCAAGTCAGAAAGGCTGTCGGTTAAGTGAACACGTACTAACGTCGAGGTATCATTCTTTGGGTTGCCTTTAACTAAGGCAAAGTGAATTTGCTCGTCGATAGTATCTTTAAAAGTGTGCAGTCTAAAGTCACCATGCTCCGTTGGCCAGTGACATTCGCTGATTTTCTCAACGGTATGCTCTTTCTCAGTTCGGTACTCAATTAAATCGGCAATGGTTCCCATCTTCAAACCATGCTCTTGAGCGAACACTTCCAAATCAGGACGACGCGCCATGGTGCCGTCTTCATTCAAAATCTCAACAATCACGGCAGCGGGATCAAACCCGGCTAAACGCGCTAAATCACAACTCGCTTCGGTGTGTCCCGCACGATTTAAGACACCGCCTTCTTGCGCCATGATCGGAAAAATATGGCCCGGTTGAACGATATCTTCTGGCTTGGCATTTGGTGCCACGGCAGCTTGAACTGTTCGCGCGCGATCGGCTGCTGAAATTCCCGTGGTAACGCCCGTCGCCGCTTCAATCGATACCGTAAAATTAGTGCTAAATTTCGCACCATTACTGGCTGACATTAACGGCAAATTAATTTGTTCGCAACGCTCACGAGTCATCGGCAAGCAAATCAAGCCTCGACCATAACGCGCCATAAAGTTAATGTCTTCAGGGCGAACTTGGCTTGCAGCCATGATCAAATCGCCTTCATTCTCACGATCTTCATCGTCCATCAAAATGACCATTTTACCCTGACGGATATCTTCGATGATTTCTTCAATACTGTTTAGCTTCATAACGTTGGCCTTACTCGGCTTTGTCTGCGTTCATTAAGCGCTCAAGGTAGCGCGCGATAAGATCAATTTCTAAATTTACCTGCGTCCCTACTTGATAACTATCAGCGATAGTTTCCTGTAATGTATGAGGCACTAAATTAAGGCTAAACTGGTCTTTTTCAAGGTCATTCACCGTTAAACTGGTGCCATCAACTGTAATAGAGCCTTTGATCGCGATATATTTTAACACCTCTTTCGGTGCTTTTATCTTGTATTGGATCGAGCGTGCGGCTTCTTCAATTGACACCACCTCGCCAATCGCATCAACGTGACCACTGACCATGTGGCCGCCAAAACGAGTCGTTGGCAGCATCGCTTTTTCAAAGTTGACCGGATCCTTTTGCTGATAATTTTTCATACAGGTCACGTCAATCGTTTCCACCGAAACATCAGCTGCAAAGCCCTGAGATAACTTTTCAATTACCGTTAAACAAACCCCATTACAGGCAATACTGTCGCCAAGCTCAACATCCGTCAAATCAAGCTTGCCAGTATTAAATACATAACGCGCGTCGCCACCTTTTGCTTCAATACTTTCGATAAAGCCAGTCGCTTCAATAATTCCAGTAAACACAGTCTAGTCCACTCGGTTGTAAGTTAATTGTAAATCCTGCCCAATCTGTCGAACGTCCTTCAACTCTAACTCTATCGCCTGACTCATCTGCTCAAACGGTAAGTGAGCCATCGCTCGCGCGGCACTGCCTAGTAGTTTTGGTGCCATGAAAACCTGTAGCTCATCGACCAAGCCTTTTGCTAAAAAAGCGCCCAGTAATTCGCTTCCTGCTTCAATCAAAACGTCATTAACACCAGATTCAGCCAACTGTCGCAAGAGCGCCTCAAGATCCGCATAACCTGCATCATTGGCTTTTACCTGCTGCACTAGGACCTTGTTGTTAAAAGTGTCATCACGCTTAGATGCTGAAACCAACCAACACTGTCCCTGACCTTGGAAAATTTTAGCGTTAGGCGTCACTTGATGCTTTGAGTCCACCACGACTCGTATTGGCTGCTCGAAATAAGGATCACCTAACATGGTCGTATCACGAACATTCATCGAGGGGTTATCATATAATACTGTGCCAGAACCCGTTATCACGGCACCACTTTGTGCGCGTAACCGCTGCACCTGAGCGCGAGCTTCCGGCCCCGTGATCCACTGACTTTCACCACTCGCCATGGCGGTTCTACCATCAACACTCACGGCAATCTTAGCTGTCACTCTGGGTAAGCCCGCGTTCATGCGCTTCACAAACCCCGGATTTAATGCCAGCGCCTCCGATTCCATCAAGCCGCACTCAACCGTCACTCCAGACTCCCGTAACATCTCAATGCCTCTACCTGAGACTTGTGGGTTAGGATCGGTCATGGCGCAAATCACTTTGCTTACGCCAGCCTCAATCAGTCCCTGCGCACATGGCGGCGTTTTGCCGACATGCGAGCACGGCTCTAAAGTGACGTAAGCAGTCGCCCCTTGAGGATCATGCCCATTTGTTTTGGCGTTTTGAATGGCATTGACTTCAGCGTGAGCGAGACCCGGCTTTTGATGCCAACCTTCGCCAATAACTTGAGTGTGACCGTTAACCGTCTTCACCAGCACACACCCTACTCGCGGGTTTGAACGCGTCGTATACCAACCATGCCGAGCCAGTTTAATGGCTAGTGACATAAAGTTGGAATCTTGTGCTGAAAAAGACATATCAGGTATGGAGTACCCTTTGAAAAATGTGAATAGTGGTTAGCGAGCCGCGTTAAGTCGACGACTCATTGCTATCACTTTGTAGCTTATCAATTTCCTCGCGAAACGCCTGAACATCCTGAAAGCGGCGATATACCGAAGCAAAGCGCACATAAGCCACATCGTCTAACGCGCGCAATGCTTTCATGATTTCTTCTCCGACAACGCTTGCTGAAACTTCACGCTCACCCAGCGCTCGAAGATTGGAAAGGATTTTATTAATAGCGGCTTCTAAGTCCTCAACACTTACCGGACGCTTTTCCACAGCTTTGGCCAAACCTGTACGCATTTTCAGCTCATCAAAAGGCTCGCGAGTGCCATCCGACTTAATGATTTTTGGCATCACCAATTCTGCGCTTTCAAAAGTTGTGTAGCGTTCGCCACACGATAAACATTCGCGGCGGCGGCGAACCTGACTGCCGTCAGCAACTAATCGTGAATCAATCACTTTGGTGTCTGGGTTAGCACAGAATGGGCAATACATGGCCGTTAATCCTTCCTAATGTTATTACTTATAAACCGGGAATCGCTTGGTTAATTCCTGCACTTTGGCTTTAACGTCGCTGATAACCTGCTCATTATTGATATCGTCAAGAATATCACAAATCCAACTCGCGAGCTCAGTCACCTCGGCTTCTTTGAAACCGCGAGTAGTGACTGCTGGAGTACCTAGACGAAGTCCACTGGTGACAAATGGCGAGCGCGGCTCGTTCGGCACCGTATTTTTATTGACCGTGATGTTGGCTTTACCTAAAGCAGCTTCAGCGTCTTTACCGGTAATGTCTTTGCTGATGAGGTCAACAAGGAATAAGTGGTTTTCCGTACCGCCAGACACAATATCGACTCCACGCTCAACAAACACTTTCGTCATTGCTTGTGCATTGGCTTTAACCTGCTTTTGCATCGCTTTGAATTCATCACTTAATGCTTCCTTGAAAGCAACCGCTTTCGCTGCGATCACGTGCATTAACGGACCACCCTGGCCTCCCGGGAATACCGCAGAATTCAACTTCTTCTCTAGCTCTGGGTTAGCCTGCGCTAAGATCACGCCACCACGTGGGCCAGCTAACGTTTTGTGCGTTGTCGAGGTCACGACATGCGCGTGTGGCACTGGGTTTGGGTATTCGCCAGCAGCAATCAAGCCCGCAACGTGCGCCATATCGACAAATAAGTAAGCACCTACTTTGTCTGCGATTGCGCGGAACTTTGACCAGTCCACCGTACGCGAGTAAGCAGAAAATCCAGCAACGAGCATTTTCGGCTGGTGCTCGACGGCTAAACGCTCAACTTCGTCGTAATCAATGTAACCGTTTTCATCAACACCGTACTCAACTGAGTTATATATTTTGCCAGAGAAGCTCACTTTAGAACCGTGCGTTAAGTGACCACCGTCTGATAGACTCATGCCTAAAATGGTATCGCCGGGCTTAATGAGCGCCATGTAAACAGCAGCGTTTGCTTGCGAACCTGAGTGTGGCTGGACATTGGCATAATCAGCACCGAACAATGCTTTAACACGCTCAATCGCCAACTTTTCGGCAACATCAACATACTCACAGCCACCGTAATAACGCTTATCTGGGTAACCTTCGGCATACTTATTCGTTAATACCGAACCTTGCGCTTCCATCACACGTTTGCTGGTATAGTTTTCGGATGCAATAAGCTCAATATGCTCTTCCTGACGCTTTTCTTCGGCATCAATCGAAGCCATCAATTCTGGGTCAAAATCTCTTAGAGACGTCGTGTTACCCAACATACCTAAATTCCTCTGAAGTTCGTTTCAAAAATTGGGCTCATTCTAACCGATTCTAGGGTGAAATGCGCCATAAATAGTAGCAATATCTAGCCACTTCACACCCCTGATATAACCGAAAACAATAAGTAGCTGTTACAAGTAAGCTAGAACCAACCGCGAATACTGTCATCGAGCTGTGGACGGCATTGCTTGTACTGTCGAGCATACTCAAGCGAACGACGTTTGACCTTATCAGCAACCCTAACTAACCAAGCTTTATTGCGATAAGTTCCGCGCTTATAGCCTCCCCAACCATCATGGTAAGCCAAATATTGCGCTTTAGCATCCCACTTTGAAATACCGAGTTTTTTATGAGAATTAAAGGTATACCAACCAATAAAATGAATGGCATCATCAAATTCATCACGCTTGGCATTCCAGTTGCCGGTCGAGCGGATGTAAGTTTCCCAAGTGCTCTCCAGCGCCTGAGCATAACCATAGGCATCAGAAGGCCTACCCACAGGAATAAACCCTAAGAACCACTCCATATCTGGGCGAATCGTGCGATTAAACTTTGACTCTTGATGCATAATAGCCAACTGAACATGGATCGGAGTCCCCCACTCTTCTTGTGAGTCCAGTGCAGCCTGATACCAGTCTTCATCTCCGAGCACACTACACAAATCGTTGACATTACTTGGCCTGTGAGTCGCACAAGCACTCAACAAGACTACAGTTGTCAGTATTATTAACACTTTCTTTATCAAAACCGTATCCTTTCACAATTTATCATCAGTTTTTGACGAGAAATGAATTTATCATCGCTCAATCAATGCTAAAATGCCCGAAAATTAGCGCTTTATCCTATGCTTTTTAATGCCAATTGGAAATGAGCCTCTCGACACTTGACTATTTTTTACGACAACCACAAGGTTGCAATTTTTACAGTTAATTTATGAGCACAATTTTATTAGTCGACGATAAAACTACTATCTTAGCCGGTACTGCAGAAATCCTTGAGCAGGCGGGCTATAAATATGATTACGTGACAGACTACAAAACAGCGCTTAACTTCCTTCGTCTGTCGCGACCGACGATTCAAATTGTCGTTGTCACACTCAATAATTCACTAGGCTACCCAATGATGCGCAAACTGCAAGCGTTAATGTCAGATCGTGCAGCCATCATGGTTTATTCCGAAGACAAAGACAACGCTATTTCTGCTTGGGTAAAAAAGCACAACTTTCCGTTTTTTTACAAACACCCGACCGAAGAGCCACAACTGTTTAATCGAATTAAGCGGACGCTATTCAGTAAAGGCCAATTTTTTACTCATCAACAATTGGTAAAACTTGTCGAAGTATTAAGCCAATATACAAGCGAAGCCGAAGATCTCGTCAAATCAACAGCTCCTCAGTCAAAAAGTCTTCAGGAACTACAGCATAAATTAGCACGAAAACTTGAAGGCATAGAAAATCAGAAGCAATTTTTAGCGGCTGTGCAACGAAAACACTCTGCTTAACTTCTAATAAACTTCACATATTCTATTTAATTGCAGTATCAACACAAGCCACTGCCTCTGTATTTTCGACGCAGTTACTGCGCTCGATCTGGATAGTAGCGTGGATTAAGCCGTGTTTAACTCTTAACACCTCTAACATGACGTCAATCATATCATCGCCCTTAAAGTCCTCTTGAATCAGAGCATGGAAGGTCATTAAAGGTTCCTGTTCGCTGATACTCCATAAGTGCATGTGGTGAATATCCAAAACCCCTTCAATTTGCAACAAATCGTGACGAATTTGTTGGTTATCCAGTTCTTGAGGTTTTCCTTCCAGCAAAATATGCGAAGAATCCTTGATGACATGGTAAGCACTTCTCAGAATCAATACGGACACAAAAATCGAGAGCAACGGATCGACCCACAGTATGCCCCATTGCCAGATAATCAGCGCTGCAATGATAGCTCCCACTGAGCCGAGCAAATCACCTAGCACATGCAGCAAAGCGCTTCTGACATTGATATTCGAGTCGCTAGCGCTATGCAAAATCTTGAAAACGACGAGATTAACCAAAAGACCAAGCACAGCCACGATCAGCATGGTTGTACTTTGGATAGGGTTTGGTTGATAAAACCTCTGAATACTTTCCCACACAATCCATGCCGTTAGCAGTATCAGGAAAATACCGTTAGTATAAGCCGCCAATACCTGTAAACGACCATAACCAAAGGTGCGCTTGCTGTCCGCGGGTTTAGCACTCAGCGTCATGGCATAGAAAGCCAACAATAAAGCCGCAGCATCTGTAAGCATATGTCCAGCATCAGCCAGTAATGCCAATGATCCCGAAACAAGTCCGCCAATGACCTCGACCAACATAAAACTGGCCGTTAAGATGACCGCCCAAAGCATGCGCTTGCGGCTCGTTACTGGATGCTCGTGCTTCTCATCATCATTGGCGTGAGAATGACCGTGATGGTGCATAGAACTCCTCGCTGAAAAATAAGTCTTAACTATATCAGTCAAACACTTACCATGTAAAAAGTCAGTGTATCAACCCCAAAGGTTAGATTATGCCAACATCGTCTTTTACTACAGACAATGCCAAACAAGATGCTAAAGTCTACTATTCTGAAGATAGCTTTTGGAGAAAATTAAAGCGCTCAGCTAAACAGATAGGGACAGACGCGCTGGAAAAGTTACTAACGCTTTATTATTGCTTTCGTGATCCAGCGACACCAGCCAAGGAAAAAGCCATCATCCTTGGCGCCTTGGGCTACTTTATCATGCCGTTTGACGCTATCCCTGACTTATTACCCATGGGCTGGACTGATGATATCGCTGTGATAGCACTCGCATTCTCCAAGGTTGTTAAGGCGATTAATGATTCGCATATCGAAAAAGCCAAGCTGCAACTTAACAAATTGTTCAACAAAGCCTAAACTGTAGTGCAAATCGTTAATCAACTGTACCCGCATGCCATTACTTCAAGAGTTACCTGAAAAACATATTTTCCAGGCCTACGGCATTTTGCTCCTAGAAAATAATCACCGCTTTGTAAAAAAACTCAAGCAGCATTACACGCCTTCTATCCACGGCCACAAAACTTGGAATAGCAGTTTTTTATTGATGGATTACTTTCTCCATAACGAAACACTCGAGTATGAACAGACCATCATGGAGCTGGGTTGCGGTTGGGGGCCGGCCAGTATTTTCTGTGCACAGCATGCTACAGCCAAGGTTACCGGCGTGGATCGTGACGATGAAGTGTTTCCCTTTCTTGAAGTCCAGTCGGCGTTAAATGAGGTCGAGGTAAAAACCCAAAAAGCGAGTTTTGAAAAGTTAACCAAAAAGGACTTAGCTGATTACGACATGTTAATAGGCGCGGATATTTGCTTTTGGGATAAGCTGACCAAAATCCACTTTAACTTGATCAAAAGGGCATTTCAGGCGGGAGTACGAGAAGTCGTGATTGCCGATCCAGGCCGTGAGCCCTTCTACGAGTTGGCCGAACTTTGCTTAGACTACTTTGACGATTGCGAGCTCATCGACTGGTATTCTACGGAACCTGAACACTTCGAGGGTGACATTCTACATATCACAAATACAAAAAAGCCTGCTTAAAGCAGGCTTTTTTGACTTTTAATATCTAAACTAAAGACTACTCTTCAGTTTCTTCGATATCTAAATCGTCTTCTTCTTCAACGATTGGGCGATCAACCAATTCAACGTATGCCATAGGAGCATTATCGCCAGGACGGTTGCCACACTTCAAGATGCGCAGGTAACCACCTGGACGCTCTTGGTAACGAACACCTAGCTCGCTGAATAGTTTTGCTACGGCTTCGTTGCTACGAATACGTGCAAATGCTAAACGACGGTTAGCTACTGTGTCATTTTTCGCTAAAGTAATTAAAGGCTCAGCGACACGACGTAGTTCTTTTGCTTTTGGCAAAGTCGTACGAATAAGTTCATGCTCGATCAATGACGCAGTCATGTTACGGAACATAGCCTTACGGTGTGAGCTGTTACGGTTTAATTTACGACCTGATTTTTGATGACGCATATTGAGTTCCTCACTCTATTTAATTCCAGCCTGCTGTAGTACTGGAAAAACGATAAATTTAAATCAGCTTCTTATTCAAAATTTTGGATTAAGTCAAAACTTTCAACAATGACTAACTTAGTAAAAAAGCGCAAGGAACATCCTTGCGCTTAATTTTTTACAGAAAACTTAGCTTCTTAAAGTTTCCTTAGTGATTACTCACCAAGAATGCTTGATGGAGGCCAGTTTTCTAGACGCATACCTAATGACAAACCACGTGAAGCAAGAACGTCTTTGATTTCAGTCAATGACTTCTTACCAAGGTTTGGAGTTTTAAGTAACTCAACTTCGGTACGCTGGACCAAGTCACCAATATAATGGATATTCTCAGTTTTCAAACAGTTAGCAGAACGTACTGTTAGTTCCAAATCATCAACCGGACGCAATAGAATCGGATCAATTTCTGGCTCTTCTTTCTCAGGCTCAGCTTGTTTTTCATCTTTCAAGTCAACAAACGCTGCCAATTGCTGTTGAAGAATCGTCGCACTGCGGCGAATCGCTTCTTCTGGGTCAATCGTACCGTTCGTTTCAAGATCAAGAACTAGCTTGTCTAAGTTTGTACGCTGCTCTACACGCGCAGATTCTACGGTGTAAGATACTTTCTTCATTGGGCTGAAAGAAGAATCGACTTGTAAAACACCAATCGGCTTATCTTCGCCTTCTGGTAATTTACGCGTGTTTGATGCTTCATAACCACGACCAAGTAAAATCTTGATACGCATGGTTAAAGCGCCACCTTTATTCAAGGTAGCGATGTAGTGATCTTTGTTCACTACTTCAGCACCAGATACTTCTTCAATGTCAGCAGCAGTCACGACGCCTTCGCCTTTCTTCTGTAAAGTAAGAGTCACCTCTTCTTTATCTTCCAGGCGAACTGCCAACCCTTTTAAGTTCAAAAGGATATCGATTACGTCTTCTTGAACACCCTCAATTGCTGAGTATTCGTGAAGCACGCCGTCGATTTCTACTTCTGTCACTGCGGCACCCGGCATTGAAGACAATAAGATGCGACGCAATGAGTTACCCAAAGGGTGTCCAAAACCACGCTCAAAAGGTTCCAAGATAACTCGAGCTTTAGTGCCCTCGTCTGATTCGACCTTAATTTGACGCGGAGTCAGAAATTCAGTTGCTGACATACTATCCCTCTCAAGGATTAAAAATTACTTAGAGTAAAGCTCTACAATTAGGTTTTCGTTGATGCTAGCGTCCAATTCAGTACGCTCAGGAAGACGCTTATACGTACCTTCCATTTTAGTTGCATCGACTTCAATCCACTCAGGCTTATCACGCTGTGCTGCTAGCTCAAGAGCTGCAACGATACGCGCTTGCTTCTGTGATTTTTCACGAACAGAAATCACGTCTTCTGCTTTAACTGAGTAAGAAGGAATGTTCACCGACTCACCGTTAACCATGATTGCTTTGTGGCTAACAAGTTGACGAGCTTCGCCACGAGTAGAAGCGTAACCCATACGATAAACTACGTTGTCTAAGCGTGACTCTAGTAATTGCAACAAGTTAGAACCAGTCGCGCCTTTAAGACGGTCAGCTTCTTTGTAGTAATTACGGAATTGACGCTCAAGAACACCGTAGATACGACGAACTTTTTGCTTTTCACGAAGCTGCAAACCATAGTCAGAAAGACGGCTACGACGCGCGCCATGCTGTCCTGGAACAACTTCAATTTTACATTTGGTCTCAATTGCACGAACGCCTGATTTGTGTCCAAGATCGACACCTTCACGACGTGACAATTTAAGTTTAGGACCTAGATATCTAGCCATTTTAAACTCCCGTTATTGTTACACACGACGCTTTTTAGGCGGGCGACAACCATTGTGTGGAATCGGTGTCACGTCAGTAATGTTGGTGACTTTAAAGCCAGCAGCGTTAAGTGCGCGAACCGCTGATTCACGACCTGGTCCAGGACCCTTAACAAATACTTCAACATTCTTCATGCCCATCTCTTTTACTACTTGAGCAGCGCGATCAGCAGCTACCTGTGCAGCGAAAGGAGTAGACTTACGTGAACCACGGAAGCCAGAACCACCAGATGTTGCCCATGCAAGAGCATTACCTTGACGGTCTGTGATCGTAATGATGGTGTTGTTAAACGACGCATGGATATGCGCCATACCATCAACTACGGTCTTTTTAACTTTTTTCTTACTACTAGTACGAGGTGTTTTAGCCATTATGTTCCACCAAACTATTTCTTAATCGGTTTGCGAGGACCTTTACGGGTGCGAGCATTTGTCTTCGTACGTTGACCACGCAATGGTAGGTTACGACGATGACGAATACCTCGGAAACAACCCAAGTCCATCAAACGTTTAATATTCATGTTGATTTCGCGACGCAAATCACCTTCAACGGTAAACTTGCTCACCTCGTTTCGTAGATTCTCAATTTGGTCTTCGTTCAAATCTTTGATCTTTGCAGTAGGTTCAACCCCTGCATCAGCACAGATAATCTGTGCACGAGGACGACCGATACCATAGATAGCGGTCAATGCGACATCAGCATGCTTATGTACCGGAATGTTAATACCAGCTATACGAGCCATTTAACAATATCTCCTAAATTAAATAAGCAGGCGTGAAAGGGCGGCTATTTTAGCCACATCACGCCTAAAAATCAAACAATTATCGAATTAACCTTGACGCTGTTTATGGCGTGGGTCAACACAGATAACGCGAACACTGCCGTGACGACGAATCACTTTGCAGTTACGGCACATTTTCTTAACAGAAGCACGAACTTTCATTTGTTACTCCAACATGCTTAGCGACGAACACGACCGGATGGGCCATGCTTTTTAAGATTTGCCTTTTTCAATACCGAGTCATATTGCTGCGACATTAAGTGCGCTTGTACTTGAGACATGAAGTCCATAGCAACAACTACAATAATCAATAATGACGTACCACCGAAGTAGAACGGATATTCAAATAGCAAAATCAAGAACTCTGGTAACAAACATACAGCGGTCATGTAAAGCGCACCCCAGAACGTAAGTCTGGTCGTAACTTTATCAAGGTAGCTAGCCGTTTGTTGGCCAGGACGAATACCTGGAATAAATGCTCCGGACTTCTTCAGGTTATCAGCAGTATCGCGAGGATTCTGCGTTAACGCTGTATAGAAGAAAGCGAAGAAGATAATACCCGTTGCATATAGCAACATATATACAGGGTTACCAGGCTGTAAATTCTGAGCTAAAGTGCTTAACCAACTCACTTCACCGGCATTACCAAACCAAGACAACAAAGTGCCTGGGAATAGAACGATGCTCGATGCGAAAATCGCAGGAATTACACCCGCCATATTCAACTTCATTGGTAGGAAGCTGCTTTGAGCTGCAAAAACTTTATTACCTTGTTGGCGTTTCGCGTAGTTAATCGTGATACGACGTTGAGCCGTTTCAAACCATACGATGAAGTAAATCACTGCCAATGCGAACACGGCGAAAACTAGGATACCTAGCACATCACGCTGACCGTCATAAGCTTGTGAGAACACTTGCTTAATCGCTTGTGGGAAACCAGCAACGATACCCACCAAGATAATAATTGAGATACCGTTACCGATACCTCGTTCCGTAATTTGCTCACCTAACCACATCAGGAACATAGTACCTGTTACCAATGTAGCGATAGCGACAAAGTAGAACGAAAAGTTAGGATTCTCAACCAGATTCGGAATCATCGTTGGTAATTGAGTAGCCATACCAAACGCTTGAACAGTCGCTAATGCCACTGTTAAATAACGAGTGTACTGATTGATTTTGCGGCGACCACTCTCGCCTTCCTTCTTGATCTCTTTTAATCGAGGATCAACATAACTCAAGATCTGCATAATGATCGATGCCGAGATATACGGCATGATACCTAAAGCTAGAACCGAAGCACGCTCCATCGCACCGCCAGAGAAGACATTGAACAAAGAAAAAATCGTATCTGAATTCAAAAAGTCTTTTAGTGCGTCTGGATCTACACCTGGTACAGGTATAAACGAACCAAGACGGAAGACTACAATAGCAATGAGCACAAACAACAAACGTTGTTTGAGCTCATTCAAACCACCGCTTTTAGCTAATTGCTGTGGTGATAATGCCATTATGCTTCAACCTTACCGCCGGCTGCTTCGATAGCTTTTTGCGCACCTTTAGTGACGCGAACGCCACCAGTAACAGTGACTGCATGCTCGATTTCGCCTGACAAGATAATTTTAGCGCTTTCGATGCTGTTACCGATAATGCCTGCTTTTTTCAAAGTCAGCATATCAACAACTTCACCGTCTACTTTTGAAAGTTCATTTAAACGAACTTCAGCAGATACCAAAGCTTTACGCGAGTTAAAGCCGAATTTTGGTAAACGCTGTTTCAAAGGCATCTGACCACCTTCGAAACCAATCTTGTTGAAACCGCCTGAACGTGACTTCTGACCTTTATGACCACGACCTGCAGTCTTGCCGTCAGTAGAACCGATACCACGGCCTACACGTTTGCGATCCTTTTTACTACCAGGAGCTGGCATCAATGTATTTAAACGCATGATTTTACTCCTCAACACTAACCATGTAGTAAACTTTGTTTACCATACCGCGAGTTGATGCTGTATCTTCAACTTCAACAGTATGACCAATGCGACGCAAACCTAGACCGCGCAAACAAGCCTTGTGAGCTTCTAAGCGGCTAATGCTAGAACGCGTCTGCGTTACTTTCATCATTTTCTTTGCCATCGTCTTAGTCCAAAATCTCTTCTACTGATTTACCACGCTTGGCAGCCATAGCTTCTGGCGAAGTCATTTGGGTCAAACCATTAATCGTTGCACGAACGATGTTAATTGGGTTTGTAGAACCAACACTTTTTGCCAATACGTTTTGGATACCTAGCACCTCAAAAACAGCACGCATCGCACCACCGGCAATGATACCAGTACCTTCTGATGCTGGCTGCATGTACACTTTTGATGCGCCATGACGGGCATTTAATGCATGTTGTAAAGTGTGTCCGTCTTTTAGTTCGACTTGGATCATGTTACGACGAGCTTGTTCCATAGCCTTTTGAATTGCTACTGGAACCTCTTTCGATTTACCACGACCGAAACCCACTTTACCCTTACCGTCGCCGACAACAGTTAAAGCTGTGAAACCGAAAATACGACCACCTTTAACTACTTTAGCAACGCGGTTTACGTTGACTAACTTTTCAACTAAACCTTCTTGGTTATTCATATCTTTTGCCATGCTTCACACCTTAGAACTGTAAGCCTTTTTCACGAGCGGCGTCAGCTAATGCTGCCACGCGTCCGTGATATTTGAATCCACTGCGGTCGAAAGCAACTTGCTTTACACCCGCCTCGATAGCGCGCTCAGCAACTAGCGTACCTACGTGCTTAGCAGCATCTAGGTTACCCGTGTACTTTACGTCACCACGAACGGCCTTTTCCACAGTCGAAGCACTTGCGATTACATTACCGTTCTCACCGCTGATTACTTGCGCGTAAATGTGGCGAGGGGTTCTATTCACAACTAGGCGCGTTACACCCAGCTCCTGCATTTTTGAGCGACTTTTAGTCGCACGACGCAAACGTTGAATTTTCTTTTTCATGACCCTGCCCTACTATTTCTTCTTGGCTTCTTTGCGAACAATGTACTCGTCAACATAACGAACACCTTTGCCTTTGTATGGCTCTGGTGGACGATAGCTACGGATGTTTGCCGCAACCTGACCGACGACCTGCTTGCTAGCACCCTTAACGATAAGATCCGTTTGTGAAGGAGCTTCAATTGTTACGCCTTCAGGGATCTCAAACTCGATTGGGTGAGAAAAACCCAGGGTTAAGTTAAGCGTCTTACCTTGTACCTGTGCACGATAACCAACACCGATAAGTTTCAATTTCTTTTCGAAACCATCAGTAACACCCGTTACCATGTTGTTAACTAGTGCGCGGTAAGTACCTGCCATTGCCCAGCTTTTTGAAACGCCTGTTGGGGCGAATGAAACTGCACCGTCTTCGATCGTAATTTCTACGTCGTCGTGCATTCTTTCTTCAAGCTGACCTTTTGAACCTTTTACACTGATCACGCCATCTTTGATGTTCACTTCAACACCTGAAGGGATAGATACAGTGGCTTTTGCTACACGTGACATCTTTAACTCTCCCTTACGATACAGTGCAGATGATCTCGCCACCATGACCCGCTTTACGCGCGGCACGGTCAGTCATCACACCTTTTGAAGTTGAAATAACTGCGATACCTAATCCGCCGATGACTTTAGGAAGTTCATCAACTTTTTTATAGATACGCAAACCTGGGCGGCTAACACGCTTCAACTCATCAATTACCGGACGACCTTGGTAGTATTTCAACTCAACCGTCATTGATGGGATAGCGCCTTCATCAACGCTGTAGCTACTGATGAAACCTTCATCAACTAATACTTCAGCGATTGCTTTCTTAATTTTAGAAGCAGGAATTTTGACATTTTTCTTCGCAGCAGTCTGGCCGTTACGAATACGAGTCAACATATCTGCTATAGGATCTTGCATACTCATAAGTGATTCTCCAACAGCTTACCAGCTAGCTTTAACTAAACCAGGCACGTCACCTTTCATCGCATGTTCACGCAACTTGTTGCGGCACATACCGAATTTACGAAGGTATCCGTGTGGACGTCCAGTAACACGACAACGATTGCGTTGACGTACAGGATTTGCATTACGTGGTAGCTTTTGCAGTTTCACCTGAGCTTCCCAAACTTCTTCTTCAGAAGACTCTGGGTTGTTGATGATTGCTTTAAGCTCTGCGCGTTTTGCAGCGTACTTTTCTACAGTTTTTGCACGCTTTAACTCACGCTCTATCATAGATTTCTTAGCCATAGCGTGCCTCTTATGATTTCAATGGGAAGTTGAACGCACTTAATAATGCGCGGCCTTCTTCATTGCTGTTTGCCGTAGTGGTAATAGTAATATCCATACCACGAACCTTATCGACCTTGTCATAATCAATTTCAGGGAAAATGATTTGCTCTTTGATACCTACAGAGTAGTTACCACGGCCGTCGAAAGATTTAGGATTCAAACCACGGAAATCACGAATACGTGGAACCGCAATTGAGATAAATCTTTCTAAGAATTCCCACATACGCTCGCCACGAAGAGTCACTTTACAGCCAATTGGGTAGCCATCACGAATTTTAAAGCCCGCAACTGATTTACGTGCTTTAGTGATGATAGGCTTTTGGCCTGAGATTGCAGTCATATCACTTACTGCGTGCTCAAGGATCTTCTTATCCGCAAGAGCTTCACCCAGACCCATGTTTAATGTGATCTTGGTAATGCGTGGGACTTGCATAACTGATTTGTACTCAAACTTCTCTTGAAGCTCCTGTACAACAGTATCTTTGTAAAAGTTGTGCAGTTTCGCCATCATTTATTACCTAAATGTTAACTGTTAAATCGCTTCGCCAGTTTTCTTGAAGAAGCGCGTTTTCTTACCATCTTCAACTTTAAAGCCAACACGGTCAGCTTTACCTGTCGAAGCATTGTAGATTGCTATATTAGAAACTTCTAAAGCTGCTTCTTTCTCGATGATTCCACCTTCATTGATAGAACCGTCAGGATTTTGGCTAGGCTTAGTGTGCTTCTTAATAATGTTTACGCCACTCACAATCACGCGACCATCAGTAAGAACGCGGTCAACATTACCACGCTTACCTTTGTCTTTGCCCGCGATTACGATGACTTCGTCGCCGCTCTTAATCTTTTGCATGATTATCGTCTCTCTTAAAGTACTTCTGGTGCCAAAGACACGATCTTCATGAACTTGTCACCACGTAATTCACGTGTCACAGGTCCAAAGATACGAGTACCAATCGGCTGTAGGTTACTGTTCAGAATAACTGCTGCGTTGCCGTCAAACTTGATCAAAGATCCGTCTGGGCGACGTACACCTTTACGGGTACGAACTACAACTGCGTTTAGAACGTCACCTTTCTTTACCTTACCGCGTGGGATCGCTTCTTTTACGCTCACCTTGATGATGTCACCAATATTGGCGTAACGACGATGCGAACCACCCAGTACCTTAATACACATTACACGACGCGCACCTGAATTATCGGCTACGTCTAGTACTGATTGCATCTGGATCATGGTTTTCTCCGCTTAATCCCGCGCTAAAAGGCGCAGGAGTATACCATTAAATTAGTAAAAATCCTAACCCCGAGGTGAAATTAATCACTTCAGGGTTAACTATGGTTCAATTAGCGAGCGCTCTCGACTATCTCAACTAGCTTAAAAGACTTAGTTTTTGATAGAGGACGACACTCAGCAATTCTCACCACATCACCTAATTTGCACTCGTTAGCTTCGTCATGAGCGTGAATCTTCGTTGAACGCTTGATGAACTTCCCATATAAAGGATGCTTCACGTGACGCTCAACCAAAACTGTAATGGACTTATCCATTTTATCGCTTACGACTTTGCCCTGTAATGTGCGTTGAATTGTATCAGTGCTCATTATGAACCTGCCTTTTGGTTGATAATGGTTTTAACACGGGCGATGTCACGACGAACTTCACGCAACTTGTGTGTTTCTGTCACTTGGCCCGTAGCCTTTTCCATACGTAACTTGAATTGATCTTGCAAAAGCTCGTTCAAAGTTACGTTGAGCTCTTCAACGCTCTTATCTTTCAATTCTGTCGCTTTCATTAGATCACCGTCCGCTTAACAAAGGTCGTTTTGAAAGGTAGTTTTGCTGCCGCTAAAGCAAACGCTTCACGCGCTAAATCTTCAGAGATACCTTCTACTTCATATAACATACGACCTGGTTGAACCTGAGCAACCCAATATTCAACACTACCTTTACCTTTACCCATACGTACTTCTAAAGGCTTTTTAGTGATTGGTTTGTCAGGGAATACACGAATGTAAACTTTACCCGCACGCTTCATGTGACGAGTCATTGCACGACGAGCTGCCTCAATTTGACGCGCAGTCATACGACCACGACCCGTCGCTTTTAAACCGTACTCACCAAAGCTCACGTTATGAGCTTGTGAACCACGGTTACGCAGTTTGTGCTGCTTACGATATTTCGTTCTTTTTGGCAATAACATAATACTTACCCCTACTTCTTCGCTTTAGGAGCAGGTTTTCTACGGCGAGGTTTCTTCTCTTCTTTCGGCTCTTCAATCTCTTGACCTGGAAGAACTTCACCTTTGAAAATCCATACTTTAATGCCGATGATACCGTAAGTAGTATTCGCTTCAGATGTTGCGTAATCGATGTTCGCACGTAGCGTATGCAAAGGCACACGACCTTCACGGTACCACTCTGTACGAGCAATCTCAGCACCACCTAAACGACCACTTACTTCAATCTTGATACCTTGAGCACCAAGACGCATAGCATTTTGAACGGCACGCTTCATCGCACGACGGAACATCACACGACGCTCGAGTTGTTGTGCAACATTGTCACCAACCAATTGAGCATCTAGCTCTGGCTTGCGAACTTGCTCAACAGAAACTTGCGCAGATACGCCTGCCATAGCAGCGATCTTGCCACGCAATTTCTCAATATCTTCACCTTTTTTACCGATAACGATACCAGGACGCGCAGTGTGAATAGTCACACGAATCGCTTTTGCTGGACGCTCGATCTCGATGCGAGATACTGAAGCATGCTTCAATTCTTTTAACAACCAGTTACGGATGTTGATATCACTTTCCAAGTTATCCGCAAAATCGCCGCGCTCAGCATACCAAGTTGCAGTATGCTTTTTTACGATACCTAAGCGGATACCGGTAGGATGAACTTTTTGACCCATTACCTTCTCCTAGTTATCCGATACTTTAACGGTGACGTGACTATTACGCTTTAAAATGCGGTCGCCACGACCTTTCGCGCGCGGACGCATACGCTTTGCAGTCGCCGCTTCATCAACGAAGATAGTTGAAACTTTCAACTCGTCGATATCAGCGCCTTCATTATGCTCAGCATTTGCAATCGCAGACTCAAGAACCTTCTTGATTAGACGAGCCGCTTTCTTTGGGCTGAATTCAAGAGTGTTCAACGCTTTTTCTACTGGTAAGCCACGAATCTGATCGGCAACAAGACGCATTTTTTGTGCCGAGATGGCGGCGTTACGCAATTTAGCTGCTACTTCCATCTTCCACTCCTCGCCTTATCGCTTCTTGGCTTTCTTATCAACATCATGACCATGATAGGTACGAGTTAATACAAACTCACCTAACTTGTGGCCAACCATGTCTTCAGAGATGAAGACTGGGACGTGTTGACGACCATTGTGAACGGCAATCGTCAATCCAACCATTTCAGGGAATACGGTTGAGCGACGAGACCATGTTTTAATTGGTTTCTTAGAACCAGAGGCCGCAGCTTCTTCAACCTTCTTCAATAAGTGAAGGTCAATGAATGGGCCTTTCTTTAACGAACGTGCCACTGTGCTATCCTCTATCGTTTATTACGGCGACGGACAATTAGCTTGTCTGTGCGCTTGTTGCTACGAGTTTTCTTACCTTTAGTAGGCGTACCCCATGGAGACACAGGATGACGACCACCAGAGGTACGTCCTTCACCACCACCATGTGGGTGGTCAACTGGGTTCATAGCGACACCACGAACCGTTGGGCGAACACCGCGCCAGCGTGTGGCACCAGCTTTACCCAAGCTACGTAGCATGTGCTCTGAGTTACCTACTTGACCGATAGTCGCGCGACCTTCAGACAACACTTTACGTGTTTCGCCTGAACGTAAACGCAAGGTCACATAGTTGCCTTCACGTGCAACGATCTGAGCATAAGCACCCGCACTACGAGCTATTTGCGCACCCTTGCCAGGCTTAAGTTCGATGTTATGAACCGTCGTACCCACAGGGATGTTACGCATTGGCAAGGCATTACCGACACGAATCGGAGCGCGCTCGCCTGAAACGATAGAATCACCAGCATTTAAGTTACGTGGAGCGATGATGTAACGACGCTCACCGTCTGCATAGCAGATAAGTGCAATGTGTGCACTACGGTTTGGATCGTACTCAAGGCGCTCAACTTTACCAGCGATGTCGTCTTTATTACGTTTGAAGTCAATAACACGGTAATGTTGCTTATGACCGCCACCAACGTGACGAGTCGTAATGCGACCGTTGTTATTACGACCACCATTTCTTGATTTCTTCTCTAATAAAGCTGCATGAGGTTTACCCTTATGCAGGTCAGAATTCACCACTTTAACAACAAAGCGGCGTCCTGGAGAAGTTGGTTTAGCTTTTACAATTGCCATTACTAATCTCCTTGTTACTCGCCGCCAACGAAGTCAAGGTCTTGACCTGGCTTCAATGAGACGTAAGCTTTTTTCCAGTTTGGACGACGGCCTTCTTGTAGACCAAAACGCTTACGTTTACCTTTCATGTTCAAAGTACGAACTGAATCGACTTCAACTTCAAACAAAGTTTCTACAGCTTTTTTGATTTCACGCTTGTTAGCGTCTTTAGCTACTTTGAAAACGAATTGGTTATCGTTTTCAGCCAAAATCGTCGCTTTTTCAGAAACGTGAGGCGCTAGAAGAACTTTTAAGAGTCTCTCTTGGTTCATCCCAACATCTCCTCTACTTTCTTAACAGCCGCGACAGTCATCACAACCTTGTCAAAACCGATTAGGCTGACAGGGTCGATAGCTTGAACGTCACGAACGTCAACTTTGTGTAAGTTACGAGACGCTAAGAATAGGTTTTCGTTAACTTCTTCAGTCACGATCAACGCTTCTTTAGCATCCAGTTCTTTCAACTTGCTCACCAACTCTTTAGTTTTTGGAGCTGAAACAGCAAATTCTTCCACTACAATCAAACGCTCTTGACGAACCAATTCACTAAGAATGCTTTGGATCGCACCGCGGTACATCTTACGGTTAACTTTTTGAGTGTAGTCTTGTGGTTGCGCAGCGAAAGTTACACCACCTTTGCGCCATAATGGGCTACGGATAGTACCTGCACGGGCACGACCTGTACCTTTTTGACGCCATGGCTTTTTACCACCACCGCTTACAGCGCTACGGTTCTTCTGTGCTCGAGTTCCGGCACGAGCAGCTGCCATATAAGCAACTACTACTTGGTGAACTAATGACTCGTTAAATTCACGGCCAAAAGCTACTTCAGAAACCTTTATTGCGCCGCCAGATGTCAAACTAAGTTCCATAGTCAACTCCTCTTGGCCTAGGCTTTCTCAGCAGGATGTACAATCACATCACCGCCAGTAGCGCCTGGGACGGCACCTTTGATTAATAACAAATTGCGCTCAACGTCAACACGTACAACTTCTAGAGTTTGTACAGTTACACGCTCAGCACCCATGTGGCCAGACATTTTCTTGCCTTTAAATACGCGACCTGGAGTTTGGTTTTGACCAATAGAACCAGGAGCACGGTGCGCTAATGAGTTACCGTGCGTAGTATCTTGACCACGGAAGTTCCAACGCTTAATTACGCCAGCGTAACCTTTACCTTTAGAGGTACCTGTTACGTCGACTTTTTGACCTTCTTCGAAAACTTCAACTTTGACTTCACCGCCAATTTCAAAACCTTCTAAAGAGTCCACACGGAACTCCCACAAACCACGACCAGCTTCAACTTTAGCTTTCTTAAAATGTCCAGCTTCTGCTTTACTGATACGGTTTGCCTTACGGCTTCCTGTAGTCACTTGAACCGCTTCATAACCGTCAACATCAGCTGTTTTAAGCTGAGTGATGCGATTTGGGTCGGCTTCTACTACGGTAACCGGGATAGACACGCCGTCTTCAGTGAAGACACGAGTCATTCCTCGTTTTATACCTACTATTCCGATAGCCATGTTTTAAACCTCAACCGAAATGGTTATAACCTTGCTACTGATGTCACTAGTCTTAAGTAAGACTAATTTGAACATCAACACCAGCTGCCAAATCCAACTTCATCAAAGCATCAACTGTTTTTTCTGTTGGCTCGATGATGTCCACTAAACGCTTGTGCGTACGAATTTCATACTGATCACGCGCATCTTTATTCACATGTGGTGAAGTCAAGATGGTGAAGCGCTCTTTACGCGTTGGTAAAGGAATCGGACCTTTAACCTGTGCACCAGTACGCTTAGCGGTGTTTACGATCTCTGAAGTCGAAATATCAATCAACTTGTGATCAAACGCTTTCAATCTGATTCGAATACGTTGCTTTGCCATTGCAAAGAACTCCACTATATTAATTAAAAGAACATAAAAAACCGCTCCACCCTACTACTCGTGAGGGGTGCGGTTACCAAACTTGTTTCAGACTCAAATCGAGCCTGTTGTTAGCAAAATCAATCACTTACTTTACATAAAAGTCTGAAATTGCTTCGCAAGAACAACCCTAATAGTGGCCGTTACGCCTACAAAGGGACGCGAATTATAGGGGATCGGAAAAGGTATTGCAAGCCACAATCCCAATTAATTTAAGGTGTTATTGGGTGCCCGCTATGGTCACAGCTTGCTGCATCGAATTGTCACCCAGTGTAATATTTTTCGAAGCCTAGACTCTATTGTACTATGCATTACTTAACCCTAACCCCTTAGAACAGGCATTTGAATGGATACTGAATTGACTCAAATCGGTTTTGGCGGTGGTTGCCATTGGTGCACCGAAGCGGTTTTTGACGTTTTAGAAGGTGTTGATAAGGTTCAACAGGGTTGGATTGCAGCCGAGGGTACGAACTCCAGTTACTCAGAAGCGGTGCTGGTTCGTTTTGATCCAACACGTATTCCACTTAAAGACTTGATCCACATCCACTTACTGACTCACAGCAGTAGCTCCATGCACCGCTTTCGAAAGAAATACCGTAGCGCCATTTATACTTTTAGCGATCACCAAGCTTTTGAAGCCAAACGGTGCTTAGTCCAGCTGTCCAAAGATAATAACGCCCACTATGTCACTCAGGTGCTCCCTTTTCGGTCGTTTAAGCTCAATCAAGAAAAGTACCAGCAATACTATCTAAAGCATGCCGATAAACCTTTCTGCAAAACTTACATCAACCCAAAGCTTGCCAAGCTGCGTCAACAATATGCACGCTACCTTAAGAGTTCTGCTTAACTTGCTTTTAAGTGCGCCCAGTCTTTATGGGTTTCCATATAATGCTTGATGTATGAACACTCTGGCACCACTTTAAAGCCTTCTTGTTCAATCGCGTGTAACACCGCTTCCATCATAATACCGCCATAACCTTTACCGCGTAAGGCTTCAGGCACTTCCGAATAATCAAGGTGTAAGACCATGCCTTTTTGGGTATAGGTCACTTTGGCTTCATAGCCTTGATCCAACACCACGGTAAACACCTTTTCCATCGGATGGTGAATTGCTTGATAGGTCACTAACGCCTCCTCAGTTTTCGATTGCTTTTAGTCCTCTACCTCTACCCCTCGCCAAAAAGCCACATAACCTTTTATTGGTTCCGCTTTTTTTAACGGCTCAGGATAGTACCAGGCAGCTTCATGATTCGTCTGCCCAGCTACCGTTATATCATAATAATGCGCTTCGCCCTTCCACGAACACTGACTCTTATGATCCGCTGGCGAAAAGTACTCGGACTTTAACGCTTCGGGCGGGAAGTAGTGATTATTCTCGACAATCACAGTATCACTCGACTCAGCAATAACAACGTTGTTCCAAATGGCTTTCATGGATACTCCTTATCTAGTGTTACAGGCCATGCCACAATACCTTGGCGGTGACCTATTTATGACGCTTTTAATTTATCGGCGTGCTTTTGACGCAATTTACTTAACTTCGGATTAATCACTGCCATGCAATACGGCTGCATCTTGTTGTTGGCGTAATAATCCTGATGATGTCCCTCTGCAGGATAAAAGGTGTCTTCCGCCACCAACTCGGTCGCTAAAGGGTCATCAAACAAAGGCGCCATCTCATTCATCACCGCTTCAGCAGTTTCTCGCTGTGCTTCGCTGTGATACATGATCATCGAGCGATACTGAGTGCCGATATCGGCTCCTTGCCCATCAACCTGTGTGGGATCATGAGACGTCAAAAAAACTTCCACCAAATCACGGTAACTGATCACCTCGTCATCAAAGGTCACCTGCACCACCTCGGCATGTCCACTGGCGCCTGAACACACCTCACGATACGTTGGGTACTCCGTTTTTCCAGCCGTGTAACCAGATACGACGGATTCAACGCCCTTTAATTCTTGCATCACTGCCTCGACACACCAAAAGCAGCCCCCACCAAAAGTCGCTTTAAGACTCATCTGAATGGTCCTCCAGTTTCTGTAATGACACTGAGTTAACACAAAACCTCAGCCCGCTTGGCGCTGGTCCATCCGGAAAAACATGCCCAAGATGTCCACCGCAAACATTGCAGCTGACTTCTACTCGTGTCATGCCATAACTTCGGTCTTGATTATAGCGTACCACACCAGGCTTCACAGGTTCTCCAAAACTCGGCCAACCTGTACCCGACTCAAACTTATGGGATGAATCAAATAAAGGTTCGCCGCAGCTGGCGCAACCATAAACACCCGGTTCAAAAACATTGCAATGCTCACCACTAAAAGCACGCTCTGTGCCTTTTTGGCGCATTACTCGATACTCTTCTGCGGACAGCAGTTTTTGCCACTCGGCTGCGGTTTTACCAACCACACGAGGAGGCTCTGGGTTGCCATCATTCACCAGCGAGATAACATCACGCCAATTCATACTGTAGCACCTCCGAGAATACGGTGAGAATTAAAAAGAAGGGATGTGAAACTGTAACCCCACAATCATTAGAGTCTAAAACAGGTGCGAATGTTACACCCCGACAAAAGCTCCTAGAAAAAAGCCCCTATCAAAGGGGCTAAAGACTAACACAGGTTTTGAGAGACTAGCTAAAGCATAAAATCTACCGCATTGGCATTAAACGCCGAGAGATTTGGCATAACGCTGGCTAGCTCTGTGTCGGTTAAGCCAAACCAACGCAAGGGGCTGACCATAAACTGCTCGACCGAGGTGGTTGGAATGATCCGCCCGTCATTGTTAGCATCATCAGGCCCATCAATTTCAAGGCTCGGCACTTGGCCATAAATATCACCACCGCGTACCGCGCCTCCCATCACAAGCTGATGGTTACCCCAAGCATGGTCAGTTCCGTCACCATTACTGGTCAGAGTACGACCAAACTCAGAACTGGTGAAGCTAGTCACGTTATTCTGTACGCCAAGCTCTGTCGTAACGTCATAAAAGTAATTCATGCTTTCACTGAGCTCAGTGAACAATTCCTGTTGACGATTGATGTGTCCGTCATGGGTATCAAAACCGCCCATGCCAACGTAAAACACCTGTCGCTCCATACCGAGAGATTCTCTAATGGCGATGATCTTCGCCACCATTTCCAGCTTCGTAGCCAGACTACTTTCAGGCTTAACCGTCGTAAACTCAGGAACATTATCGATCTGGGCGCCGACTCGCTCAACCAGGTCCATAGTGCGAGACTGCAAGCCTTTAAACTCATCGGCAAACGGATTGCTGTAATCGGTGTTCAACAACGCTTTAAAAGCTGCACGACGATCTTGAGTCCAATTCTTATCAGGCGCTACATAACCGTATTGGTCAAAGCCATTTCTGCCAATCGATAGATCCAAGTTAAGCTGACTGCTCAGCCAGTTGGTACGCCCATCAATCGCAATCCCCGTCAATAAAGGGTCTTGATTGTTAGCCACCGCTAAGTCCATCACGCGCCCCCCCAATCCTGACTTTTGTACTTGTGGGTCAACGTAGCGCCATTGGTCTTGCTGATCATTGTGTGAAAACAGTTGATCGGGCAACGCCTTGCTGTGATCAAGAAATTGCTGACGAGTGAGCGGCTCAACCAGATTACCCACGTTGGCCATCACCGCTAGTTTACCGTTATTAAACAACCCATGAAGTTCGGCTAACTGAGGGTGGAAACCAAAGCTGCTACCGCCATAAGACAGAGGTGATGCAGACAATAAGTCACCTCTTGCTATCGCCATATTCTGGCGTGAGGCTGCGTACTCGTTATAGTCGAAATCACTGGTCGGCACTACCATGTTAAAACCATCATTCCCGCCGAGTAAGAAAATACAGACCAATGCCTTGTAGTCACCTGTCGGGATATTCAACGCATGCGCAGACTGGCTAATGTTCATTAAGCCTGAGGTTGCAATTGCCGCAGAGCCGAGTTTGATAAAATCACGTCTTTTCATGTCCAGGCTCCTATCGTTGAACAGCGAATTCTGGGGAAGTAATGACTAGAGCAATGGCTTCGATGGCTTTCCGCTCAGGGTCATCAGCATTAATCGAAGCTAAGTAATCACTCAAGACTGTTCGCATATGCTCAGTCATGGTGCCCGCCAAAAGTAAGGTGTCGAGATGATCAATTAACGCTTCATCACTCGATGCCGCTAAATCACGCTCCCTGTTGTAATTAACGATGATATCTTTGGCATCAGGCGAGGTTCTCTCGAAATTATTCATTGTCACCGAGCGCCAGTGCAGATGGTTTGTCATCTTAGCCATAGTTCCTTCCGTATGGATTTCAAACTCAGGCGCATTGATGTCTGCGTCTTTTAATGCCCCGGCAGGCTGATAGTTCGGTGAAAAGAAGTTAAAAACGCTTGGTGACTTTAACGGACCTTGCGCAAAATCATTATCGACCCATCGAAACTCGAAAGTGCCCGTACCAGTATTGGCATTAAAGGCTCGCCAAAAAGCGGTTAACTTCAAGATTGGTTCTTTCAATTTACCGAACGGTTTGCCATGACTCACTTCTCCCGTGACCGCTTCATCATCCAATAAGATCGCTTTAATCACGGTCTTCATATCGCCACGAACACCACTCCCATTATTGTTGAAAGCAGTCGCTACGCGCTCAACATAATCCGGCGATGGGTTGCTTGTGACCAATTTTTTTATGAGTTGCTTGGCCACAAAAGGCGCGACGTTAGGATGGTTAAAAATATGATCCAGCGCTTGGCTGAGATCTTGTTCAGGAGTTTGTCCCGCTGGAATGATGCCACCATTGATAATCTGCTTTTCACCTTCGGCATGAAATTCTGGAAAAGCCTTCATTGAGCTAATGAGATCGCGATTGTCACCCCACCACCAAAATGTTTCGGCATTTTGCCAGGTCCAGCCTGTAAAGACATGAGCCAAGCCCTCAATATCATCTTGATCATAGGTCGGAATCGTATTGCCATTAGCATCTAGCTTGGGAGTGCCATCCAAATTCAGCTCGACCAAGCCCACGCTGAACAACTGCATTAACTCTCTAGCATAGTTTTCATCAGGACGTATATTTCGCTCAAGATCCGGCTTACGATTGCGAAGCATACTCAGGTACTCGCCCATCACCGGACTGAGCGTAACGTCCTGCATCAAGTCACGGTAATTTCCAAAGCTGTGTTCGAGGAGAATGTCATAATAGTTAGAAAGTGACTTATTACCGTGCTCTCCACTTGAGCTGACGCCGTACTGACTGATGACCCAAATCTCGCTAAGTGCAAAAGCCACTCTTTGGCGTAACTGGTCTTCGGCCTTCAAAGTTCGATGCCACCAGGCATCCATGTACAAACTCCAGGTGTTGTCTGGGTCATAATTAAATCGGTTGTAATACGCGATATGACGAGAAATTCCGAGCGACATCTGCCAATCTATCCAGTCCTCATAACCCATATCCACTACTCGATTGATAGAGTTCGTGGTGGCGCCAAAAGTCGCTTGCTGCAAGAAGCGTGACGCCTTACCTGAAGTAGGTGGCTCTAAATAGGCTGGCGGATTTTCTCCAGAGGATGGCGGTGGCGGCGCGGTTTCTTCACTGTCGGAACCGCCACTACAGGCAGCTACAAGCAAACTTAAACCAACTATAAATGGCAGGTAGTGTTTTTGCTTCATTATTAGTATGACTCTCTCCAAGTGTCGCAGATTGTCATAATAAAGCCGTTAACATGTAAAATCTTTCGACACAGTCACATAAGATCCTGACCTGTTTCTCATTCTTTATCTATAAAAAAACCCACCTATAGTAAGGTGGGTTTGACTACCATCCATCATTCAGATCTTAAAAGTACCCACCAAACTGTATCGTTACAAAGTAAGCATCTCTATCAAATCGCTCAAACTCAGTTTTAAAAAATAAAGAATCGCTTAGATCCCACTTCAGCCCTAGGCCTAGAGCTAACTGAACTGTCGTTTCATCATTGTAGCGAGGGGTTATATCAGAGCCATCGACTATAACCCTGTTGCTCACATCATTCTTAATCGTGGATACACCAAATTTACCATACAAGCTGACACGATCATCCCTAAAGGTTAGAGCCCTATAGTCGAACATCAGGCCATAGGCTTTATAATCAATACCCGTTTTCTGAGAGATGCTGCTATCTTGGTTGCTCAATTCAGCAGTCCCCAAGTCATTATAACTTAAGCTCCATGCTAAGCTCTCGTTTAGGTCAGCCCCCAAAGTCACTTTATAACCAGAGTCTTCATCATCCGATGTACTCCAGCCAAAAGAACTCCCCTCTGGGTCAATATGACTAAAGCCATAGCCTATCCCCGCATTCCAATTCCAGCCAGTCTGCTCTTTATTTACAGCTTGTGCAGGGAAAAATGGAACTAGTACCGCCACGACTATTAGTCCTAACGATCGAGTCCCCGCCCTCTTCATCAAAGTGGCCTTCCTGTAAAGTAAAGTCAGTGCCAATAAAGTTATCAGTAAGTAGGTCAAACTGCCACCTCCTGAGACTGCCGTACTTAACTCACCATTATTATCATCACAGACATCACCTATGCCATCGTCGTCTGAGTCTCTTTGGTTAGGATTACTTATAGCTGGACAATTATCTTCTTCATCATTAATACCATCGCCGTCACCATCACTCCCATTACCATTTCCTGGTTCGGAGCTATCATCACAAGCATCACCGGTCCCATCGCCATCTAAGTCTTCTTGCCCGGGGTTGCTCATTAGAGGGCAGTTATCAGTTGAGTCATCAATATTATCGTTATCATCGTCGTTATCACAGACGTCACCCTCACCATCGCTATCGGTATCTACCTGCTCTGAATTACTAATAGCGGGACAGTTATCCACAGAGTCCTCGGTGCCGTCATTATCGCTGTCGCTATCGCAGGCGTCTCCAACTCCGTCTTCATCAATATCACTTTGGTTTGAATTTGAAGTTGCAGGACAGTTATCGACACCGTCATCAACCCCATCTCCATCGCTATCAGTATTGCTATCACAAGCATCACCGACTCCATCACCGTCGGAATCTTCTTGATTAGGGTTTACAGTCAAAGGACAGTTATCTAACTCATCACTAATAGTATCTTCATCATCATCACTATCACAAACGTCGCCCTCATTATCACCATCAGTATCCGTTTGCAGAGCATTACCGTCTATCGGACAATTATCGGCACCATCATCAATACCATCATTATCATCATCGGCATCGCAAACATCACCACTTCCATCGCCATCAAGATCTTCCTGACCTGGATTTGGAGTTGCGGGACAATTGTCTTGCTCATCGTCGATGCCATCATTATCAGCATCATTGTTAACGTCACAAGCATCTCCCAAGCCATCACCATCAGAATCCTCCTGCCCCGGATTACTGCTTAACGGACAATTATCAACACCATCATCCACGCTGTCGTTGTCATCGTCCGCATCACAATCATTACCACTTCCATCCCCATCGGTATCAAGTTGGTCTGGGTTATTAGTTGCAGGACAATTATCGACTCCGTCATCGACTCCGTCACCATCATCGTCACTATCACAGACATCACCCACATTATCACCATCCAAATCTTCTTGATCTGGATTAAAGGTCGCCGGGCAGTTATCAATACCGTCTTCTATTCCATCACCGTCAGAGTCAGTGTTAGTGTCGCAGGCATCGCCAATCCCATCGCTGTCTGAATCGCTCTGCCCCGGGTTGCTAGTAACAGGACAGTTGTCGGTACCATCGTCTACACCATCACCATCATCATCAGAGTCGCAAACATCACCCAGTCCATCGCCGTCCAAATCTTCTTGGCTTGGGTTACTGATTAAAGGGCAGTTATCAGAACTGTCATTCGTACCGTCGCCGTCATCATCAGCATCACACGCATCTCCAGCACCATCAGCGTCAAGATCATTTTGATCTGAGTTACTGGTCAATGGACAGTTATCTGCACCATCGTCAACACCATCACCATCATCATCTGAATCACAAATATCACCATCGCCGTCAGCATCTAAGTCTTCTTGCCCTGGATTACTGATTAGCGGACAGTTATCAACATTATTGTCAATGCCATCATTGTCATTATCTGAATCACAGGCATCCCCAATACCGTCACCATCGCTATCTTGCTGGTTAGAGTTGCTGTTTAATGGGCAGTTATCCGCGGTATCGTCGACACCATCACCATCATCATCGTTATCACAGGCATCACCAATACCATTCCCATCGGTATCAAGCTGATCGTCATTGGCTATTAAAGGGCAATTATCAACGCCATCATCAACACCATCACCATCATCATCACTATCACAGACGTCACCAAAGCCATCACTATCCAAGTCTTCCTGTCCGGGGTTAGCTATTGACGGACAGTTATCTGCGCCATCGTTAATACCGTCTCCATCACTATCAGTATTCTCATCACAAACATCACCAATACCATCCCCATCGGTATCTTCTTGGCTTGGATTACTCATTAACGGACAATTATCAACATCATCACTTACACCGTCATCGTCATCATCGGTATCACAGACATCACCAGCACCATCGCCATCAGTGTCTACTTGATCGGCATTACTAATGAGTGGGCAGTTATCAAGACTGTTATCAATCCCATCGTTATCATTATCTGAGTCACATGCGTCACCAATACCATCCCCATCCGTATCTTCTTGTAGCGGGTTGTTTATGACTGGACAATTATCAATATCATCATTGATCCCATCATCATCATTATCTTGATCACAAGCATCACCAACCCCATCGCCATCAACATCTCCCTGCCCAGGGTTTGGAGTTAATGGACAATTATCGACAGCATCATCAATGCCGTCTCCATCATCATCGGTTATTGTTGTTGCAACACAAGCAGAGTACACATCAATTTGATTTAATACGCTCGCCAAGGCACCAACCGTAATCCTAACTTGGTTGAAGTCTAATGTGGCATCAAAAGACACTAATGCTTCATTTCCACCAGCGAGTAAACGCAGAGCTAGCAAACTTCCACCGCTAAAACTTTCTTGCGGAGTATCATTCAATAATGTTGTTACGCTGATAGAATCGAGCAAGGTCAAATCAAGAAGTGAACCTGGATTTTCTACAATAAAACCTACCGTGTTATCACCGGTGTAAGTTTGAGCGGTATCCTCAACTTGTAGAAAAGCACTACCGGTTAAACCCACTGGAATAGAAATCCTAGCGGTATTTGTCAAATCGACATCAATAACATTAGACTCTCCGGTGACACTACACAGTAAACACGTTAAGTCAGTATCTCCGCTTGTCACCGCAGCGTCAGGTAGAAGAATGGGCTGGTATCGTTGGCCAGCGGCACAAGTAACAATGTCGGGGTCACACGCGTTTCCGATACCATCGCTATCACTATCTTCCTGCCCCGGATTGGATATTAACTTACAATTATCACTCCCATCCGTGACACCGTCACCATCATCATCACTGTCACAGGCGTCACCATCACCGTCAGAATTTGTATCTTCTTGGTTAGGGTTATAGGTTGCAGGACAATTATCGACAGTATTATCAACACCATCAGCATCCATATCAGCAGCCAGTACTGGCAATGACATGAACATAATAGCTATCATTACGCACAAATGCGTTATCAGGGTTTTCATTGAACCATTCATTCCATCCTCCTTCAGCGCCACCATTAGTGCGCAATGCTCAATTTCCGAACTTCAGTAGGTGAGGTTTTATAGAAACACTTGAGAATAGATGGTAGTGGTCATCCGAGTTACTCCGCTTTGTAAAGAGTTCGCCATTATATTCTTTGCCAACACTTAGACTCTTCACCGGTAATAGATGTCCAATAGCACCTTTCAGAGCATTTATCTCTAGGCGACTTCCAATAACCTCGCTCTCCAGTAGTAGCTATTGATTCAATCCTTTGTAATATAAATCTTTTTTTCTACTAAAAAAATACCACTAGGACTTTGAGTAAGTAAAGACCTAATCCATCGTCAATCCACGTATACATCAACAGTAATGATGACCAAAAGTAATTTCTTTTTATTATGATTCAACAATAATTCCAACATCACTGATGCATTTTTGAATTGATATTTATTTTTAAAGCCCATGATTTAGCTTTTTGATTTGGTGCATCAAAGATACACAAAAAGTCTAATCTGCATTAATGACTGTTTCCGGTAACTCTAAAAGGGGAAGCTCAAACGAAACATTTTGTTACAAAATGCAATATCATAAGTGGCTTGATAGGAAATGAGTAACCATACCGGGGTTGCATAAGTAAAAGAATCTTAACAAAAAAAAGGGCCGCATCTGCGACCCTTTTTAATAGCTTTTCAGCTTGTGATGTAACTAAATCCAAAATTACTCGTGGATTTTAGAAACAACGCCCGCACCTACTGTACGGCCACCTTCACGAATCGCGAAGCGTAAACCTTCGTCCATCGCAATCGGCGCAATCAAAGTAACGTCCATCTTGATGTTATCACCAGGCATAACCATCTCTACGCCTTCTGGTAATTCACAAGCACCCGTTACGTCTGTTGTACGGAAGTAGAACTGTGGACGATAGCCTTTGAAGAATGGCGTGTGACGACCACCTTCATCTTTCGACAATACGTACACTTCTGCTTCAAAACGTGTGTGAGGAGTGATAGTACCTGTGTGTGCCAATACTTGACCACGCTCAACTTCGTCACGCTTCGTACCACGTAGTAGAACACCAACGTTGTCACCTGCTTCACCTTGGTCAAGCAACTTACGGAACATCTCTACGCCCGTAACCGTTGTCTTCGTCGTATCTTTGATACCAACGATTTCAATCTCTTCACCAACTTTAACAACACCGCTTTCAACACGGCCTGTCACTACCGTACCACGACCTGAAATCGAGAATACGTCTTCAATCGGTAACAAGAATGGCTTGTCAATCGCACGCTCTGGCTCTGGAATGTAAGTATCTAGAGCTTCACCTAAAGCAACAATCGCTTCTTTACCCAAAGCACCTTGGTCGCCTTCTAGTGCTTTCAACGCTGAACCACGGATGATTGGCGTGTCGTCACCTGGGAATTCGTACTGATCTAGAAGTTCACGAACTTCCATTTCAACCAACTCTAGTAACTCTTCGTCATCAACCATGTCGCATTTGTTCAAGAACACAACAATCTTCGGGACACCTACCTGACGTGATAACAAGATGTGCTCACGTGTTTGTGGCATCGGGCCGTCTGCTGCTGAACATACCAAAATCGCGCCGTCCATCTGTGCAGCACCTGTGATCATGTTTTTAACATAGTCAGCGTGGCCTGGGCAGTCTACGTGGGCGTAGTGACGTGCTGGTGTTTCGTACTCAACGTGTGATGTCGCGATGGTAATACCACGCTCACGCTCTTCTGGAGCGTTATCAATATCAGCAAATGCTTGTGCCGCACCGCCGTATACGTCTGCTAGTACTGTACAAATCGCCGCCGTTAAAGTCGTTTTACCGTGGTCAACGTGACCAATAGTACCAACGTTTACGTGCGGCTTATTACGTTCAAATTTTTCTTTAGCCATTTTTCAATTCCTCTAATTCTCTGGAACTATAAATTTAAAATTAAGAATTCTTACTAATCACTTCTTCAGCGATGTTCGTTGGAGCTTCAGCATAATGTGCGAATTCCATCGTAAAGCTTGCGCGACCTTGTGACAAACTACGTACGTCTGTCGCGTAACCAAACATCTCAGAAAGTGGTACTTCAGCGTCAATCACCTTACCCGTTGAGTTTTCACCCATACCTTTAACAAGTCCACGACGACGATTAAGGTCACCCATAACGTCCCCCATGTACTCTTCAGGAGTTACAACTTCAACTTTCATCATTGGCTCAAGCAATGCTGGATTCGCCGAAGAAGCTGCATTCTTAACCGCTAAGCTACCTGCGATTTTAAACGCCATTTCATTCGAGTCAACATCGTGGTAAGAACCATCATAAAGCGTTGCTTTAACGTCTAATACTGGGTAACCAGCAATAATACCGTTTTCAAGCTGCTCTTCGATACCTTTTTGTACAGCACCGATATATTCTTTCGGTACCACACCACCAACGATTTCGTTTACGAATTCAAAGCCAGAGCCTGCTTCTTGAGGCTCAAGTTTAACCCAAACGTGACCATACTGACCGCGACCACCTGATTGACGTACGAATTTACCTTCGACTTCAACCGTGTTACGGATAGATTCACGATAAGCTACCTGAGGCGCACCAATGTTCGCTTCAACTTTGAACTCACGCTTCATACGATCAACAAGAATATCCAAGTGTAGCTCGCCCATACCAGAAATAATGGTTTGGCCTGACTCTTCGTCAGTTTGTACACGGAATGATGGATCTTCCTGCGCCAACTTACCTAACGCAATACCCATTTTCTCTTGGTCAGCTTTAGTTTTTGGCTCAACCGCAACCGCGATTACTGGCTCTGGGAACTCCATACGCTCTAGGATAATTTTGCTATCTAGGGCACATAAAGTATCACCGGTTGTTACGTCTTTAAGACCAACACCAGCAGCGATATCGCCTGCGCGAACTTCTTTAATCTCTTCACGGCTGTTTGAGTGCATCTGTACGATACGACCGATACGCTCTTTCTTGTCTTTTACAGAGTTATAAACGTGGTCACCAGAGTTAATAACACCCGAGTAAACACGGAAGAAGGTTAACGTACCCACGAATGGGTCAGTCGCGATTTTGAACGCCAACGCCGAAAATGGTGCGTTATCGTCAGCTTCACGCGTTTCAATTTCTTCGCCATCAAGGTCAACAGTACCTTGAATCGCTTTAACTTCTACTGGAGAAGGCATGTACTCGATTGTTGCATCAAGAACGGCTTGAACACCTTTGTTCTTAAATGCAGAGCCACCGAAGACAGGAATGATTTCGTTAGCTAGCGTACGCTGACGAATACCTTTCTTGATTTCTTCTTCTGTAAGCTCACCACCTTCAAGATACTTTTCCATCATCTCTTCAGAAGCTTCAGCGGCCGCTTCAACCATATACTCACGCATTTCCGCACACTTATCAGCGATATCTGCAGGAATGTCTTCATAAGTAAAAGTTAAGCCGTTGTCTTCTTCGTTCCAGATGATTGCTTTGTTCTTAACTAAGTCAACAACACCTTTGAACTCGTCTTCAGCACCAATCGTCATTTGCATTGGAACGGCAGTCGCGCCCAAACGCTCACGAAGTTGCGAAACAACCATCTCAAAGTCAGCACCAGCACGGTCCATCTTATTAACGAAAACCATACGAGGAACTTCGTATTTGTTCGCTTGACGCCATACTGTTTCAGTTTGTGGTTGTACACCTGATGAACCACACAAGACAACTACCGCACCATCAAGTACACGTAGTGAACGCTCTACTTCAATCGTAAAGTCAACGTGTCCAGGGGTGTCGATGATGTTGATACGGTGCTCTTCGAATTGAGCATCCATACCACGCCAGAATGTTGTAGTCGCAGCCGAAGTAATGGTAATACCACGCTCCTGCTCCTGCTCCATCCAATCCATCGTCGCGGCGCCATCATGTACTTCACCAATCTTATGTGAAAGACCAGTGTAGAAAAGAATACGCTCAGTTGTTGTCGTTTTACCGGCATCAACGTGCGCACAGATACCAATGTTGCGGTATCGTTTAATTGGGGTTTTACGTGCCACAATAAACTCCTTGGATTACCAACGGAAATGCGAGAAAGCTTTGTTAGCTTCAGCCATACGGTGAACGTCTTCACGTTTCTTAACAGCTGAACCACGGCTTTCGATAGCATCAAGAATTTCACCAGCTAGACGCTCACGCATAGATTTTTCACTACGCTTACGAGCAGCGTCAGTCAACCAGCGCATGGCTAGTGCAGTCTGACGAGCAGGACGAACTTCTACTGGCACTTGGTATGTTGAACCACCAACACGGCGAGACTTAACTTCCACCATTGGGCGGATGTGTTCTAGGCCTTTCTCAAACATTTCTAATGGTTCTTCACCTGACTTCTTCTCAGAAATGATGTCTAGCGCGCCATAAACGATTTTTTCTGCAACAGACTTTTTACCGTCAAGCATTAATACGTTGATGAACTTCGCCAACAATTCACTTCCGAATTTAGGATCAGGAAGGATCTCGCGTTTTGCGATTATACGTCTTCTTGGCATGTTAAATTATCCTCATGCATGTGTAACTTCAGGACAATCCAGAATAAGCTGTTACGACACTTATCTGGCCTTACTCACATAGTGAAATAGCCGATCGGACGATCAGCTACTAGACTATTCTCTAATTGTAGAGCCTTAATATTTAAATTTTATTAAGGCCTCGCCCTGACTAGATTAAAAATTTCTAGTGCAAGGCACTTGAGTTTTTGTGCTGTGAAATTGGCGAGTAGCCAATGAATTGCAGTAACAAAAACTCAATTAACGCCGCAATAGGGATTTTATCCCTTAGGACGTTTAGCGCCGTATTTTGAACGACCTTGCTTACGATCTTTAACGCCAGCTAAGTCTAAAGTACCGCGTACACAGTGGTAACGTACACCTGGCAAATCTTTTACACGACCGCCACGGATTAATACAACACTGTGCTCTTGAAGGTTGTGACCTTCACCACCAATGTATGAAGATACTTCATAACCGTTAGTCAAACGAACACGAGCAACTTTACGCAAAGCTGAGTTCGGTTTCTTAGGCGTAGTGGTATAAACACGCGTACAAACACCACGTTTTTGTGGACAAGCTTCCAATGCAGGAACGTTTGTCTTTTTAACCTGCTTAACGCGAGGTTTTCTTACAAGCTGATTAATAGTAGCCATTAATTCATTCTCTATATCTGGTTCACGCTTTACACAGCGCGCCTTTTTAAGGACATAGTACCTTTGGGCGCGCTATTCTAAAGAGGTCCTAATTGGTTGTCAAGCCTGCTCAATCTTTAAGCATGAGCAGACTCGAGTACTTTAAGCCTCGCTATCTTCCATTGAGCTAAGTTCTTCAGAAAGAGCTTGCTCAACGTCATCTGCTGATGGACCTACAACATCTTCAATTTGTAGTTCCGCAGCACGTTTGCGACGACGTTCTTCATGGTAAGTCAGCCCCGTACCTGCTGGAATCAGACGTCCCACGATGACGTTTTCTTTCAGACCATTCAAGTCATCCATCTTACCGCTAACAGCCGCTTCGGTAAGTACACGAGTCGTTTCCTGGAATGATGCCGCCGAGATAAACGATTCTGTTGCCAATGAAGCTTTGGTAATACCCATTAGAACTCGTTCAAATTCAATTGGATCTTTACCTTCTTCTAACAACTTGTCGTTTGCTTCAAGTACTCTGATAACTTCCATTTGATCACCTTTTAGGAAGCGAGAGTCACCTGGATTTGTAACGATACACTTACGCAACATTTGGCGAATGACAACTTCAATATGCTTATCGTTAATACCCACACCTTGTAGACGATAAACTTCTTGAACTTCATTTACGATGTAACGCGCAAGTTCCGTGATCCCTTTTAAGCGTAGAATATCGTGTGGATTATCTGCACCGTCAGATACAACCTCACCCTTCTCAACTTTCTCACCTTCAAAGATGTTCAGCTGACGCCACTTAGGAATCAATTCTTCATAGGTATCATCGCTGTCATGAGGAGTAATCACGAGTCGACGCTTACCTTTTGTTTCTTTACCAAAGCTCACAGTACCTGAGATTTCAGCAAGGATTGCTGGCTCTTTCGGTTTACGAGCTTCAAACAGGTCAGCTACGCGAGGAAGACCACCCGTAATATCTTTTGTCTTCGAACTTTCTTGAGGAATACGAGCAATCGCATCACCAATACTTACATCCGAACCATCTTCCAAACTGACGATGGCGTTAGCTGGCAAGAAGTAAACCGCCGGCATATCCGTACCCGGGATACACAACTCTTTACCTTTTGCGTCTAACAACTTAATCGCTGGTTTAACGTCAGAAGATTTGCTACCTGAACGTTGCTTGTTCTCAGTAATAACGATTGAGCTCAAACCTGTTAGCTCGTCCGTTTGACGCTCGATGTTGACACCTTCAACCATGTCAACAAACTGAATCTTACCGTCTAGCTCAGTAATAATTGGGTGAGTGTGCGGATCCCAGTTAGCAACAATGTCGCCACCTTTCGCTTCTTCACCTTCTTTCTTCGCTAATACAGCACCGTAAGGAAGCTTATAACGCTCACGCTCACGACCAAACTCATCAACAACATTCAACTCTGATGAGCGCGATACGATAACTTGCTTGCCATCTTTACGGTCAACCGTTTTCGCATTTTTCAGACGAAGTGTACCGTCGTTTTTGATCTGTACGTTGTTGTCTGCAGATGCACGAGATGCCGCACCACCAATGTGGAAGGTACGCATCGTAAGCTGTGTACCCGGCTCACCAATCGACTGAGCAGCGATAACACCCACCGACTCGCCATGGTTAATGATATGACCACGAGCCAAGTCACGACCATAACACG
This sequence comes from Kangiella marina, assembly GCF_039541235.1. Taxonomy (NCBI): domain Bacteria; kingdom Pseudomonadati; phylum Pseudomonadota; class Gammaproteobacteria; order Kangiellales; family Kangiellaceae; genus Kangiella; species Kangiella marina. The sequence continues at coordinate 20,288 of NZ_BAABFV010000002.1, read as the reverse complement.
CAGCACAAACACCGTTACGAGTTTGACAAGTAATTACCGAGCGAACTTTTACTTCATCGACAGAATTCTGCTCAAGAATATCTACCCATTTTTCATCAAGTAACGTGCCTGCTTCAGCAAGAATGTCGTCACTACCAGGAACATAAACATGCTCAGCAACAACACGACCAAGCACTCGCTCACGTAGAGGCTCTACAACGTCACCACCTTCAATTAGCGGTGTCATGTATAGACCATTTTCAGTACCACAGTCTTCGGTTGTGATAACCATATCTTGTGCAACGTCAACCAAACGACGAGTTAGATAACCCGAGTTAGCTGTTTTCAATGCGGTATCGGCCAAACCTTTACGCGCACCGTGCGTCGAAATAAAGTACTGAGATACGTCTAGGCCTTCACGGAAGTTTGCCGTAATTGGCATCTCAATGATCGAGCCGTCCGGTTTCGCCATCAGACCACGCATACCCGCTAGCTGACGAATCTGTGCAGCACTACCACGAGCGCCCGAGTCCGCCATCATAAAGATCGAGTTAAACGATGGTTGCGTAACAACTTCACCCTCGCTGTTCTCAATATCGTCGGAACCAATATGGTCCATCATCGCTTTCGCAACTTTTTCGTTGGTATGCGACCAGATATCAACAACTTTGTTATAACGCTCACCCTGAGTTACTAAACCAGAGTTAAACTGGTCTTGAATCTCTGCAACTTCAGCTTCCGCTGACTCAATGATGCCTGCTTTAACGTCTGGAATCGCCATGTCTTCGATACCTACCGAAGTACCTGAGCGAGTCGCATACGAGAAGCCGGTATACATTAATTGGTCAGCAAAAATAACAGTCGCTTTTAGGCCACGCTCACGGTAACACGTGTTAACCATGCGCGAGATAGCTTTCTTAGTCATTGCTTGGTTCACTAGCTCGAAGCTAATACCTTCAGGAACAATGCCCCAAAGCAGTGAGCGCCCCACTGTTGTTTCAACCAAATCTAATGACTCTGTACGATTACCTTCTTCATCGAAGTGAACCATTGGTAGACGTACTTTCACTTTGGCGTGTAGATCAACGGCACCGTTCGCGTAAGCACGCTGAACTTCATCCGCATCAACAAACACCATGCCTTCACCTTTCGCGTTAATACGATCACGCGTCAAGTAATACAAGCCAAGTACCACGTCCTGCGTAGGAACGATAATTGGCTCACCGTTTGCTGGTGAAAGGATGTTATTAGTCGACATCATTAACGCACGAGACTCTAACTGAGCTTCGATAGTCAATGGAACGTGGACCGCCATTTGGTCGCCATCGAAGTCAGCGTTGTATGCCGTACAAACTAACGGGTGAAGCTGAATCGCTTTACCTTCAATCAATACAGGCTCGAACGCCTGAATACCTAAACGGTGAAGTGTTGGTGCACGGTTAAGAAGTACCGGATGCTCACGAATCACTTCTTCCAAGATGTCCCAAACGATAGGCTCTTCACGCTCAACCATTTTCTTAGCTGCTTTAATCGTTGTCGCTAGACCACGAAGTTCAAGCTTGCTATAGATAAATGGCTTGAATAGCTCCAACGCCATCTTCTTCGGAAGACCACACTGGTGTAATTTCAGTGTTGGACCAACTACGATCACCGAACGACCAGAGTAGTCAACACGCTTACCAAGAAGGTTCTGACGGAAACGACCTTGCTTACCTTTGATCATGTCTGCCAAAGATTTCAATGGACGCTTGTTAGAGCCTGTAATGGCACGACCACGACGACCGTTATCCAATAACGCATCAACAGACTCCTGCAACATACGCTTTTCGTTGCGCACGATGATATCAGGAGCGTTAAGGTCTAATAGACGCTTCAAACGGTTGTTACGGTTAATCACACGGCGGTATAAATCGTTCAAATCAGAGGTTGCGAAACGACCACCATCAAGCGGTACTAACGGACGCAAATCTGGCGGAAGAACTGGCAACACCTTCATAATCATCCATTGAGGATCGTTACCCGACTCAAGGAATGCTTCTAGTAATTTTAGGCGCTTGCTTAATTTTTTAAGCTTAGTCTCAGAGTTCGTTGATGGAATTTCTTCTTCACGAATTCTGTGTGCTTCTTCTTTTAAATCAATATGATCAAGAAGTTCGCTAACTGCCTCCGCACCCATTTTAGCTTCGAAGTCATCACCAAATTCTTCCAACGCGTCAAGATAGCCTTCTTCGCTTAATAGCTGGCCAGTCTCAAGAGTTGTCATACCTGGGTCAGTCACGACGAACGCTTCAAAATACAACACTCGCTCGATATCGCGCAGCGTCATATCCATCAACATACCGATACGGCTTGGCAGTGATTTCAGGAACCAAATGTGTGCAACAGGACACGCTAGGTCGATGTGACCCATACGCTCACGACGCACTTTGGTTAGCGTTACTTCAACACCACATTTCTCACAGATAATACCGCGGTGCTTTAAACGCTTATACTTACCACATAAACATTCGTAGTCTTTTACTGGGCCAAAGATTTTGGCACAGAATAAACCGTCACGTTCCGGTTTAAAGGTACGATAGTTAATGGTCTCAGGCTTTTTAACTTCGCCATAAGACCATGAGCGGATTTGATCCGGTGACGCCAATCCAATACGGATTGCATCAAACTCTTCGGACTGACTCTGCTGCTTAACTAAATTTAATAAGTCTTTCACAATCGTTCTCCTGCTGGAGTTAAAACCTTTATCCTAATAACTTCGGAGTGTTGCTATTTGCGCCACTCCGAAGCGATGGAGTCTCTTTCTTGGCTTTAAGCCTACTCGTCATGCTCGAGTTCAATGTTGATTGCAAGAGAGCGAATCTCTTTGGTCAATACATTGAACGACTCTGGCATGCCTGGCTCCATCTGATGATTACCATCAACGATATTTTTGTACATACGTGTACGACCGTTAACGTCATCCGACTTAACCGTAAGCATTTCTTGTAGCGTGTATGCTGCACCGTAAGCTTCAAGTGCCCAAACTTCCATCTCACCGAAACGCTGACCACCAAACTGAGCTTTACCACCCAGAGGCTGTTGAGTAACAAGGCTGTACGAACCTGTCGAACGGGCGTGCATCTTGTCGTCAACCAAGTGGTTCAATTTCAGCATGTACATATAACCGACGGTTACAGGACGCTCGAACTTGTCACCAGTACGACCATCGTATAACCAAGTTTGGCCTGTCTTTGGTAGTTCAGCTAAATCAAACATCGCGTGGATATCTGTCTCAGCAGCACCATCAAATACTGGCGTAGCCATCGGTACACCGTTACGCAAGTTGCCTGCCATATTCATCACTTCATCATCTGAAAGCTCTGATAGGTCGACCGCTTTATCGTCACGGTGGTTATAGACTTTATTTAAGAATGTCTTAACGGTTTTCGGTGCTTTACCAGTGTCTAAGAGCTCACCGATTTTCTCACCAACACCTTTCGCAGCCCAACCAAGGTGTGTTTCAAGTACCTGACCAATGTTCATACGCGATGGTACGCCCAGCGGGTTAAGTACGATATCAACAGGTACACCTTTGTCATCGTATGGCATGTCTTCCACAGGAACGATGTTAGAAATAACACCTTTGTTACCGTGACGTCCCGCCATTTTGTCGCCTGGTTGAATACGGCGTTTAACTGCTAAGTAAACTTTAACGATTTTTTGAACACCAGGTTGTAAATCATCACCTTGAGTGATTTTGATTTTCTGGATATCAAACTTCTTATCGTATTCTTTGCGTTGCTCGGCAAGATAGTTAGCAAGGTTTTCCAACGCTTGCTGCTTTTCTTCGACGCGCAGCTGTATATCTAAGTATTGCTTAGGTTCTAACTCGTCTAAATAATCAACAGTCACTTTACTGCCTTTCTTAAGCTTATTAGGACCTTTTTCTGCAACACAACCCGTGATTAAGTTACGTGCGCGCTGGTAGATGCTTTCCGCCAAAATACGGAACTCATCGTTGATGTCTTTCTTAGCGCGAGCAACTTCACTGTTTTCGATCTCTTTCGCACGAGCATCTTTCTCAACACCGTCACGAGTAAAGACTTGAACGTCAATTACCGTACCGTGAGTCGAAGTGCCAACGCGAAGCGACGTATCTTTTACGTCAGACGCTTTCTCACCGAAGATTGCTCTCAGAAGTTTCTCTTCCGGCGTTAATTGAGTTTCACCTTTAGGCGTCACTTTACCGACGAGAATATCACCCGGCTTAACTTCAGCACCGATGTAAACGATACCTGACTCGTCAAGCTTGCTAAGCGCGCTTTCACCAACGTTCGGGATATCCGAAGTAATTTCTTCAGGACCAAGCTTAGTATCACGAGAGATACAGGTTAGCTCTTGAATGTGGATACTCGTGAAGCGATCTTCTTGCACCACATTCTCAGAAATAAGGATCGAATCCTCAAAGTTGTAACCGTTCCAAGGCATGAATGCGACGCGCATGTTTTGACCAAGCGCCAACTCACCTAAGTCAGTTGAAGGGCCGTCAGCCAAGACATCGCCACGCTCAATAATATCGCCTTGCTTCACGATTGGACGTTGGTTAATACAGGTGTTCTGGTTCGAACGTGTGTACTTTGTGAAGTTGTAAATATCAACACCAGAGTCGTTATCACCCACTTCATCTTCATGAACGCGGATAACCACACGGCTAGCATCAACTTGATCAACCACACCGCCACGCTTAGCGGCAACAACGACACCAGAGTCAACCGCTACTGCACGCTCCATACCGGTACCAACTAACGGCTTTTCAGCGCGTAGTGTTGGAACAGCCTGACGTTGCATGTTCGAGCCCATCAATGCACGGTTCGCATCATCGTGCTCAAGGAATGGAATCATACTTGCCGCAACCGATACGATCTGTTGTGGCGAAACGTCCATATACTCAACTTGATCAGGCGTCGCTAACATGAACTCGCCTTGGTTACGAGAAGGTACTAGTTCATCGCTGAACTTGCCGTCTTTATCCAAGTTGGCGTTTGCCTGTGCGATGATGAATTTGCCTTCATCAATCGCCGACAAGTAATCGACGTCTGCTGTTGGCTTACCATCTTTAACACGGCGATACGGCGTTTCAAGGAAACCGTAATCATTGGTTCGTGCATAACATGCCAAAGAGTTGATCAAACCAATGTTTGGACCCTCTGGAGTTTCAATCGGACACACACGACCATAGTGAGTTGGGTGTACGTCACGAACCTCAAAGCCCGCACGCTCACGTGTCAAACCACCAGGACCTAACGCAGACACACGACGCTTATGCGTGATTTCTGACAATGGGTTGTTTTGATCCATAAACTGCGACAACTGGCTGGAGCCAAAGAACTCTTTAACAGCCGCTGACACAGGTTTAGCATTGATCAAATCTTGTGGCATCAAGTTTTCACTTTCTGCTTGAGATAAACGCTCTTTTACCGCACGCTCAACTCGCACAAGACCAACACGGAATTGGTTTTCCGCCATCTCACCGACACAACGGATACGACGGTTACCCAAGTGATCGATATCGTCAACCGTACCATTACCGTTACGGATATCGATTAATGTTTTCATGACATCAATGATGTCTTCATTTGATAATGTACCTTCACCTTCGATTTCATCGCGACCGACACGACGATTGAACTTCATACGTCCAACGCGTGATAGATCGTAACGTTCTTGGTTAAAGAATAAATTTTCAAACAAACCTTCTGCCGCTTCTTGCGTTGGTGGTTCACCAGGACGCATCATGCGGTAGATTTCAACTTTAGCTTCAAGTGCCGACTTACTTGGGTCGATACGCAGTGTATCTGACATGTAAGGACCATGATCCAAGTCATTGGTGTATAACGTTGGAAGGTCTGTCACTTTTGCTTCGATCAAAGCTTCTAGCAACTCTTCAGTGATTTCTGCGTTAGCTTCAGCAATCACTTCACCAGAATCTTTATCGATAATATCGGTCGCCAGTGCACGCCCGTAGATATATTCGGTCGGAACGTCTAGCTTCTTAGTACCTGCTTTTTCAAGCTGCTGAATATGACGTGGTGTAATACGACGCCCTTCTTCAACCACAACCTTACTCTTCGCTTTTATATCAAACGTTGCTGTTTCACCACGTAAACGAGACGGCACTAGCTCAAGCTGGATGCCACCATCTTTAGTGATGTAGAAGTTGTTGCGCTCGAAGAACATATCCAGCATATCTTGCGTCGAGTACTCTAGCGCACGCAGGATAATAGATGCTGGTAATTTACGGCGACGGTCGATTCGCACGTAGAGCATATCTTTCGGGTCGAACTCGAAGTCCAACCAAGAACCACGATAAGGAATGACACGAGCTTGATAAAGGAGCTTACCAGAGCTGTGTGTTTTACCACGGTCTGAGTCGAAGAATACACCTGGACTACGGTGTAACTGAGAAACGATCACTCGTTCTGTGCCATTAATGACAAAAGTACCATTCTCAGTCATTAACGGTAATTCACCCATGAACACTTCTTGCTCACGGATATCTTTAACCTTTTTCGTCTTAGAATCTTTATCGTAGATAACTAGACGGATTTTTACGCGCAACGGCGCAGAGTAAGTAATGCCACGAATCTGACATTCCTTAACGTTAAAAACTGGCTCGCCCATGGAGTAACTAACGTACTCAAGAGCTGCATTACCTGAATAGCTTTCGATAGGGAAAATCGATCTGAACGCAGAGTCCAAACCTGAATCATTATCGCCTTTTGGCTCAAGGAATTCACGGTATGAATCCAATTGAATTGCCAACAGATAAGGCACATCGAGAATCTTTGAACGTCGACCAAAATCCTTGCGGATTCGTTTTTTCTCAGTGTAAGAATATGCCATTTGGGTTCCTCGGCTCGCTAACTTTAACTCGTATCGTTTTGCCTCACTTGAGACAAAAAAGTGGCTGACGCCACGTACCGTTTTTTAACGGCAAAAAGGCCGGTGACAATGTCACCAGCCATTTTGGATCATTTGCTTTCGCTAATTGACACCAAGTAATAACGGGTTATTACTTAATTTCAACTTCTGCGCCAGCTTCTTCCAATTGCTTCTTAACGTCTTCAGCTTCGTCTTTCTCAACGCCTTCTTTAACAGCAACAGGAGCGCCTTCAACCATGTCTTTAGCTTCTTTCAAGCCAAGACCAGTGATGCCGCGGATAGCTTTAATTACAGCTACTTTGTTACCGCCGAAGCTTTTCATTACTACGTCAAATTCAGTCTGCTCAGCTGCAGCTGCTTCGCCGCCTGCTGCTGGACCAGCTACTGCAACTGCTGCAGCTGCTGATACGCCGAATTTTTCTTCCATTGCTTCAACAAGTTCAACAACGTCCATTACGCTCATTTCAGCAATAGCGTTTAAGATATCATCTTTAGATAGAGCCATTTTCAGTCTCCTGGGTATTTAATTTCAAAAATAAATAAAAAATTTAAACTACGATCTAACAGTATTCGTAGTGAAAATATTAAGCTGCTTCTTGCTTCTGATCGCGAACAGCTGCCACTGCACGTGTAACTTTGCTTGGTACTTCGTTGAAAGTACGAGCAAGTTTCGTGATAGGTGCAATCATCACGCTCATTAGCGACGCAAGCGCTTCGTCTCTTGTTGGTAGTGCAGCGATAGCGTCTAAACGCTCAGGACCGTGCATTTCACCAGCAATTGACAAACCAGTTACTTCCAGTAAGTCATTCTCTTTTGCAAAGTCTTTGAAAAGACGTGCAGCCGCACCCGGTGCGTCGATAGAGAATGCATAAACTAGAGGACCAGTTAGTGCATCTTGCATACAAGCGAACTCTGTATCTTCAACAGCGCGACGAGCTAACGTGTTACGAACAACACGTACATAAACGTTGCTTTCACGTGCTTTCACGCGAAGCGCAGTCATTTGCTCAACTGTTAAACCGCGGTACTCAGCAATAACGGCTGAAAGGGCAGTTTTTGCTACTTCGTTTACCTCAGTAACAATAGCCTTTTTGCCTTCTAGTCCAAGTGCCACTAGTTCACCTCCGATTGTTTCAAACCTCGCCGAAGCTTGGCTTGAGTTACAGTTTTGATAAGGCAAGCCTTATCCTTTGAGTCACGGTGAACGATTCCACTATAAAAGTTTCATCAGGTCTCACCGTCTGCGTAGGCTTACTGTCTTCATAGTCATAAAGTCAGCTGGATTAAACCAACTCATCGTTGTCCTTCCGTTCTTTACCAAAGTATCGCTACCAAAGTAAGTGTTAGAAGCTGACGACTCGCCAGTACCTACGGTCTTTGACGGTTCCCTGAATTGCTTTTAAAACCCAGGAAACCCAAAGCCCTTTCTTTTGAGTGATAAAACACGAGTGCTTTTTATCCTCAAAAGTTGGTTTAGATAATTTATTAAAACTATTAAACCGAATTCTTACTAATCAGTCTTTCAATATTTCTCTGTAAGAGAATTAGTCTTTAAGAGAGATTGAAGACTTATCAACAGTCAAACCAGGACCCATTGTTGAAGAAAGAGAAATTTTCTTCAAATAAGTACCTTTAGACGATGCTGGTTTCGCTTTTTTAAGAGCCATAAGAAGAGAGGTTAAGTTCTCCTCTAACTGAGCTGCGCCAAAGCTTACTTTACCGATAGCTGCATGAACGATACCGTTCTTATCAGCACGGTACTGAACCTGACCTGCTTTTGCATTTTTAACAGCCGTCGCAACGTCTGGAGTTACCGTACCCACTTTCGGGTTAGGCATCAGGCCTTTAGGACCTAAGATTTGACCAAGTTGACCAACCACACGCATCGCGTCTGGGCTAGCGATAACTACGTCAAAATCCATGTTGCCTTTCTTAACTTCTTCAGCTAAGTCTTCCATACCAACGATATCTGCGCCGGCTTCTTTTGCCGCGTCAGCGTTAGTAGTGAATACTGCAACGCGAACGTCTTTACCAGTACCGTTTGGAAGAACTGTAGCGCCGCGAACTACTTGGTCAGATTTGCGAGCATCAATACCAAGGTTGACAGCAACTTCTAAGCTCTCATCAAATTTCACGCTAGAAATCTCTTTCAATAACTCAATCGCTTCTACCGCAGAAAATAATGTGCGCTCACCAACTTTCTCATTGATTGCGCGAATACGTTTACTTTGCTTAGCCATCGTCTTACACCTCCGCATCAACGCCCATAGAGCGCGCTGTGCCTGCAATTGTACGAACCGCAGCATCCATATCGGCTGCTGTTAGATCTGGTTCTTTCATCTTGGCAATTTCTTCTAATTGCTCACGAGTGATCTTGCCCACTTTCTTAGTGTTAGGCGTACCACTACCAGACTTAACCCCGATTGCTTTTAGGATTAATACTGCCGCAGGAGGAGTTTTAGTAACGAACGTGAAACTACGATCGTTATAAACTGTGATGACCACTGGAATTGGAAGACCTTTCTCGACCTTCTCTGTTTCAGCGTTAAACGCTTTACAGAATTCCATGATGTTCACACCGTGTTGACCTAGAGCAGGACCAACTGGTGGACTTGGGTTTGCCATTCCGGCACCAACTTGTAGCTTAATATAAGCTTCGACTTTCTTAGCCATGTTTCACCTCAATATGGGTACAAACGCTATTACTAGCTCCCCGTTTCGCAAAGACAAAAAAGCGCTCCCCAGACTTAGCCCACCCAAAGGGTAAACCAAACAGAGATCGCTTTATGTTTAAATTTGTTGCCTAGCCTTTTTCGACTTGGCTAAATTCCAATTCTACAGGAGTTGAGCGTCCAAAGATAGACACTGACACCTGTAAACGGCTCTTTTCGTAGTTTACTGACTCTACGACGCCATTAAAGTCTGCGAAAGGCCCGTCTGTTACACGTACCATTTCACCGGCTTCAAACAATACTTTTGGTTTCGGCTTATCATTACCATCTTCAAGACGGTTAAGAATAGCATCAGCTTCTTTCTTAGAAATTGGTGCCGGTCTGTCAGATGTGCCGCCGATAAAGCCCATAACACGTGGTGTGTTGCGTACCACCTGCCAGGTTTCTTCATTCATGTCCATTTCAACGAGGACATAGCCTGGGAAGAACTTGCGCTCACTTTTACGCTTTTGTCCCGCTCGCATTTCTACGACTTCTTCAGTCGGAACCAGCACTTCACCAAAGCTTTCTTGCAGACCAGCTAGCTCAATACGCTCCTGAAGCAAGTTTTTGACTTTGTTTTCATAGCCTGAAAAGGCCTGAACCACGTACCAGCGTAATGCCATGCGATGACTCCTAACCTAAGATTGGCTGTATTATAAAGCTATTAATCAACCAGTCCAACAACCACAAGAACGCACCCAAAATGATGATCATGATAATGACCACAATAGTCATACGGGTTGTTTCATTGGTTTTTGGCCAAATAACTTTACGTAATTCTGTACGAGCGCCCTTAACGAACTGCCAGAAAGACTTACCTTTAGCAGTCATCATAGCTACAGCGATAGCGATAACAACCGCCGCAATAACAATACCAGCACGGATCAAGATTGACTCTTCAACCAGGACGTTAAATGCATAAATACCACCGAATAGGATGGCGAATGCAACGATCCACTTTATAGAATCAAGTTTTGATGGTTCTGTATTTGCTTGTGCACTCATGGAATAAACCTTTATCAACAGCCACTTAACTTACTTTTAACTGCTTCAACCATGAAACAGTTACCTTCGAAAAGAAGTGGCAGGCCAGGAGGGACTCGAACCCCCAACTTTCGGTTTTGGAGACCGACGCTCTACCAATTGAACTACTGGCCTTTAAACTGATTGTCTAAAATAAGGCCGTGAATTATACAATGTCTCTGTTGAATTGCAATTCTTTCTTGGCAATTTCTCTAAAGAAAGTCTTTCAAACATAAATTGTATAAAAAACGGTATGTTAGGCCATAAACTTTATGTAAAAAGCTCATGGTTTGACTGAGAAACCACGTTTCTTGGCCTTTCATAAAAAAGGGTCGCATCTGCGACCCTTTTTAATAGCTTTTCAGCTTGTGATGTAACTAAATCCAAAATTACTCGTGGATTTTAGAAACGACCGACAAGGATGTCGGAAGTGCAGGGTTGAGCTGGGAGCAATACCCTGCCAACGCCTGCGAGCGGAGCTCGCCTATCCCAGAGTCGGGACAAAAAACTCCTAATATCTAAGCTTACTCGTGAATCTTAGAAACAACGCCCGCACCTACTGTACGGCCACCTTCACGAATCGCGAAGCGTAAACCTTCGTCCATCGCAATCGGTGCAATCAAAGTAACGTCCATCTTGATGTTATCACCAGGCATAACCATCTCTACGCCTTCTGGTAATTCACAAGCACCCGTTACGTCGGTTGTACGGAAGTAGAACTGTGGACGGTAGCCTTTGAAGAATGGCGTATGACGACCACCTTCATCTTTCGACAATACGTACACTTCTGCTTCGAAACGTGTGTGAGGAGTGATAGTACCTGTGTGTGCCAATACTTGACCACGCTCAACTTCGTCACGCTTCGTACCACGTAGTAGTACACCAACGTTATCGCCTGCTTCACCTTGGTCAAGCAGCTTACGGAACATCTCTACGCCCGTTACTGTCGTCTTCGTGGTATCTTTGATACCGACGATTTCAATCTCTTCACCAACTTTAACAACACCGCTCTCAACACGGCCTGTCACTACCGTACCACGACCTGAAATCGAGAATACGTCTTCAATCGGTAACAAGAATGGCTTGTCAATCGCACGCTCTGGCTCTGGAATGTAAGTATCTAGAGCTTCACCTAAAGCAACAATCGCTTCTTTACCCAAAGCACCTTGGTCGCCTTCTAGTGCTTTCAACGCTGAACCACGGATGATTGGCGTGTCGTCACCTGGGAATTCGTACTGATCTAGAAGTTCACGAACTTCCATTTCAACCAATTCTAGTAACTCTTCGTCATCAACCATGTCGCATTTGTTCAAGAACACAACAATCTTCGGGACACCTACCTGACGTGACAACAAGATGTGCTCACGTGTTTGTGGCATCGGGCCGTCTGCTGCTGAACATACCAAAATCGCACCGTCCATCTGTGCAGCACCTGTGATCATGTTTTTAACATAGTCAGCGTGGCCTGGGCAGTCTACGTGGGCGTAGTGACGTGCTGGTGTTTCGTACTCAACGTGTGATGTCGCGATGGTAATACCACGCTCACGCTCTTCTGGAGCGTTATCAATATCAGCAAATGCTTGTGCCGCACCGCCGTATACGTCTGCTAGTACTGTACAAATCGCCGCCGTTAAAGTCGTTTTACCGTGGTCAACGTGACCAATAGTACCAACGTTTACGTGCGGCTTATTACGTTCAAATTTTTCTTTAGCCATTTTAAGCCTCCCGGAAATTCCGCGTTTTAAGTTCCAATATTAAAACGGGTGTCACCGGGTTGTACGTCTAAAGAATCAGGCGTACTAGTACCCTCGCACCCTAAATTTTGCCCAACTTGTTGGATTGATAAAGAATCAAGCCTGCAAGAACGACAAAGCCTGGTGCCGATAAGCAGATTTGAACTGCTGACCTCTCCCTTACCAAGGGAGTGCTCTACCTACTGAGCTATATCGGCAATTTGGAGCGGGTAGCGGGAATCGAACCCGCATCATCAGCTTGGAAGGCTGAGGTTCTACCGTTGAACTATACCCGCGCTCAACTGATTACCGTTACTATTATGCTAACTAGTAAACTCAAGTAAGTTTACACTTGCACCAAGAACGATATTAGCTTGATTAACCTATAGTGTAACCAAGCTTTCATCCAGCCAATTTTCTTCACTTTTCAGTGACTTAGGCTAGAGGCAGGATGAAATAATTTGGTGGAGGGGGGAGGATTCGAACCTCCGAAGCTTTCGCGTCAGATTTACAGTCTGATCCCTTTGGCCGCTCGGGAACCCCTCCAAGATTTGAACATCATCGTTGCTCAAAGCGAGCGCGCATAATGCCAATTTGCTGGAGAAAATGCAAGTATTTATCTTAGCAATGAGTCTTAATAAAGAACCTTCATTAGAACCGATACTTACATTTAAAAAGGGCTGCTTACGCAACCCTTTAAAATAATGGTGCCGACTGCCGGAATCGAACTGGCGACCTACTGATTACAAGTCAGTTGCTCTACCTACTGAGCTAAGTCGGCGTTACTTAATGACGCTTTATTTAACTAGCCTTGGGCTATGTCGTTAAGTGGGCGGAATTTTAGCGATCTGATTTAGCTTTGGCAATGCTTTTTTTAACTTTTTTTGGGGATATGGTCATTTTTTTTACTTCTGTCGCTAAATTGTTTAATTATTCAACGAAAACCAATGGCTTAAGCCTTCAATAACCAAATTCGGCTGATACTCAACCCGACAAGCAAGCGGCATATCCTCAACCACCCGCTGCAAGCACTCAGTAACAAACGGCCCATCACCGCCGGTAACCAATACAGACAGTTGTTTACCCGAGGACTCATTGACGACGTCCTTCATCACCTGATAGCAATACCCTTTTATCATAGTCTCAGCGCCCAGTGCCACCGCTGCCGAGGTGTTCTCACCAAGCAACTCACCCTTGGCCGTCGAATCATGCTTTGCGCTCCAGGCAATGCCGCCGGTTTGACCAAGCAAACTCTGTTGCAGCATTCGCCCACCCGGAATAATATGCCCGCCTTGATGTTGTCCCTTGTGATTGACCCAGTCAGTCGTGATCGCTGTGCCGGCGTCAATGACTATAAACTCCCTCGTCACTCGCTCACTAACCGCAATCATCGCCAGCCATCGATCCACCCCCAGCGCTTGCGGCGTGTCATAGCAATTACTCAAGGTTACGGATGATGTAGAAACATAGGACTCACCGGACTCAGCAAACTCAGGCCAAATACCAAGAACCTCATGGCATAAAGCCCCAAACCATTCTTTACGCGCCTGACCAGCCACGCTGCTGACTAAGACTCGACCAATTCCTTTCGCCTGAAAAGGCGCTAGCAAACCTTTCCAACTAGCCGTATCGAAGTCTTGATTCTCCCAACTTCCTGAATCAACAGCTTTAATATCTCCAAGCGCTTCCGTAAGTAGGTACTTACATCGGCTATTCCCCTGATCAATCAGCAGAAACATTAATGTACTCCTTCTCGAAATCGCAAGCTCACCTCACCTGCATAAATCGGCTTAATGCCTTTGCCGGTTTGTAACAACAAGGCACCATTATTATCCACGCCAGCACCAACGCCATTAATCACCTCCTCGCCTTGCACAATGGCGATCTTTTTATTGAAGCACTCATCAACATCACGCCAATGCTCAATGAAGGATTCAAAGCCTCCTTCCGCAAACTGCTTCAAATGGCTTTGCAGTTGCTCAATGACGTCGATTAAAAGCTGTTGCCGGCTGATGTCTTTTTTCAGCTCTTGTAGATTAATCCATTCCTGCTCGATTCCTCCTGCCGCAGAGCTTGCCATGTGCACATTCATTCCTACACCTATAATGACATTCAAGCCCCCCACCATGTCACCTGAAAGCTCTACTAATATTCCACCCAGCTTACGACCTTGGAAACGAATATCATTTGGCCACTTAACTTCTACTCCACTAACGCCAAAACGCTCAAGTGCGCTAACAATCGCTAACCCAACAACCAGGCTGAGTCCGCCCAACTGCTGCACCGGCAACTGGGTTTTCCAACCCAACGACCAGTAAAGGTTACTCGCCAGCGGCGACACCCACTGTCGGCCACGGCGACCACGTCCTGCGGACTGATATTCAGCAACGACAAGTTTGTTATGCTCAAAACCATCACCTTTTAGCGCTTCATTGGTTGAGTCAGTAATCAGTCTCAGCTCCATCTTCGACAGTTGCAAAGCTTGCTTCAAAGCTTGCTCATCCAGTAACTCCACCGGATATTCCAAACAATACCCGCGACCTGTCACGGACTCGATTCCAAGCCCAAATTCTTGCAGCTGCTGAATAAGCTTCCAAACGTAGGCTCGGCTAACTTCCAGCTTCTCTGCAATCGCTTGCCCAGAATAAAAGCCACCTTTTGATAAAATATTTATGATTTCAATCAGTTGCTGTTCTTTTTGTGATGCCATAAATACGCCACGCTGCCTTAAAAAATATCTTGCTCACCAATGATCCAAACTTCTGGCTCTAAACGAACCTCAAATTTAGCCAGTACCGTATCCCGCACGTGTCCAGCCAGTTGCACAATATCACGACCACTGGCATCGCCATGATTCACCAACACTAATGCTTGCTGCTGATGGACACCAGCATCACCTTGGCGATAACCTTTGAGTCCACACTGATCGATCAACCAACCGGCGGCAAGTTTCATATGAGAATCGTCCACCGGGTAAGCCACAACCTCAGGATAGTTTGTTTGTAGCCTTTTAAACGCTTTCTTACTAATAACGGGGTTTTTAAAAAATGAACCCGCATTACCCAATTTTTGGGGATCAGGAAGCTTACTTTGACGGATCCGAATCACTTCGTTACTGACATCAGCCGGCGTTAACTCGTCGCAACGGTCTTTTAACGCGGACAACGGCCCATAAGTAAGCACTAACTCTGGTTTCTTCCTCAACCTCAAGGTAACAGACGTAATCATGTATTGCCCACGATGGCGTTGCTTAAACACGCTGTCACGATAAGCAAACTCACACGCTTCATGCTCAAAAACTCGCTTTTCACCACTGAATAAGTCGACCGCATTCAGTGATACAAAAAGCTGCTCCAGCTCAACCCCATAAGCTCCAATATTCTGTATCGGCGCGGCGCCAACGTTACCGGGAATCAAAGATAAATTTTCCAAACCAGCATAGCCCTTATCGATGGAATCCAGCACCAAATCGTGCCAGTTCACTCCTGCACCTGCGGTCACTAGTACCTCATCGCCACTCTCTTGATAATCGACCCCTTGAATATCCGCCTTTAAAAACGTTAGCGGAACATGCCCCAGTAATAGCAGGTTACTGCCGCCGCCAAGCACAAAGAACTCTTTAGGGGGAATGGGCATTCCCGCTAACCAATCCTGAATTTCTTGCTCAGAAGTAAAGCGGAATAAATTGTCACACGTGGCTTCCACACCAAATGTATTAAACGCGGCTAATGATTGCGCCATACGGCCAAATCCTAGAACAATTATTACTGTTGGGCATTGTAGCAGAAGCTTCTCGAAATACTATTTGCTTTAGCCTAGTGACTCCTCTAAAAAAATATCACTCTGGATTTGCTACCGACACGCTTTACCGTTAGATTAAGCAATCTATGATAACAATGAATCGAGGTAGATATGACCATACCCTCATCACTTAAGCTTGTAGCAATCCTAAGTTTAATCACTGCGCCCCATTTACTGAGCGCAGCTCCAGCCCAAACGACGAGCACCTGGCTGCATTGCGGTAATGTGATCGATACCGCGGAAGGCGAGATGCTCAACCAGCGCTTTATTGAAGTGACGGGTAACACCATAAGCGCAGTTGAGACTAAGCGTCCAACTGGCGTTAAGTTGATCGATTTAAGTGATAAGACATGCCTACCTGGCTTGATGGATATGCACGTTCACTTAGACGGTGAAATGAATCCAAAGTCCTACATTGACGGCTTTACCTTAAATCCGGCGGACTTGGCCTTTAGAGCTCAAGACTTTGGTATGAAGACTCTAATGGCAGGCTTTACCACCGTTAGAAACCCTGGCGACTCCTACAATGTGACGATTTCTTTGCGCAATGCGATTAATCAGGGCATTGTTAATGGCCCACGGATTTACTCTGCCGGAAAGTCTCTTGCCACAACAGGTGGCCATGCCGATCCGACCAATGGCACCAATGCAGATTTAATGGGTGATCCGGGTCCTAAAGAAGGCGTCGTTAACAGCGTTGAAGGGGCTCGCAAAGCGGTTCGTCAACGTTACAAAGACGGTGCTGACTTTATTAAGATCACAGCAACCGGCGGCGTACTTAGCCTGGCTAAAAGTGGACAAAACCCCCAGTTCACCGAAGAAGAGCTTCGCTCAGTAGTAGAAACCGCTAATGATTACAACATGCATGTTGCCGCGCACGCTCATGGTGAAGAAGGTATGCTTAGGGCCGTTAACGCCGGTATCACCAGTATCGAACATGGTACTTACATGTCAGACAAAGTGATGAAGGCGATGAAAAAGAAAGGTACTTATTATGTACCGACTATTATTGCCGGTAAGTTTGTCGCCGAAAAAGCTGAGATTGATGGTTTCTTTCCTGAGATTGTCCGTCCCAAAGCTCGCGCTGTAGGCCCTAAAATTCAGCAAACATTTGCTAAAGCTTATGATTATGGCGTCAAAATAGCGTTTGGAACCGATAGCGGTGTGTCTGCTCATGGCGATAACGCAAAAGAATTCCAATATATGGTAGAAGCTGGTATGCCAGCGATGGAAGCGATTCAAAGCGCCACAGTAACCACGGCTAATTTGTTAAAAAACAATACGATAGGCGTGATCAAAAAAGGCAACCTTGCTGATATTATCGCCGTTGATGGTAATCCAGTTGATAATATTACCCTACTTCAAGACGTCACTTTCGTGATGAAAGACGGCAAAGTTTACAAGCAGTAACGCTTAAAGGCAGGCTAGCCCCTGCCTTTTCTTTCTTATTATTTTCCCGTAAAGCCTAGCCTTGCCTAACAAAACTTATTAATAAAACTAACGCTTTTCTGCATTTACCTGTATAATCGCCGCCAATCGAAGCAATGGTCGCACGCACTTCCTTTCTTATATTCTGTGCAACGAGTTGTGGTTTTAGTTGGGTTTTATCAGTTGACCGACGCTTCGTTGAGCATTCTGCTCATCATGCATTATTAAGGTATTTCTGATGACATCTAAACATATTCCGACCAGCTTCTCTGAGCTGGAACTCGCCCCTGCTGTATTGAAAGCTATTCAAGAAGTAGGCTACGAACAACCATCTCCGATCCAACAAGCCAGTATTCCTGTTTTGTTGACCGGACGCGACATTATAGGCCAAGCCCAAACGGGTACCGGTAAAACGGCTGCTTTTGCATTGCCTTTGCTTTCTCAAATAGATACTGACGACAAAACAACACAGGTCTTGGTGCTAGCTCCGACTCGTGAGCTTGCTTTGCAGGTGGCCGAGGCGTGCCAAACTTATGCTAAGCACATGGAACGCTTCACGATTTTGCCTATTTATGGCGGCCAACGCTATGATACTCAGCTAAAGCAGTTGAAGCGTGGCGCGCAGGTGGTAGTCGGAACACCAGGCCGAGTCATGGATCATATTCGCCGTGGTACTCTAAAACTCAACAACCTTAAAGCATTGGTTTTAGACGAAGCTGACGAAATGCTTCGGATGGGCTTTATTGATGATGTTGAGTGGATCCTTGGACACACCCCAGATCAGAGACAGATTGCGCTTTTCTCTGCAACCATGCCGAATCAAATCAAAAAAGTTGCTCAAAAATACTTGAACGATCCTGAGCACATAAAGATTGAGACCAAAACCTCAACCGCTAAAACCATCAGCCAACGCTACTGGTTTGTCAGTGGTTTACACAAATTGGATGCACTGACGCGAATTCTTGAAACCGAAGAATTCGACGGCATGATTATCTTCGTCCGCACCAAAAGTGCGACCATGGAGCTTGCTGAAAAATTAAATGCTCGTGGTTTTAGAGCTGATGCATTAAATGGTGACATTCAGCAAAACACTCGTGAAAAAATTGTTGATAAGCTGAAAAGTGGCAAAATTGACGTATTATTAGCAACAGACGTTGCCGCCCGTGGTTTGGACGTTGAGCGTATCAGTCACGTTATTAACTACGACATTCCTTATGACACTGAATCCTACGTCCACCGTATCGGCAGAACAGGTCGTGCAGGGCGTGAAGGTAATGCTATTTTATTTGTCGCGCATCGTGAAAAGCGTATGCTGAAAGCAATCGAGCGCGCCACTAATCAACCGATCGAAGAAATGCATTTGCCGACAGTTGCCGATATCAACGAGCAACGTGTTGATCGCTTTGTACAAAAGATTAGCGATACGCTAGCAACAAGTGACCTAGACTTTTACTTGGACATCATCAACAAGTATGTGGAAAATAATGATCAGGATTGGCCACAGCTAGCAGCTGCATTGGCTAAAATGGCAGCTGGTGACGAACTATTACTTAAAGAGAAGCCTCGAAAAGAACGGCGCGAGCGTGATAGTCGCGATTGGGATGATGATCGAGATTCTCGTCGCAAGAACAAACGCGACCGTAAAGAACGCCCTCGTCGTGAAAATACTTTCTCTGCACAAGCGCAACCATTAGCCGATCATCCCGATGTGGAAATGGAACGTTATCGTATCGAGCTTGGACGTAATCATGACGTAAAAGTTGGCAGTATCGTTGGTGCTATCGCTAACGAAGCCGACATAGACAGTGAATACATCGGTCGTATCGACTTGTTTGACGAATTCACCACGGTCGACCTTCCAGCGGGTATGCCGAAAGAAGTTCAATCAATTCTTGCTAAAGCCCGAGTTGCCGGTAAACCCATGCAACTAGCACCGATTGGTAAGCAAGAAGGGGGCTCAGGAAAAGCTAGCTCTAAGTCAAAGGATAAGGGCAAGCCCAAAGCTAAAAAGCGTAAGCCTAAGTCTTAATAAAGTATGACTCTACTAAAAAGGCCTCATCAGAGGTCTTTTTTATTACTTGAAATAACGTCTAGCGGTCAGAAACAGTCAGCAACCAAACCATCTTAATTTCTAGCCGTCGGCTCCCTACCATCTAGGGTAATGTTACATCTCCATCTAAATACCATCCTGTCAGGCATCCAATCGCCTCTCCTTCCTATTTACCACGCGATACAATGATTCCAAATTACTATGAGCTACTTCAGCCTGAACATACTTTTATTAACTTTTGCTACAGACATAAACTCCCATGCAAAAAAACCAGTATTGTTCTAGGGCTTCGTTGTTAAGCGCTCACGTACCTTTTAGGGTATGCCGAGGGGCCGCTCCCTGGGCCTGGTACCTAAAGGTTTTCCTGCGGTCACATATGGCGAATAAGTCGTTAATGCCAGCGCAGTATATAGCGTTTGACGATGTTATCAATCGTCTATACATGGCAGCGACTTCAAATAAGTTCCACGCATAAAAAAAGCCCCAGCATTACTGCTAGGGCTTTCGTCGTTAAGCGCTTGGCGATGACCTACTCTCACATGGGGAAGCCCCACACTACCATCGGCGATGAGTCGTTTCACTTCTGAGTTCGGCAAGGGATCAGGTGGTTCCAACTCTCTATGGTCGCCAAGCAAAAA